>NZ_DLIX01000010.1:1067915-1414938 GCF_002483935.1 Sphingobacterium sp. UBA7631
CTTGCTTGCTTGCTTGCTTGCAGTGATCAACGCATTTAGTTGGTCAGCCAAACAAAAAGTAGCATAAGCCATTGGACAAGAATACATGTCCAAAATGGCTTACTACTTGCTGTGGTCAATATTTCGAGTACACCAATAAACTTTGACCTTATAATAGTATAGAAGCTGGTGTTATTGTCCAAATCCAAGGAATCAAACTTCACTTTGTTCAGACCAAAAATGACAATGCGTCTCACCCAAGGGCTCTCAATTTTGGTATTTTTTACGTCATTAATCAGTTTAAGTTTCGCAAACGAATAATCAGCGACATTTTGTACTACATCGGGCTGATTTGATTGAAAAATTAAAAGTACTTTGTCAAATGCTGGAAGAATGAGATCATCCTGCCTTTCCTCCACGACAAGACTTGCAATCTTCGAAAACACATATTTGTTGCTGAAAATAAAAAGTAATACTGGTAGCAGGATCAATCCAATCAGCCAAAGGAATTTAGCCGCGGCTTGTGCGGGACTGACTGTCGAAAAGAAAGCTTCATGACTAGCATTAAATTGTAAACTACCAACCACCAAATAAAGTAAAGTCGAAACAATAGCCAGCAAATAATATTTGACTAAAGTTTTCGTCCCCAATACGCTCAATTTTTTTAAGTACGATAACTGTGTTTTCATCTTGTTATAATTAATTACCCTAATTTAGCATTATTCGCCAAACATTGATCCGTCGGTTTAATTCTCGATCGTTTTCATTTTAAATCCGCGAGGAAAGAATTTTTATTCGTCATCTCCATTTCTGCCCACCGATTTTCTCCACAGAAATGTAAAAAATATTTGCGTAGCTAAATAACTACACGTATATTCGTAGTCAAATGACTTCAAAATGAACTTAAGACGAGATGTTTTCCAAGCTATAGCAGATCCAACAAGAAGAGCGATCTTACTTCTTTTGGCCTCACAAGCCATGACTGCAGGTGCAATTGCAGCCAACTTCAACACCGCAAGACCGACAGTTTCAAAACATTTACAAATATTGACAACATGTGAGTTATTAAAGTCTCAACAAAATGGACGTGAGATATACTATCAACTCAACCCAACGAAGATGAAAGAAATTGCAGATTTCATCGAACCTTTTCGTCAAATGTGGGATGACAGATTCAATAAATTGGAAGCTATTATGCAAAACTACAAGAACAAATAATATGGAGGTAAAAACCAACGTACAGGCTGAGGATAATAAACAGGAGATTGTCATTACACGAGAGTTCGATTTACCTGTTGAACTGCTCTTCAAAGCATACGAGGATCCCGAAATTTTTGAACAGTGGATGGGAACCAAAGTCCTGAAATTGGAAAATAAAACGCATGGCTCCTATGCGTTTGAAACTTCCCATAATGGCCAGGTCATGTTCAAAGCAAATGGAACGATACACGAATTCCTGCCCAATCAACGTATCACACGGACGTTTGAAATGGAAAACAGTACATTTCCCGTACAATTGGAATATTTAACATTTGAAAAAATAGGTGCAGAACGTAGCAGGCTTCACATCCATATTATATTTCAGTCGGTCGCGTTTAGAAACCAGCTGCTACAGATGCCTTTTGCGCAAGGAATCAATATGGCGCACAACAGATTACAAGAAATTCTTTCCAAACTTACCTAAAGCACTACATGATGAATCCAAAAATTGAACATTTTTTTGAAAATGCGACAAGATGGAATGAAGAATTCAATCTGTTGAGAGAAATTGTCCGTGGCAATAAAACACTGCAAGAGGATTATAAATGGATGCACCCTTGTTATACATTTGAAGGTAAAAATGTCGTATTGATACACGGGTTTAAAGAATACTGTGCACTGCTATTCCACAAAGGTGCATTATTAAAAGATCCCAAAAATATATTGATCCAGCAAACCGAAAATGTTCAATCGGCCAGACAGCTTAGATTCACCACTGTTGAACAGATTGAATCATTACGAGAGGTGATATCGGCATATATTCAGGAAGCCATCGAAATTGAAAAATCAGGTAAGAAAGTGGACATGCGAAAAGCTACTGATTACCCTGTACCAGAAGAATTTAAGCGCGCCTTACTGGAAGACCCTTTGCTCCAAAAAGCCTTTCAATCACTTACGCCTGGTCGGCAAAAAGGGTATCTATTCTACTTTAACCAGGCAAAACAAGTGAAAACTCGCGAGGCAAGAATCGAAAAATACTACCAGCATATTCTCGATGGAAAAGGTGTCGATGACTAACATATTTATTACAGTTTATTCGCGATATAGTAGTCTATAAAGAGTAGATTTGTCTACAATCAAATAGACAGAACTAGACCAAGACGAACGATTATAGCAATTATCGTAATCCGGTATACTCAATTCGTCGACTCATATATCGCTGAATTCACATGAATAAAAAATTAGTATTGCTCCTCTGCGGCCTCTTGCCCATTTTTTCACAAGCACAGAAAAAGAACAACGCAACACAACGCCCCAACATCGTCTTTATCCTGACGGACGATTTCACGGCCCAGGCATGGGGCGTATACGGTGATATTTTAAAAGATTTTGTCAAAAATCCGAATATTGAAAAATTAGCCAGTCAAGGGGCGGTGCTCAATAATACCTTCTGTACAAATTCCATTTGCACCCCTAGCCGCGCAACCATACTGACAGGACAGTACAGTAATAAAAACCAAGTTTACACACTTGAAGATGCTTTGGATCCCGATAAGGAAAACATCGCTAAGGATCTGCACCATGCAGGCTACCAAACTGCTGTTTTTGGAAAATGGCACCTAAAAAAGAGGCCAAGTGGATTTGACGATTTTAAAGTTCTACCTGGACACGGTGTTTATCATAACCCGACTTACCTCTCTAAAGACAATTGGAATGATAAGGAAGAGGCTGGCACACCTTACGAAGGCTATGTAGATGATATCACCACAACGATGAGTCTGGACTGGTTAAAATCACGCGACCCAGACAAACCCTTCTTTTTAATGTGTCATTACAAGGCGACCCATGAACCCTTTGATTTTGCTGAGCGATTCAAAGATTACTACAAAGATGTGGAGTTTCCTTATCCTCCTACATTTTTGGACTCAGGAGCAATCACGACTGGACGCTCTTTTGAAGGCCAACCCTTGGAAGAGCTTGGCCGCCGTTATGAGCAAGCTTCGGTTGGCCCCTTTTGGACATCTTATCCCGAGCTTCCGTTTTCAACAAAAGGAATGGACCCTTTAGAAGCTCGCAAAAAGATCTACCAAAAGTTCATCAAAGATTATCTGCGTTGCGTCGCTGGGATTGATGATAATCTGGGAAAAATTATGCATTACCTTAAAACCGCAAATTTGGACGAAAATACCGTTGTGATCCTAGCTTCCGATCAAGGTTACTTCTTGGGAGAACACAATTTCATGGATAAACGTCTCATGTACGAAGAATCACTGCGCATGCCTTTTGTAATCAGCTACCCCAAAGAAATCAAAGCAGGTAGTCGATTAGACGATATGATTCTAAATATCGATTTCGCTGCGCTATTTGCAGACTATGCCGGCATCAAAAAACCCGCTTACATCCAAGGCGAAAGCTTCCGGAATAACCTCAAAGGAAATACATCCAAAGCATGGCGTTCTGCCCTATATTACCGTTACTGGCAACATGCACCAATACGCCCTGCCCACCTGGGAGTCCGTGATGAACGTTACAAACTGATTTATTTTTACGGACAGCCCTTAGAAATGACAGGTAGTGACTCCAAAACAACAGCACCAGCCTGGGAATTCTATGATCTACATCAGGACCCCATGGAAACACACAACGCCATTCTAGACAAAAAATATGTCAAAGAAATTGCCCGGTTGAAGAAAAAGCTGACTAAACTAAAAGCCGAAGCAGGCGATGATGATGCAACAAGACCCGCTTTTCAGCAGGTCCTCAAGCAAGAACACTTAACCGTTAAATAATTAAATACAAGCGATGGATTTAAAGCATCTATTTTCGTTTATACCATTCTTATTTACCCTTGACGCTTCTGCAGCTTCCATTACAGATGGGAATAAACCGGCTCCACCCCCAAACACCGTTATTATTTTAATGGATGATATGGACCTGCTGCCAACCATCGTCAACTCAATTATAATAAAAACGGGGATCCAGCTTTGGATCCCCGTTTTTATTAAACGACCTCTGTTAAACAGCGGTATATCCACCATCAACTAAATAGTACCCTCCTGTCATAAAGGAGGATTTATCCGAACTTAGGAAAAGAACCAGTTCAGCGACTTCTTCGGCCTTTCCCAAACGTCCAATAGGGTGTTTACCGATTAATGCATTGATATGCTCTTTATCCAACTTCGCCAATAACGGGGTATCAATGTAGCCGGGTCCGACCGCATTGCAACGAATATTTTTTTGACCATATTCTGCACCAATGTTCTTTGTCAATCCCACAACAGCATGTTTGGCTGCAGTATAGGCACTTGACATTGGAGCAGCAACAGTACCATGAATGGAAGCCATATTCACAATAACTCCGCCTCCATTTTTTTCCATCGCCTCCAGCTGATATTTACAGCCATAAAATACGCCATTGAAATTAATATCGATGACTTTTTTCCAGCCATCTAGACTATACTCTCCAGTTAGGGCAGTCTCTCCCCCAATACCCGCGTTATTACAGGCAATATCGAGCCGACCAAATGTTTTGACTGCAAAAGCTACCAACGCCTCATTGTCAGTCGGAGATGAGCTATCTGCTTTAAAGAACGCGGCCTCTCCTCCCAGAGATTCAATTTGTTTTACTGTTTCTTGGCCCGCTTGCTCATTGATATCTGAGACAACGACCTTTGCTCCTTCTTTACCATAAGCCAGTGCAACAGCCTGGCCGATCCCCGAACCAGCTCCTGTTACCAAAGCTACTTTATCTGCTAAAATTTTCATATGTTATAAATTTTATGATAAATACAATTTACTAAAAGCAACGCGGAATAAAGCAGAAGCGGACATTTACTTCATTTAAAACGAAACTAAAATGACATTTCTAGACGGGTTAGTTCTGTAGCTGCGGATATTTTTTATATAATCTATCCAAAAACAAACGCCCCATCAATTGGAGCTTGGCTTGCGTTTCAAACATACCTGAACCTGGAGAAATAATACCATGCGGCATACGCTGAACAGTGCCATAATACATGATATCGAGCCCATTTCCATTGAGGTCAAGATGCATTTTCTTAGGTTTCAAGCCCATAACGGAGCCCATACGCGTTACCTTTTCAGCATTTGTAATCTGCGCAGTCCGTGCATTGAGCAAGGTTTCATGATCGAAAACCAAATGGTCTCTCACCTCCCCCTCATCAAAAAATACGTAATGCAATTCGTTGTTGCTAAGCACCAGATAAGAAGCGTTATCCCGTTCATTGTAACGAGCCTTTACTCCTACAGCCGCCCAAGCAACAGTCTTCGCTGCTGTCGCCGCAGCCGAAGCAACTTTATCCCCAACCGTTGCAATATACGCGCATTGCGTAAAGGCGTCGATTGGAGCGCCGTTCAATTGTTTTCTTAATTCGCTAAATTCATCATTTAACAATTCATCTTTTACACCTGGGGCTAGGCCAATCCCGGATTCACCTTCATATTTTTTGGCCGTTTCCTTTTGCTTTTTCATCATCATAAGAGAAAAAAACACGCAAGCCACAACGATAACAGCAAAAATGCCGATGTACAACATCATAAAATAAAATTTAAAATGGGTTTATAATTCAATAAAAATCCAAAAAAGGAACAACCTAGTTAGTTTTCCTTTTTTTTAATACAATCGGCTACAAAAATTTTGCCAGACTAAAGAATTTTATCCGGGTAGTGAATATTATTTAATGCGGTTTGGTGCATATCCACCCAAATAGCGCTGTTTGACTGCTGTATAAGCCAATTTGGAGAACTTCGCATGTCGGCATCGGCATCATTATTATAAACGGCTGGAAAATCAGACTCTTTGGTTCGAAGCAAAACGACGATCGTACCTGCCATAAGCAAAGGAATATCACCCAACACGAGATTATAAAAACCATCTTCAAGCAATCCTGGGCTAAAACGCTGTAAGCTGTCGTAACTACGCTCCAATTTGCCAATCAATTTTTCCAGTTCGTGTGGGTAGTGAACCTCAGCATATGACTCAAACAGCCTCGACCCTTTGTCGTAGGCGCCAGATTTCATCAGGTTGAGCGCTTCATTTCTATACACCTGCAACCAACGATCTGACCCGAGATCATGATATTCCGCTGCCGCATCTTTACCATCCCGTTTCAGGGCCCAAAGTTTAAGCTGCTCAAGCCGCTCGGTGGTTTCCATTTCATTTTTTCCCATAAGACTACCGCTCCCGTTCCCTAAGCTCTAATTGTAATAGAATATCGCGCTTTTTACCTTCAATCAAAGATAAATTGCCAGCAACAAAAACGCCTTTCTGTCCTGAATTTTTGCTGATACCATATACAGTCGATTCATCATCAGGATCTGACGCCCCTTCGTAGCGAAATAAGTAGTCAATTTTATACTCATCAGCATGAGCCAACAAATCGTCAAATTCGATATTATAGTCTATTGTGTAACCTAAGTTGTTTAACTTTTCCAAGGCAACACTTGCAGAGGAGTATCCATGCATTCTTTCCATAGTTGATTGTTCTAAATCCGATCTAAATTCTAATTTTTATAATTTATTATAAAACGATTGACAAAAGGGTTTTGTTTTCCGCAAATTGAAATAGTTTATTCAAAATCATATGTCTACTTTTGTGCTACCAAACACGATGAAATATGGCAAATCTAGCAGCACCAGCTTATCAGCATACACCTCAATTGGCATTTCAACGATTACTCGATGTCTTATATACCTTACGGATTGAATGTCCTTGGGATAAGAAACAGACCATGGAAACCCTTCGCCATTTGACGATGGAGGAAATGTATGAATTGACCGATGCCATTTTGGAAAAAGATTATCCCGAAATAAAAAAAGAACTTGGTGACGTCTTGATGCACCTTGTATTCTATGCGCGCATTGCCGAAGAAGAGGGACAGTTCAATATCGTAGACGTACTTAATGCAATCTGTGATAAATTGATTACGCGGCATCCCCACATCTACGGTAACACTAATGCCGATACAGAAGATCAAGTCAAATCCAATTGGGAAACAATCAAGCTCAAAGAAGGCAACACATCTGTTCTTTCTGGCGTCCCGAAAGGTTTGCCCGCATTGGTGAAGGCGTATCGTATTCAAGATAAAGTGCGCGGTGTCGGCTTTGACTGGGAAGATAAGAAACAAGTATGGGAAAAAGTAGAGGAAGAACTGGCCGAATTTAAAGCTGAATTTAATCTAGAGACAGCACTTCCAATGGATCAGGAAAAAGCGGAAGGCGAATTTGGCGACCTCTTATTCTCCTTGATAAATTATGCACGGCATATGGGTATAAACCCCGAAAATGCGCTTGAACGTACCAACAAAAAATTCATTGCACGCTTCACCTATCTGGAACAAAAAGCAGCCGAAAATAAGCAGCAACTGCAGGAAATGAGTTTAGCAGAAATGGACGTTTATTGGAATGAAGCTAAAAAATTGAAAAAATAAAGCAATTCCTATAAAAGGCGGGCAGCGACCGAATTTAATTCGACTTTGTCAAATTTATGCGTAAATTCGCAGCAATATGGAAACAGTTGTTAGCGGTATCAGAAGTACCGGAAAATTACATTTAGGAAATTATTACGGCGCATTGAGCAATTTTGTGAAAATGCAAAACGAATATAATTGCTTTTTTTTCATTGCGGATTTACATTCACTAACGACCCACCCCACTCCTCATGGGCTTCAGGGAACGGTTCGCCAAGTTATTGTTGAATATTTAGCAGCAGGAATAGACCCTGAAAAATCGACTATTTACGTTCAATCTGATGTTCCAGAAGTCGCGGAACTCTATCTATACATGAATATGAACGCCTATCTCGGCGAGCTTGAACGCGCTACAGCTTTTAAAGATAAAGTTAGAAGCAATCCCGACAATGTTAACGCAGGTTTGTTGACCTACCCCGTCTTGATGGCCTGTGATATATTGATTCACCATGGCACAAAAGTTCCGGTAGGAAAAGATCAGGAACAACATTTGGAGATGACGCGGACTTTTGGTAACCGCTTCAATCGCTTATATAATGTAGATTATTTTAAAGAGGCATTTGCGTTCTCCTATTCTGACAAATTGGTGAAAGTTCCTGGACTTGCAGGCCAAGGAAAAATGGGTAAATCTAACGGTGAAGCTGATTGTATTTATCTATCGGATAGTGAAACCGTAATTCGTAAAAAGGTGATGCGCGCAGTATCGGATTCAGGCCCGACGGAGATGAACCAGCCTAAACCTGAAGCTATCCAAAATCTTTTTAACTTAATGAAGGTCGTATCTACTGCAGACACATTACAGCATTTTGATGAACTCTATAACAAATGTGAAATTCGTTATGGTGATTTCAAAAAGCAATTGGCCGAAGATATGGTCCTTGCCACCAACGATGTACGCTCCCGTATTGAAGAAATATCAAACGATGATGCATACATTGCTAAAGTTGCAAAAATGGGCGCTGAAAAAGCAAGCGAGTCCGCACGCAAGACCCTGAAAGAAGTTCGTGAGATTATTGGTATTAGAAGATTTTATTAAGCTAGAAATAATATGCACATAGCTATCGTTGGAAATATAGGTGCCGGCAAAACAACATTAACCGAAATGTTGGCCAGTCACTTTAAATTTGAACCTCAGTTTGAAGCTGTAGACAACAACCCTTATCTGGAAGATTTTTATTCGGACATGAAACGCTGGGCTTTCAATCTTCAGATTTTTTTCCTCAACAGTCGCTTTAGACATATTGTAAAATTGCAGGAAACCGGCATTGATATGATTCAGGACCGTACCATTTATGAAGATGCTTATATCTTTGCCGAAAACTTGTATGATATGGGCTTAATGAGCGCACGTGATTTTGAAAACTATAGTAATATTTTTCAAAGCATCATCCACTATATCAAACCGCCGGATTTATTGATATACCTCAAAGCCTCTGTCCCTACCCTGGTGAATAATATCCAAAAAAGGGGCCGTGATTATGAGTCTGCAATTCGTTTGGATTATTTGTCAAAGCTAAACGATAAATACGATAAATGGATCAATAATTACAAAGACGGTAAGGTCATGATTCTCGACAAAGACAATCTGGATTTTACCACAAACCCAGAGGACCTCGGAAATATCATTCAAAAGATCGAAGCCGAATTATTTGGATTGTTCGAATAACTGCGATATCAAAAAGCCTGTAAGTCAATTGATTTTACAGGCTTTTTAATAAACGCGCATTTCCTCAGCCAATGATAAAAAATAAAAAATGAAATTTTTAGGTATTATTCCTGCCCGATATGCATCGAGTAGATTCCCTGGAAAACCGCTAATCGACATCGAAGGAAAAACGATGATCCAGCGTGTCTACGAACAGGTCAAAAAATCAACAAAATTAAACGAGGTTGTTGTTGCTACTGACGACCAACGCATCGCACAGACTGTACGCTCTTTTGGTGGCGAAGTCGTCATGAC
The DNA here is from genome assembly GCF_002483935.1 of Sphingobacterium sp. UBA7631. NCBI lineage: Bacteria > Pseudomonadati > Bacteroidota > Sphingobacteriia > Sphingobacteriales > Sphingobacteriaceae > Sphingobacterium > Sphingobacterium sp. UBA7631. The sequence goes on from NZ_DLIX01000010.1 coordinate 1,077,544, forward strand.
CGCAGCGCATCACCAATCGGGAACAGATCGTTGCGCCGAAGTCATAACAAATATAGGAGGCTATGATGTTGCCATCAATATACAGGGTGACGAACCCTTTATCGACCCCGCACAAATTGATCTTTTAGCAAGTTGTTTTGAAGATACCACTACGCAGATTGCGACCTTGGTCAAGGAAATTACAGCAGAAGAGGAACTATTTAATGTAAACATACCCAAAGTTGTCCGAAACACCAAAGGAGAAGCCATCTACTTCAGTCGGCAGACCATTCCTTTTTTAAGAGCTGTGGAAAAAGACCAATGGCTACACAAGCAAACATTCTATAAACATATCGGAATATATGCCTACCAGGTAGATACATTAAAAGCCCTGACACAACTTCCTATTTCTATGCTAGAAGAAGCAGAAGCATTGGAACAGCTGCGCTGGTTAGAAAATGGTTACGCCATTCAAACGGCAATTACAACGCATGAAACTGTCGCTGTGGATACAAAAGAAGACCTCGCTAAAATATTAAGACTATTTTTCAATAAATAGTAAAGCTTACCGGTGTTCGGTATAGTATAACGACCGGACACCTTCCAATAGAAGCTGCTTATCCGAATCACTGAATTTGATCATCTGCTCTTTTGCTCTGATCAATTCATCCAATTGCAATTTGGTACTCACACCAACAAGTGCTGTTGCTACTGCTACATTAGAAAGCACATAAGAAAGAGCAACAATCATATTGTCTTTTCCGATACGTTTGGAAAGATTTGCCAAGTTTCTCACGATATGGGCCACCTCTCCCGAACTATACTGCAAGAAAGGTTCAATAGGTTTGTTAATGAGAACACCTTTGGCTAATACGCCGCGTACGACGATACTTACCCCCCGTTCTTCCAATAAGCTACTGATTTCTTCTTCAGGTCTTCTATCCAATAAGCTGTATTGCATCATAACTGAGGCCATATCAGATTTGGATAAAAATGCCTTAATAACATTTGGGCGAATTGATGAAAGACCATAAGCACGGATTTTCCCTTGTTTCTTCAACAACTCAAACGCTTCAACAATCTCCTCTATCGGATCTTCTATCGTACCACCATGTAACTGATAGAGGTCGATGTAGTCCGTTTTTAAACGTGACAAGGAACCTTCCACAGCCTTGATAATATAGTCCTTTGAAGCCTTCCAATCCCAACCTGATCCATCTGCACGCCAAAGGTTACCAACTTTCGACGCCAACACAATATGTTTGCGAAAGCTTTGCACACTTTCCCCAACGATCATCTCATTTAGACCCTTATCGTAGAGATCAGCCGTATCGAAGAAAGTGATCCCTTTCTCGTAAGCTTTTTGGATAATATCTTTCGATTGTTTGGACTGATTGCTTTTTAGCGACATACAGCCCAAACCTATTTCCGAAACGATTAAGCTTGTATTACCTAATTTACGTTGTTCCATCTGCACCAATATCAAGCAATTCTACCTCAAACACCAATGTGCTGTTTGCCGGAATTTCACCTGTTGCCCGTTCGCCATACGCTAATCTGCTTGGTATAAAAAATTTATACTTTGCCCCCTTGGACATTAACGGGATTCCAATCTGCCAACCTTTGATCACCTGACCCAAGGATAGTTTCAACGGCTCCTTACGGTCATATGAGCTATCAAATTGCTTTCCATTCAATAAGGTACCTTTATAATGCACTGTTACCTCATCGTCACTTTTTGGTTTTGGCCCTTCGGTTTGACTTAGAACAAGATATTGAATCCCCTCAGCTGTAGATTTCATCCCAGCAACCTTTGCATTTTCGGCAAAAAATTTATCTTCTTCAGCACGGCTAGCAGCCTCTTTTTTAGCACGAACGTCCATGATCGCCTGTTGGATAACAGCTCTTCCTTGCCCCTCTTCCAATAGAGACTTCTCTCCTTTCAGAACATCCGAAATTGCTTTTGCAATGACATCTGACTTCAAATAATCGACCTCAATAGACTTTAGGGAATTTCCGATATCGGCACCAAATGCATAAGACACAGAATCGGCCTTCGTTTTCAGTTGATTTGTTGCACTTGGTTTAGTTGCGACGACCTTCTTCTTTGCCGTCGTGTTCGTTTTTTTTTGTTGAGCAAATCCTGTGACCGTCGTCAAGGATAATAGGGCTAATGCGATATACTTCATGTGTGTTTAACGGTGCTTCTGCACGATTTCATTTATAATTTCTTGCGTGATATTAGGGTAATCAACGTCAACCCTAGATTTACTGTTGAGCCAGGCTTCTATCGCCAGCATGTTCTTCTGTTTTAAACTCGAAATTACAGGCACTCCCATCTCTTCCAATGACGCTGCATTCAAATGCTGCTCATACTGGTTTTTCATTGGGATAACTAACAGTTTCTTTTTCAAATATAACGCTTCTGCCGGTGTTTCAAAACCCGCCCCACATAAAACTCCAGAAGAAGATGCCATACTATCAATAAAAGATTGGTTATTGATCGGCCTTATCGTTACATTTTTCATGTCAAATGCCTTTGAATTATGTTTACTAAAGACATCCCATTTCACGTCCGGAAACTTCATCAAATGCTTTAAAAGATGCGCATCGTCATATGCGGGGAGGTAAACAGTGTAATGTCCCTGATCGGTGACATTTAATTCACGAACAGCATTACGGATAACCGGTGGATAAATGTTCTTGCCGTACCGCTTGAAATGGAAACCATAGGAATGGGTAGACGGGGCATAATTTTTCATGATAAATTTGCCCAACATGTCACTATCTTCTGGCTTGGGGCTCGAGGGGTCTAAAGCAGCGATCTGATGGCTCAGCCCAATGCATTCTAGATCTTTTGAATGACAAGCCCAAGCAGAGATCGGTTCAAAATCATTGATCACCAAATCATAGTTTTCGATGGGCAAGCTCTTAATTTCATTCGTAAATTTGCGGATCGTCGAACTCATAAAAGTTTTCCACAGGTCTACCCCGCCGGATTTACCGAAGATAAAACTCAGCCCATGATAACGGTATTTCACTTCAAAAGGTAATGATAGATCCGCTTGAATTCCACTAACCAAAACATCAACTTCCCCTAACTCCCTCAGACAGGGGACAATATCCATTGCACGGCTCAGATGTCCGTTTCCTGTCCCTTGTACGGCATACAATATCTTCATAACGACTGCATTTTGTGTCGGCAAATTAATCAATTTTAACGAGTATCAATATTATTTTATTGCTTAGTTATGTTAAGAAAATATAAATTAACATCAATAAAAAATACAGTTAATCCATTTTTAATTTTCCTTTATGTATATTTAATATCAACAATTAATTAATAGCCAGTTTGATACCCCATGAAGTCTCTATTTTATCAGATGCTTTGCATAATCGCCATGCTAATTTTAACATCGTGGGGATTTTTTGCGCATAAAAAAATTAATCATTATGCCGTTTTCTCCCTACCAGCAAAGTTGGCAAAATTTTATAAATCCAATATCGACCTTATTACCGAAAAAGCGGTCGATCCAGACAAACGTTGCTTCACAGATAGCGCTGAAGGCCCGAGACATTTTATCGATATGGAGGACTACCTTAAGGAAAGTACAATTGACACCATACCCCTACATTGGTCACAAGCCAAAGAAAGATTTCAAGAAAGTCAATTGTTAAAAAATGGTATAGTACCCTGGCAAATCAACCTTACCTATCAAAAGCTTGTTAAGGCCTTTCAAGCAAAAGATTATAAACGAATCATCAAACACTCAGCAGAACTGGGCCATTATATTGCAGACGCCCATGTTCCATTGCATACGACTAAAAATTACAATGGACAGCTCACCAATCAACTAGGCATACATGCATTCTGGGAAAGCCGCTTACCGGAAATGTTTTCCGAAAAATACAACCTTCGCGTCGGAAAAGCGAGCTATATCAAAGATCCTCTACAAGAGGCCTGGGTTATTGTTTACGAAAGTAATCGCCTTGTGGATTCTGTCTTAACGATTGAAGCTGGTCTCGATCGTCAATTTAAGGCATCTCAAAAAAAATCATTTATTGAACGAAACAATCAATTGGTATGGACCTACTCTGATAATTATGCCAGAGCCTATCATGAAGCCATGAACGGTATGGTAGAAAGGAGAATGCAAAAAACCATCTTACGTGTTGCCTCCTATTGGTATTCCGCCTGGCTCGAATCTGGCCAACCCGATTTGACCAACATCGAAAAAATAAAAAGCACCAACAAGCAAGATCACATCGATATAACAGGGAAAAAGCGTATCGGTAGAGAAGAATGGATGTAAAAAGGCTATAAAACATCATCCGGACTACCAGTATTATTCACACCGGACTATTTGTTTTTTAATCTGCTAAGCTACTTTTGCAGCGTAAAATCTAGGAAAGCATGTTGAATAAGAATATTACGTTAACAAAACTTGCATTAGTACTGAGTATTGGAGCTGCGACTGCGCAGATTAAAGACACAACCGCTTTGGGTGAAGTCATCATTAATCAAAATCGCTTACAGATCCCTTTTTCAAAACAAAGCAAGAACATCCAAATATTGACGCAGGAAGATATACAGAGACTACCAAATCGATCAATCAACGAATTGCTTAGCAATATCCCAGGAGTTGATATTCGCCAACGTGGACCATTCGGTTCGCAGGCAGATATAAGTATCGACGGAGGCTCTTTTGAACAGACAGCGATCCTACTCAATGGTGTTAAAATCACCGATCCACAGAGTGCCCATCACAATATGAACCTTCCGGTTCCGCTGGAGGCCATCGAACGTATCGAAATCATTCGAGGACCAGCATCCAGAATTTTCGGCATTAATGCGCTAACCGGCGCTATTAACATCGTAACAAAAAAAATTGAATCAAATCAAATTAGTGCCCAGGTGTATAGTGGTTCTTCATTCAAAGATAATGAGCAGACAAGTGCAGGCAAGTATTATGGTAAAGGTGTTCAGCTTGGCTCACAGTTCTTAACCAAACAAACAAGCCACGGTTTATATTTTGGCCACGAAGATTCGAATGGACAACGCTATAATACAGCCTCTAATAACAATAAACTCTATTATGACGGGACATATCAACCGAATACAGCCAATATGATAAAAGCCAATGTTGGCTATATCAACAATCAATTTGGAGCCAATGGTTACTATGCTGCACCGAATGACAAGGAAGCGTATGAACAGGTTAAGACAGCTTTCGCTTCCCTGCAGTCCAAGCATCAATTAACACAGGCATTTTCCATCAGTCCACGCCTCAGTAATCGCTACAACGAAGATGAATATTGGTATTTAGGCAGAGAAACAACCAAAGGTAGGTCCAAACATTACAGCAACGTCTTTGGAGCTGAAATCAATGCTACATTGGAGCATAGTTATGGTACATTTGGCTTAGGACTGGAAAGTCGATTTGAACGTATCAATAGCACCAGTATTGGCGACCATAACCGGGAGAATTACGGCGGCTACCTGGAATTCAAAACAGAGGCGATCGAAAAACTGATGATCAACTCGGGTGCCTACATCAATTATAACTCAAAATTTGGCTGGCAGGTATTCCCGGGTCTAGATTTGGGCTATGATATTACCGAACATTGGAAGATTGTAGTCAACGCAGGTTCTAGCCAACGCATCCCTTCCTTTACGGATCTTTACACCAATCAGACAGCCAACGTCGGAAACCCCACACTGAGCTCTGAAAATGCCTATCAGATAGAAAGTGGTATAAAATACTTATCCAATCGAGTTATTGCGCAAGTGGGCTATTTCCATCGAAGGATAAGCGATTTCATCGACTGGCAAAAAGAGGATGCCACTACAGGAAGCGGAACGGTCATTCCGTGGAAACCAATAAATATTGAAAAAAATAAAATTGATGGATTCAATGCTTCATTCCGATATAATATCAATGATCCCAGCGCAACGACACGATACTTTACAACGCTAAGTTATAATTATCTCAACCCAAGCATAACACTAGCAGATGGGATACTATCCAAATATGCTATTGAAAGCTTAAGGCATCAAGTTATTGCCAACTTTACCATAAACCACAAGAACTGGATGTTCACTTCTGCAAACCGCTTTAATGAGCGTATCAGTTACAAATCTTATTTCATCGCTGACGTAAGAGGATCGTACCAACTCCAAGACTTAAACATCTTTGTGGATGTTCAGAATATATTTGACAAGAGCTATATAGAAGCTGCCGCCGTTCCAATGCCCGGTCGTTGGTTTAGTATCGGCGCAAAATATAAACTGAACTATTAAACCCGATTAAATGGCAAAATCGGTTCTCTTCCCATTCGCCATCAATTATAAAAAAGTCCCAAATGGAATGACCATTTGGGACTTTTCATTGTGTTATTGCCACATAGAAGCATGTACCATGCCCTATTTAAGAAAACGCCAACTATAAAATAAGTTACTTTTTCTTGGGAAGAACAGATAAAATTCCTCCAATTAAATGTTTTTGGAACTCAGGTTCGTCATAGGACTCATCGGTATGTCCAAGCCCGGTATAGAAGACTTTCCCTCCATCGTAGCTCTGGGTCCAGGAGATTGGATGTTGATCCCCCATTTTTCCTCCTTGGTAGCTTTTTTCATCCAAATTCATCAACACATGCAATCCGTCCTTCACATCCTTGAAATTATACCATTCATCTTTGTGCCACCAGATCGGATCGAGGTGCTTGGTGGCCGGATGTTTTCTGTCCAGCACATCAATTTTGGCTTTTTGTACAGCAGGATGAGACGCAAAATACGCCCCTACAAGGCCGTTATACCATGGCCAATCAAACTCAGTATCCGTCGCTGCATGGATACCCACAAACCCTTTTCCCGATTGGATATACCGCACAAAAGCTTCCTGTTGCGCATTATCGAGAATATCGCCGGTTGTGCTCAGAAAGATAACGGCGTCATATTTGTTCAATCCCTGATCGGTAAACAGAGCTGCATCCTCCGAATGATCAGATTTTATCTTTTCTTTATCAAGCAATTGCTTAAGTACCTCTGCGCCCTTTTCGATGCTTCCGTGTCTAAACCCTTTTGTCTTGCTAAAGATCAATACTTGCCTTTGTGCCTGAACAGCAGCTGATATCCCCAACAGGAGAAACAGAAAAATGAAGATTCTATTCATGATATAAATGGTTATTATGATGATTAAAGTTTAGGTTTACTATTTTACGAAACGAAATCGCGATAAAAATAGCTGTGAAGAAAAGCCGTGCATTCTCCCGATACACGGCTTTTCTGTTTTATTATGGTGTGATTAGCTCACGGTAAAAATCAAGGCTTTCAATAATATCTTCCTCAGAAACGTAGATATCATATTGACAACTGCCAATTTGGTCAAGCAATGCAAAACCGATCTGATTGGACAAGTTTTTCTTATCATTTCGCATCAAATCCAACAAGGCTGTATCAATGGATGAATCAAATGTATAATCTTTAAAGTATTTTCTGAAGGTTTGGATCAAATCGTTTAATTCATCCAAAGGCAGACCATTCAATTTATGCGATAGATACCCCTCACAAATCATTCCCGCTGCAATAGCTTCTCCATGTAATAAAGGTGAAGCATCGTTCAACAAAGAGTATCCCTCAATAGCATGACCAATTGTATGACCAAAGTTTAATATTTTACGTAGTCCTTTTTCTTTCGGATCCTCAAGGATAACACGGTTTTTGATCGAAACAGAATGCTTGACCAAAGAATTGTCGATTTGATCGATCTCTAATGTTTTCACTCGCTCATAGTAAGCCCGATCGAAGATCAGTCCATGTTTAATTACTTCAGCAAAACCTGAGATTAACTGACGCTGATCTAGGGTTTTCAAAAACTGGCTTGAAATAAATACTGCTTGAGGTTGTGCAAAAGTTCCAATAATATTTTTCACACTGCCCATATCAATGCCGGTCTTACCTCCTACCGATGCATCTACCTGGGAAAGTAAAGTCGTCGGAATTTGAATAAAATCCATCCCTCTTTTGAAAGTTGACGCTGCAAATCCCCCCATATCGGTGACTACCCCACCACCCAGGTTGATCATCAACGAATGCCTATCCGCTCCGAAATCGAGCATATTATGCCATACGCCAATACAGAAATCAATATTTTTATTTTCCTCGCCAGGATCTACTTCTATCACGTCATAATTCGCCAAATTGGGTAAGGCCTGCTGAAATAAGGGTAAACAATTATCCAAGGTGTTGGTATCCACCAAGACGATGATCTTTGAGTAACTGCGCTCAGCTAAAAACGCCTCCAAAGAGGCCAACGTATCATCAAAATATACCTGATAGCCCAAACTTTCTATGACTTCCATTCTACGATTCTTTAAGGTTTAAGTTTTCTATTTACCAATATTGTTTAATATTACACCAATTTTATTTGCATCCCATCAAATTCAACAACATCTCCTGGTCGCAATTTGAGCCTTTTCCGGTAATCGACCTGCCCATTATACTTTACATACCCTTCCGCTACAACCCATTGAGCCATAGCACCATGCTCCACCCAATTTAAAGCTTTAAGTAACTGTATAAGCTGGATATATTCGCCCTCGATTTTAAATTCTTGCATTTCACAAAAATAGTGGTTTCACTGAGGAATACAAGAATTATCATCGTTTTAATGCTTAGTAAATTGCTACATTTGCCTTATTGCAAATAAAGATTATGATTGAGAATTCTGAGCCCAAGACATTATCCTTTGATAATACAGAGATTGCTTTTAAAAGTAAAAGCGATAAGGATTTGGAAAGAGCGTATTGGTTATTCAAAATAATAGCGAATAACTTCTTGACAAAAGTAGGTCCATCCATGACCAACTTTGCACTGAACATCGGATTACCTATCCAGGGTATCATCCGTAAAACAATCTTCAAGCATTTTTGTGGCGGAGAGACCATCGAAGGTTGCGAAAATGCGATTAACGAATTGGGAGAGAATGGTGTAGGAACAATATTGGATTATTCCGTTGAAGGAGAAGAAACTGAAAGTGCATTTGACGCTTGCTGCAACGAGGTATTGCGCACCGTAGTCGCGGCCAGTAAAAACAAATACATTCCATTTTCAGTATTTAAACCAACTGGATTAGGCCGATTTGAACTGTTTGAAAAAGTCAATGCAAAGGAAGCCTTGACAGAAAGTGAACAGGCAGAATACCAACGTATGTTGGATCGTACCGATCGCATCTGTAAAGCTTGTCATGCAGCTGGTGTAAAAGTTTTAGTAGATGCTGAACATTCATGGATCCAAGATGCAATTGACGATATCGCTCGTGAAATGATGGAAAAATACAATATGGAAAAACCAATTGTATATAATACTTATCAATTGTACCGTAGTGATAAGTTGGCATCTTTGAAAGCTGACTTTGAATACGCCAAAGTTAGAGGATTTCACATGGGTGCTAAGATCGTTCGTGGTGCCTATATGGAGATCGAACGTGCTCGCGCTGCGCAAAAAGGTTATTCCGATCCCATCCAGCCAAATAAAGAAGCTTCCGATAGAGATTATAATGAAGCTATTGAATTTATCTTGGACCATCTGGACAACTTTGGACTAATGGCGGGTACACACAATGAGGACAGTAGCATGCTACTTGCAAAGGAAATTGACAGACGCGGTATCGACAGATCAATCGACCGTATTTACTTTGCACAATTATTGGGTATGTCTGATAACCTGAGCTTCAATTTAGCTGCACACGGCTACAATGTTGCCAAATACATGCCTTACGGACCGGTGAAAGCAGTGATGCCATACCTTTTCCGTAGAGCACAGGAAAATACTTCAGTCGCAGGAGCGACAGGTCGGGAGCTCGGGCTTTTGATCAAAGAAAAACAAAGAAGAAAAGCTAGTCGATAACGACTAGCTTTTTTTATAATTGGCGCGCATCAAGTCCATCTACTCAAGGAACTATGCTCAAATGGTCTCCAAGAAACACCCTACTTTTGAAAAGCACAAAAGCACTTCACCTATCGCTCCCCTTCGCACTTTTGAAACAAGCTAATTACAAAATCATTCCATATTCTTGAAACAATTATTTATGTTTGCAAACTTTTCCCTTAAAACAAAGTTCATACTGGAAGGGTGCTCCCGCGGAGCTTAAAAGAATAAGATTTGAAATGGAAGAAAAACTTAGATTATTTGATCTTGCACGTCAACAGATGGGCAAATACCCCAATCTTGATATGTTTGCGCACAAAGTGGACGGCAAGTGGAATTATATCAAAACAGCAGATTTTCTTGAACAAGTAGACAACCTCTCCAAAGGGCTGATTGAACTTGGCGTGAAACCCAGCGAGAAAGTTGGTCTCATTGCCGGCAGTAGCATGGAATGGCATATGATTGACTTTGCAATCCAGCAAATTGGTGCAGTCGTGGTGGCCATCTATCCAAATATTACCGATACAGACTATCAATATATTTTTAATGATGCCGAAATCAGGGTTTGTATCGTCAGTAACAAAAGCTTGTACGATCGCCTAATGAATCTAACCGATTCAATCTATACATTGAAGTATCTTTTTTGTATCGCCGAACAGGAAGGAACACGCAGCTGGAAAGAACTTAATGATATAGGCTCCAATTGCTCCCCAGAAAAACTAGCAGTGCTCCGCGATCAAATCAAACCTGAAGATCTCGCTACCCTGATCTACACTTCTGGAACCACGGGCAAACCAAAAGGCGTCATGCTGTCACACAATAATATATTTTCCAATGTGTTAGGTGCAGCAGAAATTACACCCTGCAAGGCTTACGACCGCGGATTGACCTTCCTGCCACCCTGCCACGCCTACGAACGCATGGTTTTATATACCTACATGTATCTCGGCTTTACGATCTATATCGCAGAATCTTTTGATAAAATAGGTGATAATCTGAAGGAAGTAAAACCTCATATCATGACCGTTGTCCCTCGTATTCTGGAAAAAGTTTACGAGAAAATCATGAAAACAGGCCACGATCTCACTGGTTTCAAACGAAAAGTATTTGATTGGGCTGTCTCAGTCGCTGAAGAATATGATCCAAATCCTGAAAAAAGAAGCCTATCCTATAATCTCAAACTAAAGCTTGCCAAGAAACTTGTCCTTAACAAATGGTATGAGGCTTTGGGTGGCGAATTGCTTACCGTTGCCTCTGGATCAGCCTCTCTTCACAGCAAGTTAACACGTGCCTTCTTAGCTGCAGGAATTCCATTATATGAGGGTTACGGCATGACCGAAGCCTCCCCACTCATTTCAGTCAATCATTATATCAAAGGTATTCGCATTGGCACTGTTGGACTTCCTGTACGTTTTGTTGAAATAAAACTCGCCGAAGACGGAGAGATATTGGTAAAAGGTCCCAACGTCATGATGGGCTATTATAAGAATAAGGCAGAGACGGATAAAACCATCATTGATGGATGGTTGCACACCGGAGATATCGGGAAGTGGGAAGATGAAAAATTCTTAAAAATCATTGACCGAAAAAAAGAGATGTTCAAAATTTCGGGTGGAAAGTACGTTATACCACAACCTATCGAAACCAAGCTCGTTGAATCTAAGTTTATAGAACAGGCAATGGTAATCGGTGACGGGATGAAATTTGCCTCTGCCTTTATTGTGCCAAACTATGCCCATTTATTGGATTGGGCCAGAACAGATGCTCCTGAACTTGCAACCATGACAAAGGACGATTTTCTGACTGACCCTGCCATTGTAAAAAAAGTCAATCAGGAGGTGCGCCGTGCAAACCAGCATTTTGGTAACTGGGAGCAGATCAAGAAACCGATTATTTTAACCGACGAATTTACAATTGAAAATGGAGAGTTAACACCAACCTTAAAAATGAAACGGAAGGTCATTCTCGAACATCATCAAGAAGAGTTCAATAACCTCTATCAAATGGAGATGGATTAAGGATCAATTGATCAAAATTTTGACATAGCACGCTATATTTATACAAGTAAAACATGAAATTATTAAAGGATAGAATCCTTCATGACGGTAAAAGTCTCGCAGGAGGCATACTTAAAGTAGACAACTTCATCAATCACCAGATGGACCCCGTATTGATGAAATCTATTGCAGTGGAATTTGTCCGCCGTTTTGCAGACCTCCCGATCAATAAAATCATTACAATTGAAGCAAGCGGAATAGCCCCAGCGATTATGCTTGGCTACCTTTTAGAACTCCCGGTTGTATTTGTAAAAAAAGCAAAACCCACGACCATGGCCGATATGTATGTGAGCCAGGTGCATTCATTTACTAAGAACCGAACCTATGACATCTGTGTCAGCAAAGAGTTTCTTACGCCGAGCGACAATGTTCTTTTTATAGACGATTTTTTGGCCAATGGAAATGCTGCTTTTGGTATGCTCGATCTCGTTAAACAATCGGGGGCTTCAGTATTGGGCATGGGATTTATTATCGAAAAATCCTTCCAGGAAGGTGGCAAAAGATTAAGAGAATTGTCCGATTTAAGAATTGAATCGTTAGCGCGGATAAAGTCGCTTGAAGTGAATAAAGTCAGTTTCGAAGAAGACTAGCAAAAAGAAAAGCCTCATCTCCCTAAAGATTGAGGCTTTTATATTCAAACAACAAGATAAATTCTTTCTAATCCCAACGGTAGTCGTTGTAAAAATCTTCAGGATGTCTGCTAATTGCAACATCTTTTACAATCCGGATATTGGCTGCTCCCAAGTTGACATTCAACATAAACGAAGGCACGTTTGATGAAAAATTCCAACGGCCATTGCGCATATACACGTAACCTCCTCTGTAAGGGTCATAGAATGTTTTGTAATCTCTAAAGTATACATGGTGTCTACTATCGTAACGATGTGCACTTGCCCAGGCCGGTGCTCCATGACGGTACCCTTTTCGGTATGACTTAGCTACTTCTTTATGATACTTACGGTCTTCTTTTTCGCGTTTTTCTAAATATTTTCGATATTCCTTATCCCTTTTCTCTTCATATTTTCTACGCTCTTTGTCCTGTTTCCACTCACGTTCATGTCCCCGATACTGAGCGGACGATTGTTGTGGAGCCATTAAGACAAGTCCTCCTATTGCCAACGCGAAGTATATCATCTTTCTCATAACAGTATAATTTAAATTTAAAAATTAATTTCACTCCGCCTGTGTTTCATTCTTTTTTACAAGCGTTTCTATGGGTATGACATCAATGTTTGAACAAAGGTTTAATCGGTCAAGATGAATTTAATTTGTGCCGCAATATATAGAATCCATTATTCCAATTTAACGTATCTTTGTACCATGTCAAATACGGGATATATCACTGAAGATACCATTGTTGCATTAGCGACATCTTCTGGAACAAATGGAGCTATCGCTGTCATACGCGTTTCGGGTCAGAATGCCATAAAAATTACAAACGAAATATTTAAAGGAAAGAACCTGCTTCAACAAGCATCGCATACTATCCATTTTGGAACCATAAGGGATGGCGAAGAGATTATAGATGAAGTACTTGTTTCTTTATTTGTAGCCCCGAACTCCTACACGAGAGAAAATTCGGTGGAAATATCAACGCACAACTCCAAATATATTATCGAGCGCGTTGTAAATTTACTGATCAAAAAAGGAGCACGTGCTGCTCGTCCGGGAGAATTTACCCTACGTGCATTTCTCAATGGCGGCATGGATTTATCGCAAGCAGAAGCAGTTGCCGATTTAATTGCATCCAATTCTGCAGCTTCGCATCAAGTGGCGATGCAACAAATGCGGGGCGGTTTCTCCAATCAGCTTAAATCCCTTCGTGAAGATCTCATTCACTTTGCATCACTAATTGAATTAGAGCTTGATTTTTCGGAAGAAGATGTGGAATTTGCGAACAGGGATCAGCTAAAAAATCTAATCAACAAAATACAGGTCATTGTTCAAAAATTAATACAATCTTTTGAACAAGGTAACGTCCTTAAAAATGGTGTTCCTGTTGTCATTGCCGGGAAACCGAATGTTGGAAAATCAACCCTATTGAATGCTTTCTTAAATGAAGAACGTGCCATTGTTTCCGATATTGCAGGGACTACGCGTGATACTATTGAAGATGAAATTAATATTCATGGCGTCACATTCCGATTTATTGACACTGCAGGTATACGTGAGACGGCAGATGTTATTGAAGCAAAAGGAGTTGAACGCACCCGTGAAAAGATGAAACAGGCACGATTGATCATTTATCTTTTCGATCCTACACAGGACAAAGTTGAAGAAGTACAAGCTCAATTACCAGAAATCGAGCGACTACAAATTCCATTTGTCACCATTATCAATAAATCAGATTTGCTTTCTGAGGCGCAAAAAGACGTTTACAATGTCCTTAATCCGCTCTACATTTCAGCAAAAGAGCAAATTGGCGTCGAGGAATTGAAAGACGAATTGATCAATCGTGTACAATTAGGAAATTTAAATACAGATGATGTTATGGTCACCAACATCCGTCACGTAGAAGCGCTACAAAAAACAGCAGATTCACTTGAACGCGTGATCTATGGTATTGACAATCCTGTCACTTCTGATTTCCTAGCAATGGATATCCGCCAAGCGCTATATCATCTTGGTGAAATCACGGGAAGTGTTTCGACAGACGATTTATTGGATAATATCTTCTCGAAATTCTGCATTGGCAAGTAAATCATAGCCTTAATGATCGCGTTATACAACAAAGAGCAAGGTCCGACCATGGTCGGACCTTGCTCTTATTAGTGAAAAAAAACATACAAATCCAGCGCAGACCAAAGCCAAGAACTAATTGGCTTCAAGTTGAATATCACCCGAAATTAGTCCTTTACTTTTTGCCCTTACCTGTATTTTGCCTTTGTTTTTGCTCGTGACAATCGCCAAGGCTTTACCATGAAAAGCATTGCGGGAAGCAGATTGGAAGCTCGTCAGATCCGTCGTATTGCCATTGTCTGTCGCCACAATTTTTGCACCATCTCCCTCCACCTCAAATTCGATTTTATCGTCTGCATCAGGAACGATCGTGCCAAACTCGTCCACGATATAAGCATGTACAAAGGAAAGTTCTTTATTTGCCGAATTGAAAGTCACATTTTCTGCAAACAATTGTATATGATGCGCTTTCGTTGCGGTACGGATCGTTTTACTTAGCAGTTTCTTGCCACCTTGAAACGATACTACTTCAATCTCCCCTGGTTTGAATTCAACAGCTTTAAATACAAGGTCGTACCGATCTGGGTCTTTGGACTGCTCCCTTATCTTTTTACCGTTCAGATAAAGCTCCACCCGGTCAGCCTGATTAAAATATACTACGATATCTACCCGATCACCTTGCTTCCAATTCCAATGAGGCAATACATGTAAGACCGCCTTTTCTGTCCATACGCTTTGATACAGATAGTAGACATCTTTCGGAAATCCAGCTAGATCCACAATACCAAAGTACGAACTTCGTGCCGGCCAGGTGTAGGGTGTGGGTTCGCCGAGATAATCAAATCCAGTCCATACATACATGCCCGCAATATGGTCGTACTTTTCCATCAACCTCAAGCTTGTCTGATGATTTGATCCCCATGGTGTAAATACATTGTCGTAAGCCGATATGTTCCTGTCTTTGTTCCCGTCAGAAAAGGGAATATCCCATCGTTCTGGCCACATGCGACTAGAATCATGTGGCACCAAATCATACGTTCCGCGGCTTTCCAATGCCGAAGTACTTTCCGTTACGATAAACTTCTTTTCAGGATGATCTTGTGGGAAGCTTGCCCATTTCTTATGGTTATAGTTGTAGCCAATCAAATCTACCGCCGAACTCATCAGCACCGGATTGGCTTTGGAGAGCTCATTATTGGCAATGGTGGTCGGACGTGTGCCATCCAGACTATCGACAATTGCTGCCAGCGCAATCGGAATCGCTGCACCATCAGCTTTGGAATGCCATTGCTCCTGCGCTTCATTGCCCAGGCACCATATAAACAACGACGGATGATTCCGGTCCCTTTTGATATGGTCAACAAAGTCCCGCTTGTACCATTCGTCCCAATATAAATGATAGTCATAGGGATTTTTACGCCCTTTCCAGACATCGAAGGTTTCACTCATCACAACAAAACCCAAGCTATCGCAGAGGTCCAAAAACGCTGGCGCCGCAGGATTGTGTGATGTCCGTATTCCATTCACCCCCATTTCTTTCATGATGCGAAGCTGACGTAATGCTGCAGATCGGTTGAATGCCATGCCCAAAGCGCCGAGATCACTATGTAAACAGACCCCACGGATTTTAAGCGGCCTCCCATTGAGCATAAAGCCCTGTTGCTGATCGAAGCTAAAATTACGTAAGCCAAATTTCGTAAGCTGTTCATCTACAACCCGACCATCAACAATAAGTTTAATCTTTGCTGTATATTGATAGGGATTTTCGATACCCCATAAGATGGGATTTTCGAGGACTATCTGCTGATCGAGGGGATGCAGACCTGCCTTGAGGGCGTTCAACGTAGTACGTTTACTCGCTAGAACAGCACCTTGAGCTGAAAGCACCTCTGTCAACAACATCATGTTTTTAGATGCCTTAGGGCTATGCTCAATTTCCAGGGAGAGATCCACGACAGCACGTTTCTCACTGAGCTGCCCAGCTCTTATGAAGGTACTGTTCGTTCCTATGCTGACTGGATTCCGGCTGATTAATTTGACATCCCGATAGATCCCCGACCCCGAATAGAAACGCGAATTGGGCTGATTCTTATTGTTTACTTTTACTGAAAGCAGGTTTTCCCTACCATCCCAGTATAAATAAGGGGAAAGCTCATATTCAAATCCGATATAACCATTGGGTCTTTTTCCTAAGAAATGCCCATTGATCCAGACCTCACTGTTTTCGTATACACCTTCGAATGCAATAAATATCCGTTGCCCTCGCTCAGCCTGAGCCAACTTAAACGTTTTTTGATACCAGCCTACGCCACCATCGAGGTAAGCAGCCCCGCTACCTGCAGGGCTGTTTTCTCTAAATGGCATTTCGATACTCCAGTCATGTGGTAGACCGAGCTTTCGCCAGCCCTCTCCGTTTCGTCCATTGCTATATTGCTGGATGCTGTCCAGTTTAAACCACCAGCCCCCATTAAAATCAATAACCTTTCCGGACTGTCCACTTAAGGAGCCTGCGGTCGCAAATAAGAGGAAGAGCAGGATCATTATTCGGCTATACCCAGTATCAACTAATTGCTTCAGCATACATTTATGGGGTCTTATTGTTATCTTTGGCATCTCCGGCCAAACTCTCCTTGTAGGCCTTGCTGATAAAATTAAAGGTCAGCATAGCTGCTCCGTCGTTCGAAAGCACGGGATCTCGCAATACCGCCAATTGCATGGTATTCTCGGTCAACGACATAATACGGACATCGCCCCAGTCGACGACAATCCCATCTTGTGGTTTTCCATGTAAAGGCGAAGCCCCAGTCATGCGGATGGTTTTCTTTTCGGTGTCGATATTAAAAGTCCCCTTCTGGACTTTGCCCAGCATGGCATGATTCACGTTGATGTTTGCGCCGCCTTTCAGATCAAAAGTCATACTTCCATAATTGCCTGCCGGCATCAGCCAGCTATTGCCTTTCCAATCGGGTTCCCAGCTCCAGCTATCGCTGTTTAGGGGCGCAGCTGTTTTGTTGATGCTTCCCCACCAGTCACCGGTACCGTAAAAATACAGCGGACCTTTAAAGTAACGGGAGATACCGTCAGCATCTAGATCGAGATACCAGGTTTTCTCTTCCCCTGCCCCGCCCGTCAGTAAGGTCCAGGTCTCGTCACTGATAAATTCGGCATACATCTGATCGATTTTAAAGGTCACAGGCTCGCCGTAGACGATGCCACCACGCGTCTCGACACCAAATTTGACAGTGTACTCACCAGGGAAAGGCATTTTCAAGGTCACCTTTTTTTCCTGGCTCCGTCCCTGTGGATGCTCCCATAAAGCGGTGTATCTGGGATCCATCAAACTCGTTAAATACACAATATTGGGATTATTGGCATCATGTTCAATGGTAAACGCTTTACCCTTCTCCAACTGTGCCGATGTGACATCGATGTCTCCCAATATATAATTCTCAGGAGAACAGGCTCCAAAGAGTACCATCGCCGCAAAAAAGCAGATGGCATAGGTGAATATCTTTTTCATGTTTGTCTATTTATAATTCAACTAATAGTGAGTCCTCGTATACTTGTGTTTAGTTCCATCCAGCATTTTGTTTCAGTACACCATTGGATAAGGTAATCTGCTTATTGGGTATTTGCATAAATCCTTTCGTTGTCAAAAAACGCTCTTTAGTCACGATGACCTTCTCGGGTACAGATCCACTTAGCACATCCTCTGTTGTTTCTAGTGTTGCGGCGGCATTATTCAGCCCCTGCCGCAATACATCCCAATAGCGGATACCTTCAAACGCAAATTCAAATTTTCTTTCTTTCAGAATATTGTTTTTTGAAACTGCTAGCGACACAAAATTGGTCTTATAAGCTCTTTTTCTTACCTCATCAAAGTATTTCTGCGCGTTTGCGGAACCGAGTTCTGCCGCCATAAGCAAGACATCAGCATAGCGGATGACAAAGTAATCCTGGTCTTGGGACAGTTGCATATCCTTATCCCCACCTGTATTGGTGGTCCCATCCGGCAATGCCGTGGGGGCGTATTTTTTTATGGTGTAACCTGTATACTCACGCTGGTCTTTGAGGTCAAATCCAGTGATGTTCTCGCCATCGATATCAATAATTGAGGCGGTTTTGCGCGTATCCGTGTTGTCAAACTCATTGAAAAACTTTTTGCTTACCGTACATGCCCCCCATCCTTGGCCATAGGGCGACCAATTTTTTCCGCGCAAGCCCAGAAAGACGACCCAGCGGTTGCCATCAACATAACCGTTGTAGTTCGATGTATTGTTGAATTTCTGTGCAAATACAACCTCTGCATTTCCCTTGCCGGCATATTTGGAGATATCTAGTGTATTATTGCTTGCATTGGGGATATAACTCGCTGCTGGCCACAGATTTTTGAAATCAGCCACCAACGCAAACTGGCCGCTACCGATAACCTCTTCCAGTCCCGCCAGGGCTTCGGCTTTGGAGACACCGATATCCTCGCCACCATAATAACCTGAATAAAATAGATAAACACGGGCTAATAGCGCTTTTGCTGCAAATGGAGTAGCCCGGCCATCATTGGTTGCCGCAGCTGACTTGGGGTAAGCTGTGGCTGGGATATTGGCAGCCGCAAATTTAAGGTCCGAAACAATCAGTTGATAAATCGCTTTGGGATCCGACTGTGGAATATTCTCATTGGTCGGGCTCGTTAGCAAAGGTATGTTTTCGAATAGACGGACGAGATCAAAGTACATGGTCGCCCGTAGGAACTTCGTTTCCCCTTCAATACGTGCCCGCGCTGTTGTGTTGCCTGAAAAATCAGTGCCATCCAATTTTCCCAAGAGTGTATTGCAGCGAAAAATTCCCGCATAGTAATCAGACCAGGTACCATCAAAGATATTATTGTCCGATTGGGACTGCGCAATATCAAAACGGTCTATTGCCTGAAATGATCGACCGTCTGTTGTACCTGTTCCGCCAAAACAATTGTCGGCGGACACCTCTGCTGTCAGATAGAAAGATTGGCTCCCATTGGAGGTCGTCCGTTGATAACCATCATAACAGCCGACCAAAGCCATGTCAGCATCGGCTATGGTTTTATAAAAATTGCTTTCCAAAACGCTTGTCATCGGTTCGACATCCAAAAAACTGGATGAACATGATCCTAAGATTAAGGACCCAAATAACATGGAATGATAGATATAGCTCGTTTTTTTCATGATTTCTTGTGTTTAGAATTTAACATTTAGGCCAAATAATACAGTCCTTGGTCTTGGATAGTAACCAAGGTCGATACCCGACACCCAACCATCGGTTCCATAACCGATCTCGGGATCCATCCCATCATATTTGGTGAACGTGAACAGGTTTTGTCCTTGAACGTAGAAGCGGATCTGATTAGCATACTTCCATTTGATCAGCTTCGACAGATCATAACCTAAGGTCACATTGCTGATCCGAAGAAAGTCTCCATCCTGAATATAAAGGTCTGAAAACTGCCAATTGACATTCGTTTCCGTAACACGGGGAATTGTACTGGAAGTCTCCTCTCCGGTCCATCGGTCTAATATTCGCGTGGTATAGTTTGCTTGTTTATTGGCATGATTGCGGTAAGATTGTACAATTTTGTTTCCCAGGGAACCGTAGGCATTCACCGAGAAATCAAATCCTTTATAATCCAGTCCAATATTAAATCCATAAGTAAAATTAGGCATGCCCACACCCAGATTTGTCTTATCCGAGGCATTAATAATACCATCACTATTCTGGTCTACATATTTCACATCGCCCGGTTTCACATCCGCTTGAAGGATACCTTTCCCGGCTGTTTTCCAGGCGTCGATCTCGGCTTGGTTCTGGAATAGGCCGTCTGTCTTATACCCCCAGAAGTAGCCAATGGGTAGACCATTTGCAGCACGATAAAATTCTTCCGAATTATCGTATAACATGGCTGTCTGTCCATGGATAATGCCATCTTCAGTCGGAATCTGTCCCACCTTATTTTTGTTATAGGCACCATTTACCCCAAGACGATACTTGACTTCATTGATCTTATCCGCCCAATTTAGGCCCAATTCCACCCCTGTATTCTTCACGTCACCGCCATTGATAAAAGGGGGCAACGTTCCGGTTGTCGCCAAAACAGGCGCTGTAACCAGCCAGTTCTTGGTCTTTTTGACATAAAAATCGGCAACAACATTCAGGCGGCTGTTCGCAAATTTGGCGTCAAATCCAATATTGGTCTGTTCGGAAGTTTCCCAGGTCAGATTCGGATTGGATAAGCGGCTCGGATAAGCACCGGCGATATTATTATTGCTCGTTCCAAAGACATAATGTGCTCCGGGGTTGGAGGATGTAATGCCTGTTGAGGTACTGATGGGTGCCGCATATTGAAAATCAGCGATATCCTGGTTACCCACTTGCCCCCATGAAGCACGAAGTTTAAAGAAGTTTACAGCCGCTAAATGTTCTTTAAAAAACTCTTCCGAAGAAATTACCCAGCCTGCCGATACCGAAGGAAAATATCCCCAGCGATTGCTGCGCGAAAATTTAGAGGATCCATCTGCACGCAATGTAGCATTCAACAGGTACTTTTCCTTATAGTTGTAACCCAGCCGTCCAAAATAGGATACCCTGCGGGTGATGTTCTCTGGTTTTCCAGACACGGTACGCGTTTCGACGACGTTCCCTTTTTCGTCTAGGTGTGCCTGGCCTGTGGTATTATCCAAATAAGCATGTGCAAAATCATTGAACTGCGAAAGTAGATTCCAGTTGGACCCCGAAAGGTAAGTTCCCTGGTAACGTAGCGATTCCATACCAACCATAGCCGAAAAAAGATGATCCGTATGGATATCAAAGTCATAGGAAGCCGTATTTGTCCAGGTCAGCGTATGACCTTTGCTCATGTTCTGTGAGGTTGTTGTATGATCTTGGTTGTAGGTGTAGATGGAGAAGCGGTATAAGGGCGTAAAACTTCTGTATTCTGAAGCATAATAATTGAATCCCAGCAATGACCGGACCTTCAAGCCTTTGATCGGCTCAATCTCCGCAAATACATCCGCCAGTAATTTTTGGCCATCATTGGCATTGTTCGAATTGGTCATCATCACCCCATATGGATTGCTGTCCCCATTGTACCAAGGTGAATTGGAGGTATCATTGAAAGGACTTCCGTACAAGCCATTGTCCGAGTACACCGGTGACAAGGGCGAAGTCGCAAAAGCACCGCGTAAGGTATTATTGTACTGGTTGCCTACACCGATGCCCCGATTTTTGATGTAGTTAAAGTTAAGGTGCTGACCTATTTTCACAAAGTTATCGAAGAGTTTATGTTCCGAGTTCGTACGGAAACCATAACGCTGATAGTTGGAAACATCTTTACCACCGACAATTCCCTCCTGACCAATATAGTTCATCGATAAGGCGTAGGTGGATTTTTCATTGCCGCCAGTCAGGGCAACATTGTAATTGTCCATTTTTGCATTATCCTTAAACATGTAATCCATCCAATTGGTATTGGCCAGACCGTCCATGCTGTTAAAATCAATAACCCCAGCCCCCGAATTCAGCGATTGCTCATTCATGATCAGCTTGTACTGATCTGCATCCAGCAATTTTGCTTTACGCGAAACGTTCTGAATGCCTGTATAGCCATCAAACGACAGCACATTTTTTCCCGCAGCGCCCATTTTAGTGGTGACCAGAATAACCCCATTGGCAGCCTGCGAACCATAGATGGCGGCCGAAGCCGCGTCTTTCAATACGTCGATAGATTGGATATCGGCCGCATTTAAGACCGAAATATCCCCTCCCGGAACGCCATCGATGACGTACAAGGGGCCTGAATTGCCAATTGTTCCCAGCCCCCGTACGACCACCTTCATATCTGCTCCCGGCTGACCGGAAGTTGATGTAATGGATACACCCGGTGCTTGCCCCTGAAGCGACTGCAGCGGGTTTAATTGATTGCGCTTCTGTAGTTCTTCACCCTCCACCTTCAAATTGGCTCCTGTATTCAGTTTTTTCTTTTGTACACCGTAGCCGATAACCACCACCTCTTCAAGATCGGAAGCTTGCGGCTGCAGGCGGATCACCATATTGGGGCCAGTCACTGTAATTTCTTCGGTTTTGTACCCCACGTAGGTAACGATCAATACTGTCCCTGTGCTGGCCTTCAGTGCAAACTTGCCCGATTCATCACTGCTTGTTGAAATCTTCTGATTCTTTACTTTGATACTCGCTCCCCCGATCGGCAGTCCTGAATCAGCCGAGACAACCGATCCGGTAAAGGATTGTGCCCAGACCAAAGAGGTTACGCTGGTCATGACAACGACGGCCATGCCCCTGCTCAACAATTGTTTGCTTATCATATCTCTTGATTTATAAATTGGTTTTTATTATTTTAATTTGACCTGCAAGGCTTTACCGGCATAGGTTACCACTGTGGGTTTTGCTGGTGAAACATCCAGTCCAACGGCGTTGCTGTCGCTGACAAAAATGAAATTGAACTTTCTTTTGGTCAGCATGCCATCGAAATCACCCTGACGGTTGGCCACTGACAGCGTCTTTGTCGAATTGTCATAACTGAAATCAATGCGACTATATTTCCCTTTTTCATAATTATAGTTGCTTCCTTCGTCTTCATAGAGTGAAAAATGACCGTTTGCTCCCGCATAGACATAGACATCCAGTACATCCGGCTTTTTCTCGGCAGTATACTGCATGACCGGTCCAATAGGCACTATTGCTCCGGCTCTGACATAAACAGGGATACGTTCGTATGGTGCACCAACAAGCAGATCCTGCCCACCTGCTACCATCTTGCCATTGTATAGATCATACCAGCTGGTTCCTTTTGGAAAGTGTATCTTGCGTGAGCTCGCACCTTTTTCAGTGACAGGACTGATGAGCAAAGATGGTCCCCAAAGGTATTGGTCATTGCGGTCGAATCCATCTTTGTCCTGAGGGAAATCCATGGCAAGTCCACGTATCATCGAATAGTCTTCAAAAAAAGTCTTCGCGGCAAGACTATAATTATAGGCCAGTAATTTATACCGTAGATTAATCGCGTAGGTCATGCTTTTATAGGCCGGATGATCCACAGGAGCGATATTATACGGCTCGCGGTAGGGATATTGTCCATGCGCCCTGAACAAAGGCAAAAATGCCCCGTATTGGTACCAGCGGCTATTCAGCTCGCGCCACTCCTCCAAGTCCGCCGCATCAGGTTTGTGAAACCTGTTTTCAACCAAAAAGCCACCTGCATCCATTGTCCAATAAGGTGTACCGGACATCGAGAAATTGATGCCCCCGGCAATTTGATCTTTCATGTCATGCCATCTCGAAGCAATATCGCCGCTCCAGGCAGCCGCCGCATAGCGCTGCTGCCCTGCAAAAAAGGATCGCGTCAGAATAAACACCCGTTTGTTAGGATCTGTTTCACGCTGGCCCTCGTAGATACCCTTGGCATTTTGCAAAGGGAACACATTATAGTAGCGAACAGATGATCCTATAGCTGGCTGAAAGACCGATTTACGCTCGTCCAGATCAATATTGGAGTGAATATCTGGCTCACTCGCATCCATCCACCAGGCATCGATCCCAATTTTGAAAAGATTGTTGTCCAACAATTTCCAGAACCCATCGCGTGCCGCTTTGTTGAAAGGATCATAAAATGTCGAGGTATAGCCCTTTCCGATCCAATCTTTACGGCCGTCATAAATATTTCGCGGATAGATCCATTTGTTTGCTTTAAATTCTTGGTATACCGATGACTCTTCATTGATTTTGGGCCAGGCCGAAATCATGATCTTAAAGTGCTGATCATGCAGCTTCTTCACCATCGCCTGAGGATCTGGAAAACGCTTTACATCAAATTTCTGGCTCCCCCAGTCATTTTCAGTCCAGTAAGACCAATCCTGCACAATATTGTCGATCGGAATCTTGCGCTTACGGAATTCAGCTGCGACCGCTTCAATTTCCGCTTGCGTCTTGTAGCGTTCCCTGCTCTGCCAAAATCCGAAGCTCCAAAGCGGCATAATCGGTGCCTTGCCGGACAAGTGGCGATAACCTGCAATGACCTCATCCATTGATGTGCCCTGAACAAAGTAATAATCAATGGCATCTCCAGCTTCCGAATTAAAGGAAAATACGTTTTTGCGCGCTTCTGGGATAGGACTCTGCCAGTTTAAGGTAAAATAAGATTCCCCCCCATCTGGTATCCATTCCATGCGGATCTGGTGGATCTTATCTTTCTGCAGGTCCCTTTCAATCTCAAAGGTACCTGCATTCCAGGATTGCCGCCAGCGGTCGGCGACCTGCTCCCCGTCAATCCAGACTTTCATATAACCTGAATATTTAAAATGCAGCACATGTTTGCCTGTGTAGGGCGAAGAGAAACTTCCGGCATAGATGACCTTACTTTCGGCCAGATTTACGCCCTTTGGAAACTTATGCTGATCTGTTAGGTAGCCATAGTCGATAATCGATTCCGGTCGGGATAGATACACTTCTTCGTCCCTGTTCCGATTTACATAGGTTGCCGTGAGCCAACCCGGCTCTCCTTCTTTTGACTGCAACTTAAAAGAATTTAAGGGCAATAAGGGCCTTACGTCGCCCGCTTTTGTAATGGAGTAATTGTGCCATAAAATACCATAGTTATTGGTTGACAGTAAAAAGGGTATTCCGATTTCTGTATTATATTGCAGCAGTGAAACCTGTTTTCCGCGGTTATAGTTCATCACTGCATTCTGATGTTGGCCGAGTCCATAGATCCCTTCTTCCGTATTGACAATAAAGTCCTGGTTTATGTGATAAAATGCATCACCTTGATAACTATTGGCTAAAAAAGAACTTGAATTCCGCTTTGCTTCTTTCAAGATGGATTGCCCCTTAAGGTCAAAAAATTCCACTTGACCATTCATCAAGGAAACTACGGCCTGCGTATTGGCCGTTTGGACATTTACTGTTGAGTCCGTCGAACTTACTGCGAGTGATTTTACTTGCCGGCGCAGTGAATCGACGATTACTAAGCTTGTTTGTCCTGGTAAGGCTGCACCAGCCGGAACAGCTGTGACACGCACGATCTTGTCGGTCACGACATCCAAATAAATATCCTGATCAATGGAGGTCTCCGAATTTTTGAAGCTGACCTTAATACCGGAAGGCATTTTTTCATAATGAGCTTTATTGGTTTGGCTAAATCCCTGCTGCACGATTGCGAAGAGCATCAAACCACTTAAAGCGTACGTTAAGTTGCGCATTTAAATAAGATTTATTGGTTATTATATTCCCTTGGTTATTACGCGTCCTTTCCTATTGAAAGAACAGATCAAATATAGAATGCAACCGGTTGTATAAGGGGTATGTTTTGTTAACTTTTAGGGGTTATTTTGTTAACTTGTATGGGAATACTCGCAGGCGATATTACCTATAAACCTTTTATTTACAAGCTTTTTCGATAGAAAGACGGCAAGTTGCCAAATGCAGATTTAAAATATTTGCTGAATTGTTTCGGATTTCCGAATCCTACTTCATAAGCAATTTCAGCCATCGATAATTTCGAGTTCTGAACCAGATGCATGGCACGTTTGAGCCGAATATGTCGGATGTATTCCATCGGTGAATAGCCTGTGATGGCTAGCACCTTTTTATAAAGCCCTACGCGCGTGAGGTTCATTCTTTTGGCTAGCAGTTCGACAGAAAGCGAAGAGTCGCTGAGATCCTGTTCAATTTCCTTTACCAGCATACGGATAAACTGTTCATCAGCAGATACGATATCGGGCTGCGCCAGATTAACATTAATCTGTTTTTTATACCGTTTTACCATTGTCTGTTGTTGATGGAGTATCTGCGCTAATTTTGAACGTAGCAGGTTAATATTAAAAGGCTTGTTGATATAATCTGTAGCACCCGACTCCAAGGCTTCCAGTTCAATTTTCTGATTGACTACGGCCGTTACAATCAGCACAGGGATATGGACCAGCTTGGCCTGGGCCTTTATAAACCGGCAAAATTCCAGTCCGCTTTCTCCAGGGAGGCTGAGATCGGTGATGATCAGATTGACCTGTTGCTTGCTTAGGATCAATTTTGCATCATTGATGCTTTGCGCAGCGTGGATTAGGTAGGCTGAACTCAGGCTCCGCTCCAGGTAATGGAGGAAGTCGATATCATCTTCGACCAATAAAATAGCGGGTTTATCCTGCTTATTGCTTTCGACAGGATCGACACTCGCTTCGGCCTTATGTATGGGTAGCTGAACTTTAAAAATCGTCCAGTGCACATTGCTGCTCAGCGCGATAGTTCCGCCCAAGAATTCGACATAGTCTTTAACAATAGAAAGCCCGATTCCCGTACCCTGATTCAGTTTTCCATTGGGCACATCCAGTTGCATGTAACGTTCAAATACGCGGGCTTGTAGGTTTTCGGGAATCGCTGTACCCTGATTTTGAACTTCAATACGCAGCATCTTTCCTGTTTCGTGTTCAGTGACTTCGGCATTGAATGCCACAATGCCGGATACCGGGCTAAACTTGATCGCATTTGACATCAGATTGAAAATAATGCTTTCCAATTTGTTTTTGTCAAACCAGGACAGATAGGTGTCTGGAGCGATATTGACCTGCAGCGAGATCTGATTGCTATGCGCTATCCCGGCAAAGGCATCAAGCATTTCGCGGATAAATCCCGTGAGGTCCCCATACGCTTCGTTCAGCTCAAGCTCACTTTTCTCCAATTTTCTAAAGTCCAGCAGCTGATTGACCAATTTAAGCAGACGGTCTGCATTCTTCTTGATTAAGTTTAGGTCGGCTTTTTTTTCTGGATGCTGCTCTTCATCCAGCAGCTGCTGCGCTGGAGTTAGAATCAAACTGATCGGAGTTCTGAATTCATGACTTATATTGGTAAAGAAACGTGTTTTCAACGCATCCAGTTCCTTTGCCTGTGCAGCCTGTTCCTGGGCGAGGTAGAGTTGATTGCGCGTCTTGACACGTAGTTTTGTCAAATAAAAATAAGCCCATAGGACGATCAGTACCAGGCTGGCATAGAAAAGAAAGGCCCAAGCCGAACGCCAAAAAGGTGGCTGTATATCGATTGTTAGGAGCAGCACGCCCTCAGACCAGCTATTCGAATCGATGGCGTGCCGAATATACAAATTGTAGCTTCGGGTGTCTAGATTGGTGAAATTGGCGCGCATGGTTGCCGGTTCAAAATCAAACCATTCATCACTTAGACCAGCAAGCTGATATTGGTAGAGTCCATTATGCTGTTGCAGGTAGTCAAAGGTAGAGAACTCCAGCGAAATGGCATTGAGGTTGTAAGGAAGACTCAGTTCTTTAAGATTATTCAGGGCTTGATCGTAAATGACCCGGCCCGAAAATTCCTCACCTACGGCTATCCGCTTGTTAAATAAATAAAGATTGGACAAAAGCGGTAAGACCAGTTCACTTTCGCTGGTAATTTTCTTAGGGTCGATAAAATTGAATCCCTTTGGCCCACCAAAGACAAGTCTTCCGTCCCGCATTTTTAAAGCGGCGTTTTCATTGAATACATTCCCCTGAAGGCCTGATTCCCTTGTAAAATTGCGGATGATGAACTTCTCGGCCTGCCCTTTGCCGACAATCGCCGACAGTCCTTTGTTTGTTGAAGCCCAGATTCCCCCCTGATTATCGACCAAGAGCGCCAGGATCGCATCGTCGCTGAGTCCATCCTGCTGTGTGAGATAGCTTACTTTTGTACCGTCGATTACATGCAAGCCCTCTTGTGTTGCTACCCAAATACGACCAGTTTTGTCCTCTTTAATATCATAAATCAGATCATTCATAAGTTTCATGGGCGAACTGGATGTATTCATATAGCTAATCTTGTCGTCGGGAGCCAACAATGCCAAACCTGTCGCTGTGCCGGTCCAGAGCCGTTTTTTTGAATCTTCAAACAAGACAGAGATATAATTGCTGTTAATGGTTTGTCCCTGCCGAGTATACGCTCTCGAAAACTGTTCTGTCTTTTTATCAAACAGGTACAAGCCAGCACTTAAGGTTCCTATCCAAAATCGATGTTGACTATCCTCGTAGATCTCCCATACACTATCGTCGTTCAACTTTCCAGGTGCCGAATCACGGTGGAAAACCTTAAAACTTTTGCCGTCGAATCGACACATACCACCTCGATAAGTTCCGATCCACAGCTTATCTTCCGTATCCAGCAATAAGGAAACAATCACGTTGGAGCTCAAACTGTTGGGATCCTGAGGATCATGCAGGTATTGCGTGAATGTTTTCTGACTGATATTATAATAGAGCAATCCCCCACCGTTTGTCCCGATCCATAGATTACCCTTTCGATCCTGTACAAACTTATTGACATCGTCAAAGGGAAGCGATTTAGGAAGCCCTGGATAGTTCCTGATTAAAGAGAATAACAACAGCTTGGGATGATAATAACTGATGCCACCTTTATAGGTTCCCGCCCATATGATACCTGACTTATCCCGATATAAAGCCGTTATGCTATTGTAAGGTAGGCTCCGTAAATCATATTTATCGTTAGCGAGGATCTGTACACTTTTTGTTTTTTTATCATAAACATTGATCCCACCATGATCAGTTCCTAGCCAAAGATGCCCTTGATCATCTTGCACGATATTGCCTACAAAAGGATTGGACAGTTCTTTTTGGAGGTGTTGAATTGATCCATCTTTCGGGTCAAGCCAGTATACACCAATTGGAATGTCTTTTGAGAAAATCCATATCGCCCCTTCCCGGTCGGCAAATAGATTATAATTTACCAGCTTACTGCTGATCGGCAATAGGCTGGTTTTGGTACTTCGCAATGATTTGGTATCGATGTGGCCCAACAGGCCATTTTCGTAGATTACCCAGATCGTGTGCCCTTGACCAGCTATCACATCAGCGATTCGGTTGTTTTTTGTCAACGACGGTACAGTACGATAGGTTTTCTTTAAGCTATCGTACAAGATCAGCGAACGATCGCTATACAATAATGCGAAGGTCTGCCCTGCCAGCGGCCTTATCGTGTGTACGTCTTTGACGGGCAGCTTTAAGTGGGTCAGTATGGAATCAAGCTGCTGGACGATAATGCCTGAGTGCTGATCATACACATTCATCCGATTGCTGGTGCGAATCCATACATTGCCTTCTGGTCCCTCAAAGATTGCGGAAATTGCATTTCCACTCAGGCCGGTACGTTTATTGGCGGAATAGCGAAAATTTGTGAATTGCGTCCCATCAAATCGGCTAAGGCCAGATTCGGTACCAAACCAGAGGTAATTGTACTTATCCCTGAGTGCGCAATTGACATGATTATGGACCAGGCCCTGGTCAGAAGTTAAGGTTTTAAACGCATACGTATTGACCTGGCTCCAAACTGAAGATTGCCCTAAGAAAAGGAAAAGAAAAAGTTGGAGATACGCGTATAAAAAAGACTTAAGCTGCTGCATTGGTTATCATCTCCCCAATGATACAAAAATTGAGCAAATACAGCAAATCAAGTTGCTATTAATATAAGCTTTAGCATGAGCCCCATATTTTTTATCCTATAAACTAGGTTACCACATTGAGATCAAGTTCGTGAGTTAAACCTAAATAACACCATTTTTATAGGGATATAGCAGGGGGTTAACAAGGGTTTACCCCTGTTATACCCCTGTTAACCCCCTGTTACCCCCCAGTTAAACCCCTCCTACTGGTTGAACTCGTATAAATTAATTGATACGTTTAACCACTCTAAACAATCGTTAAAATCCAAGAAAGAAATTGACTTATAAGGAAGTGATGGAAAACGTAAAAAAAGCGAAACAACGCTACATAGAACGTGCAATATTAGTTATAAAAGACAAAAGCTAATGCTATAGGCCTGATTCATTTCGATAAATGATCCCTTTACTGAAATTGTTTAGGCCTATCTTTTTCTGCTGCTCTTGCGGCAATCTCATCAATGCGTTTTTTGCGGGTATCTGGTCTTTTGGCAAGAACAATCCATTGCAACATCATTTTTTTGACGGATTTACTCAGCCCAAGAAAATAATCTTTTGAACCAGCATAATGTCGAAATGCTTCATCCAGATCCTCGGGAATAATTAATTCTTCCACACTGTCCAAAATTGACCAAGAGCCATTTTCTTGTGCTATTTTTATAACCGCGTACCCCGCTGGAGCCATCAGATTCGCATCGATTAGTTTTTTAACTTTTTCTTTGTTGATTCTAGACCACGTGCTCTTTGGTTTTCTTCGACTAAATAATTGCATAAATGAATAGGCATCAATCGGCCTCCTCGTGCTATCAATCCAGCCAAAACACAAAGCTTCATCCACCAGCTCTGTCCAACTGACTACTGGTAGATTTGATTTTTTGGTATTACAGATCACCCAAATTGATTGTGCTATTTGATGATTGTTTTCGAGCCAAAGCCGCCACTCTTCCTTTGTGTTCAGGTAAATAGTGACTCTTTCTTCTGCATGGTGTTTTATCATTGTTTTTGTCGATTGGAATAGATCGAATTTATCTATTGTGAAAATACGACTTTTTCAAATGCTAATCATCACTGTTGTCCAAAAGGATATGGACAAGCTCAGCACATTTGTTAATCCAAATTGTTCACCAATATTTTCCTTCTTAAATTCTAAGAATGTACCTTTTTGGAACTAGGATAAGTATGACGAGTAGAACAATCTGTATGCAGACTGCGAAAAACACACCGACTTTTCCTCACTCGCCAGATGATCACTTTTCGTAGGCGCCAAATCGATAGCGTCAAATAGGGTAAAAAAAACATTTATTTTTTTGCATTTCGTTTCAGATAACAAGCCCTTAAAGAAATTGAGATCAATGCAGCAGTTAACCCCGAAACCAGAAAAGACGAAAACTGGAAAATCACTTCACCAAACGCTTTACTGTCGCCAAAACACTGTACGGAGTTTCCTCCATGCATCCGTACCCATAGCCCCCTCATAAATACATTTCCGACAAGCCCAATATTCGGGAAGTATAATTCCGAGATAAATTGGCATCAAAATACCATAACTACCTAAACCTTTTATTCGTTAAACACGACAATCGCCAATTTACGGTATTACAATAAGCTAAAAGATCGATAGTTTATATGTGTTGGCAGCCATTTATAATTCGTTAGGGATTCATCAATTTACACAAACGTTTGTGTATTCATTTTATTTGAATCTCTAATCCATTCTCCGTATACTCGTGATAACATTATAATCAATTATTCGAGGCTAACGTTCAAGCACACCTGGATCAACAATAAGACAGCATGAAGAGAACAAGTACCTTGTATTCTTATAGAAACACATGTTAAAACGCTATAAAAAATGAAACAGATTGGTTTAAAAATCAAACGGGAATGGAAGTTTCTTTCCATATTCGTCATCTGCTCTTTACCAAGCTTATTCAGCATGGCACAATCCAACAGGCCGGTTCTCCGTATCGGTATCATGGCCGATATGCAATACGCAGACAAAATAGACCACGGTAGCCGGTTCTACCACAATTCTTTAATGAAAGTCGATACCGCTGTAGACTTCTTTAATCGCAATAAAGTCGATTTTTCATTGGTTCTTGGCGATCTTGTCGACGAAGGTCCAAAAGATCTACCTGTATTGTTAAAACATCTCTACCCTTTAAAAAAACCGATGTATTGTCTACTTGGCAACCATGACTATGTCAGCGTATCTAAACCAGATCTTCTGCACACCACTTTTGGGATGCCAGCTAAATACTACGCATTTACAAAAGGGAAATGGCGATTTGTTTTCTTAAATACGAATGCGCTCAGTGAATATGCCACAACGCCCAATTCAGCAGACCAACGTGAATGGAAAACCTTGGTGGGTAGCCTACAGGCAGACGGAAGGAAAAATACGCAACCCTGGAATGGCGGAGTTGATCATAAACAACTCCTATGGTTGCAAAACGAACTTGCCCGAGCGCGGAAAAATAAGGAGCATGTGATCGTATTGACACATCATCCCTTATTGCCAGAAAATGGTTATGAAACACTCAATAATAGGCCAGTTCTTGATATACTCTACAAATTCCCAGAAGTTAAACTGGTACTTTCCGGTCATAATCATAAAGGCAATTATGTGATGGTAAACAATATTCCTTTTGTGACCATGGAAGGTATGATAGAAACACCTACAAGCAATGCCTATGGTCTTTTGGAGCTTTATCCGGCAGAAATCAAAATCAAAGGCCAGGGTAGACTCAGTTCAAGAGTTTTTAAATTATCATCCAAATAAGGCTCAATCGGGCGATTAAAAAACTCGCCATAAATGAAATTTAAATAAAACACCCCCAACAGCGAAAGCCGTTGAGGGTGTTTTTTATTGAATGGGTTTAGTGAATACACTATTCTAGGGTTGGATTAAATGTTCCGCCCCAATCTTTATTCTGCTTGATATTCGGATTTTTATCAATGACTGATTGTGCTATTGGAAAGAAATAATAGGTATCTGGTACCAGGTTCACTTTGTTTCCTGTACTTGGCACCTGCAAGACACTATATTTAAACTGATTCTCTTTCAACGTGTATGTTTTGGCCAATGCATTTGCATCTTCCAGTTTCATTTCAGTTCCATTAGCATTGATCGCAATAGCTTCAACTCCATGCTTTGTCGTATTGTTTAGTATATTTAACTTACGTAACCGTCGTAAATCCCAAAAACGATGTCCTTCAAAGCAGAACTCAATATTACGCTCTGCTAAAATGGCTTCACGCATTTGCTCTTTCGTAGTCGCTGCAATACCATATTTATTATCCGCACCAGGTTCTATACCCGCTCTTTTTCTGATCTGTGTCACCAAATCTAAGGCTGTCGCAAAGTCTCCGGTTTCATTTGCTGTTTCAGCATAATTCAACAGGACTTCGGCATAGCGCATCAACACAAAATCCACATCATACTGGGTTTCCACTTCGGTCTGTTTTAGTGATAATTTAGAGTTTTTTAAGATAAAAAACCCACTATATCGATCCAAATTGGAAGAAGGTGTTTTTGCGTTAGGATTTATACCAAAGTCATCTAAAGCCGGAGCAATACCTACAGAAGTGTATTGTCGTTTGCCAGTCTTTCCTGAAACTTCATAAATCTTGGCATTCCACACAATGGATTTATCAAAACGCGGATCGCGGTTTTCCCAATAGGATTGCAAAAATTGATCTTCTGTCTTATAGTATTTGCCCGTTTGATCGAAATAAAGCTTTCCATCTTTCATTGGAAAAGCTTTTACAAATTCCCAGGATGGAACGGAACCTGCCGGCCCCCTACTTTCGGATCCCGGACGTACGCCATTATCCCAATTGGCAACTTTATTTGGATAGGTATTAATCACGGCAAAAACAACCTCTGGACCTTTTTCTACCAGCGCGATGTTGGAATAATCTGAAGTCAAACTGTAGCCATCTGCCTTAAGCTGATCATAAGCTAATTTATTCGCGGTATTAGCTTCCTGCCAATAGGCATTTCCATAAGGATTGGAAGGATTAAACTGGGGTGAAGCTTTATATAACAATACTTTCGCTTTAAAAGCTGCCGCAAAATCACCGTCAACCTTTCCATAATCTGCCGTACCCTTGGCAATCGTTTTTGGCAGTAAGGAAATAGCCTGATCCAAATCTTTGATCATTAAATCAAAACACTCTTTTGTAGAATTGCGGGGTACATTAAGATCATCATTTTTTAAATCTTGAGGTACCGTAATATAAGGGACCCCACCATGAATCCTGACCATATTAAAATACATATAGGCACGGAGAAACAAAGACTGCCCAATCACCGCATTTTTGAAGTCCGCTTTTAGCACAGTACTTTCACCAACTTTCTGGATCGCCGTATTAATTTTTCGGATGGTTGTATAATCCCAGGATTTGTAAGAACCATTGTTGACGGTGACCGCATCCAAAGGGAAAGCGATGCCAATTAGTTGTTCCGAATTTCCATCCGCACCAGCGTTCCAGTTGCCAAATAGTGGATATAGATTGGCAAGATAGCCGTTGACTAGATTTGGATCGGCCCATACTTTAGCTTCATCCAGCGAATTGAGATCTTCAATGTCCAGCACATTTTTACAGGAAGACATACACAGAGCCAACGCTATTAAAGGATAATATATTTTTTTCATCTTTTTTTCATTTAAAATTTAACATCAAGTCCAAACGTAAAGGTTTTCATGACTGGATAAGAATCATACAGCTTTTGTTCCGGATCATGGAATTCTTTCATCGGCGAAAAAACAAACAAATTGGTTCCATTGAAAAACAGGTTGACATCTTTTACACGGATCTTCTCGGTCATGCTTTTCGGCAATCGGTAAGACACGTTAACATCGCGTAAACGCAGATAGGCTCCATTTCTTATCCAGAACGACGAAGGAGCTGCACCAGACTCAGCCCAACCAGAATAGCCTGTTGGACGAGGGTATTTCGCATTGGTATTATCCAGCGTCCAGACATCGGAGGCCCAAATCGGGTAATATGGACGGAAAGTATCGCCATGCTGACGCATTCCACCACCTTCTTGATTACTGATCATCCGATCATAAGCAAGAACCCCCTGAAATAATGTCGAGACATAGAAGCCTTTCCAGCTCGCATTGAAGCCAAACCCGTAATTGATGCGCGGAGAATTATTGTCTGACAATAACTGCAAATCGTTATCATCAATTTTCCCATCCGGACCTCCTGAGTAGTTCGCCCCTTGAATATCTTTATATAAGATCATCCCAGGAAAAGGATCCCTTCCGTAGGTCTTAAATCCTTTTGCTTTCAGTGCGTCGGCTTCAGCCTGTGTCCTTACTAAACCCAGTGCCTCTAAGCCGATAATTCTATTTTCTGGCCGCCCAATTCTGGAGCGAAAGTTCTGCGGCTGGCCCGATGCATAAGATGGTTCTTCGTCAATGATGTCCCAACGGTCTTTGGCATACCCCAGATTTGCATTGAGACCATAAGCCACTTCACCAACCTTGTCATTCCAGTTAAAAGAAATCTCGCCGCCTTTATAACTTCTCGCCGCATAATTTTCGGGAGCAAGTGCGCGACCGTAATTGTCAGGGACCTTCAGCGATCTTGGACCAAGAATATTGGTTTCCTTGCGTGAAAACAGATCAAGGCTACCGGTCAGTTTATTATTAACAAATCCAAAATCCAAACCCAAGTTGACACTCTTAGAAGTTGTCCAGGTTAGATTTTGTGTTGGGGTTGCACCATACGCAATACCATTATAATAGCGGTCACCAAACATATAGCCGCCCGAGGTGGTATACTTTTCTAAATAACCAAATTGCCCGATTCGATTGGCATTAACATCCAAATCATTACCCGTTGTACCATAAGAAGCTCGGAACTTCAAATCCGATATGGTATTTTTTATATCCGTAAAGAAGTTTTCGTCCGATACACGCCAGGCTGCCGATACTGAAGGAAAAAATCCCCACCGCTTATCCGTCGGAAATAATGGTGAACCATCGTAACGAAAAGAAAACTCCGCAATATATTTATCCGCATAATTGTAGTTGGCACGCCCTATAATACCACGTCTCGAATCGATCGTTTCATTGGCAGTTGTCGACCTAAAATTGCGATCTGTAGGATAAATAAACATCTGATCCAGGGCTGTAATCGGATTCTCTGCCCGTGAAGTAACGTACGTCCCTCCTTTTTTGGACTGCTCATAAACCAATGTCCCATCGACGGAATGTTTACCAAACTTGCGGTTATAGTTTAAAAACCAGTTTACCTGATATTCCCACAATCGTTGTGGGCTGTAATCCATGAAAGGCTGACTCTGGCTAAAAGTAAAGATATTGATATTCGCTTCCGAAGGCGGGGCCGGTATAAAGCGGTTGTCATTTGGATTCAGTGAAGTAAAGGTGTAGTTTTTTTGAAAGCTCATATAGCGCTTGCGCATATAGTCACTGGCAAGATAACTCCCCACAAGTTTTGTCGATAGACCTTGTACCAATTTATCCAGCTTCAAGTTTAGGGTCATAATAGGATTAACCTGCCGCACTTTGCGGTCGATATAACGATCACCGATGACCTGGTCGATCACATTCCATGCCTGCCAACTTCCCATAGGTGTCTGTACGGGATAAGCCGTTGGTGTATTGCTCGGTGTTCCGTCTGCATTCAGGTAAAACGGATACATCTTTGGCCAGTTGAAGGTAACACGGTAGAAATCGGATACATCAAAATCATCATCATTGGAAGATGTGCTAAAGGGCCAAAAAAAGCGCTTCGAATTAGTCTGGTTGGCTGAGATATTAAAATCCATGCTAAAATCTTCGGTAATCTGCGCGGAGATATTGCTGCGCAAATTGAACTTCTCATGGTCCAAAGATTTATAGGATCCATTTTCTTTGCGGTAGCTCAGCAAGCTATAATAAGTAATTTTGTCGCCACCACCATTGACCGATATGGATTGCCGATGGGTAAATGGATTGCGCCAGATCACATCATTTGCATTGTAATTTTTATCCTTGAAATAATCAAACTCTTTTTGTCCATTTGGGATGGAAAGACCGCGAAATTCGGCGACCCTGTTTTGATAGGTGAGTTCATCTTGTGCAGTCGTTAAATTCGCAAGAAGTTCCTGTGTTGGCGTATTAAAAGTATAATTACTTTGTACATTAAAAACTGGTGCTTGCGCTGTTCCTTTTTTCGTCGTCACAACGACAACGCCATTACCCGCCCGGGTGCCGTACACCGCGGCAGTCGCTGCATCTTTTAAGAAGGTCATTTGGTCGACCTCGTTCGCTTCAAGCACATCAAATGCAGCTTTATCGCGGACC
This sequence comes from Sphingobacterium sp. UBA7631, assembly GCF_002483935.1. Taxonomy (NCBI): domain Bacteria; kingdom Pseudomonadati; phylum Bacteroidota; class Sphingobacteriia; order Sphingobacteriales; family Sphingobacteriaceae; genus Sphingobacterium; species Sphingobacterium sp. UBA7631. Next base: position 1,114,984 of record NZ_DLIX01000010.1, read on the forward strand.
ACACCATCAATTACATAAAGTGGCTCGGCAAAACTCCCCCGGATACGCAAGCTCGACGATGCTCCAGCCATCCCCGAAGTATTGGTGACATTGACCCCCGCTGCTCTACCGGCAAGTGAATTGGAAAGATTTGAACTGGGGATATTTTTTAGCTGTTCTGCATTGACGGTAGCGACGGAACCGGTGATATTCCCTTTCCGCTGCTTACCATAGCCAATGATCACGACCTCTTCAAGCGCCTGATCACTCGAAACCATAACAACACTGATGTTGCCTGCGGAAACGGCTACCTCCTGTTTTGTAAAGCCTTGGTAGTTCACGACCAAAACATCACCACGCTTGGCCCGAATAGCAAAAATACCTTGTTGATTGGAGGATGCTTGAACGGATGTTCCTTTGACGGTGATGGTAGCGCCGGCTAATGCCTGACCTTTCTCATCTTTGACGATCCCTGTAACCTGATCTTGATCGACAATAGCATTGATCGGATCCAGATTCAGTGCGTAAGAATCAGGCTGACTAAACAGCAGGCAGAGCCCCAAAAGGCTAATGGGTCTCGCCTTTCCATGAAGAAAAAAATTTCTCATCATAATTACAAATTGGTTTAAAATAATAAAGAACCCTTAGGCTCAACTTTGGTTTATTTACTTAGCCTGCTTTTCTTTTTGTAAAAAACAGCAAAAGTGGATTAGATTGTCTACTAAATTTAAAAAACAAATTCTTATTTACGAAATTAACATGATTTTTTAATCCGAAGTTCACATAAACGTTACATGCTGAAATAGGGAACGGAAATGGCTGACACAGCAGTGCCGATCTTCAGGTAGAACACCTAAAAACTGTGGTGAATACAGGGGTTTAAAGTGGATTTATACCCCTGTACGAATATTATCTAGGAAATTTTGTTTTGAGGCAAGCCGAAAACGATCAATGTAGAGACCCCGAATGGGGCTTAAAAAAATGAGCCTAAAACTGTAAACTAGCGTTTAAACAAAATTGTCTCCCGTTATATGTTGGAAGCACAACATAGCTCTTTTTCGAATTCTGTAATCGACTGTCTACCAAAGGGAGCAACCAATAGGCGATTTTAGTACTTAAGATACCGACCCCAGCTCCCATAGCGATATCCGAGAACCAATGCTTGTCGTTGTACATCCGCAGATAACCGGTACCTGCTGCAACAGCATATCCTGCAATACCGTACCAAATTGACTCCTGTCTATATTCCTGCCAAAGCAGTTCGGCACCAACGAACGCAGTAGCAGCATGCCCTGAAGGAAAGGAATTATTCGCTGAACTATCAGGCCGCCATACGGGAATGGTGGATTTCATAATTTTCACGGTTGAAGTCATAATAATATTAGAAACAGCTGTCGTAAACAGGCGTTGTTTAAGGTTATGCTTGGCAGGCACCCCTACCGCGTCCAAAACAAATACTCCGGCAGTTCCAGCAAAGCGGGTGAAATCGTCCAACTTAATTTTTCGGCTAGTTCCTCTCGATACGCCGTCTCTAATGTCTTCATCTATCCCCTTTAAAAAAGGATTCCCTTTGGCAACGACACCATAGGTGATCAGTCCTACAGGAACAGCCAGTTCCTTGTAAGGAACTTTCTTAAAAAAATGAGATCCGCGGCTCGAATCCGACGGTTGTTCCGACAGAATTTGGGCAATTGAGGTAGCCGGTACTACAAAAAGTGAAACCAGGATACAATAAAAAATAAAGTATCTTTTGTAAGTGCTCATTTTATCCGTATTTATTTTATCGTGCGCAAAGATAATATTAAAATATCCAGTAAAAAAAGACAACGGGCATTGTCAACTCGGAAACTAAGCATCTTGCATCCACCTTCGTCAGAGGGTCAGCTTCCCTTATAGGTTGAATAGCCGTAGGGCGAAAGCGTAATCGGCACATGAAGATGTGTCTGCTCAAAAAGCGTAAACAAAAGTCCGCTGTTTCATGAATTGATGTGAACAGCGGGCTTTAGATTTAAAATTTATGTATGATCAAAGTCCTATCGTCACACCATTGGCAATGACCGCATCTTTTTTCACAACAACAATCCCATCACAGATCATATGCGTATCAAAATCGCCATCATTCAAACCCGGTCCACCAATGATACGAACGTCATCTCCAATTCGGCAGTTCTTATCCAAGATTGCGTTTTCGATATAACAACGTTTACCTACACCTACCGGTGGTGGCTTTTGTGTATTTCCCAACTCCAATACTTCTTCCAACTGCTCATAGTAATCAGTTCCCATCATGTAGGTCGATTTAATAACCGTTCCTTCACCAATACGGGAACGTATCCCAATAACAGACCTCTCCAGTTTATCGCCATTTAAAATACATCCATCGGCAATTACCGTATTATTTAACGTTGTACCCGAAATTTTCGAAGGCGGGAGCATCCGCGCACGTGTAGACACGGTTTCATTAAACAAATTGAAATCCGGAATATCATCTGTCAATCCAATATTGGCATCAAAAAATGATTTGATGGTCCCGATATCGGTCCAATACCCATCAAATTGATAGCTCAATACCCGAAGTGCTTCGATAGCATCAGGTATAATTTCTTTACCAAAATCCATCCCCGGGTTGGCGATCAAAAGGTTGCGCAATATGTTTTTCGAGAAAACATAAATGCCCATGGATGCCAAATAATGCCTTCCCTGCTTATGCAAAACCTCCGAGACCTCCGAGGTCCAATTTAATACTTCATCCTTATCGGGCTTTTCGACAAAAGCAGTAATCTCATTCGCTTCATTCGCTTTTAAAATACCAAATCCCGTAGCATCTTTACCATTGACAGGTATCGTAGCGATGGTAACATCGCCTCCATTTTCAACGTGGAAATCAATCAGCTTTGAATAATCCATTTGGTACAACTGATCGCCAGACAATACAAGAATGTAGTCGTAATCGACATTAAGGAGATGCTTCTGCGTGCGCCTGACCGCATCAGCGGTACCCTCAAACCAACGATCGCCCTCGTTGGTCTGCTCTGCAGCCAAGATGTCGACAAAGCCCTTACTGAAAATGCTGAAATTGTAAGAATTTTTGATGTGTGTGTTCAAAGAGGCTGAATTGAACTGCGTCAGTACGAAGATCTTATTATAGCCTGAATTCAAACAGTTCGAAATCGGAATATCGACCAAACGATATTTTCCAGCTATTGGAACCGCTGGCTTCGAACGTTGTTGCGTCAATGGGAAAAGGCGCGATCCTCGACCTCCTCCCAATACAAGGGAAACTACTTTGTGTATCATACCTCAATCCATTAATTGGTTATAAAACTATTATCTTCAAGAACAGGGACCTGATCAGGTTTACGCTCGAGATCCTTTAAATTCAGGTTTAAGAATCCTTATTAAATTAGCAATTTTCCAGATAAGAAGCAAACACCAATTTTGATCAATGATTCTTTTTACAATAAAAGTCATTCTCGAAAAACGAACAGAACCATTCTTAATTTTAACCGATTAAAAGACGATGATTACAAGTCCGTGTCTCCCGTAGATTTAATATCCAAATAGACCACTGAATAAAAAAAGGCAGTAGATATAACCAACAAGCAATAGATTAATACCTATTTGCGGATATTTCTTTTGCGTAAATAACCATAGGATCTCAATAAAGGCATAAATAGACAAGGGTGCCGCAAGACTGACTGTCATAAAATAGAGTAAATATCCTGCCCCCAAACCATCATTTTGTTGCTTAAGAATCAAATATGGGACAAGAAGTAGCAGGAAGGCGATACAAACCACAGAAAAGCGGATAAAAAAATGTCGTTTCAATTTTCTATCTCCTTTAAGAGGTTTGTAGACAAACATAGTTAATCCTGATATATAGACAGTTAACAGCAAATAACCGATATAGTGATGCGCGCTCTCCAAACCATTCCAATCTTGGTTAGCATACGCAAGACCAACAATTAGAAATAAAACAATAAATAAGACTACTTTAATATAATTCATCTAAAAACACAGGGTACTTGCCCTACTAGAGTAATTGAACGCTATAAATTTTAATATCGTATGGCACGCAAGCGAATTACAAGACTTTGCTCCTTTTCGATAGCTCCCAAAATTGAAATTAGATGATCAACTTCCGAGAGGGTAGCTAAACGCAATTTTCATTGGAGAGAAGCACACTATTGACCTAATATTTATGTAAATTGCTAAAGTATATAGAACAAAACAGCTATGGATTCTTCACTATTGGATGAGAACTATTGGGATGAACGTTATAAGACCAAATCGACAGGCTGGGATATTGGCTACGCATCCCCTGCAATCATCAACTATGCAGCGGGGTCTATTGCTAAAGATGCGGCGGTTTTAATTCCAGGTTGTGGAAATGCTTACGAGGCGAAGGCTCTCCTTGCCATGGGGTTCAGTCAAATTACCTTACTTGATATCGCCCCAACACTCGTTGCAAAGGTAAAAAGGGAATTCGAAAATAACCCTAACATCCAAATTCTATGTCAAGATTTCTTCCAGCACCAGGGCCAGTACGACTATATAATTGAGCAAACCTTTTTTTGTGCACTGGATCCTTCATTACGCCCCAGCTATGTACAACAAATGCATACTTTGCTCAAGCCTCAGGGTATACTGATGGGCTTATTGTTCAAACGGGAATTTGCACAACAGGGACCACCTTTCGGTGGAGATCAAACGGAATATCAACACTTATTCAAATCTAAGTTTGACATTTTACACCTGACAAATTCCACCAATAGTATTCCCCAAAGAAAGGGAAATGAACTGTTTTTTGAGCTGCGCAAAAAATTGTCTACTTGTCCGGCATAACCCGATAAGTGGGATCTTCCACGATATTGACCTTCACAATGTCTGCTGCATCTTTTAGCAGTGAGCGACAATCCTCACTGAGATGCCACAATTCGATCTTTTTCCCTTGTGCGGCATAGCGTTCGGTAATTTTGTTAAGCGCATCCACAGCGGACATATCCACCACACGACTCTCCTTAAAATCTAAAATCACACGGTCAGGATCTTCCAAAACATCAAATTTATCCAAGAAGTTAGCTGTCGAACCAAAGAAAAGGGGTCCATAAATTTCATAATGCTTGATGCCCTCGGCATCCAAATATTTTCTTGCTCGAATACGCTTCGCATTGTCCCAGGCAAATACAAGTGCGGATACCACGACACCAATCAGCACCGCAAGTGCCAAATTATGTAAAACCACTGTAATCGCTGCGACAAGAATACCAACAAAAATATCAGATTTCGGAAATTTATTGACAATACGCAAGCTCACCCATTGGAAGGTACCTATTGCCACCATCATCATCACACCGACCAGCGCGGCCATTGGTATCTGCTCAATGAAAGGAGCACCTACCAAAATAATCACTAAGATGGTCATGGCTCCAATAAAAGAAGAGAGCCTCGTGCGTGCACCAGCATTCAAATTGACCAGTGTTTGAGCAACCATAGCACATCCACCCATTCCTCCAAAAAATCCATTGATTGCATTGGCTACCCCCTGCGCCATGGATTCGCGGTTTGCATTTCCTTTGCTCGCGGTTATTTCGTCCACCATATTTAGTGTCAAAAGCGATTCCACCAACCCTACTCCGGCCATCACCAACGAATACGGAAAAATCAGTTGCAATGTTTCCCAGCTCAGGGGTACATTGGGTAAATGTAAATGGGGTAATGTCCCACTGACAGAGGCTATATCTACTACTTTTTTGGTATCAATTCCTAAAAGAGAAACCAAGCCAAACACAACGAGAATAGCGACTAAAGAGGCCGGGACTGCCTTTGTGATTCGAGGAAATCCAATCACGATCAACATCGTCAGTAGAGTCAGTCCGCCCATGATGTATAAGGTACTTCCCGACATCCACTCCACCCCCGATCCTGTGTTCTCTTTAAATTGGACCACTTGCGCCATAAAAATAATGATGGCCAGTCCGTTTAAAAAACCGTACATCACAGGCTGCGGAATTAAGCGTACAAATTTCCCCCATTTAAAAAGTCCGACCAAAAATTGTAGAAGCCCCGCCAAGACGACAGCAGCAAAAAGATAATCAATACCGTGACTTGCCGCCAGGGCCATTAAAACAACCACTGTTGCACCAGCACCTCCAGAGACCATCCCTGGCCTGCCTCCCAAAACGGAAGTAATCAAACCCATTAAAAATGCTGCGTAGAGTCCCGTTAAAGGCGGTAATCCAGCCAAAATAGCAAACGAAAGTGATTCCGGAATCATCGTCATCGCGACCGTTAATCCTGCAAACAACTCATTCTTAAGATTGATCGATTTTATATTGAATATTTCAAAGGTATTGTTCATTTCTAATTACTTGAACAGGATAATTGCTGCAAAGGTACTAATCGCACAAACACTTTTATCCTATATTTGTTATTCTTTACAAATTTTATCGCAAAACAGTATGTTCATTTCGATCAAACAACGCATTAACCAACGTCACTATAGTCTCTTTATATTTATCTTTTGGGTGCTTGTCCAGCTCGGGAATATAGGGCCAAGTAAGGCAGCACTCCTTCCAGCAAGAGACTCTTTAATGAATTCAGACAGCCTATTTCGAGCGACATCAGTCGAAAAAAATCACTTGTTCCACCGCGAGCAGCCAAAACCATGGAACAATCATCGTATCAATGTAAAACAAACAGACAGTCTATTTGATTACCAAAAAAAGAACTTCTTAAGGGCGGGAATTGAGTGGTTCTCCATCCAGGCTATTCCTGCCTCGGTTAATTACTTCATTCGAAAAGATCCTGTTTCCCATATTTCCTTTAAAAACTTCTTTAGCCATTTAAAACTGTCTGCCTGGACCTGGGACGACAATCTTTTTGCAACGAATCAAATGGCGCACCCTTATCACGGTCAGTTTTATTTCAATTCCTTCCGATCCAACAACTATAGTTTTCTACAATCAACAGCTGCAACCGTAGCTGGTAGCTATATCTGGGAAACTGCAGGTGAAACCGAACCCCCATCCATCAATGATATCATCAACACAAGCTTTGGGGGTACTATTTTAGGTGAAATGACCCATAGACTATCGCATCATATTCTTTCACGCCCAAGCCTAACTAAAGGACAACGTAATAAGAAAGAACTACTGGCCATGCTGATCAATCCGATAAACGGACTCAACCGATTGCTCGACGGGCGCTGGGGAGATAAGGTCAAGGGAGCTGTTATCGACAGTTCTTTAGTGCACACCGAAGTTGAATTGGGGCTAAGACGGTTTGATGCCAAAGAACATGACATCTTAAATAAAGGAAAGAATGACGTATATGCACGTATCAAACTGATTTACACCAACAATGATATAGACAAAAAGAAACCCTTTGATGACTTCTTCCTCAATTTGGAACTCGGATCAGATGATAGTTCCATTGTCAATGCGGTCAATGTCTATGCTTCGCTATATGGAAACCGTATTCTCTCCAATTTAACAGGACGCCACCGTGGTATCGTGTCTGCACATTTTGACTTTCTGCGCAATGAAGCTTTTTATTACGGATCCCAGAGCATCAATTACAATGTCTTTTCAAACTTCAATATTGGTAGCCGTACCAAGCTGACAACCATTCTTGGTGGTGGTCCGGTGGTATTGGCCGCTGTACCCGATCCCTACCTCCATTTTGGTGAAAGCCGCACATACGATTACGGACCCGGAGCTGATGTTAGGGCTTCGGCTACATTGAGCACATTGAACCGCTTTAAATTTGGTGTAGATTATCGTGGTGGATATTTTGTCACAATCAGTGGTAACAAATCCCACCATTTTCTTCATACGGCATCCACGAGTGCTTCAATGCGTATCTGGAAGAACTTTGGCGTCAACCTTTACTCTGGTTACTTTAGATTGGAAGGTCGTTATCAAGACCATAACAACGTAAACAAAGACTATCCTTTTGTCCGGATAGCCCTAGCCTACAACTCTGAATATTAGCTATAAAAAAAAGGCTTAACGCATTTGGTTAAGCCTTTCTCATCAATTTGTCCAATACTTCTTTAACGCTTCCTTTAAACGCGGGTCGTACCCGTATATATCCGGATAAGTAACAATTTTACCTTCGTCATCCAACCAAGTTGTATAATACGTGATATAAACTGGCATCTGCCGTTTTAGTGTTACCCAGCGAGACTTTGAAATGGAATCTGTCGTAATTTCTTTCGCAATTTTTTCGGCCTGTTTTTCATTATTGACAAGATAAGAAGCCAAATCCACAGGTTTTTCTACACGCACACAACCATGGCTGACCGCCCGGTTGCTTTGCCCAAACATTTGTTTTGCCGGCGTATCATGTAGATAAATAGAATAGGGATTCTCAAACAGGAACTTTACATTCCCCAATGAATTATCCGAACCGGGATTCTGTTTGAAACGAAAATTCTCCACAGAATCCGAATTCCAATTGACAGTTGTGGGATCCACTTGTTTACCTTTGTAATAAGCCACCATATTGCGCGACGCCAAATAGTTTGGATTATTCCGAACACTTGCCAATAATTCTTTCTTAACAATACTGCTTGGAATATTCCATACCGGATTAACTTGCATGGCATCCAACATCCCCTGCATCACAGGCGTCTCATGGTTCTCACCTTTCCGCGTATATGCCGGATTGTCTGTTTCACCCACACACACATTCATCAGTTGGCTTGTCTTCCCATCTTCCATGATATGTAAACGCTGTTCAGGTATGTTCACAAATACATATTTCTCCGGAAAAGCATCCCCCATCCAGCGCAATTTTTCCAATACCATTAACACCTGGCTTCGTTGTGCACTGTTTAGATTCCCATTTTCCAACAAATCTTGAAATCTAGTATAATATTGATTTTTAGGCTGTATATCGGCCAAGACGTTTCCGATTTTCACGCTGTCCAACAAGTTGACAACTTTGCCATAGCTCATACGTTTTTGAGGAACGAAATACCTTCCATAAAGGCGTTTGGGATTAACCACACCATATTTGATACTGCTGATATAAGCCACGAGTCCATCAGTGCTCAATAAGTCAAGCTTCGCCAATAAAGGATAAACTTCGGCAACATCTTTGCCCTTCAGTTTTCGAAGCGAAAACAACGTTTCCTTAATCGCAGCCGTATGGAAATAACTGGTCCGAATACCATGCTCTTCGCTTCGCTCGAAGTAAGTAATCATAGTATCGATACTACCATCAAAGAGATGTTCGGCAATTAAAGTCATCCCTTCAGTAGAATCCGATAATTCCTTCATCCAGCTCGGATTAACCAATTGGGATTTTTCCTTAGCATACACGTCACGGAAGACTTTTACGTAAGCAGCTGTGTCAAAATCCTTATAGGACTTATTTTCAAACTCCTTCGCCAGCACATCGCCATAAGTTGGAGGGTTATCTTTACAAGAAAAAAATACTACTGAAATAAATGAAATAAAAACTAAAAATCGTAACATATTACAAATCGTGAAAAAGAAATGGCTTCGCAATAATGAAGCCATTTTCTGGGGACAAAGATAAATAATTCTTATGGTCTAAAGAATCTTACCTGTCATTGAATCACTACAGAATCAATCACTGTATTTTTTCAGAAAATCTTCCAGCAATTCCACCATATCGGTATTGCCCAAAAAAGCTGCTGATCGTTGGTGCAAAGTTTTTGGCTCAATAGCTAGTATACGCTGAGATCCATTCGAAGCTTTACCTCCGGCCTGCTCGATAATAAAAGCGATTGGATTGCACTCATACATCAATCTCAGTTTCCCATTAGGGTGTGCAGAAGTCGTTGGATAAAGAAAGATGCCCCCTTTGAGGAGATTACGGTGAATATCGGCGACCATTGAGCCGATATACCGTGACGCATAGGGGCGTTTCGTTGCACTGTCTTCCATTTGGCAATATTTGATATATTGCTTGACGCCGTTTGGAAATTTGGAATAATTTCCCTCGTTAATTGAATAAATTTGGCCCGAAGCCGGAATTTTCATGTCGGGATGGGATAAACAAAACTCGCCGATCGATGGATCCAATGTGAATCCGTTTACGCCCTTTCCGGTTGTATACACCAACATGGTTGAACTACCATAGACCACATAACCTGCAGCGACCTGTTTCGTTCCATGTTGTAAAATATCATTGCTATTACAAGAAACACCCGTATCAGAAATTCGTCGATAAATGGAAAAAATAGTCCCCACAGATACGTTGACATCAATATTGCTTGAGCCATCCAGGGGGTCAATACACACAATATATTTGGCATTTTTGGAAACCCCTGACTGGATGTAAACTGGATTTTCATGCTCCTCTGAGGCAACTACACAGCATTCGCCCCCACTTTGAAGTGCTTTGATAAACTGTTCATCAGCGTAAACATCCAGTTTCTTTTGTCCCTCGCCCTGCACATTAACCTGTCCTACATCGCCTAAAATATCAACCAATCCCGCTTTATTTACCTCTCTATTTACAATTTTTGCCGCAATTCCAATATCGCGCAAGAGTCTAGAAAGTTCCCCTTTGGCATATGGAAAATCGGCCTGTTTTTCAATGATAAATTGACCTAGTGTAGTTATACCACTCATAATATTGTTTTATTGGATATTTGTTGCACAAAGCTAAAAAAGTTAAACAAACTTTAGCAAACACATGCTGCTCATATTTAGCATTTTAGCAGACCAAATACGCAATCGATTGCGCTAAGTTTTGAAAACTCTTCTTTGCTAAAACGATTATTAGCTATTAAAAAGATAATAAAAGGTGGAAAGCAGTGGATAAATTTCAAAGAGCGACGATTAGAAAAAAAAACAATAAATGCTAAGTATTTGGTAATTTTGGCTAAATATTCTGATACAATGCAACAACTTATACAGCTCATCGAAAAGGAAAAATTGGGAAGCCAATTGGTAAAACAGCACACGTTGATCATAGATGATAAACAGGTCGTTCACGGCGCCCTATTCATGGTCAAAACCACAAAAAAAACATTTAAACTGATGATCCCGGCACCTTTTCACGAAGCATTGCTGAAAGAGCAGGTCAGCATCAATACATTGATCAAACATCCCCAAGTGATGCTATTAGCTTAATCAACGAGATATTCCACCCCCCATAACTACCCCCAAGCAAACAAAACATAGTTCGATTGTGTTTATCATAGCGTGATTTCGATGTTTTTCACATCACATTCCGTCTCCCGAAGACTAAAAAGCTGGCTCGACCTAGAAAATGGGGGCAAATTGAAAGCATATTATCAACGGGAAATTTTACAAAAAAACCCGGTAAAAGTGTAAAAATCACCTCGATATAACTTTTAACTTTAGGCAACAAAGACAACGCTATGCAACACCGCTATACACTTTCAGGAATGTCCTGTGATGGATGTAAAACAACAATCGAACATGCATTGAACGAGTTACCTGGGGTTCATGCCGAGGTGACTTTAAACCCACCAAGCATCACAATAACATCCCAGAAACACATTCCGTTACAGCAATTACAGGAAATAATATCCAAATTGGGGCCATATCAAATCGGCGAAGCACATCAGCATACTTCCGAAGTTCCCTCCGATCAATCCATGGAAGTTCCGCCTATCCATAGCGAACAGCAACACAATCATTCCGCTCAGTCAAATGCGACAATGCATCAGTCACAAACATTAGCTACGCCCGACAAAGTACATCATAGTACGTCTGCAGATAAATACTATTGTCCGATGCTTTGTGAAGGCGATAAGCTTTATGATTCACCAGGAAGCTGCCCCGTATGTGGCATGCATTTGGTAAAACACGATTCAGTCTCGCACAGCGATCAGGAACATCAACATAATCCGCCTATTCAATCAAGTACAGCAGTTCCTACACCCCATAGTCACGTCCACAACGATCATAATACGACACATCAGCCAAAGACAGCATCCCCTGCCGACAAAGCACATGGTAATCCGTCTGCAGATAAATACTATTGCCCAATGCATTGTGAAGGCGACAAGCTTTACGGCGAACCCGGAAACTGCCCCGTATGCGGCATGAACCTGGAAAAAGTCCCCATATTAAAGACAGACCTTCAATATACTTGCCCAATGCATCCTGAGATTGTACAAGACCATCCCGGAAATTGCCCCATATGTGGTATGGACCTTGTGCCTATAGCCAATGGTAATAATGCGGACGACGATCATACCTATCGTAATCTTCGTATGAAATTATGGGTCTCTATCCTATTTACTGTCCCCATATTTATACTTTCCATGGGTGAAATGCTTCCGGGCAACCCGATCGGTAAAATCATTCCGCCGAGCTGGTCGGGATGGATACAACTGGTTTTATCTTTACCGGTTGTTTTTTACACCTGTTGGTCTTTTTTTCAACGTGGCTGGGTATCTTTCAAAACCTGGCGCCTTAATATGTTTAGCCTGATTGCACTTGGTGCTGGAGCTGCGTTTGTCTATAGTTTGGTAGGTCTATTTTTTCCGCAGATCTTTCCTGACGAATTAAAAAATCACCATGGCTACATTGCGCTTTACTTCGAGTCCGTTACCGTCATTCTAACGCTGGTATTGTTAGGCCAGGTGATGGAGGCTAAAGCACATTCCAAAACCAATTCAGCGATCAAAGAACTGATCAAGCTGAGTCCTTCCGAAGCTACGCGCGTGGAAAATGGAATCGATAAAAAAATAGGCATAGATCAAATTCAACTTGGTGATATACTCAAAGTAAAACCCGGTGATAAAATTCCAGTCGACGGACAAATTACGGATGGCAACAGCAGCATCGATGAATCCATGCTGACGGGTGAACCTATTCCAGTAGAAAAGCAGGAAGGCGATCATGTCAGTTCAGGAACCATCAATGGCGACCGCAGTTTCCTCATGAAAGCAGAGCGTATTGGTTCGGACACACTCTTGGCTCAGATTATTCAACTTGTTAATGATGCCAGCAGAAGCAAGGCACCCATTCAACGGTTAACAGATAAAGTATCCGAGGTATTTGTTCCGATTGTCATAATCATTGCAATTTTGACATTTCTTACCTGGTGGCTCTGGGTTCCGTCTGCTTCCTTGGCGTTCGGCTTTGCCAATGCACTTGCCGTATTAATTGTTGCCTGCCCCTGTGCCTTGGGGCTCGCGACACCGATGTCCGTCATGGTTGGTGTCGGAAAAGGGGCCAAACATGGTATCCTGATCAAAGACGCAAGTGCGCTGGAAAAAATGAACCAGGTCGATGTGGTACTAACAGACAAAACCGGTACCATCACCGAAGGAAAACCCACCGTCGATGATATTCAACCAAACTCCTCCAGTAGCAAAGACGAAATATTGTCTTTGGCTGCCGCTTTAAATGCCAATAGCACACATCCTTTAGGTCATGCTATTATTGAAAGAGCAAAAAAAGAAAATAGTAAAACAGAAAGTAAAGTTTCCGATTTCGAAAACGTAGCGGGACAAGGAATCAAAGGAAACATAAACGGAAACAGTATAGCACTTGGCAATCAATTGTTGATGGAGTCTATCGGTATAGCAGTTCCACACGATATGAAGCAGATGGCTGAAACCGCTCAGTTCAATGGAAAAACGGTGTCTTTCCTCGCAAAAGATCAAACCTTATTGGGCTATTTTAGTATTTCAGATCAAATCAAGGCTTCATCGAAGCAGGCAATTCAATACCTCCAAAAACATCAAGTCGATGTAATCATGCTGACTGGAGATAATGTCCATACGGCAAAGGCTGTGGCGGATCAAGTCGGCATCAAGCATTTCAAAGCCAATGCCTTGCCCAAAGATAAGTTGCAAGAGATTCATACATTACAGCAACAAGGCCATGTGGTCGCGATGGCCGGTGATGGTATCAATGATGCCCCTGCCCTTGCTCAAGCCGATATCGGCATTGCCATGGGTACGGGTACCGACGTTGCCATACAAAGTGCTTCTTTGACTTTGTTGAAAGGAGATCTTACTGGAATTGCCAAAGCAAAAGTACTGAGTCATAAATTGCTTCGTAACATTAAGGAAAACCTGGGTTTTGCTTTTGTCTATAATATACTCGGTATTCCATTGGCAGCCGGCCTGCTATATCCATCTTTCGGAATTCTCTTGTCACCCATGATAGCAGCTGCCGCAATGAGTTTTAGTTCCGTTTCGGTTATTTTGAATTCTTTGCGCTTAAATCGTGCAAAGATCGATATCGATTAAAAACAGATATTCCCTATATTCGCTGCTACAATAACGACATATAGCTTACAGTAACATGCGTAATATCTTTTTAATCTTAATTACGGTTATCATCACAGTTGTCTGTGTCAAGAACCCGCAATCGGTGCAGCTCAATTTTATCGGGGAATCGCAAGTGGCACTATGGAAGCTACTATTGGCCTTTTTTATTGCGGGAATTGTATTTGTATCTCTATTGAAAATCGGAAAAAAGAAACAGCGGGCGTATGAAGAGGAAGAAATAGACGAATCGGAAGAAGAAAACGATCACAAAAAACCTCAATTATCGGATGAAGATCGAGAATTCCTCTCCTAAAAGAAAAAATAAACCACTAAAAATGAAGCCCTAAACAGCTGTAGCGCATTTTTATGGCACAAATACTTGCGTGGAATAGGGATTAACCCTATCTTTGCATCACTTCAAACAAGGAACGGTAGTTCAAAAACAAAGAAGTAAGATTCCGTAGCTCAGCTGGTAGAGCAATACACTTTTAATGTATGGGTCCTGGGTTCGAATCCCAGCGGGATCACAAAAGAAAAGCTAATCGCAAGATTAGCTTTTTTTGTTTTAAAGCTATTAGGATCCGAAAAAAAGTTCGGCCGGGTTCGATCCTTTCGGGGCTCAGCAATATTAAAAATCACTATTTCCATTGATTTTTTTACAGAGCTAATTTAATAGCTTTGTTAGGCACATTAAATAGCACAACGGATGAAAAATTTTGTTTTACTTCTTCTAACCTTTTTATGTATTCCTGCTCATGCCCAAGATAAATTAGCCTCAACAGATTTGGCGTATCCTGATTTAATTCCGACACTCATGCAGAACAGCTTATATGGCTACTCTGACAAATCGCTAAACATTAAGATAAAAGCGCTTTTTGAAAAGGCAGAATTATTCGAGGCTGATTACAATTTCCAACTTTTCCATGTGAATAATGCCGAGATCATTAAATATGGAACAGCAGACTATGCCTGGGTTCTATTCAATGGTGAGCGATACCGCATCGATAAAAAGGGTACACGAGTATATAAATACAATCCAACCGATTTTAAAACAGGTGAAACAACCATTTATCTGTACAAAAATTCAACTGTTTATTATAGCGACAACATAGATCAAAACACACTCTTTCAACACATCAGAGACAACCGGAACGGAAAACAACTATTTCCGGACGAGCAATCCATTCAGGAATTTCGAACAAAAAACAAGGAGTTGATTGAAGAAGGTGTTAAATTGGTTTTTCAGCCCAAACGAAAAGAAATACCCTACATAGATTTTACCAGTGAACACACTTTACTGAAGGGAATAAAAAATAGCGAAACCAATCAGATCGTTGTTAAAGCAAAGTATGCGAATATCGAGGAACTTTATAATAATCCACTACGTGAACAGCAGTATCCGCTATTTATTGGCTATCGCGGTGACCTCGATAAGGAAATCTATGTCGGCTTAAATGGAACAGAGTATTACATCAAAGACTAGTGTAAAAATCATTAATTTCCAAGTTACAGTCCGTAAAGACACTATTGCAGCTGTCATTTCACTAACTTTGTTAATAAGACAGACCAGCATGTACAAAAACAATTGCCCCAGATGATAGAAAAACTACTCTTCGAAATGAATACTTATGCTGCGCTCAGTGCAAAAACAACAGACATTTTGAAAACTATCTTTCAGGTGAAGCAGTTCAAAAAAAATGAACATATTCTACGTGCTGGAGAATATGCCAAGTACTATTATTTTATCTGCAAAGGATTATTAGGCTATTATAAATTAGACGCTGATGGTAATACCATCTATAAAATGTTTTTTGAAGAAAATAGCTTTTGTGCTTCCACCGCCGCCATCATCACAGAAACACCGAGCGCGTTCAACATCGTTGCACTCGAAGATGTTGAGTTGATTCAGTATTCTGCCAAGGCTTTCCGTGAGCTTGTCCGGACAAAGCATGATTTAGCACTCTTTCAGATAGCCTACCTGGAAAAGAATTGGGTGGTCAAAAAAGAACCACTTGAAATCGAGCTGAAATGGGAATCTGCGAAGGAACGTTACCTTGAACTTCATCAGAATCAAGTGCTTTTCAAACGCCTCAAACAGCATCATATCGCCTCCTATCTTGGTGTAACTCCCACGCAATTAAGCCGCATCCGTAAGGAATTAAAAGAATAATTCCATCAACATCTGTATACGTTTTTAAAGATTATACTCTTGAATTTTGCCTTATAAAGATAAAATTTTAAGCTATGAAAACAGTATACACCCTCCTATTTTCTGCCCTTAGCCTACCACTGGCGGCACAAAAAGTCGTTAAGACAAAAATCCATAGTGCCAAAATGGACAAAAACATTGAAACCATTATAATTACGCCCGACATGAAAGACGGGATCAATTATAAAACAGTTTATATTCTCCATGGTTATAGCGGCACCCCCACCCGTACAGTGCAAGAAGACATTCCCGACTTAATCCAAAAAGCAAAAACTTTTCAGACTATTTACGTGCTACCAGATGGAAATTTCAATTCTTGGTACGTAGATAGCCCCATCGATCCACATTCACAGTACAGCACCTTTATCGGAAATGAGCTAGTCAATTACATCGATCATCACTACCCGACGCAACAAAACCGAAATGCGCGCGGAATACTGGGCTGGAGCATGGGTGGCTACGGAGCATTGCACATCGGCATAGCCTACCCACAAACATTTTCGATCGTCGGAAGTTCATGCGGCGCACTTGATTTTGACCGCTTCGGACAGGCCTACCAGCAATATCAGGTAGACAAGGTATTGGGCGATTTCAAAAATCTGAACGATGTAGACCGCATCTACAGCAACGAAGATAAAATGAAGCACAATAAACAACGCTATATCCTCGATTGTGGAACTGAAGACCTGCAAATGCTGGAAATGAACCGTACATTCCACAAGCATCTGACCAACAAAAACATCGAGCATCTTTACATCGAATCAAAAGGCGGACACGATACTGCTTATTGGAGCAAATCACTATCACAACAGTTGGCTTTATTTCAAAACTACTTTCAACATGAAGGATTATAGATCGACACTCTATGTTGCTGCAGGCGCTTGCAGCTATGGACTACTCGCAACAATTGTGAAATATGCAAACCACTTAGGGATACACACAAGTCTGTTGACTTTTCTGCAGTTTATGTTTGGTTTTCTCTTTTTGCTGGCCTTTAATCTGTTGTCAAAACGTCACACAAAAGAACATAACATCATCAAATTTTCATCAAAAATTAAACTGATGGTCTGGGGCATTTCCCTTGGTCTAACAACAACACTTTACTATCTCTCCATCCAATATATTCCCGTATCCGTTGGGATTATCCTGCTGATGCAGTCTATTTGGATAAGTTTAGTGGCAGAAGCAGTGCTACTGAAAAAGCTCCCATCAAAAGGTAAACTAGCAGGAGTGATTATTGTTTTGCTCGGCACGACCTTAGCAACCAATTTATTCCAAAACAATAATGCGCTTGATTACAGAGGAATAATACTGGGTTTCGGAGCGGGAATAAGTTATGCGCTGGCAATTTATGCTTCAAGCACAGTGGAGAAAGAGTTACCGAGTTCGGTACGAAGCCAATTCTTGGTTTTAGGCGGACTGCTGCTCATCGTAGCATTTTGGAACATGGATATTATTCGGTATATACAACCTAACGCATTACCCTGGGGATTATTGATTGCCATTTTTGGAACGATTCTTCCACCCTTACTATTTACAAAGGGAATCCCGAAAACTGGAATAGCGATGGGAAATATTATTTCAAGTCTGGAAATCCCCGTTTCAACCTTATCTGCCATGTTGGTTCTGCAGGAAGTTGTTTCAGGGTTCCAATGGTTTGGCATACTCCTGATTTTAATGGCTGTCATCATAATTAATGTTGGTAAGTCGTAATAGCCAGCCAACGACTAAATCTATTATATTGCCATAAGATCAGCCCCCAAACCGGAACTATGGTTGCAGCCATGTGGAGCATTTCAAATATATTGGATGCTCCACCAGTTTGGATCAGAAAGGACGAAAACAATAGGCTAATAGCAGCGGGCAATAAAACAAAGGAAAGTGCCCGTGCAAGCCTACTGCTTCTGAATTGCTTATTTAAATTTAGAAAAATAGATATCGTACCAATCGCAATACAGAGTGCTACGAATGAAAGCAACGATTCTGTAAAAAAGGGCATGTAGCAACGTGCTCTTTTTGCAGCCTCATTATTTGCCTGAAGTATGGCTGTAAGGACAAAGGTCGTCGATACACTAAACCCTATAATTCGCAGAAAAATAAAACTTAGCTTTCTTTTCATCGGCACAATATTTTAAAATAAACAAAACCGCGAATAGGCCTGAACTTCTCGTCCCCTCCTATTTTCCCTTAATAAATTTCGACCAGGCCCCTTCCGAGCGCCTCAACTCCAAAACCGAATTCAAGGCTGACTTCTCACATAGCATAACTGCTAAACCCGCGTAACCTTTAAACGACAAGAATCTTTTTAAAGATGCAAATTAATCCTTGAAAGATAAATGCCAAAGCACTATTGGACGTGGTCCTGACGATATTTGACGGATGGACCTTAATATTTGTCGGCATGCTACACCTGAATATTTTTTCATTTTTTTACTAAGGTTTATCCTTCCTGTTACGTATCTATCTAAAATTATACACCATGAGATTGACTGATGATATCAAACAACTAATCATAAAGTACATCGGCGACAACTTAACGTCGGATGAAAAGACCGATTTAAAGCTATGGTTGGACGAATCAGCAGAACACCGTATTTTTTTTGAAGACCTTTTAGATCGCGATGATTTTATCAATGATTTAAATCAATGGAGCCTACTCCAGGCCTCAGATACGATGAATTGGAACGAAAGGTTAAAGACAAAGACCCTAGAAACCATTCGAACCTCCGCCATTAAACCATCTCCTATAAGAAACCTAAAGCGTTTGCTACCCTACGCTGCAGCTTTAATAAGCCTAATTTTAGGTGGTCTGATGTATTTCATAGTGGTAAAAAAACAGGCTACACCGATCAGCGATCGAATGGTCTTAAATGATGTAGAAGCACAGAACAACAACGCTGAAATACGACTTTCGAATGGCAAAGTACTTCAGGTATCGAGTCAGAAAGGAGCCCTGGTTTCAGGGGATAAATTGACCTACGAAGACGGTACTGTTCTACAAAACGAATCTTTAAAAGAAGATCTGATGGCCACAGTTAATACCCCCGCCGGCACAATGCTGAAACTCCAATTGGAAGATGGCTCGGAAATTACACTCAATGCGAAAACAACACTCAAATACCCGCTTCATTTTGCAAAAAACAAACGTGTTGTTGAAGTTGACGGTGAAGCCTATTTCAAAATTGCAAAAAATAAAAAGGTTCCATTTCAGGTCGTTTCCAATGGACAGCTCATCGAAGTCACCGGTACCGAATTCAACGTAAACACCTATTCGAAATCCCAAAGTAGTACAACGCTTGTGGAGGGAAGCATCAATCTATCCGCGCAAGGGCAAACGTTACAGCTCACACCCAACCAACAAGCGCTCTTAGCTTCGGGTCAACTATCCAAAAAAGTGGTCGATCCCGCTAACTACATCGCATGGCTCGACAATAAATTCTATTTTAATGAAACGGACCTTCATACTGCCCTACAATTGATCGGTCAATGGTATGACCTGCAAATCATCTACACGCAACCGATAAAAGAAACACTATTATATGGCGAAATTCAACGTACGAAAAGTCTATCGGCAGTCCTAAAAATTTTGGAACGTAGCCATATTAAATTTGAATTGATTCAAGAAAATGGCATCCGTAAACTCTTTGTTTCAAACTAACCAATTATCCATGAAATAACCCAAAAACAACAATTATGAGAAAACCAACCTAAGGAGACAAAACGAGATAAAAAAAAAAGCCGACCAATGCTACGAACATTAATCGGCCATAATAGCGATCTCCATTTTTGACCGATTTACCCAATCAGTTTAACAATAGATTATATCCCTAATTCAACAAATTTATGAATTTTAAATTTCTTGTTCATAGAAATCGAATTGCTGTGAACATTCCCAAGCAATGGAAGACCAAAATGAAGCTGAGCGCATTTTTTACTCTTGCATGTGTTGTTAAGCTGTCTGCAGCCAGCTACGCACAATCAATCACGATTAACGCCAAAAAAATGTCATTGGTGCAGGTACTACGTACCATCCAAAAACAGAGTGGCGTCCCCTTTCTATTGAATGGTAAAGAACTTGCTGAACTAAAAATTGAGGCGCAGGTTCGCAATATGCCTTTAGAAAAAGCTGTACCGATCCTCTTAAAAGGCCAACCTGTGGATTGGAGTTTTCAGGATAATATGCTTGTCGTAACGAAGTTAAAAACAAACCACCTAACGTATGACCTTCCAAGCAATTACGTCTTAGTGCAACAAAACCGCACCATCAAGGGAAATGTTCACGATAGCAAAGGAACCGCGCTCCAAGGTGCAACAATTATGATAAAAGGTTCGACAAAAGCAACTACTACAGATGCAAGTGGTAACTTTCAGATTGAAGCAAATAATAACGCCGTACTTGTCATTAAAATGATCGGCTACCAAACCAAGGAAATCCCGTTGGCCAACCAGCCCTACCTCAATATTGAACTTAGCCAGCATATCGACGCATTGGAGGAAGTCGTCGTCGTAGGCTACGGTACGACAAAAAAGAAAGAACTAATCGGTTCGGTTTCCCAAGTTGATGGGAAACAACTCGCCAAACGCTCCGTTCCCCAGCTTGCTCAGGCCCTCACAGGTCAAATGCCGGGCGTGACCGTCATACAGCGATCTGGCCAACCCGGGGCAGCAAACAATACGATACAGATTCGTGGTGTGGGATCATTCGGCGCCAGTACCGACGCACTTATTTTAGTTGATGGTATCCCCACCAATTCCTTTAATGATATTGATCCAAATGATGTTGCCTCGATATCGGTATTGAAAGACGCCTCCTCAGCAGCCATATATGGAGCTAGAGCCGCAAACGGCGTTATTCTGGTAACAACAAAAACAGGCGCAGCTGGCGGAAAATTAACGGTCAATTACAATGGTTATTATGGGATCCAAAAGCCAACAGCATTCCCCGAATTTGTCAACTCTTGGGAGTACGCTTCCTTACTCAACGAAACCACAAGTGGTGGCGGTGGTTATACGGCCGAAGAAATCCAAAAATTTAAGGATGGCTCAGATCCTGACAATTATCCCAATGCCAATTATATGGCAAGCTCATTTAAGTCGCAAGCGACACAAACAGGCCACAATTTAAATATATCCAATACCACAGATAAAATACAATACACCTTATCTGCTGGTTTTTTGAATCAAAAAGGTATTGTCATCAAAAACAATTTTGACAAATACAATGTCCGCCTCAATCTCATATCAAACCTCAATGACAAGCTCAAATTAACGACGCGGGTAGCAGCAATTCAGACCGAAACAGACGAACCGGCAGCACCGGCAACGCTCGACTTCTCCCGCATGACGGATATCATTTCTCAGGTGATTCGCTATCCCGCCATATACCCTATTCGGTTGAGCAACGGTGACTGGGGCGCAGGAAATAACCTGAAAGGGACACCCGTATCTTTCCTGGAGAGCGAATCCTTCTACAAAGAAAAAGTATCCAATATCTCGGGAAACGCAAGGCTCGATTGGAAACCGATTTCAGATCTGACCTTATCCGCTATTGGCGGGTATACGCAGACGAATGGCCGTACAAAACTTTTCAGAGCTTCGCAACGGATCAACAATTCCATAATTCTGGGCCCCTCAAATCTGAACCAAAGTGCGCCCTACGACACTTACAAAACTTTTCAAGCTTTAGCAGACTACACGAAGACTTTCGGGTCGCATAACCTGAAAATATTAGGTGGTTATTCTTTCGAAAAAGGCTACAGCGAAGGTTTAAGCGCTTACCGCCAGAATTTTCCCAGTAATGATCTTACCGAGTTAAATGTAGGTTCACCAGATGGGCAACAGAACGCTGGGACAGCCTCAGAGTGGGCATTAGAATCATTATTTGCACGCGTACAATATAATTATGCCAAGAAATACCTTGTCGAGGGTGTTGTTCGATACGATGGGTCATCCCGTTTTCCAACCGATAAAAAATATGCGACCTTCCCTTCGATTGCAGTAGGTTGGTTGCTGAGTGAAGAATCGTTTATAAAGGACCATTATAGCTGGATCGACGAATTGAAAATCAAAGGATCTTATGGGGTACTTGGAAACCAAAATATTGTCGGCAATATACAACAGCGTGTTGTCTCTAACTACCCATACCAGGATGTTTTAAATCCGGGTTATAATTACCCTTTTGGAAACACCATTTCTCCAGGGGTCGCCAGAACCACCATTGTTGACCCTACGCTACGCTGGGAATCAACCAGAACGGCAGATGCGGGCATGGAAGTGGCTTTATTTAAAAATTTATTGACATTCAGTAGTACCTATTATAACCGTTATACTTACGATATTTTGGTGAGCCCAGGTTCTAGTGTTTCCAAAGTTTTGGGGTTTGAAGTAGGCGTACAGAATTCTGGAAAACTTCGAAATAGTGGCTGGGAATTCACCTTAGGACATCAAAAGAAGTTGAACGAATTTTCGTATAATGTGAATCTAAACTTCTCTACCGTCAAAAATAGAGTCGTCGATTTGGGTGTCGGCAATATCAACCAGCCAAATGGCTTAGTTGGAAATGGTTCAACCCTATTTATCGGTTACCCCATACAGGCTTACTATGGCTACCAAGCCGATGGCCTATTTATCGATGCTGCTGATATTGCAAGCTGGGCCAATCAAACCAGCATCAACCCAAAGCCACAGCCAGGCGATATCCGATACAAAGACATTAGTGGCCCCGACGGCATACCTGATGGAAAAGTAGATGCCACATATGACCGAACTGTGATCGGATCACGTATCCCCAAATACACCTACGGGATGAATATCGGGATGAGCTATAAAGGTTTTGACTTAGGAATACTTCTTCAAGGTGTAAGTGGTGTTAAAGGCTTATTGGACAATTATGCTGGATTTGCGTTGACACAAAACGGCAATATCCAACGCTGGCAAGCTGATGGAAGATGGACAGCAGCAAATCCCGACCGCAATGCGGTTTACCCAAGAATTGAACAATTGCCAAGCACAGGTACTCCCAATACCCTGCTGTCAGACTACTGGCTTTTGGATGCGAGCTACTTACGCCTCAAAAATATGCAATTAGGCTATACCATTCCCAAGAACACCCTTGCAAAATGGAAATTGTCAGGCCTGCGGATCTATGCAAACGCCGAAAACCTATTTACCAAAAGCAATTATAGAAAAGGCTGGGATCCGGAAATCAATTCAAGCGGCGCCTACTACCCTATTATGCGCAATTTTACATTTGGGGTTAACCTTAGTTTTTAACCGATCGATAAAAAACCATGATACATAGCACACACAGACATATAAAATTGGCCCTATGCATTCTTCTTGCATCAAGCCTGAGCATCAGCTGCAAAAAACAGCTGGAAACCAATCCGCTTGATAAATTTGCAAACGAGACTTTTTGGACCAGTGAAACGAATGCGCAATCAGCGCTGACAGGATTATACAAAGCAGAAATCCAAATGAACTCCCTCGCCGAATTCAGCCCCACAGACTGGTGGTCCTATAACGGGCTACTTTATCTGGAGTTTGCTTCGGACAATGCCTACGATAGACGTGGTGATAATTCGGTTTTCAACAAGCTATCCGATGGAACATTAACGAGCAATAACGGCAACTTAGACAATTATTGGCAGTATACCTATAAGAAAATCGCCCGTGCAAATTATTTCCTTGAAAATATTGATAAGACGCCGATTTCAGCTGAACTACTCGCTCGTTTCAAGGCAGAAGCGCGCTTTATACGTGCCTGTCAATATTTCTACCTCTCTCAATACTGGGGTGACGCTCCCTTGGTGACCAAAACCTTAACACCCAATGAGGCAAACCAGGTATCCAAAGCAAAAAAACAGGAATTGGTTACTTTTGTTGAACGTGAATTACAGGAAGCGGCAAACGACTTACCGAGTTATGGCAAATTGACTGCCGCAGAACGGGGCCGCGCAAGCAAACAGGCAGCCCTCGCTTTCCTGGGACGCATCCAACTGGCCGAAAAAGCCTACGCCGACGCGATCAAAAGTTATGAGCAGATCATCAATGCCAATGAAAACAGCATTGATCCCAACTATTCAGGCTTATTTAATGGAACCAACGAAACGAGCAAAGAGATTATTTTTGCCACGCAGTATCTTGTTGATCTCGCTGGAAACGGTATGTTCCAACACAATTTTCCCGCAGTCGCTGGGGGTTGGCATCTCCATTGCCCGCTTGGTAGCCTTGTAGAAAGCTATGGTTTCACCGATGGAACGGCATTTTCGTACGATGATGCGCGATATAATGCGCAAGACATCAGCAAAAACCGGGATCCGCGTTTAGCCTTCACGGTGATAACAAATGGAGACCGCTTTAAAAATTTAAAATACACCTCACATCCAGATTCCACATTGTCTATTGATCAATTGACAACAACAAAACAGGCAACACGCACGGGCTACGGATTGCGCAAGTTCAACGACGAAGGCTTTAGTGGAAACTTACAAAACTCTGGAGCCGATGTTCCTATTATACGCTACGCCGAAGTCCTCCTGAGTTACCTTGAAGCCAAACTCGAAAATGGTGATCCTATTACCAGCGACCTACTGGACAAAACTATCAACGCTGTCAGAAAAAGAAGCAGCGTTAATATGCCAGCCATCACCGTCCAAAGCAGTAGCGCACTGCGTTCGACCTTACGTAACGAAAGACGTGTCGAACTTGCACTGGAAGGACTCCGTTATTGGGATTTATTACGTTGGGGTATCGCAAAAGATGTACTAAAGGGCGATTTCTATGGGGCACCATTCCCAGGTGCGAAAAATCTCCGCATAAAAGCAGGTGGAAACAAAGATCCTTATAGCCGATGGTACGTAACCAGTAAGGCCTTCCGAGCTGGCCAAGATGAACATTGGCCAATTCCACAGAATGAAATTAATATCAATCCAAATTTAAAATAGTACCTTGGGTATCGTCAATTGTCAAACGATGCCCTTTAAACAAAATTCAACGTACATGAAGAAGCCACTATCTCTAGCGTTATTACTCTCCGCGAGCCTTTTTGTTACGCTACCCACCGTTAGTTTTGCCCAAAAGGCAAGTAAACCGAATGTCATCTATATTTATGCGGATGATCTTGGTTTCGGTGATTTAAGTAGCTATGGTGCCAAACAAATCGAGACACCCAACCTGGATAAGCTCGCCCGGAACGGCGTCCGATTTACCAATGCACATAGTACATCGGCAACTTGCACCCCTTCCCGTTTTGCATTGATGACCGGGACGTATCCATGGCGCCAGGAAGGGACAGGCATTCTGCCCGGCGATGCCAAACTAATCGTTCCTACGGATAAAATTACATTACCCAAGGTATTTAAACATGCCGGCTATGCTACTGCCATTGTTGGAAAATGGCATATGGGACTCGGAAATCAGGTCCAAAAAGACTGGAATGCCCCCATTAAACCCGGGCCTAATGATGTAGGCTTTGACTATTCATTCATTTTTCCTGCAACAGCAGATCGCGTCCCAACAGTGTTTCTTGAAAATGATCAAGTTGTGGCCGCTGAAGCCAATGATCCAATTCTGGTGGACTATGAAAAGAAAATTGGGAACGACCCTACGGGCAAAGAACACCCCGAACTGCTCAAAATGCATTCTTCACCGGGTCAGGGCCACAATCAGACTATCGTCAACGGTATCGGAAGAATCGGCTACATGAGCGGCGGAACACGTGCCAAGTGGGTGGATGAAGAAGTTTCCACAACATTTCTCCACAAAGCCCAGGACTTTATTTCCCAACATCAAAACAAACCGTTCTTTCTCTATTTCTGCTTGACAGAACCACATGTCCCACGTATGCCCGCAACACAATTTAAAGGGAAAAGCAAACTCGGCTACCGCGGCGATGCTATTCTGCAATTGGATTGGACCGTCGGACAAATTCAACAGCAGTTGCAGCTCTTGGGACTTGACAAAAACACGATTATAATTTTCAGTAGCGACAACGGGCCCGTTCTCGACGACGGCTATATGGATGGAGCTGTGGCCCAACAAAATGGCCATCTACCCGCAGGCCCACTACGCGGTGGCAAATATAGCATCTTCGAAGGCGGAACGCGCGTGCCCTTTATCGTGAGCGGCAAAGGTGTTGCACAGGGGAAAGTTTCCAATGCTTTGATCAGCCAAATAGATCTGTTGGCAACAAGTGCCCAATTATTGGATGTTCCACTAAAAGCAGATGAAGCAAAAGACAGCGCCCCACTCTTGAAAACCTTAACCGGTCAAGATAATAAGGGACGTAGCAGTATGGTACAGCATGCGCAGACACTGGCTATCGTAAAGGACGAATGGAAATATATTGCACCCAGCAAAGGTGCCCCCTACATGAAACTAACCGATACTGAAACAGGAAGTCTTCCGGAAGATCAGTTATACGATCTCAAAAATGATATCGGCGAAAAGAATAATGTGGCTTCAAAATATCCAGAAAAGGTCGCTGAACTCAAGCAGTTATTGGAAGGAGAACGTAAAAAATGAAAATAAAAGCTGGACTCGCCCTCATCCTCCTCGGATGGGGGACTCTTTTTGCACAACAAAAGAAAAAGCAACAAAAATTGCCCAATATTATATTTTTTTATGCGGACGATTTAGGTTATGCCGAAACGGAGCCCTATGGACAGCGATTGATCAAAACACCACATATCCAACAGCTGGCACGTGAAGGTCTACGTTTTATAAACCACTATACAAGTACGCCTGTCTGTGCCCCCGCCCGCTGCATGTTATTGACGGGCAAGCATGGTGGCCAATCCTATATTCGCGGAAATTATGAATTGGGCGGTTTTGCAGATAGTCTCGAAGCTGGCCAGATGCCACTTCCTGAAGGAACGTATACCATGGCTCACCTATTTAAAAAAGCCGGCTATCAGACCGCAGCCATTGGAAAGTGGGGACTTGGGATGAATAATTCCACCGGAAGCCCCAACAAACAGGGATTTGATTATTTTTTTGGCTACCTGGACCAAAAACAGGCCCACAATTACTACCCAACTCATCTTTGGGAAAATGAAACAAAATATCCCCTTCAAAACAAGGAAAAATTTGTACATACTCCTTTAGATTCCAGTAAGGCCACGGCAGAGGACTTCAAGCAGTTTGACGGTAAGGAATATGCACCTGAACTAATGACAGCGAAAGCGCTGGCTTTTATCGACAAAAACCGAAGTAAACCTTTTTTCTTATACCTTCCTTATACTTTGCCGCACTTATCACTACAAGTTCCCCAGGAATATGTGGATAAATATAAGGACCTCTTCCAGGACAAACCGTATTACGGACAGGACGGCTATACCGCTACCCCCTATCCAAGAGCGACCTATGCGGGTATGATCACCTATCTGGATGACCAAGTCGGTACGATTATGAAACATATCAAATCATTGGGAATAGATGACAATACCATTATTCTGTTTTCCAGTGACAACGGAACTGGTTTTAATGGGGGCATAGATTATCGCTTTTTCCGCAGTGTCGATTCGCTTAGGGGATTAAAAATGGATGTTTTTGAAGGTGGTATCAAAGTTCCGTTAATTGTCAGGTGGCCAAACCATATCAAAGCCAATGCTGACACGGACCTTATCTCGGCCCAATATGACCTCATGGCAACCTTCGCACAGCTGGTTCAACAAAGCCCCGGACACAGCAATGGGCTCTCCCTCCTTCCAACCTGGCTGGGTCAGAAGAATCAACAGAAACATCAATACCTCTATTTCGAATATCCAGAAAAGGGCGGCCAGCTCGCCATACGCGAAGGACGTTGGAAGGTCGTCAAACTCGATCTGAAGAAAAACCCCAAAGCAAAATGGCAATTGTTTGATTTAACGACAGACCCTTGGGAAGAAAATGATTTAGCTGCACAATACCCACAAATGCTGCGACATTTTGATGAAATTGTTCAGCATGAACACCGACCTGCCCATATTCAGGAATGGGAAATTGTAGCGAATAAGATGATTAAAAAATAAATCGATTTCTTTCTTCATTTTTTTATCTTAAAAAACTTGGGTTGTCCGGATTGAATCATGACAACCCAAGTTTTTTATGTAATTTAGCACAGCAATCCACAGCTGGAGTCTAAGGTGAATGTACCTATTGAATGACGTATCGACCATAGAGGAGTACAACATATTCCGAAGGCCAACGTAAAAGGATCAATAACCAAGTATGCGGCAAATAGAATCATACATCAATACACTAAAAGAAGGTGATGAAATGGCTTTATGCTTTTTTATGGATCATTTTGGTCATTCGTTACGCTATTTTGCCTTTTCCTACCTCCGCAACAAAACCGACGCCGAAGAAATTGTCTCCGATGTTTTTGTTAAGTTATGGAATAATCGACAAAAGGTAGAGAATTATGAAAGCCTGAAAGCCTTTCTTTTTATCGCTACTAAAAATGCCTGTATCGATATGCAAAGAACGACGCAATTCAAAATACGGAAAGAGGAGCTCGATATTCTTCAGCATATGTCGGTTCCGGAAGACGATGTACTCAAGAAAATATTCCGGACAGAACTCACCGAATTGCTGCTTGCTGAAATAAATTTGCTCCCCAGACAGCAGGCTCAGATCTTCAAGCTCAGCTTTTTGGACGGCTTGAATACCGAAGAAATTTGTGAAACATTAAACACAACCGCATCGACCGTCTATTATGCAAGGTCTAAGGCATTATACGCATTAAAAGAAAGGTTCAAATCTAAAAAATTTGAATACCTCAGTGTTCTTATGCTATCTGTATGGTATGCCTTCAAAGGATAATTAACTCCCTTCAATTTCCCGCATCCGACCCCTAGATAGACCAATAGGCTATTCACACAGCATCCCCCCTAAGGTTAACCACCTTCAGGCAATACTTCCCGTCCAACGTTGGAACGGTTTAAAAAATACAAACAACTGTTTATCAGTAAACTAAGAAAGCAATAATTTTAAAAAACTAGAAACAAAAAAAAGCTTAGCATTCGGTCGGGCGACCTGCTAAGCTTTTATAAATACCTCTTTGTAAGAGGCAATCAACCTAAACCTAGGACAAAGATAGTGCTTCAAATGATATAAACAAAAATTTTGTTATATTTTTTTTCAACTCCCATAAATTTGTTTTAGCATAGCAATCACAAAAGGAATAGTAAGTGTACAATGTACACTACAATCTTTTTGCATTTTTCAACAAGCTTTTTTTTTGGTAGCTTCGCTCAGCGCCTCCCAACCACAGTATTTAACTCGTGCATTATTTAAATTTACTATGTAATAAGGGAGCACTCCTTTGCTTCGTTTTATCAAGCACTCTTATTCTTTACAGGTTCAATTGGATGCATAAACAGGGTCCGAAATGATGGATTGCCCTTTTTAAAGATCCTTTTAACAATCGCTATAACGATCCTGCTAGTTTGAACATCAAGTCCAGTTTCAACTAGCATACGCCTGACTTATCGCGACAGTATTTGTGCGACCTTAACAATCATATTTCATTTTTTTATTTAGTAACTTTGGAAACAATCAAAAATAAAATAACATGTTTACTGGAATCATAGAAACCTTAGGAAAAATAGAAAATATCGAACAGGAGAAAAGTAATATCCATTTTTACGTCAGTTCTGCTATTTCCAATGAACTTAAAATAGACCAAAGCGTTAGTCATAATGGTGTTTGTCTTACTGTAGTAGGATTAAACAATGATCTCCATAAAGTGACAGCAATTGACGAAACCCTACAGAAGACAAATCTGGCTCAGTTGAAGGTGGGCGATCTGATCAATCTGGAACGCTGTACTTTGGCAGGCGGAAGATTTGATGGACATATCGTTCAGGGACATGTAGATCAGACTGCGCGTTGTATCCAAAAGAAAGATGAAAATGGTAGTTTTATTTTCACCTTTCAATATGATGTTTCCAAACAAAATATCACCGTAGAAAAAGGATCCATTACCGTAAATGGTATCAGC
Source organism: Sphingobacterium sp. UBA7631 (assembly GCF_002483935.1). Lineage (NCBI taxonomy): Bacteria > Pseudomonadati > Bacteroidota > Sphingobacteriia > Sphingobacteriales > Sphingobacteriaceae > Sphingobacterium > Sphingobacterium sp. UBA7631. The sequence goes on from NZ_DLIX01000010.1 coordinate 1,145,395, forward strand.
TTGACAGTAGTCGATTCTAAAGACGATCAGTTCTCCGTTGCCATCATTCCATATACGTTAGAGCATACCAACTTGCAGCAGGTTGAAGTGGGGAGCACAGTCAACTTGGAGTTTGATATCATCGGGAAATATGTCACGAAGATAATGGCTTTGCGCGCTTAAAAAATTCACTGTTCTTCCTTGGGTTTAAAGGTAATCCAAGGAAGTTCATCCTTACACGCTTTATTTCGGGTCCTAATTGTATGCTTGATTTATTCCAAATAGTGCCCCTGACGGATCAGTAATGCGCGATATTTATTGAATACACTCGATTTGGAAACAAAGCCCATATATTTATTTTCGTCCCCTAAAACCGGAAGTATCCACGTATCGTCCTTATTCATTTTAGCCATCACGATTTCCATGTTTTCGTTGATCCCAACGGTATCATTTGGCTTCTGCGCTAATTTCTCAAAGGTGGTATCTCCCCCATCCACTTCGCCCAATAAGACTGAAAATAGAAACTCACTATAAAGAAGTCCCATAAATTTGCCCTCATAATCAACCACGGGAAAGATATTGCGTTTACTATGGATGATGTCTGTTTGTCGACCTTTTGGTGTTTCGTCAGGGCGTAAGATCACAAAATTAGTTTCCAATACATATTTAATCCGCATCATACTTAACACGGATCGATCCTTATCTTCATAAGAAATCAGATCGCCAGACTCGGCCAATACCTTGGTGTAAATGGAATGCTTTAGCACGGCTCGATTAATCAAATAAGAAATGGAACAAACCAACATCAATGGAACCATTAACGTATAACCTCCGGTCACTTCAGCAATCAAAAATATGCCCGTCAACGGCGCATGCATAATGCCGCTCAACGCACCGGCCATCCCCGCAACCACAAAATTTGGCACATTTAACTCGGCTATTCCGGTTAAGTTTACACCATACGAAAATGCAAATCCTAATAATCCGCCCATGACTAAACTTGGTCCAAATACACCACCATTTCCACCGCCATTTAAAGTAAATAATGCGGCAAGGGACTTTCCAAATAAAGTCAATATCGTATAACCCAGGACGACTAATCCCATATCTTTATAGTCTGAAAACAAACTGTTCTTAACAATCGAGTTAAACTGACCATTCAGAATCTGCTGAATGGTAATATAGCCCTCGCCATACAGTGCCGGGAATACAAAAATCATCAGACCTAAAGCAATTCCACTGACCCAGACTTTATTATAGGGATTCTTAATCTTAGAAAACCATTTACCCACACTTCTGGAAACACGTGCAAAGTAAATCGTATAAAGCCCAATCAACACGGCCAACAAGAGGTAAAATATTAAGGCCGAAACCTGCCAGTCGGAATTGAATGTACTGAATAAGGGTTCATTATAAAGCACACGAGAGACAACAGAAGCCAATGCTGATGAGATCAGCAAAGGAATGAACACGGGAATTGAAAATTCTGGAAGCAAAATCTCGATGGCAAAGATCATTCCGGCCAAAGGGCTGTTGAATGCACCTGAAATTCCTGCTGCTGCACCGCAAGCCAATAACATGGTAACTTCCTTATACTGCAGTCCAAAAAAACGGGCGATATTAGAACCGATAGAAGACCCGCCCAAAGCAACTGGTGCTTCCAAACCACAGGAACCGCCAAAGCCAACGGTTATAGCTGAGGTCACTACCTGAGAATAAATATTACTGGGATCCAATCGGCTGCCTTTCCGACTGATGGCATAGATAATGGGTGTAATCCCATGTTCCATCTTCTTCCCTTTTAGAAATTTGCGAACAAAAAACACGCTGAGCAATATTCCGATCAATGGAAAAATTAAGTAAACTGAGTATTTTACTTTCCAGTCGATATCATCTTGTATTGTCGTTGCAATAAAATGGGTTAATCTTTTCAGTACAGATGCCATAATACCACCGACAATTCCAACCAAAAATGCGAGTATAATGATAAAGTTCCGATTCGAAACTTTCTTCATCCGCCATTGATTGATCTGGTCTATTTTTTTAAAAAAACGTCTTTTGAGGTTTCCCATATCGTTCTATTGAAAGCTCAACACTTCCTTCTTCTTTTTTGTTTTGAATTTATCGGGTACTACGGCCAATATTTCTCTTTCCAGCGCCTGGATGGCCTGTCTCTTCACATAGTTCTGTGTGGTCACCAATGATATCTCACGTACCGGTTCTGGTGATTTGAAATAACGGATACGATCCAATTGTTCGTCGGAATAATCCCAAATCGACAATTCAGGCAATATGGTGATGCCATCGTTGATATCGACCATACGTTTTAAGGTCTCTACGCTACCGGTGTTATATTCAAATCTTCCTGTAAGATCTTGATTGTGTTTGTGGTGACAAATATTAAGTACTTGCCCACGCATACAATGCCCCTCATTGAGCAACCAAAGTTTATCATCGGCAATATCATCGCCACTCAGTATTTTTTTCGGAAACAGGGGGCTATTGACTGAGATATAGGCGACAAAATTTTCGTAAAATAAAGGCGACTCCAAAATCCCAGGGTCATTTAAAGGAGTAGATAGCACACCACAGTCCAAAAGTCCGACCTTCAATTCATGCACAATCCGTTCTGTGGTATATTCCCATATCTGCAATTGTAGCTTCGGATATTTTTCCATAAATGTGGTCAGCACATTCGGAAGTAAATATGGTGCGATTGTCGGGATAACACCGACCCTTAGTGTACCCTCAATTTCCCCTTTTTTATCCTGTACAATCTCATTGATTTTTCGGCTTTCCGTCAATACCATTCGAGCTTGAAGAATAATTTTCTCGCCGATTTCTGTAGGAACAACAGGCTGACGGCTCCGGTCAAAGATTTTTGCCCCTAAAGACTCTTCAAGTTTTTGTATTTGCATGCTCAACGTAGGTTGCGTGACAAAACATTTTTCTGCAGCTGCAACAAAACTTCGGTAGGTATCAACAGCTATAATATATTCCAATTGGATTAAGGTCATCTTACTATCTTTAAAGCACAAAATTACGATTCCTGTCGTAAACCAATGTCAAATCCTTTACAATTAAAGTCAACAGGGGTATTGGGCCTGCTGATTATACAATAAATACCTTGCCAAAAAGATCCTGTATATCCACTATTGTTACATTAGTTCACATAAAAAATCGATTTCATCGAAATGCTTTTCTTAAATTTGGAGATTTACAACAGTTGATAGTTAAAATCCTATGAAGTTTATAAATCGTACGACAATTGCACTAGCTTTATTCTTAACCATGGCAAACAGTCCTTATAGCAAGGCAAATCCTGATGAGGGAATGTTTCCATTGAGCGAATTAAATAGAGCTGGATTGAAGAAAGCCGGATTAAAGATCAGTGAGAGAGACATCTACAATCCTGGCCAGGTCGGACTGGTAGATGCCCTGGTTCAAGTCAGTGGATGTACTGGATCGTTTGTCTCAAACCGTGGTCTGATTATTACCAATCATCATTGTGCTTTTTCTGCCGTTCAACTTGCGAGTACAGCAATCAACAATTACCTAAAAAACGGTTTTGTCGCACAAAATCAAGAGCAGGAAATTGAGGCAAAAGGATTAAAAATAAGAATTACCGATTCTTATGAGGATGTTTCCGCTAAAATATTAAATGCTGTCGCTAACATCAGCGATCCAGTGGAGCGTATCAATACGATCAAACGTAAACAACAAGAACTGGTTAAACAAGCTGAAAAGGAAGATCCGACGATTAAAGCTGAAGTATCGGAAATGTTTATCGGCAAAAGTTATGTCCTATTCCGTTATAAAACAATTGAAGACGTTCGTTTAGTTTATATTCCACGTCAAAACATCGGAGAATTTGGTGGAGAGACCGATAACTGGGTATGGCCACGCCACACGGGAGATTATTCTTTTCTGAGAGCTTATGTCGGCAAAAACGGAAAATCTGCACCTTATTCTAAAGATAACGTTCCTTACCAGCCCAAAAAACACCTTAAAGTCAATCCAAATGGGGTACGGGAAAATGATTTCACCTTTATCCTTGGTTATCCCGGAAAAACATTCCGACACAGACCAGCACAATATATTCAATATCAACAGGAATATCTTTTGCCCTACGTATCCAACCTGTATGATTTCCAAAATAAACAGATGGAGGAAGCAGGAAAAGACAATACCGATATCGCCCTATCCTTGGCAACACGCATAAAACGTAATGCGAATGTATTGAAAAACTATCGTGGTAAACTCAAGGGCTTACGAGGAATCGACTTGCTATCGACAAAAAAACAAGAAGACGAAGCACTGGCAGCGTTTATCTTAAGTAAACCCGAATTGAAAAACAAATATGGAAGTCTACTCGCTGATATTGATGCCTATTATCAGCTCAGTGATCAAGATGCCCTGAAAGAACTTTGGATCAACAATATTTACAACAGCACAAGCTTATTGAAAGTAGCTCGCGACCTAAACGTTCTGAAAACCAAGTTAGCCAAGGAAAAATCATCCCAGGCGGCCAAACAGCTTTTCGATTTAAATATTGAAAAGTTAAAAACAGCACTTAAAGAAACTTACGAAAGCTACAATAAGCAAGCTGATCAGCGTATTTTCTCCCGAATGTTGGAAGATGCCATTGCATTCCAAGGTAAAAATCAATTGGCCTCCATTCAGAAATTGCAATTTAATACGGCTACTGCACAAGAATTTGCAACAGAGATTATTCAGAACAGTAAACTTGGCGATCAAAATTACATACTAAATACCGTCTTGGCCAATGCCGATGCACTTCAGAAATTTGACGACAAATTATTGGATTTCCAGGGCAAATTGAACAATGATATTGTCCAGTTCGCTGCTGAACAAAAAAGACGTGAAGGGGTACTGAACAAATTAATGGGCGATTATGTCGCCGTTAAGGAAATTTTCCAGGCCAAGAACTTTATTCCTGATGCAAATTCAACCTTACGTCTGACTTACGGGCACATCAAAGGCTACTCGCCTGCTGACGCAACCTATATGAAACCGTTTACAACAATCGAAGGGATTATTCAAAAAGGAAATCTTGGTTTAGCAGAATTTGACTATCCACAAGAAATCAAGACAGCTTACCTCAACAAAAATTTTGGTCCCTATGTTCAAAAAGACCTGGGGTCCGTGCCGGTTAATATCTTATATGATATGGATACTACAGGTGGAAATTCAGGATCTCCAATAATGAATGCCAATGGTGAATTAATCGGTGTAAATTTTGACCGTGCTTACGACGCAACAATTAATGATTTCGCTTGGAACGAGAGTTACAGCAGATCCATCGGAGTCGACATTCGTTATGTCCTCTGGGTTGCCGATAAAATTGACAACGCGCATTTTATCCTGAAAGAAATGGGTATCTAATCTGGTCTAAAACAAGGCGCAAGAAAGCCGCTGCATCGAGAGATGCAGCGGCTTTTTTTGTTCACCACGCTATTTCCGATTCGCCCGGCGGCATGCCACTACGAACGAAGAATCACCGTAAATCAGAACCTATTCATCTAACTCAGAATAGCTTCGCATACTATTTTGCCCCTTGGAGCAAAGAAGAGAAAACAGTCTTCAAACGCAACAAGCCTGTTGTCAATACCTCCCTCGAACAAGCAATGTTGAGGCGAATAAAGTCATCACTCCCCTTCCCGTACATCGCACCTACATTCACCTGCACATGCGCTTCGTCCAATAAGAGCTTTCCCAATTTTCGACTTGAAATCCCCAAAGCGGCGCAATCTACCCACACCAGATAAGTACCCTCCAAAGGAAACACATGCAAAGCAGGCAGATGTTCGTTCATAAAGCCTTTCAAATACAGATAATTTGCATGGATGTAGCTTAAAGCCTGATCCAACCATTCCCCGCCCCACTCGTACGCAGCGATCAAGCCCGTAATGGCAAAGGGACTTATGCTACTGATCTCATTAGCTAAGAAAGCCTGTTGCACCTTCCTCTTGAGTTCAGGATCGGCCACGAGAACTGTAGCGACCTGCAATCCCGCCAAATTAAAGGTTTTACTCGGTGCTACACAGGTAATCGAATTCGCCAAAAAGGCTGCACTGATACTTCCAAAAGGAATATGTGTATAGCCTTCAAATACCAGATCGCAGTGAATTTCATCCGAAATGACTAAAACTTGGTGTCGCAAACAGATTTCACCAAGACGTTCAAGCTCAGCTCGGGTCCAAACTCGCCCAGCCGGGTTATGTGGGCTACATAAAATAAATAACTTGACTTTCGGATCACTTGCTTTATGCTCAAAATCCTCAAAATCGATCGTATACTCGCCATTACGATAAATCAGGTCATTGGAAACCACCTGGGCTTGATTGCGTTCTATGGAAGAAAAAAAACAATGATATACAGGTTCTTGCACCAAAACCTTATCTCCGGGTGATGTCAATGCGCTTACCAAAGCCGAAAGCGCCGGTACGACACCGATAACAGGAAGTATCCATTCCGGTTGAAGTACAAATTTATGCCGCTGTGAGGACCAGCTCATCACTGCGCTGTAAAAAGCAGTTGGAATCGTAGCATAACCATATACCGCATGTTGAACCCGTTGCGCAAGTGTATCCACGACTGGTTGTGCTGCTGGAAAGTCCATATCCGCAACCCAGAGTGGAATCAAATCGGCATAATCGTGTTGATTCCATTTGACCGAATCGGTACCACGACGAACAATCGTTTTGTCAAAATTATAGATCATACAGCAATTTAATTAAAATTAGGAGGCATTTGCAAAAAAAATATGATAAAGTAAAAGGGGGTTCAGATCGCACGATAAATTACCTAGTGAAGGCTAATATACATAACAAAACTCGCGGACATAATAGACAACATGCAATAAAAAAATCCAGTATACCTGGATAAGCAGAAAGCGCTATCTTTACAGAAAATAGCATAACAACTATGGCCAAAAACAACTTTTCATTCCGTGCCAGATTAAAGAGTTTTCACTATGCTTTCAGTGGGTTGAAAACAGCCTGGCATGAAGAACATAATTTCAGGGTGCATTGTATAGCGGCCATTATGGCCATACTGCTATCCGTTGTGCTTCACATCAGTACCCACGAATGGATTGCTGTACTCTTTGCCATTGGTTTTGTATTCGTCTGTGAGTTGTTAAATACTGCATTGGAAAATATGGCTGACTTTATCTGTCCAGAACATAACCCAAACATCAAAAAGATGAAAGATGTCGCCGCAGCGGCAGTGATGATAAGCAGCATCACCGCGCTATTGATCGGCCTATTAATTTTTACCCCCAAGCTGATCTCATTGGCCCTTCGTTACATTTTCTAACGCGAATTTCTCATCAAATGCAATCTTCTTCGGATCAACAAAAGACATTTTTCCAGCTTTCTCCTCCATCGCACCATAACCTTCCATTGCACGAGCTTTAGATAATTTAAATATCACCTGACGGACCGATTCTTGTCCCTCAGAAGAAAAAGTATAATCGGCCGTTAAAATGTCCCCCTTCAATACACCATCAATATGTCCGCTATTACGATCTTTTTCCTTCCAGGCATAGCTAAGATCACCATGCACCTTTTCTCCATCAACAGTGATTGACAGTGAAATGGTATCGCCATTTTTAAGGTACTGATATGTACTCTTTCCACTAAGAAACCCCGCGGTATCCAACGGTTGAGTAGTTTGAACAGTATCATCGCGTTTCGATGAAGTAACTTGTTTTTTTTGTTCCTGATGGCAGCCCGCACAACACAGCAACGCTATAAATCCGAAATTGATTATTCTCATCGTCTATTTTTTGTTTGATCGTATAGATAGCAATTCAAAAGAATTTTTGTTTTAAATAACTACCATTTAAAATTTTCAAATTCAAAAAACAAAAAGCAAGCGAATATTGTTTATAAGTTAGATAGCAGTCTACTATTTTAGCACGATATAAGCTATTAAAAATAAACAATTTAGTAACAATAAAATTATCGTAGGCTTATTGTAAAGCTAATTTTTATTAGTAAATTGTACATTATAAAATTCAGGAATTCTTAACCAATATTAGTATGAAAGATGTAAGCTTTAAGAAATTTGATAGTGGATGTACATCACTCACAAAATTGTCCATTGAAACAGACTTGGCTATTATTGTTAAAGAGCAAGTTACGATTCCTTCCGAATCCAAAATTGAAAAACTCAGACGCTGTAAAGAAGAATTACTTAAAAGCCTTTGGTTTGTTCAACGTCAATGTTGAGATAACATTTTCCTTCAAATTTCGACTATCCGCCGATCAGCCTCTTATGGTCTGACCGCCACACATTCAAGTCACTTTTAACACAAAATAAGCCCCTCTGCTTTATGCTTTTTGGGGCTTTTAATATATTCAATAATTCGATGACGAGGGATCAAAGCGATTTCAAATGTTTATAATTAGACTTAATGGTATCCCACACCTCTTCGAAATTACCCGACAACATTAATTTTGCCATACTTTCTGTCATCCCTTTCATTTGACTGAAGGATATCTTGGGTGGCATAGCCAATGCATTGGGATTGGTATATAGATCAATTAGGACAGGCTCATCGACAATCCCAAAAGCCTCATGGATAACACCATCCACCTCCTGGGGTTGAGTCACCGTAAATGCACGTATGCCCATCGCCTGGGCGATCATCGCAAAATCTGGATTGACCATATTAGTTTCCTGATCTTTAAGACCTGATACCTGCATCTCCAATTTAACCATACCAAGTGCACGATTGTTGAAGACGATGATTTTGATCGGTAAGTTATATTGTTTTATTGTTGCAAGATCCCCCAACAACATGGATAGGCCTCCATCGCCACAAAAAGCAATAACCTGGCGCTCAGGATGTGTCAATGCAGCTCCAATAGCCATTGGCATGGCATTAGCCATAGAACCATGATTGAAAGACCCCAGCATGATTCGATCCTTTCGCTGATTAATATAACGTGCTCCCCAAACACAGCACATCCCGGTATCAAGCAAGAAAATAGCATCATCACTGGCTTTCTGATCAATGGTATGAGCGACAAATTCTGGCTGTATTGCGCATTCGCTGCCTGAATCCTCCACATACGTCATGAGATCTTCCTTGACCTTTTCATAAGAAGCAAGCTGCTTCTCCAGAAATTTCGTATCCGAACGCGCTTCTACAAAGGGCAATACCGCTTTTAAGGTATGCTCAATATCGCCGACAAGCCCATAGTCTACGATGGATCTACGCCCTAGCTTTTCACCTTCAATATCAATCTGGATAATGGTTTTGTTGGTCGGTATAAAATCCTTGTAAGGAAAATCAGTCCCTAAAAGTAAAATAAGATCGGAATGATGCATACTTTGAAATGCTGAAGCCATTCCTAGAAGTCCTGTCATCCCGATTTCATTGGGATTGTCGCGTTGGATATCCAACTTTGCTTTAAATGAATAACCTACTGGCGCATGGATCTTTTGTGATAACGCTACGATTTGCTGCTGTGCTTTCTTGGCGCCCACACCACAGAACAAGGTTATCTTTTCTGCCTGATTGATATATTGTGCCAATCGCCCAATTTCCATCTCCGAAGGTCTAATTTGCGGCTCGGTAAAAAACACCTTCGTTGAAGTATTCATTTGAACCGCTTCCATTTCTGATACATCACCAGGTAGGCCGATAACTGCAACATCCCGTTTAGAGATAGCCTGTTGTAATGCATTTTGCACCATACGTTGCACCTGCTCCGGCCGAGTGATCATTTGGTTGTAGCAAGAACAATCATCAAACAGTTTGATTGGATTGGTTTCTTGAAAATAATCGGTTCCAAATTCGTAGGTAGCACATGTTGATGCGATCACAAGCATGGGTACACGTGTCTTGTGTGCTTCATAAACACCATTGATCAGATGCACATGCCCAGGCCCACTGCTTCCCGCACAACAGGCGATCCCGTGCAAATCAGCTTCTGCCGTTGCAGCAAACGCCCCCACTTCCTCATGCCTGACATGTATCCATTGCATCGTTCCATCTGCATGAACAGCTTCGTTGAAAAAATTTAAACTATCGCCCGTTACGGCATAAATACGCTGAATTCCCGCATCCTTTAAAAGACCCACAATCTGGTGTGCTACATTTTTCATACTTATACTATAATTTAAGATTTTGTGATAGCGGCATCGTGCAAATTATATTGCCGCTATTTAATAACAACAATAATGTAGCGTAATGGTTTGGGACATTAGCTGAACAGGTCTGTCGCTTCCCAAGCGTATAATCTGGTCGAATGTGCAATGACAGCCTCAATTGGGAGCAGGTATACACTGAGCCCAAATTTAAGCCAACAATTCGCTATACTTGAAATAAAAAGAAATTGTATTCAACAAAAAAAGCTGTTTCAAATTAATTGAAACAGCTTTTTTAAAATGATAGCTTGGATAAATCCTTAATTGATTTGTCGCGACAACTCATCGACAAAACGCTTTGCATCATTGAGATCTTTATTCCAGTCCGCATAGCGTTTTGCGGTATTTAATTTTGCAATTTTTGCATTTAGCTTCGCTAAGTTGGCTTGATCTTTTGACTTCTCCAACTTGGCTTTCAGAATGCCGACTTTGGTATAATCCTGAATACCTTCCAACATACGCTCGTAACGGATAGAGCTTCTTCCTTGCGGATAAACGATATAGGTGTCTCCTGCCGGCCACGTACGGAACCTTGAATCATGCAGTGGATCCTTCACCCAGGAGTTGAATGCCCAACGCAGTGCCCCATCGAAACCTGCCGCCAGCGCATACCAAGCCATATAGGTGGATTCTGCTGGATCCGAGAACGTAAATTGATTTGGAAATTCGTCCGAACAGCACACATAAAATGTCGTGATATATCCTTTTTTACGTCGCTCAATAAGATCGTTCTGATCAAAAGGATCGCCAGCGGCGACGCTGATATCTGTACTCTTATGATAGCGTTGGTAGCTTTTGTGATTATCAGCAAATGCAACACCAAATTCGGGCGCTACTTTTTCCAACAAGGCGATCGCTGGATCCATTTCTTCCCGGCCTCTTTCATCCATCGCAATATTGGTAATCTTTAACCAGCCCTTTGCGGTAATGTGCTTACTAAAATCCTTTAAGAAAGGCGTCCATAGCTCCTCAAATATTGCTGTACCGGGTTTTGCAATCACATTGACCAGTTCATTTTTGCTCTCATCGAAATAATGTACCTCGTTGTTCCATGGTAAAAGCGAATAGCAATTGATCTGTTTGTTGACCCCTAGATCCATCATAAAGTTTACCCATCGATCAAAAACAGAATAATCATAAGCCCAGGAACCGTCTTTTGCTTTCTTCCAGGTGATCATATCCGCATAGGGATCATAGGTCTGTACGTTCCACGCATCCTTATTTAAAGTCGCTGTAATCACTTTTTGCCCAGCAGCTGCAAGCTGTTTCATGGTCGGCTTCAACGCTTCAAAATGTTCATCGCTCCACATCTTCACATTATTGACCCGAGCCACAGCAGAAGGATGCTGCCATTGGTCCAAATGATAAGTCCACTGCGACGATGGCGGCAGCACATGATTTTGAACATTGACGATAAGCTGTAATTGCTCTTTCACCTTGCCATTTTGCTGAACCGAAATTGTCGTTTTATATTGTCCTGCGGCAGCTTCCTTGGGAACCTTTACGGTAATCCATACAGGACGGACTTTCTTCGCTTCAAGGTCATAGCTTTTGAGATCATCCAACATATCTGCCGAAAGAGAAGCTTTAAAATCTTCTGGCTTACGATGGCCACAGCCACTTGCAAATTCATCAGTCATGACATAACGAACAAAACGCGCTTGTACCGCATCGCTGCCAATCACCTTGCCTGTTGTAGATTTTAATTCACTTGCTGATACAGCGACATGCGCAGTGGCAGCACTGGTCCATAACAATACTTGCGCCGATACTTGTTCACCTTTCCAGGCATCTACAGTCGCCGTACGTTGTGTTGTCAGATTTGGATTGACAGATTTGGGGTAACGTTTGTCTATCGATACAAACGAAGCATGTAGGCCGGCTTTAACATTCGACCAGTTGGATAACGTATCCTTTGTCGGATCGGCCATTTCAGTAAATGTTGTCCCTGTAGCAAAACGCTGCTGGGAAAATCCCGGATTACTGCCGCAAAATAGCATACAAGCCAGGGCAATAGAAGAATAAATTGTAGTTTTAGGCATAACAGTTATAATTAACAAAACTTTAGCGAAGCGATGATCTTCTTTCCAGCCCAGGAGCAGGGTGCTCGCAGAAAAAAGGCAAACAACTTCTGTTTGCCTTAAAAATAGTAAAATTTTATTTATCTATAACTAACTTTGTTCAAAAATTTCAGAAAGTGCTTTATACAGTTCAGGATGATGGGTCTTGAATTTCGCTGGGTCCTCAAAGAAATATTCAGACGCAACTGCAAAAAACTCGGCTGGATTGGTCATGCCATAGACATCAATATCAGATTTATTCGCCTTTATTTTGGCAATCTCTTCCCGTATCAGATTCATAAAAGGAATGACTGAAGCTTTATCCATCAGACGTGTTGGAATGCCATCCACAGTACCATCGGTTTTATCGATCAAGTGTACAAATTCATGTATCGCTGTATTCTGTCCATCTTTTGGGTTCCTAAAACCATACTCCAATGCCGATTTGGACAATATCATTTGTCCGTTCATGGCTCCCTCACCTACCATTCCCATTATATTTCGGTCAGCATGGCCTTCAAATTCATACGCTGTATTGAACTGGGAAGGATAAACCATAATATTGGTCAAATTGGGATAAGTCCATTTCTTAAAGGCAAATATTGGGATAATTGCACTGGCGGCAATCATCATATAATCTTTCAGCTCAACCGCTACGCCCACACCTTCAATTTTGACTGTATCCAAAAATTTTAAACAGCGGGTTTCAAATTCCATTTTATCCGCATCGGACAGATTGCGGTAATAGGCAACTTCTTTTTCCAGAATTTCCTTTCCTTCGTCGCTTAATACACGTTTAATGGCTTTGCTGTTTTTGGCCGTACGATTTAACAGGTAATAAACAACATAAATGGTTACTGGTATAAGCAGTATAATAAATAGTTTTCCTAACATATTAGTTGATCTGTATCCATTTGGGATCCCGAGCCTGCAAATTACGCAAAAAGCCTTTAAAATGTGAGGTTCCGAATAAGATTAAAATCTTTTGCTGTGGGGCGTCAGCAACTAATGATGCCAGGTTTTCTTCCCTTTTTTTCATGACAAATTCTTTATCAAATTTGTTCTTTAAGGCTGCTTTGATCGGTTTACAGGAATAAGGTTCTTGGAGCGGTGTTTTGTAATCACAATCATCCAGTTTGATCGTACCATACAGGTATTCAAACTCGTCAAGCAATTTATTTTTGGGAATATCCGCATTCACCGCCGTTTCATAATTCACCAGGAAAAAGGAATAATCGGGCTGACTGATGATTCGTTGCCCCAGTTTACGGTACATGGGCGCCCGAAGAACCCGGGAGGTATCGCCCGGTATTTCAATACATTGCTGCAGCCCGAGCCGATTGCCTGTAAGTTTTCTAAATTTGCGGTCATACAGATCACGTTGTGCCGCACTATCCACCTGATAGGCGATACTTTCATAAAAAACAACATAGCCCGAACGTTGGAGGGAGTCTACAGCGCGCTGAATTTGATCATAGTACACCCGCGTACCCAGATGCCGCATTGGAATATAAACGACTGATCGATCGCCATGGCGAAGCTCGAATTTTCGTGAGGCATCACGCAAGACACCTGTACCTTGAACCATCAATGACGTTTGGCAGCCCAAAAGAACAAACAACACAAAACAAAGGGAGATAATCTGTCTCAATCGCATACTATTCATTATAATATCTATTCTTTGCTAGCAAAGACAATACCATCTGACGTTAATTTGCCGGTATTAGGCAAATTTTGACTTCAGGTAATTACTTTTCAAGATACTTTTATATGAATAACATGAAATGATAACAATATATTATCTCCCTTGTTCTATAAATTTTATAAGCTTGTCAATCCTATTGTTGTTCCATTTGGAATTACAGCATTTTTTTTGATGACAACAATGCCGTCACAAATGGTATAGGTGGGGTGATTGGCGTTCAGCAAATGAGGTCCACCATTGATCCGGACATCGTTGCCGATACGACAATTTTTATCCAAAATAGCATTCTCAATATAACACCGTTCGCCAACACCGACCACAGGTATATTTTTACGCTTTGCTTCCTCCATATCGACGAGATCCTCGTAATAATCTGATCCCATCATATAAGTACCGCGCACAACAGATCCTGTACCAATCCGTGAACGAACGCCCACGACGGAACGGTCTATTTTATCAGCTTGGATAATACAGCCATCCGAAATGACCGAATTGATTAATGTTGTACCCGAAATCTTAGAAGGCGGCAACATCCTTGGACGGGTGAAAACCGTATTTTTATCAAACAGATTGAAGGCCGGAATATTATCGGTCAAACCAATGTTGGCTTCATAGAAAGACCCTATGGTACCGATGTCTGTCCAATAGCCCTCAAATTGATAGCTAAGCACCCGACTTGTATCAATGGCATCGGGAATAATTTCTTTACCAAAATCCATTCCGCGATTCTCTTCAAGCATACGTTTCAGGACGCCTTTTGAAAAAACATAAATACCCATAGAGGCCAGGAATTCTCTGCCCTCACCCTTTAAATGATCACTCACTTCTGAACTCCAGTCTACCAGCTGCTCGCTATTCGGCTTCTCGATAAAAGAGGTGATATGATTCTTTTCATCCGATTTCAGTATACCAAAACCGGTGGCATCTTTGGCGTTTACTGGTATAGTCGCAATGGTCAGGTCGCCTTCGTTTTCGACGTGGAAGTCAACCAGCGCATCAAAATCCATTTGATATAGCTGATCCCCTGATAAAATCAGTACATAGTCATAATCAATACTCGCCAGCTTCCGAAACGATCGTCGCACGGCATCGGCCGTACCCTCGAACCATTTGTCGCCATCGTTGGTCTGTTCAGCAGCCAGAATATCGACAAAGCCCTTGCTAAAAATACTAAAGTTGTAGGTATTCTTAATGTGGGAGTTGAGCGACGAAGAATTGAATTGTGTCAACACAAAAATCTTGTTAAAACCCGAATTAAGACAATTCGAGATGGGAATGTCCACCAAGCGATATTTCCCGGCAATGGGAACTGCTGGCTTAGACCGTTGATCGGTCAATGGATACAGACGTGAGCCCCTTCCTCCGCCCAAGACGATAGCTACTACATTATGACGTGACATATCAAATTACATTAATTGGTTATATAGACTTATATACTTCGCTGCAGATTTATCCCAAGAAAAATCCAACTGCATCATTTTACGTTGATTCTCCTCAAACTGCTTTTTACTATCGTAAAAATTTATAGCCCGAACAATCGCTGCACTAATTTCAGTGATTGTCAGACTATCAAAACCTATACCGTAGCCATCATTTTTCAGATCGATTACCGTATCTTTTAATCCCCCCACCTGATGCACGATCGGCAATGTACCGTACTTCATAGCATAGAGCTGATTAAGTCCACAGGGCTCAACACGGGAAGGCATTAAAAGAAAATCCGCACTGGCATAAAGCCAATGGGCCAGATTTTCATCATAACCAAAGAACACATCAAAATTATCAATTCCATCATCGACGAGTGATTTCACACGTGACTGGATCGCTGGGTCTCCGGCACCCAGTATAAATATACTTAATCTATCGTGATATTTCTCCGTCAAATCCAAAATTATCTCCGGAAGTAAATCCGCTCCTTTTTCTGTTGCAAATCGGCCGATAAAAACAAGTAACGGTCGATCTGGATTGATTTTATACTGCTTCGCCAAAGCCTCCTTATTTTTCAACTTTCCGGAAAAAGCTTGTACAGCATCGTAATTTTCTAGCAAGGTATAATCAATTTTAGGATCCCAGATTTCCCAGTCAATTCCATTGACAATACCGACAGATTTATTTCGCTCATCATAAAACAGCTGCTGCAAACCATTTGCTTCCACATAAAGCTCTTCCAGATAACCTTCGGAGACCGTTGTGTACGCATCGCAACATTTAATGAGGGCTGCAAGCGGATTAATTAAACCATCCCAGTCCAATAATCCCCATTTCCAACTATCGAAAGCGGGCAACAGAATAGCTTTACTCCAATGCGTCCAGCCCTGATACTGCCCATTGTGGACGGTGCCCACCGTTTTAACGTCGGCAAGAAAGTTATAGTCATTGCTATACCTCATCAAAAAAGGCATTAAGCCGACATGATGATCATGGCAATGCACGATATCAGGTACTATATTTTTATCCTTAAACCACGCCAAAACAGCATGTTGAAAGGCGATAAACTGCTCGCCTTCATCCGGATAACAATATACCTCCTGCCGATCGAGTTTACCTGGAATCTTAATCAGGTAGAGCTCAAATCCAAGTACCTGATGATCTTCCTTATAAACACTGTAGCGCAGCAATTCAGATCCTTGATAAAAAGTACCTTCATGAACTAGGCTAAAAGCATGATCCCTAACAAAAGGACGATCATACCAAGGCATGACAACCGCCGCCTCCCATCCCAGTTTGGTTTGGTATTTGGGCAGCGCGCCCACGACATCCGCGAGACCACCTACTTTGGCCACGGGATAACATTCTACACTCAAGTGAAATACGTTCATTCTTCTTTTACAGCATGAGATTTAATAACAAGATTTTATACAGGGATACGCTCGCCTTGTTTAATGGGATTGACTTCCTTTACCGCTCTCTTCCTTTTCAAAATATATCCGCCAAGCGGAGGTAAATGAACTTGAGCAGACTGTACCTGGTTCATCCAATGCAGGTATTCACTATGAATGAGCAGCTGATGTATTCCAGAACCGAAATAGGTCAAATCATCCGAATTCAACAGCACTTCCCATTCACCAGCGTAAGGTAAACCAATACGGAAATGTTCCCGAACAACAGGTGTTAAGTTAAGTACAACAACCGTATCATCCCAGGCGTCAAATCCCTTTCGCCAATAGACCACAACCGAATTTTCACGATCACCAGCATCTATCCATTCAAAGCCCGAAGCGTCAAAAGCCTTCTGGTAAAGACTTGGTTGGCTCCTATAAACCGTATTCAGGTCGGCTACAAATTGCTTCATACCCTGGTGTGGCGCAAATTCCAAAAGATGCCAATCAAGCGATTGGTTTACATTCCACTCCGAAGTCTGCCCAAATTCTCCGCCCATAAACAGCAATTTTGTTCCCGAAAAAGTATACATAAAGAGATACAATGCCCGCAGGTTGGCAAACTTTTGCCATTCATCGCCCGGCATCTTATAAATTAATGAATGCTTTCCGTAGACAACCTCATCATGTGACAGCGGTAGCATAAAATTTTCATGGAAAGCATATACTGTCGCAAAGGTCAGTCGATCATGATGATAGCTGCGATTAATCGGATCCTCTTTAAAATAATCCAATGTGTCATGCATCCAGCCCATCATCCATTTCATTCCAAACCCCAATCCACCAGCATAGGTTGGGCGACTGACACCCGGCCAGGAAGTCGATTCTTCCGCGATGGTCTGCACATGTGGGAAATGTCCGTAAACGGCCTCATTCAGTTCTTTTAAAAATTGTACCGCTTCAAGATTCTCATTTCCACCAAACTCATTGGCAATCCACTCGCCTGCGTTTCGACTATAATCCAAATAGAGCATAGAAGCAACCGCATCGACCCGAAGTCCATCGATATGAAAACGATCCAACCAATAAAATGCATTACTGATCAAAAAAGAACGCACTTCATTACGTCCGTAGTTGAAAATATAGGATTGCCAATCGGGATGAAACCCTTTCCGGGGATCTTCATGCTCGTATAAGCTCGTGCCATCAAAACGATAAAGACCATGTGCGTCACCTGGAAAATGTGACGGAACCCAATCCAGCAACACCCCTATCCCGGCGGCATGCAGCTCCTCAATCAGATACATGAGATCTTGTGCCGATCCGTAGCGTGAACTCGCAGCAAAATAGCCCGTTATCTGGTATCCCCAAGAAGGGTAATAGGGATGTTCCATCAGGGGCATAAATTCTACATGGGTAAAATTCATTTCCTTCACATAGGATACGAGCGCCACAGCGATTTCGCGGTAGTTGAGCAAAGTATCCGGACTTTCGGGATCCCGCGACCAAGATCCTAAATGCACTTCATAGACAGACAATGGTTGATCCAGCCTGTTTTTAACAGCCCTTTCCTGCATCCATTGCTTATCCTGCCACTCGAACCAGGTCGAATGAACAATGGAAGCAGTCTTTGGCGCGATCTCCCACTGAAAAGCAAAGGGGTCTCCTTTTTCAAGTTGTTCGCCAGTATAAGTCTCAATAACATACTTATACGCCTCCCCATTGCCAAGCCCCGGAATAAATCCCTCCCAGATTCCGCTACCATCCCAGCGCACATAGAGCGCGTGACGCGCTTTATCCCAAAAATTGAAGTTGCCGGTTACAAAGACCGATTTTGCATTTGGAGCCCAAACCGCAAAATAAACGCCTTTTTCACCATTGACTTCCAGCTCGTGTGAACCGAACTTTTCGTATAATTTGAAGTGCTTACCCGACTGGAATAAGGCGACATCAAATTCAGAAAATAGACTATGCAGAATTACTTCATTGGTCATGTTTTAACCTTCTATCAATATGTTATCAAATTCTCGTGCGACATTAATCCAATACCGCCCCTTATCATCTACTTGTACTTTTGTCTCAATACCATCAGTCTTCACCTTCTTAACCTGAAAAGGCAAGCCGATTAACTGTAATTTATATTCCTCATACCGCTCCGTAAAAAGCCCATCTTGCGTCTGTTTAATCGACAGGGAATCTTTGAGCCCCGATACGGTAAAGCATTTTTCAAGATAAATATCCTGCTCATAGGCAAAGGTGTCACCATGATCCGAATACACATACGAACGGGTTACACCTTCAGCGAAGTAAACATTGAGCTGCAGCTCCTCAATTTTCTTTTCACCAGTATATTGCATCACTGGATATTCGGGGATAACAGATCCCCCACGAATGAAAATCGGCATCTCATCAATCGGCGTAGGAACAGTATGTTCTTTACCGCCCACGTAGGTTTCATTATTGAAATAATAAAACCAAGTACCTTCAGGCAGATAGACAATCTTGCTTTTTTGTCCCGGCTGCAAAACTGGGGATACCAATATTTTATCCCCAAAACAGAATTCCTCCTCACGTTGCCAATTGGTCGGTATATGCTGTTCGACCATGGAAATCGGACGTAATATGGGAAAACCATACTTCGTTTGCTCCCAAAAACAGGTATAGATATACGGCAACAACTTATAACGGAGTTCGATAAATTTCCGATTGATCTTTTCCCAATCCTCCCCAAAACTCCAGGGCTCCCGGTCGCGGGTATCGCCAGCGGAATGCACACGCATAAAAGGCGAGAAAACGCCAAATTGCATCCATCGCGTAAATAACTCACCGTCGGGTTCACCCGTAAACCCACCGATATCCGTTCCACAAAAGGACATGCCCGAAGTCGACAAACGCTGTAACTGCAAGGTTCCCAACTTGAGATGTTCCCAACTCGCCAAATTATCGCCGGTCCAGACCGAAGAATAGCGTTGTGTTCCCGCATAAGCCGCTCGGGTGATGGTAAATGGCCGTTTATTTTTATACAATTTCTTTAAACCATCATAGGTTGCCCGGACCATCTGCATGCCGTAGATATTATGTGCCTTACGATGCGAACCCCGATGCCCGTCATATTGGTGACGTACATCGTCGGGGAACGTTCCGCGGCCAAATACGGCCGGTTCATTCATATCGTTCCAGAAGCCAGCCACGCCATCTTCCACAAGGCCCTGATATAAGGTGCCCCACCATTGACGAACCTCCGGATTAGTAAAATCAGGAAATTGACAACGTCCCGGCCACACAAATCCTTCCATAAAATAATCATCCCCGCGGCGACAGAAATACCTATTTTCCTTTCCTTCCCTGAACACCCAGTAGTTCTCATCAACCTTGATGCCCGGGTCGATCATCACCACCGTTTTAAAGCCATCATTGGCCAAATCGCTGATCATATTCTTAGGATTGGGAAAATACTGCTTGTTCCAGGTAAAACAGCGGTATCCTTCCATGTAATCGATATCAAGATAAATCGCATCACAGGGGATCTGTCGCTTCCGAAACTCCTCCGCAACCTTCCGGACATTCGCTTCGGGATAATAACTCCAGCGACACTGATGGTAACCAATTGCCCACAGCGGTGGCAGGTAATGCGTACCTGTCAGCGTATGATAGCGACGGATAACGTCGATAATATGTGGACCATGGATGTAGTAGTACTGCAGTTCCCCTCCTTCGGACCAAAAGCTTGTTTTTCCCGGATCTTCCGCGGCGAAATCAAAATACGTTTTAAAGGTATTGTCAAAGAATATACCGTAGGCTTCACCATCTTTTAAACCAATATAAAACGGAATAGTTTTATAAAGTGGATCCTGATCGTAAGCAAAAGCATAAGTGTCTGAATTCCAATTTTTAAGTCTTTTACCTCTCAGGTTCAATTTAGTGGCCTTATCCCCCAGTCCATAAAAAGCTTCGTTTTCAAAGGCCACTTTTGTGCTATATACATAATAGCCTCCAAAATCAGGGTTTTCCTCCCAGTGCATCGGCGCCAAATCTGCATTGAACAGTTTACCTGAACGATCAGCAAAAGAAATCAAAAAGTCATTCTTATTGATCTTACAGGAAATAGTATTCGTATGCACCAGATAATGATCTGCCTCTTCCTTGCATTGATGTATACTGACGCGGTGATCTTTCTTGGCCAAGGCATACGAAAAATCCTCCAAAAAAGTCCCTTGTGGAGCCAGCCGTACTCGCACGATCTCATCCGTGACGATCTTAATTTCTACCTTGGCTTTGCCGTCAGAAAAATAATAAGACTTATCGTTTTGATTGTGGGCTACTATCGTTTCAAGGTATTTCTTTTCAATTTTCGGTAAATCCAATACCGGATTATTCACATGATGCATACTCTCCAAAGTACCATCATTTTCCTCCTCATGTAGTGTGGTTTGATTTAGGTTGTCGTCTTCAAGCATAATTGTAATATGTTAAAAAGTTTCTGAAGGCTTAATTCCTCTTTAAGATAGAAAATTAATCCTGCGCTGACAACAAAACACAAAAAAAAATCCCGCCTATTGGGATAGACGGGATTTTTTTCAATACCTGTGGATAAACTTATACAGCTTACTTAACAAAATGCGCACGAAGCATCCAAGCCATCTTTTCATGCTTTTCCAATAGTCCAACCAAAAAGTCCTCCGTACCATTATCTGAAGTGCCTTTAACCACAGAAATGTCGGCACGAATTGACATCGCTATAGCTTCATGGTCAGCCAACAATTCTTTGTAATAGGACTGACTGTCGGTTTTTTCTGAAGTAGACTCCGTTAAACGAGTCAATTTCAAATATTTATCAAAGGTACCTACCGCATAATGCCCTAAAGTACGTACACGTTCTGCTACTTCATCGATCACTTCAGCTAGTTCATCGTATTGTGATTCCAAAAATAAGTGAGCAGCATGAAAATCCGCACCTTCCACATTCCAATGCGCGTTACGCGTCTTCATGTAGACAATGTGTTCATCTGCCAACAGCACATTTAACAACTTTGCAACTTTTTTCAAGTCCGCATCTTTAATTCCAATTGAAGTTTTCATATTATAATCTTTTGTTAACTATATGTTTTAAATGCTTAGTTAAATTTACCCAAAAATGCGGTAAAAACCAAATAAAAGCCAGTCAAATTCACAACAATTACCTCACCCCACTATACCAAACCAGACTTACATTTCGTATTACTGCAAAGCGTTTGCTAGACTGAAAAATGAAAAGCGAAGGCTGCACCGACAGTGTTCTTTGTAGAAACAGATAAGACCTAGATTGTACCTTATGAACGAAACATTTTAAACAAAAATCGATCAAGCTATTATTTAAAGCACATAATGTTGTATTTTTGCAGACATCTTTATTTTGAGGGAAAGCTGCGGACAACATGGACAACAATACCTATTTTCACAAATTCAAACAGGATATTTCAGCGATTGAACTTCCAACACGATTTACCTTCCCATTTTGCTATGAACCGCACCCCCTTGCCGTAACCGCCGCAAAAGAACTTCAATATTACATCGAAACACAAGAGGACTGGACCCACAATTTTGGCCTGGACAGCGCCATGGAGGGCCTCGCTATTGGAAAAATGTTCGGTGTGCTGGTTGTCAGAAACCAACACAATGAGCTTGGCTACCTTGCCGCTGTTTCGGGAAAACTGGCCGGAAGCAACAAACACCGCTATTTTGTACCGCCAATATTCGATATGTTGGAAGAAAACAGTTTTTTTCTAAACGAAGAGGTGCATCTCAATGCACTGAACCGCAAAATAGAAAGGCTTGAAAATAGTGAAGAGCTAGCAGACACGCAGCGTAATCTTGACCGGTTAAAAAATGAATGGGATAAGTCGCTCGATGAGCTAAAATCGAAATTAAGAATCCAAAAGAAGGAACGAAAAGAAACCCGTACAAAACTGAAGGTCAGTTTATCCGATGCGGAATATGAATTATTGATGGAAGACATGCGGAGCCAGAGTTTAAAAGACAAACAACAGCTTCAGCGCTTTCAATATGACATGCATTTGGCTCTGGAAACAGAGAGTAACCATTTACAACAATTGCTATCTACGATTACCGCGCTAAAAGAGGAACGCAAAACACGCTCAGGCAATCTGCAAAAACAGCTTTTCGAACAATATAATTTTCGCAATGCAAAAGGGCAACGCAAGAATGTCGTCGACATATTCCATGAATTTGACACGATAACTCCGCCTGCGGGATCGGGGGAATGCGCTGCGCCAAAACTGCTGCAATATGCATATGAAAACCAGTTAACACCCCTAGCTTTGGCCGAATTTTGGTGGGGCTGCTCCCCTGCATCTGAAATACGCAGGCACAAAAACTACTATCCGGCATGCCGCAAAAAATGTGAACCGATTTTAGGGTATATGCTCCAAGGCTTGGTCGTAGATCCGAATCCCATGCAGCAGGAAACGACCTTGGATATCGCACTTCCTCAAATTTATGAGGATGAAGATATTATCATCATCAACAAACCAGCAGAATTTCTTTCTGTACCAGGAATATATGTCAAGGATTCGGTCTACAACCGTATTCTTCAACGTTATCCAAAAGCAGGCCCGATTATTATCCACCGCCTGGATATGTCGACATCCGGCCTATTGGTTGTTGCCAAAAACAAAGAAGCGCATAAATTTATTCAGGATCAATTTATTCAGCATACCATCAAAAAAACATACATTGCCTTACTTGATGGTATTATCGAAGCTCCATCCGGCTTGATCGACCTCCCTCTTCGCGTCGATCTGGATGATAGACCCCGACAAATGGTCTGCTACACCTATGGCAAGCCAGCGCAGACAAAATGGGAAAAAATTGCGATAGAGAATAATCAAACTAGGGTCAGGTTTTATCCGTTGACTGGCCGAACCCACCAGCTCCGCATGCATGCCGTGCACCCCAATGGGCTAAATACACCTATTGTTGGTGACGATCTCTATGGCAAAAAAGCTAATAGATTACATCTTCATGCCGCTTCAATTACCTTTATACACCCTCGTTCCAAAAAAGAAATGACCTTCGAAATCGAGCCAGATTTTTAATAGCGCTGACTATATCGTTACAAAAGTCAGTAAATAAAGTAGCGGAAAATCATCGCCAAGTCAAAATGTAATGTGAAAATTATTGACCCAAATCAATAATTTAACATAAACAACTCACAAACAAAGACTTACAAACAAATGTAATTCAACTACTTTCCTTTATTACATTACAATAAAATTTTAATTATTCTTAATTTTTTGTTTCCTTTGTTCACTGATTTTTTGATTTTAATACCTATAAAGTCAAAAATAAAGTAGAAACAGGAAAACAATTTTGAATTTTCAAGATTATAGCAATATAATGAGAGCTAAAATAGACGCAACAACCTTCATAACTAAACTCTTTCTTTCGATAACGCTCGTACTAACGGTGTCCATGGCTTTTGCCCAAAACAAGACCGTAACCGGTACAGTTAAAGATGCAAAGACCAAGAATCCTATACCCTATGCTACCGTAGCCGTCGTTGGCGCTCCGGCTTCTGCTGGAACCACGACGTCGACCAATGCAAATGGTGAATTTAAACTTGTCTTTCCAACATCGTATGTAAAAATCAGAGCAAGTTACATTGGGTATGACAGCAAAGACGCTTTTGTTACGAATGATGCAACGCAAACAAAAGAAATTCTGATGGATCAACAGGACAACATGCTGGAAGAAGTTGTTGTCAAGGCCACAAAGAAAAAATACAGCAACAAAGATAATCCTGCTGTCGCACTGATCCGAAAAGTCATCGAGAATAAGGAGAAAAATAGACTTTCAGGACAACAATATGCTGAATTTGACCAGTATGAGAAGATGTCTTTAGGACTGAGCAATCTTTCGGAGAAATTCGTCAATAAAAAAATATTCAAAAACTATCAATTTCTTTTTGAAACGGACGACTCCGCTAAAACAGCCAACAAATATGTTTTGCCTGCCTTTATTGAAGAAAAAATGTCCAAGGTATATTACCGTAAAGATCCAAGCAAAACCAAACAGTATATCCTTGGTGACCAACGGGCACAATTTGACCCTAGATTTATTGATAATGATGGTCTGACAGCCTACTTCAATAAACTGTACGAACAAGTTGATATTTACGACAACAACATTTCATTGGTTACCAATCAGTTTTTAAGTCCAATTGCTAATTCCGCTCCTACTTTTTATAAGTTTTTTATAACGGATACCATTAAGACTGTTCAACCCTGGTTGGTCGAATTAAGCTTCTTTCCACGCAACAAGGCCGACATGTTATTTAAAGGTCAACTGTATGTGACGCTAGACGGCAATTATGCAGTGCAGGGCGCCAATATGACTGTGGCCGATGATATCAATCTAAACTTTGTACGTGACCTTCAGATACAGCTTAAATTTGAGAAAGACAGCAAAAGTCGCTTCTACCTAAAAACAAGTACCCTGGGTATCGATTTTTCTTTAACGGAAAAAGGCATGGGGATCCGCGGAAGTCGTACAGTTGATTACAACAATTACAAAGTCGGCATTCAGCGTCCTGATAGTACCTATGATGGTCCATCTACGGTCATTGCCTATAATGTAGAAAATAAGAAAGCGATTAAAACATTGTTTGAGACACAACGTCCGCTTGTCCTTGCGCAAAACGAACTGAATATTTATCATAATATTGACACCTTACAAAAGATCCCTTCATTCCGTTCGTTCATGGATATCGCTGCCTTATTGCTGTCAGGATACAAACAGGCCGGCCCAGTTGAGATCGGTCCAGTCAATACATTCTATAGCTTTAATCCCGTAGAAGGTTTCCGTTTACGTGTCGGCGGACGTACAACAGAAGCGCTAAGCAAGCGTTTCTATGCTGAATCGTATGCGGCCTATGGTTTTAAAGATCAGAAATGGAAATACTTTTTCAGCGGTACCTACGCATTTAACAACAAATCGGTCTACTCCTTCCCAATGCACTACATCAGGGCCTCTTATAAAAAGGATACGAAGATTCCAGGACAAAAACTGGAATTTATTCAGGAAGACAACTTCTTGCTGTCTTTCAAACGCGGTGATAATGACCGTTACATCTATGAGACAAATTACGGCTTAGAGTATAAAAAAGAATTTTTAAACCACTTGGCTATTGGCGCGGCATTCAATATCAACAGACAAACACCTGCTGGAAGCCTTACCTACCAGATGGTAGATGCCAACAATGAAAGTAGACTGTTTAATGAATTGAACTCGACAGAAGTATCCGTAAATTTCAGATATGCTCCACATGAAGAGTTCTATCAAGGCAAGATTTACCGGACACCTATATTCAATCAATATCCGATCTTCACGTTCAATTATACTGCTGGAATCAAAGGATTGGCTAAAGGTGAATACAATTATCACAACTTTAATGTTGGTGCATTCAAACGCTTTTATTTTAGTCAATTTGGATTTGCTGACGTAACAGCTGAAGGCAACTATATTGCAGGTAAAGAGATCCCATTCCCTTTCTTGACAATCCATCGTGCCAATCAGACCTATGCTTATCAATTGAACTCGTATAACTTAATGAACTTCCTGGAGTTTGTTAGTGACCACAATGCCTCATTGAACGTGCAGTATTACATGAACGGTTTTCTGTTGAATAAAATTCCTTTGATCAAAAAGCTTAAATTACGTGAAGTATTTAGCTTCAAAGGTGTATATGGCGGACTGCGCAAGGAAAACAATCCTGACGATCCTAACTATGGCTCAAAGGTATTCACTTGGCAGCACAATGCAGAAGGTGTACAGAGTTCTTATACCTTCGGTTCAGAACCTTATATGGAAGCCAGTATCGGTCTATCCAACATTTTTAAAATATTACGCGTGGACTACGTAAAACGTCTAAATTATCTTGATCACGTCGATGCACCAGCTTGGGGTATTCGTGCGCGGGTCAGATTTGACTTCTAATAGTTTCCATAAATTTATAGTATAATTTGAAGCCCTGTTCATATAAATGACGGGGCTTCTTTTTTTGCCCTAGACTTCCGCAACATAGGCTCCCCCGCCAACGATTTCTGGACGAAATAGCGGAGAAAGCTTCGTACCTGCTTCGTACCTTATTCGGAGATACAACAGATGTTGTACAGATGTTGATCAGATTCCGACCAGCCCCTGACCAGGAATTACCTGGTCAGGGGCTGGTCAATATTTATTGCAAGATTGTCGCCTTCCGAAGCTGGTACGAACACGATACGAGGAAAGCCCCACTGCATCAGGCCTGCAGACACAAAAACCGATGGCTTATGAACAAAAAAATCCCCCTTGCATAGTACAAGGAGGATAAAATTAGCATATGACGATGGTTAGTTTTTATGTTTAAATGCATCCACGCCACTTTGTAGGAATGCCTTGTACTCTTCTACATTGTAGTTGGCACCACTCTGGGGCACCAGTTTTTTGCCCGTCGGATCGACAATAACGTACAGCGGCTGCGAATTGCTATCGAATGTAGCCGCTTGAAAATCGCTGTTTTTCTTGCCGATGGTATTGATCTTTTTGCCACTATACTTTGAAACAAATTGTTCGTTTGCAGCCAGCTCGGTTTTATCATCCACAAAAAGTTCGGCCATCACAAATTCTTCTTTTAATAATTTTGCCACAGCTTTGTCCGTCCAGACATTCGCTTCCATTTTACGACAATTGACACAATTCCAGCCCGTAAAATCAATTAAAACAGGCTTGTTTAATTCTTTAGCCGTAGCTAAGGCCTGGTCGTAATCATAATAAGGATCAAATCCCTTAGGCGTGCCTCTGTCATGAAAAATTTCAGCATATTTTTTCACCTTTCCATCTGAATGCGCAACAGCTCCGGCACTTACGCCCGAAGAAAGATCAAAATCTTGTGTTGCCGATGGCGGTAAAAAAGCGGAAATTGATTTTAAAGGCGCTCCCCATAAACCTGGCACCATATAGACCACAAAAGAAAAAACAACAATGGCCAAAATAGTTCGAGGAACAGACAGGAATTTCAGCTCACTATCATGGGAGAACTTGATCTTGCCAATCAGGTATAGCCCCATCAACGCAAAAATAGCAATCCATAGCGACAGGAACACCTCTCTATCCAACAAGTTCCAGTGGTAAGCTAGGTCGACATT
This sequence comes from Sphingobacterium sp. UBA7631, assembly GCF_002483935.1. Classification (NCBI taxonomy): domain Bacteria; kingdom Pseudomonadati; phylum Bacteroidota; class Sphingobacteriia; order Sphingobacteriales; family Sphingobacteriaceae; genus Sphingobacterium; species Sphingobacterium sp. UBA7631. The sequence continues at coordinate 1,173,326 of NZ_DLIX01000010.1, forward strand.
GGATAAAAATTTCAACGCTAAAGCGAGTTCCAAAAAGCCTAAAACGACTTTTACACTATTCAGCCAACCGCCAGATTTCGGCAAGGATTTAAGCATCGAAGGAAACATCGCGAACAAACCAAAAGGAATGGCCAGGGCAATGGAGAATCCCAGCATCCCAACTGCTGGACCCAATCGCTCGCCTTTCGAAGCTGCCTCAACCAACAGTGTCCCTATAATCGGTCCCGTACAAGAAAATGAAACCAAGGACAAACTGAAGGCCATAAAGAACAACCCCACTAATCCACCTTTATCCGATTTGGCATCCATTTTATTGACAAAGGAGCTTGGCAAGGTAATTTCAAAAGCACCAAAAAAAGATGCCGCAAAGCCCACCAACAACAAAAAGAAAATGAAGTTGAAGATACCGTTGGTGGAAAGTGCATTGAGTGCATCAGACCCGAATGCGATCGTGATAATCATCCCCAGAGCCACATAAATCACAATAATAAATAATCCATATAACAGGGCTTTACTAATACCACTGGCACGACTCCCCGCCTGTTTGGTAAAATAACTCACCGTCAGCGGTAACATCGGAAAAATACAAGGCATCAATAAAGCGGCAAAACCGCCTAAAAGGCCCGCAATAAAGATACTCCACAGCGATTTTTTGCCTTCTGCCCCAGCTTTGTCTACGATTGGCCCAGCTACCGATTTCATCTGGGCGGAATCGGCTTTTACGGTAGCGGTATCTGGAGACTCCTCAAAGGACAGTGAATCGGGACTTATCGTACCATCCGTAAACTCAAGCCTCTCCAACGTGTTTGTTGTATCCGCTTGGGCAAACATTGCCACAGGCGCAACCAACAACAACAAAAGGATTAATAATTTAAAATTGACTTTCATGTTGTGTTATTCTTAGGTATAAATTGGTTTTTGAATAAATGAAACCCGAGGAGCTAGAGACTCCCCGAGTTAACTATAAACATATGAAACTAAATCTTTTTAAGCACCAAATACCGGATTTGCCAATCTGCAGATCGGTTGAAAACCCGAGAAATCAACGTCCGTAGAAAGATACCCTTCTTTTACCGGCTCCTCTTTCACCAAATCGGTACTTAGGTATTTTTTGTTATCATCACAAAGTAAGGTCACCACGACAGCTTCATCGCCCAGCTCCTGCTGTAATTTAATCGCTCCGATTACATTTGCTCCCGAAGAGATTCCAACAGCCAATCCCAATTGGCGCGATAGCTTCTGCGCCATGATAATGGAGTCGCCATCGTTGGCACATACGACCGTATCGAGTTCATCCAAATCCACAATGGCAGGAATAAACTCATCAGATATTCCCTGAATACGGTGTGAACCTACCTTATGCCCTGTAGTTAAAGTTGGACTTTCTGCCGGTTCTAGCGGATGGACGCGGACATTTGGGTTTACCTTTCTTAAGCTTCTACCCACACCCATGACCGTACCACCAGTTCCCACACCAGCAACAAAAGCATCAGCAACTAAGCCCTGTTCTTCCAGTTGCTTGACAATCTCATAACCGGTGGTTTTCTCATGCGCTTCGGCATTATATTGATTCTCGAATTGCCGTGGAAGAAAAACACCACCTTTTGCAGCAAGCTCTTCACTTAAACGAATACTTCCTAAAAAACCGCCTTCTTCTTTGCTTATCAGCTGTATATCGGCACCCATACTGCGAATAATATCGGTACGTTCCTTACTCAGCCAATTAGGCATAATAATCTTTACCTGATGACCAAGTGCTTTACCGATTGCTGAAAAGGCAATCCCTGTGTTGCCACTTGTGGCTTCAATGACAACATCACTCGGCCGGATCTGACAATTCATATACGCTTTGTATAAAATATAAAGCGCCATCCGATCCTTAATGCTACCAGTCAGATTGTAGTTCTCACATTTCACGAAAATTCGTCCGGGTTTACCTTTGTAAGTATACTGTAGTTCCAACATCGGTGTATTTCCGACCAATCTCCACAGATGTTTGAATCTCTTGTCCAATGCAGGTGACAAACACGCACTTAATAATTCTTGTTCAGCCATTTCTTATAAATGATTATTCTGTTGCAAAATTGACCATTGACAAGATAATATTCAACACATCACTATAATTTCAATAAAAATTAAATTAAAAGATATCAAAACCAATAAATAATTCAGAACAATAGCGTATTTTTACAACCGTACCGAAAATATTCAGATTATGGAATTGGATGAAATAGATGTAAAATTATTACGCCTCCTACAACAAGATGCCTCCATGAGCAATAAAGCGCTATCCTTTGAACTTAACAAATCTATCGCTGCTGTTCACGAACGCGTTAGAAAGCTAAAGCGGTTGGGCTACATCAAAAAAACGGTGGCAATTTTGGACCGCCACAAGATAGGCATTGGGTTAATTTCCTTTTCTCAGGTCTTTCTCAAGGCGCATACTTTTGAAGTGTTGAATGAATTCGAAAAAGAGGTAGCTAAATTTCCCGAGGTGATGGAATGCTACCAAATGGCGGGTTCTTACGACTTTATGTTACGTATCGCAACCAAAGATATGGATGCTTATCATATTTTTCTGCGGCATCGACTGGCCGTACTACCGCAAGTAAATACCGTACAGACCTACTTTGTATTATCGGAGACAAAAAGCGAGACGGCCTACCCCCTTTAAAGGTCGTATTAAAAACGAAAGAAAAGCGCTGTCATGTGTCACCGTGCTCTATAGCACATGACAGCGCTGAAAAAACATCTAATCGAACAACAAGGTTCCTGTCACATTCCAACTACTAAAACTCGTTCCTTCAGGAGCTCCCTGTGGAATCTGCACCTGCATTGTATGGTCGCCGGCTTTTAAATCCCCCAGATCAATGTAGATTGGTGGTGTTACTGTACCCGGGCACCAATTGGAGCGGCTCAGATCGGATGAAGACAGACCTGTGGCAAAATTGCCTGAAGCTGGGTTTGACAAACGGTACGAGCCACAATCATTACGCCAAGGCGTGTATTTAAAGCGTAATGAATTGTCTAGGAAAATGCGGTTTTCCTTCGGCACAAACTCATCTCCGTTCCCCCAGCCTCCATGCCCTGTGGTAATGTAGCGTAATTGCACGTTTTTAGCGTCCTGGTCTAAATGAAACGAAACAGTAAGACCTTTCTCCTTATCAAACATAGATCCATACTCCTGGCCGCCCATTTCCATCACGTTGGTTGTGGTGAATAAAGACATCGTCTTTTTCAGGCTGCCCTTTGACTCGGCATCAAAACCCGGATGCACCGTCAGCTCCACACTCACCTCATGTCCGTTTTTATCATAATTGCCGATGAAGGCCCCTACATAAACTTCCTGCTCGCTCAACATACCAGCCAATTCCGTTACGTCCTGACGGTACAGTACTGAATCTTGCCAAACCTTATCCTTTAACTGAAGATAGTTAAACTGCTTAACACCAAAGGGTGTAAAGAAACGCATCAATTCAACAATGGGCTCAAAAGATGCTGTTTTTACAACGCCTTGATAAGCTTTACCATTTCCATTTTCATACGTAGGCAGGGTACCCATACCATTTTTCATGCCATCCAAAAAGCTTTGCGCCTTGTTGGTCGGGATGATAAAAACTGATCCCGTACGGTCATAGGCATCACCCTTCGATTGTTCGACCAACTGCACAAATACATTATCGCTAGTCTTTATTTTTGGGATCTTCACCTTTTTTACCAAAACAGTCCCATTGGCAAAACGCAAAATAGAATCCGACTTTACATCATCCGCAAAACGTATGCGCTCCTTCCGAAAAACAGGTATTTGGATAAAACGATTCTTCCAGATCAGATCTTTATACGAAAGTTCATCGTACAATTTTTCATTTCCTTTCAGCCGCAGTTGCTCCGGTATCGTCTTTACCTTTTCTACTTTGGTGGCAAAAGTCCGTGTATTCCCGTTGCGGATCACCTCGAGTACCAGACCAAGGTCCTGACCAAGTTCGGTGGGTGCACCTTTTACCCCTAATTTATCGGTATACCAAACTTCTATTTTATTGGAATTGATGCTGGTCTCCACTTTTTTGCAGGGATAGCCCAAGATTGTTTTAGTCTCATTTGTTGTGTTAAATTTTTGCTTCGAAAGCGCGAGCGAATCTTTGGCTAGAATGATTGATCCATCTTTGAGTTTAGCAATTTTAAGTAAGGCATTGCCTCCGGAACGCTCCACCACAACCCGCTCGTATGGCGGCGCCAACTGTCCCTGCATTTCCTTCGCTGAACTGACAAAAGTCTCCTTTTCATTGGCATAGACGAGGATGGCATTTTGATTGGCAGCTGTATTCCCATTGAAACTTTGGTTATATTGAATGACATAACTCGACAGCTTTTGCGCCTGCGACGACAATGACAAACATAAAATAGACGTAAAAAGAATACTTTTCTTCATAGCATGTGTATTGGTTTAGATGCAAAAATAAGAAAGGCTTTAGGAAATCCTAAAGCCTTTCTTATTTTATGCTAAAACGTTTATTTAATCAACCAGATATCCAAGAGGTAGAATACCGCAAAAATCACCGAGGCATAACCATTGGTTGTCATAAAGTCACGATTGACCCGACTTAAATTAGTCGATGAAAACAGGGTATGCTGGTAAATTAGCAATGCACCGTAAAAGGCCACACCTAAATAATAAATCCAACCGACAGGCATCAAAAATGCTGGTATTAAAATAAATATAAAAGAAAACACGTGCAGACCTTCCGAAACGCGCATGGCTCCCTTCGTTCCCAACCAAACGGGTATAGAATTCAGCTGATTGGCCCGATCAAACGCTTCATCCTGCAACGCGTAAATAATATCGAAGCCGCTCACCCAGGTCAACACTGCGAAGCCATAAAGTACCGGAACAGTCGCAAACTGTCCTGTAATAACCATATATGCACCTATTGGAGCCAATCCTAGTCCTGCTCCCAACACAAGATGGCATAAGGGTGTTATGCGCTTCGTATAGGAGTAAAAAAGCACAACAAAAAGTGCAATGGGCGACAACATAAAGCAAAGAGAATTGATAAAATATGTCGCTGCGATAAAAATCAGGCAATTTACTAACGTAAAAATCAATGCATTTTTAGCAGAAATTTTTCCGGCAGGAATATCACGCATGGCCGTTCGCGGATTAATGGCATCAATATCGCGATCCAAATAACGATTGAATGCCATAGCGGCATTACGGGCCGTTACCATACACACGAGCATCAAAACCAATAATTTCCACGAAAAGGTGTAGTCCGTTGTGTGCAATGCCAAAAAGAAGCCGATGAAGGCAAATGGTAATGCAAATACACTATGGGCAAATAAAACTAAGGACAAGTATTTTTTCATCTGAACTTAAGATCTAGCTAAAACTGTTCGTTTCCTTCGGGTTCAGGGCGAACAAATCGGCCATTAACTTCATCAATGGCTTCTAAAATAGGCTCATGGCCCATTTTCTTTTCCGCTGAAGTTAGGAAAATCGGCGGCACCTCTTCAAACCACTGAAGCAATGATTTTTTAAATTTCGCAATGTTCACATCGGATTTGACGGTCGATTGCTTATCGGCCTTGGTGAAAACCAACATAAAGGGTAAACCGCATTCACCCAACCAATAGCAAAAATCCAAGTCTATCTTCTGTGGTTCATGACGGCTATCTACCAATACAAAAACACATTGCAAATTGTCCCGATGAGTAAGATACCTACGGATAAACTTCTCCCATTCCGTGCGACTTGTTTTAGAGGCTTTGGCAAAACCATAACCGGGCAAATCCACCAGATACCAGGTATCGTCGATGATAAAATGATTGATCAATTGAGTCTTACCAGGCTTTTGGGAGGTCTTGGCAAGTCCTTTCTTGTTGGTCATTGCATTGATCAACGATGATTTACCGACATTCGAACGTCCGATAAACGCATACTCCGGCAAATTGGGTGCAGGTAATTTGTCAACTCTCGTGTTACTGCACACGAATTCGGCTTTTTTCACTTCCATGGAACAAAGGTACGTTAAATGAATCCCTTTGACAAGATGTGTACCGCTTCTATTCCATAAAAAAGCTCCGTCTCCTATTTAATTGGCCAGGGACTAAAATGTCCCCAATTATTTTTAACTTTCACTTCAAACGATTCATCAAACAACTGAGCGCATTCCGAAGATGCACTATGCGGTTGGGTATACGTCTTATTAGCCAAATAAAAGAAGTCCTGCATGCCATAAAAAAAATAAATCTTGTAATAAGAAGTCCAATAGGTAAAATGGAAGCATCACCAAACAAGAAATTTTTCGGAGCTGCTGTAACAATTCAGCTGCTCAAGATACTAATCACATAAATAAACGTCAGTCTTTGGGAAAAAAGGAATATTTCTAACAAACTCAAAGAACGAATTAATTAAACCTTAAAATAGATGTTACTCGAAATCAATCATGTCACCAAAGATTACGCCAATCACCGTGCATTGGACGACGTATCCATTCAAATCCCAAAGGGTAAAATTTTCGGACTATTGGGGCCAAACGGGGCTGGAAAAACGTCCCTGATCCGTATTATTAACCAAATTACCGCGCCCGATTCCGGTGAGATTTTGTTTAATGGCGAAGCGCTGGGTCCACAGCATATTGCACAAATCGGCTATTTACCCGAAGAGCGGGGGCTGTACAAAAAAATGAAAATCGGCGATCAAATGTTGTATTTGGCGCAACTTAAAGGACTTTCCAAGCGAGAAGCCCTAGCACGCATCCAAGATTGGTGCCAGCGCCTGGACATCACATCCTGGTTGGACAAAAAAATTGAAGATCTCAGTAAAGGTATGCAGCAAAAAGTACAATTTGTCGCCACGGTCATCCACCAACCACAATTGATTATCTTGGATGAACCCTTTTCGGGATTTGATCCCGTCAATGCCAATATCATAAAAGAACAGATTCTCCGATTGAATCAAGAGGGGGCGACCATTATATTCTCCACACACCGTATGGAGACTGTGGAAGAGCTTTGCGATAATATCGCCCTCATCAACCGATCCAAGAAAATACTCGATGGTTCCGTACAGGCGATTAAAAAAGAATACCGAAATCAAACCTATCGATTGGAATATACAGCCAATGAAGATAATTTTCTTCTATCCGAAGACAGCCTATTTAAAGTCATCACGTACACAAAGCACGACAAAACATACAACACTACAATTCAGCTAAATAACAATATTCATATCAATAATGTCTTAATGCTTTTCTTACCCCAAATACAGCTCAACCAGTTGATCGAAATCGTTCCCTCTATGGCGGATATTTTCATTCAAAAAGTTACACAAGTCTCACCCCTATCTCAAGATCATGCATAAAATATTACTTATCATTCAACGGGAATACCTATCCCGTGTCAAGAAAAAATCTTTTATTGTCATGACTTTTGCCGTGCCATTGTTCTTTTTTGCATTGTATGCAGGCATGTTTTATCTGACAAAAAAGAGCTTTAAAGATTCACACACCGAAGTCTTTATTTTAGATGAACAAGGCGACTTTGCGGGAAAACTGCAAAGCAATAAAAATGTAAGTTATACAATCAGTAAACTGGATCTCCAGGCACAAAAAGCGCAGCTGACCCAAAGTGAAGGAAAACAGTCGATCCTTTATATCCCAAAAGATATTTTAACAAGCCAAAGAGCCGAACTCATTACCAGTGGCAAGACCAGCTTTGTCATACAGGAGATCATTAGCGGACAGCTGGAAGAGATCATCCGTGAAAAGGAATATAAAGCCAAGGGAATTGACCTGCAGATTATCCAGTCCATTAAGCCGAAAGTCAGCATCGATGCAAAAGAAATAACAGCCGACGGCGAAGAAAAGAACAGCAACACGGCCATTGCAATGGGCCTTGGTGTCGCTTTGGCTATCTTAGTCTATCTATCCCTGTTTCTTTATGGTGCCCAGGTAATGCGTGGTATTATCGAAGAAAAGAGCAATCGTATCATCGAAGTTATTATTTCCTCGGTCAAGCCCTTTCAGCTCATGATGGGTAAAATTGTTGGAATCGGTATGGTTGGACTGACCCAATTTGTGATGTGGCTTGTGCTTACCGGGGGCTTATTTATCACAGCAACGCTACTGTTTGTCAATCCGCAGGATATGCAGGAAGTAGCCGCTAGCCAACCTGGAGCGGGTAATATGAGTACCGTATCAAAAGCTATGGCCCAGAATGATTCCGCTTCGATCCTTACGTCGATCCAAAGCTTTAATTTCACGGAGGTCATCATTTTCTTCTTTCTGTTTTTTATTGCCGGATACCTATTGTATAGTGCTATTTTCGCTGCTGCAGGCTCAGCTGTCGACAACGAAACAGAGGCCAATCAGTTTTCCATGCCCATTACCATGCCCTTGCTATTGACCTATATTCTTTCTTTCGGCGTCATTATCAATGATCCCAATGGACCGATTGCAACATGGTTGAGCTTTATTCCATTCACCTCACCGATCGCCATGCTCGTTCGCATACCTTTTGGTGTACCCCTATGGCAGATCCTGACCTCGTTGACCTTGCTCATACTGACCTTCTTATTGGTAACCTGGGTCGCTGCACGTATCTACCGCGTCGGGATTTTGATCTATGGAAAAAAGGCAAATCTCAAAGAAATCATCAAATGGTTCAATTACAAAAGTTAGTTATGTACTGAACTAATTACGCATGGCTGTCGGATATCCCCGATCTATGTCAGCGCTCAACTAAAAGAACGGGGCCAAATTGCAAGCAATTTGGCCCCGTTCTTTTAAGCCCCCGATTAGGATGCGATCAGATGCAATGCGATCAGCTCCTAAGGACAGCTCAATTAATATCTTAATTTCAATTTTTTAAAGACAAAATGCCACAGCCATATCGGTCCGACAAGTAAAAACTGCAGAAACTGTTGTCCTGTGATTTTCTTCTTTTCCTTTCCCTTACCGATAAACAGCGCGACAATAGATAGCAATGCGATTCCCAAACACACCCAGATGACAGCCGGGCCACCGTTCTTCTGTGCGTATTCCAGTTGCACGATAAAGAAACTCATACCCCCGATCGAGAATAATATCGCATAGGACAAGGTTGCAGACAGCTTTAAATAATAATAAATGACAATAGCGATGAAGAAAGAGCCCCAATTCAAAAAGGTATGCCAATTGAGTTTGACCAAGAATTCGAACTGTGGAAATGGAATCATCCAGATGCAGCCCATGATACCAAAAAATAATAATGGTAAAAAGATGGCCTGAATCAGGCGGTTGGTCGGATCCTGAAAATTAGCATCCAGCTCCGCAAAATACTTATCTACGGGACGTAAAGGTTCGACTTCTTGAACTTTCTTCTTTTGTTTCATTCGGCAAATTTAACAAATATTGAGCATGCCTTAGGTCTTAAAAATGATAATATTCCCTATTTTTTGGTCTGCCCTAGGTCATTATCTGCTTTCAGGGCAAACAAACTCGCTTACTCCTATTCTATTCCGTAATATTGCAGCATGAAGTCTTACAAACATATCTTATTCGATCTGGACGGAACCCTGACCGACCCTGCAGAAGGGATTACAAAATGTATTGCCTATGCCTTGGAGTCCAAAGGCATCCATACAGCCGATCTGAATAGCCTCAAACCCTTGATCGGTCCGCCCCTTAAAGATTCTTTCATACATACCTTTGGATTTGGGGAAAGCGAAGCAATTGCCTGTGTAGAAAAATATCGGGAGCGCTTTTCAGTCATAGGACTGTACGAGAACATCCTGTTTGATCGCATACCCGAGCTTTTAACGCTCCTGAAAACAAAAGGGTACAGCATCTATCTGGCGACCTCCAAACCCGAAATATTCGCCCACAAAATATTACAACACTTTGAAATAAATACCTATTTTGATTTTGCGGGTGGAAGCGCTTTGGACGATTCCAGACCGACCAAAACCAGCGTCATCCAATATGTCATGGAAAAGGCCAAACTAACAAATCCACAGGAATGCCTCATGATCGGCGATCGTAAACATGATCTGATTGGCGCAAGGGAAACTGCCATGGATGCCGTTGGCGTACTGTATGGCTATGGTAGCCAAGCCGAACTCGAGCAGGAGTCACCGACCTATCTCATCCAGACAGTGCCTGACCTAATCGAATTTTTCAATTAAAAAATAGGGATCCTAAATTAAAGACAATTTAGGTTGAGTCCATTTAGGTCAACTTGATTCAAGTCTAGTCTATTCAAGTCCGGTCTATTCAGGTCTGGTCTATTCAGATCAATTCCAATACAGTCTATTGACACCAATTCAAGTCCATTCACCAGGCAAGACACAAGTCAATTCAGGCTAATTCTACTCAGGCCAAGTTTATTGAGAACAGTTCAAGTCAATACCCAAACACCTTGAATAACTGAAATCATCCTGTTGAGCGAAAGCTGTAGAATTCCATAAAAAAAGCTCCAATCAAAATGATTGGAGCTTTTTTAAGATGGATCCTTAGGATCTATTTTGCGTAAGACACCGATCTTGTCTCACGGATAACAGTTACTTTAATTTGCCCTGGATACGTCATTTCCGTTTGGATACGGTTAGAGATATCAGCAGCGAGTATTTCCGACTGCGCATCAGAGACCTTCTCACTCTCCACGATGACACGTAGTTCACGACCAGCTTGTATCGCGAAGGTCTTCTCAACCCCAGGATACGATAAAGCCAAGTCTTCCAGCTCTTTTAAGCGCTTGATATAACTTTCTACAACCTCACGGCGTGCGCCCGGGCGTGCGCCAGAAATCGCATCACAGGCTTGAACAACCGGAGATATTAAAGCCGTCATTTCGATCTCATCATGGTGAGCACCAATTGCGTTACATACATCAGGATGTTCCTTGTATTTCTCTGCAAGTTGCATACCTAAAATAGCGTGTGGCAACTCTGGATTGTCATCAGGCACTTTACCAATATCGTGTAGTAATCCAGCACGTTTCGCATGTTTAACATTCAGGCCCAGTTCTGCTGCCATTGTCGCTGCAAAATTAGCAACCTCACGCGAGTGCTGTAAAAGATTCTGTCCGTAAGATGAACGGTAACGCATACGCCCTACCATACGAATCAATTCGGGGTGCAAACCATGGATCCCCAAATCGATCGCTGTACGTTCACCGATTTCAACAATTTCATCCTCAATTTGCGTCCGTGTTTTTGCAACAACTTCCTCAATACGTGCCGGGTGGATACGTCCATCGGTTACCAAACGGTGTAAAGCTAAACGTGCGATTTCCCGACGTACAGGATCGAAACCGGATAGGATAATTGCTTCAGGTGTATCATCTACGATGATCTCTACGCCCGTTGCAGCTTCCAATGCACGAATATTACGACCTTCACGACCAATAATACGGCCCTTAATTTCATCATTTTCAATATTGAAAATTGAAACGGTATTTTCGATTGCAGATTCCGTAGCGGTGCGTTGAATCGTCTGTATAACAACCTTTTTCGCCTCTTTAGTCGCTGTCAATTTTGCCTCATCCACAATATCTTTGATTTGAATCATGGCTTGTGAGCGGGCTTCTTCACGCAACGAATCCACCAATTGATTTTTTGCTTCGTCGGCAGTTACGCCAGCGATGCTTTCCAATTGCTTAATCTGTTGCAATTTTAACGCTTCTACTTCCTCGGATTTCTTTTCATTCAGTTCAACCAATTTATCCAATTGCTTTTTCTTGGTATCCACCTCCTGCTTGTCGCGGTTGATGTTTTCCAATTTTTGGTTAATTGACTGCTCTTTTTGTCTTAACGTATTTTCCTTCTGGTTGATGGCATTGTTACGTTGATTGACTTCCTTTTCATGTTCAGATTTTAATTGAAGGAACTTTTCTTTGGCCTCTAACAGGCGTTTCTTTTTAATGTGTTCCCCTTCCTGCTCTGCATCTTTCAGTATGCTATTTACCTTATCCTTGGCTTCCTGTTCTTGCTTTTTAAACAACAAAACCAATAGATAACGACCTATAACAACACCAACAATCAGAGAAATTATGCTATAAATTGCGATGTCCATGTATGTATAATTGTATTATTATGTTTGTTTTTATTAATTATATTCAAATTCCAGTAAAATCATGAATCGTCCTATTCCCCTTCTTTGGTATGCACCAATGTGGCGAGCCTGATAAGCTCATAAGACTTCATGACAAAAAAAAACCGCAATTAAATTTAAACAGGTCTCATGTATTATTAAACTTCGTGATTACATAATTAGGCTTAGATTATGACCCAGATGGCTTTCGCAAAATGGCCTATATCTTTTTGCGCCTGTAATATTGAAGCGTTAAGTTTAAAATAGTGACAACCCGAATTTAATTGCGGCAAATTCGTCGTTTAAGCTCTAAATATAAAGAACGTAAATTTATTTTTTAAAGAAATCCGTCAACAACTGATCAAGTTCCTGTACTGAATTTTCCAAGCCCACTTCGTGGTTTTGGGACTGCCGCTCTGCATTAAGCATACGCGTCGCAAATTGCAATACACACATGGACAACAAATCCTGCTTATCTCTCACAGTATAGTTTTCCTGCAATTCCTTTACTTTTTCATTTATCAATTTCGCAGCATGTCGAATTACTTCTTCTTCCGCGCTCTCCACCCGAAGGGGATAAACACGATCTGCGATATTTATTTTTATGGAAATCTCTCCCATTTCTTTGAGCTTTTTAACGTTGTATTAGTTTGAATCCGATAACACTTCTCCCAACTATTTCAACAAACTAATACATTTGTCTATTTCCCGCACAAAATCGTTAATTTTTTGTTTTGTGTCAAGTATTTTTTCATTAATTGCTTCCTTATCCGTTTCAGAATCTAACGTGCGGGCAACTGCCAACGCTTTGACCTTCTCTTCCAACTGCTTGCTCTTATCGTTGCTCGCATCGAAAGCCACTTTTAAGGATTGTACCTCTAATTTAAGCAAATCATTTTCTTCTTGCAAGACTTCGCACAATTGAATTAAATTTTTCGTTTTCTCAACGATCAGATTCATTTGTGAAGACAATGTTGCCATAGTATAAATTGAATATTACCAATTAATGTTGTATCTCTCGTTAACCACGCACTTCCGCGCCTAGTTCCTTCTCAAAATTAACAATTAATTTTTGAACTATCGCATCAATTTGCTTATCCGTAAGTGTTTTTTCTTCATCCTGCAAGATAAAGCTCAGAGCATAAGACTTTTTCCCTTCCGGAATTTTATCACCTTTATACACATCAAACACATTTACCTCCTTCAAAAGCTTGCGTTCGGTCTTTTGAGCAACAAATTGTAGCTTATCGAAGCTCACATTTTCATCGATCAAGAGCGACAAATCTCTGCGCACAGCCGGGAATTTGGAAACTTCTTTGTATTGAATGCTATTCTTACGAATAATTTTCATCAAAACATCCCAGTCAAAATCAGCAAAGAAAACCTGACCTTCAACATCTGCTTTTTTCAAATCTGCGTTCGCGATTGCACCAAAAGAAACTAAACATTTCTGCCCTTTCATATAGTTCAAACCATAGGCGAAATGTGTACTTGTAGCATCTTGTATCTGAATTCCTTCAATTTTCAAGCGTTTGATAAGCGTATCTACAGCCGCTTTAAGGTTATAGAAATTAACCGCGTCTTTTTTGCTGTTCCATTGCTCAGCTTCATTTTTACCTGCCATGGCAAAAGCCAGATGCTGCGTTTCTTTATAGCTTTCACCATCCAGCGCATAAGTTTTACCGAATTCGAAGAACTTCAGGTCAAAGTTTCTTCGTTTTTGGTTATATTCAATCGCACTCAAAACAGAAAAAACCATATTTTGACGCATTGTATCCAAATCCGAGCTCAATGGATTATACAATTTGACCGCCGTTTCGCTATCATCCGCATAATCCAGCTTCGTTAGGGAGTTGGACAGAATTTCACGAAACCCATTGGCGATGAGTAGATCAGCCAATTGATTTAAGACAACTTCCTTATCCGGCTTCTCAACCGTATTTAAAGAGGCCTTAATTTGTGACTTCAACTCGATATTGTTATAACCATAAATCCGCAACACTTCCTCCACAACGTCTACCTCGCGTGTGACATCAACGCGGTATGCAGGCACCAACACATCAAGTCCTGTTTCAGTTTCTGAAGCGACTTCAATGCCAAGAGCGACAATAATGGATTTAATTTCTTCATTTGGGATCGCCTGACCGATCAAACGAACCACATTCGCATAGCTCACGTGAAATGAAAACGGGTTAATCACCACGGGATACTCATCTTTTAGCGTCGATGAAATCGTTCCACCCGCAATTTCCTGAATCAATAAAGCTGCGCGCTTCAAGGCTTCAACCGTAATATTCGGATCGATACCACGTTCGAAACGGAAAGAGGCATCTGTTTTTAAGCCATGTCTTTTGGAGGTCTTCCGTACAGAAACAGCATTGAAATAGGCCGACTCCAAAAATACATTGGTCGTTTCAGCTGATACACCCGAATGTGCTCCACCGAAAACACCCGCAATACACATTGGTTTTTCAGCATCTGCAATCACCAAGTCCTCTGCAGACAAGGTACGCTCCACACCATCCAGCGTAACAAATTTTTCACCCTCAGTCGCCAAACGAACAATGACTTTATTTCCCGCAATTTTATCAGCATCAAAAGCATGCAGTGGCTGACCTAAATCGTGTAGTATATAATTGGTAACATCGACAATATTATTGATCGGACGAACACCGATAACATTTAATTTCTCTTTTAACCAATCGGGAGATTCGCCAACGCGAACACCGGTAATATTGATACCACTATAACGTGGGCTTGCCTGAGCGTCTGCAACAATCACTGTCGTTCCCTCCGCCTCAGCAGCCTTAAATGCAGAAACATCTGCCTTTAACACGTGTGTACGAAAATGTGCCGCAATATCTCTTGCAACGCCTAAATGCGAAGCAGCATCTGCACGGTTTGGTGTTAAGCCAATTTCATAACGGTAATCATCCTGGATATTGAAATGATCTTTCACTAAGGTCCCCACAGCAACGTCAGCTGGTAATTCAACGATACCGGCATGAGATGTACCCAAACCGATTTCATCTTCTCCACATAACATACCTTCGGAAACTTCACCACGAATTTTAGATTTGGTAATTTTAAAAGGCTCTCCGGTAAGCGGATGGCAAGTAGTACCTACTGTAGCAACAATAACTTTCAATCCTGTACGACAGTTTGGTGCACCACATACAATGTGCAATAACTCCGGTCCACCGACATCAACAGTGGTTACTCTTAATTTATCGGCATTAGGATGCTGTTCACAAGTTTTCACTTCACCAACAACCAAACCATCCAATCCACCTGGGATACTCTGCACGACGTCCAAAGCTTCTACTTCCAATCCTGTATTTGTTAAGATCAGCGATAGTTCCTCCGGTGTCGAATCTATATTAACGTGTTGTTTTAACCAATTATATGAAATATTCATCTCGAATCTGATTTGATGCACAAACTTAGATAAATTTGAGTTTATATCCAACGTCAATTTGCCGATCATCGCCGGAAGTCCTGAATTTGAAGATAGCTGGCAGCCCCTATCCTCACCGGCTGTATGACAAATTACCATATGATCTAAGGGGTTGTTGGGCTTCGGCGAACAAACCGACTTGCCACAGGGCGTTTTTCTTGCGCTATTGCTTATGCTTTTTCAGGTTTTCCGCATGGACAAGGTGCTTTGGGCTTTGGTCGGCACATCGTTGGCCTTGGTTCGGGGCAGCTTCGGGACATGGCCTGAACATGGTCGGGATTGCTTCGCCTGCTGTTCGGCCGTTGTTCGGCTCCTTGTCGAAGCGGACCCGAATCTTTCCCGAAGCCCAGTCGAAGCCCAGCCGAAGCTGTCTCGAAGCGGACCCGAGCCGTTCCCGAAGCAATCCCGATCCGTTGCCGAATAGCGTACGGATTTGAACGGACTTGAGCGGATTTAAAGGGAATTAAACGGACTTTAGGCATATACACTCCGCTCTTGAATAAGCAAGCCCCAACACAATTTCATAAAAAAAGCCTTATCAAATTGTACCAATTTTTATCCTTTTTATGTCCAATCTTAAAGACCTATTTTTTAATCAAAAATCCAGTCATTTCCATAAAAATAATATGTAACTTTGTGCTTTAATTTGAAGAACGTTCAAAACAAACATTTATAATGATTCATTTCTTTGAGAACCCATCGAACACTGTATATGGTGTTCAAAGCGTAAACTCTTTATCACAAGAAGACATTACTAAACTCAACTGGCTATTCGGCAACGCCAAAAAACTAGACGACCAAAACCTTAACCATTACTTTGTAGGACCCCGCGCCGCGATGGTTACTCCCTGGAGTACCAATGCAGTAGAAATCACGCAAAATATGGGAATTGCAGGAATTGTTCGTATAGAAGAATTTCAACCGGTACCAGCGGATTTCAATGACTTCGATCCAATGATTTCACAAAAGTTCAGTATGTTGACACAGGACATGTATACCGTCAACATTACACCTGAACCGATATTGGAAATTGAAGACATCGAGGCCTACAACAAATCTGAGGGCCTAGCGCTAAATCCAGAAGAAGTAGATTACCTCAATAACCTTTCGACCAAATTGGGTCGTCTGCTTACAGACTCGGAAGTATTCGCTTTTTCGCAAGCGAATTCTGAACACTGTAGACACAAGATTTTCAATGGTACCTTTATCATTGATGGCGAAGAGCAACCCACTTCCCTCTTTAAATTAATTAAAAAGACTTCTGAAACCAATCCGAACGAGATTGTTTCTGCTTATAAAGATAACGTTGCCTTTGTCAAAGGTCCACGTGTCACACAATTTGCACCTAAATCGGCCGACAAACCTGACTTTTACGAAGAGAAAGCATTTGATTCGGTTTTATCCGTAAAAGCTGAAACACACAATTTCCCGACTACTGTAGAACCATTTTCGGGTGCTGCAACTGGGTCAGGTGGTGAAATCCGCGACCGTATGGCCGGTGGCCAAGGAGCGATTCCATTGGCGGGTACTGCCGTATACATGACTGCTTATTCGCGATTGGAACAAAATAAATTGGACCTTCAGGCAGGAACAGTTACTGAACCGGCAAAGGAACTTAACAAAACGCGGCCATGGGAAAATGCGATGCAAGAGCGTCAATGGTTGTACCAGACCCCGGTTGACATCCTGATTAAAGCTTCCAATGGTGCTTCTGACTTCGGTAATAAGTTTGGTCAGCCCTTAATTACAGGTTCTGTATTGACCTTCGAGCATGAAGAGGATGGCCGTAAACTTGGTTACGACAAAGTCATTATGCAAGCGGGTGGTGTTGGTTATGGAAAACTGGATCAAGCGAAAAAACATACGCCGAAAACTGGCGATAAAGTTGTTATCCTAGGTGGAGAAAATTACCGCATCGGAATGGGTGGCGCTGCTGTATCTTCTGCAGATACAGGGGCATTTGGTTCTGGAATTGAGCTTAATGCCATTCAACGTTCCAATCCCGAAATGCAAAAACGTGCAGCGAATGCTGTTCGTGGCTTAGTAGAGTCTGATCATAACCCTATTGTCTCTATCCACGATCATGGTGCAGGTGGCCACTTAAACTGTTTATCTGAACTTGTTGAAGAGACCGGCGGCTTGATTGACCTGGATGCACTTCCTGTAGGTGATCCGACACTATCCGCAAAAGAAATTATCGGTAATGAATCGCAAGAACGTATGGGACTTGTCATCGCCGAAGATGATATTGACACCTTAAAACGTGTTGCCGATCGCGAACGTGCACCAATGTACACCGTAGGTGATGTCACTGGCGACCACCGCTTTACTTTCGAATCAAAAAGTACGGGTGAAAAACCAATGGATTATGCCCTTGAAGATTTCTTTGGCTCATCGCCAAAAACTTTCATGCGCGATAAAACCGTAGTTCGCAACTACGCTGATCTTGCTTATGATGCAGCCAACATTCCAAGCTACTTAAACCAAGTATTACAACTGGAAGCGGTTGCTTCCAAAGATTGGTTAACCAATAAAGTAGACCGTTGTGTTGGTGGCCGTGTTGCCAAACAACAATGTGCGGGTCCATTGCAATTGCCGTTGAATAACGTCGGTGTCATGGCATTGGATTATAAAGGTAAAGAAGGTATTGCGACAACAATAGGTCACTCCCCTGTGGCTGCCTTAGTGGATCCGGCTGCGGCAAGCAGAACGGCTATTGCGGAATCGCTTTCCAACATCGTATTTGCCCCAATCAAAAACGGTCTTGCAGGAATCTCCCTATCGGCCAACTGGATGTGGGCAGCCAATAATGAGGGTGAAGATGCCCGCTTATACCAAGCTGTTAAAGCATGCTCGGATTTTGCCATTGCATTGGGAATCAATATCCCGACGGGAAAAGATTCTTTGTCGATGAAGCAAAAATATCCAAACGGCGAAAACGTCATTGCCCCTGGCACATTGATCATTTCTGCCGCAGGAAACTGTACTGATATCACCAAAGTGGTTGAACCTGTGCTAAACAAAACGGCCGGATCGATCTATTACATCAACTTATCAAAAGATCAGTTCAAATTAGGCGGTTCGTCATTTGCACAAATCATCAATAAATTAGGTACTGAAGTACCGACCATTCAAGATGCTGCTTACTTTAAAACAGCATTCAATACCGTACAGCAATTAATTCACGAAGGACAGATCGAAGCTGGGCACGACGTCGGATCGGGTGGCTTGATTACCACCTTATTGGAAATGACCTTTGCCGATGTTAATCTTGGTGCCAATTATGACCTTTCGGCATTACATGAATCGGATAGCGTAAAAGCCTTCTTTAATGAGAATATCGCACTTGTCCTTCAAGCAAAAGACGACGCTGCTTTCGAAGCAATCGTGAAAGATGCCGGTGTAAACGCGGTTAAAATTGGTCAGGTGATCGAAGGTAATACAGTGACGATTAAAAATCAAG
This sequence comes from Sphingobacterium sp. UBA7631, assembly GCF_002483935.1. Taxonomy (NCBI): domain Bacteria; kingdom Pseudomonadati; phylum Bacteroidota; class Sphingobacteriia; order Sphingobacteriales; family Sphingobacteriaceae; genus Sphingobacterium; species Sphingobacterium sp. UBA7631. The sequence continues at coordinate 1,192,314 of NZ_DLIX01000010.1, forward strand.
AAGCGGTATTCAGCTTTGATGTAGCAGCAACACGTGATGTATGGTTTACGACATCCTTCCTTTTGGATTCCAAGCAATCTAAAAATGGAACTGCACAACAACGTTTTGATAATTATAAACACCAACCCCTAGCCTTTACTTTCCCAAGTCAATTTGATGGTAAGAAACCAAAAATCGACGGAACTAAAGCACGTCCGAAAGCGGCAATCCTTCGTGAGAAAGGTTCCAACTCCGAACGCGAAATGGCAAATGCCATGTTCTTGGCAGGCTTTGATGTGAAAGATGTTCACATGACCGATTTGATCACTGGTCGTGAGACATTGGAAGACATCCAATTTATCGGTGCCGTCGGAGGCTTCTCGAACTCAGATGTATTGGGTTCGGCAAAAGGTTGGGCCGGTGCTTTCCTTTACAATGAAAAAGCGAAAAAAGCCTTAACCGACTTCTTTGCTCGTCCGGATACACTTTCGGTTGGTATCTGTAATGGATGTCAGTTATTTATGGAACTTGAAATGATCAATCCTGAGCATGAAATCCATGGAAAAATGCTACACAATACTTCAGGGAAACACGAGTCAAACTTTGTGTCTGTAAAAGTTCAGGAAAACAATTCGGTCATGTTATCGACACTAGCGGGAAGTACCTTAGGGGTTTGGATTTCACACGGGGAAGGAAAATTCAACCTTCCGTATGCGGAAGAGCAATACAATATCGTGGCAAAATATGCTTATGAGCAATATCCGCATAACCCAAATGGTTCGGACTATAATACGGCAATGGTCTGCGATAAGACTGGACGCCACTTGGCTACGATGCCACATATTGAGCGTTCGGTGTTCCAATGGCATTGGGCAAATTATCCAAAAGGTCGTCAGGACGAAGTTTCTCCTTGGATTGAAGCATTCGTTAATGCACGTCAATGGATTGACGAGCAAGGCAAATAAAAAAAAAAAACTCCTTCATGTATGAAGGAGTTTTTTTTTAGATATCCCTTTTGTATCCTGGTTTGTTCATCATTTGATCTAGGGAGTATTTTCCAGAGCCCATGACCATAAAAAAGATCAGCAAAAAGAATACGACTATAGAAAGCCACAATTCGGAATTCAAATAACTAAACCCGTGGGTGATATTAACAAAAAATACAGCCCCTACCAGTACCGGAAATAGCAGTAGTGAGGCCAAACGGGTTTGAAAACCTAAAATTAGGAACAACCCTCCCACCAAATGGGTAAAAACCACATAGTGAACAGCACCCCATGATGATAAGTGGAAACTACTTTGCTCAATCATATGTTGAACAACATCCCTATCATTTACGAAACTTACACCTTTGGCAAAAATAACGACCCCTAAGGCTATTCTTAGGTAATCAATCCATTGTGGGTGATGAGCATCGCCCCAATGTTCAATTTTGTGTATCAGGTTCATAACATACCTCCTTTTTATAGATGGTTATAGCCTAATAACACTTGAACAGCAAAAAAGTTGTTCGCATGAGATGATTCACTATCAAAATGTTACGAAGTGAATACATCCCCACGCCTACACAATACTTCGGATAAGACTAATCGCTGCCAAATCAGGCCTACGCTGTTTTCAAAATCAATCAATCAATCAATCAACGCAACTGTAGGTTAGGAGAAAAAAAGTCGAATAACAAAATCCCAAAACGCGGTTGTCAGCAGCCCCACAACGATACTAAAACCGATCACCAGATTGACCAATTTGGTATTCAGATGGTATTGCTCGGCAATGATCCCTGAGGTTACCAAGGTTGGCATAGCCGCTTCGAATATACTGATCCGCGCAACAGCGCCCTTTACACCAAGTAGTAAAGCAAATAGTAATACCAATGCTGGGGCAAGAATCAATTTATAACTCATCGCTGTACTGATCTGCGAAATCTGTTGTCGCCAGCCATCAAACTTCAACTGTAAACCAATAGAAAATAAGGCCAAGGGTCCAACGGTCGCCACCAGCTTATCAAAAAAGGGCTCGGCAACTGAAAGATCAACCAATTGCGACAGCATTAAGGCTGTTATACAACCGATCAGGGGTGGAAAGTTGACTAACTTTCGAAGCATAAATTTGACATCGATCGCCTCGCCATCTTGGGCATTCGCTCGCAGTGCATTGATAAGTCCAGCTGTAGAAAGTAGAATAAATGTGGTTTGGTCGCAAATAATCGCAATCGGCAACTGGGCTTCGCCAAAATAGGCGATGATCAATGGAAAGCCAATAAAGGACGTATTGCTATAACCAGCGGCCAATTCCAAACTACTGCGCGAACGCTGTTTATAGTTTTTACGCCTACAGTACATTTCCATAAATAACCAACTACCTGCCCAAACGAGGATTGCCGAAAACACCGGAAACAGTAATTGCGATGACCATACAATCTTCGGAATATATTTGAAAGACACCGCTGGAAGGGCAAAATAAAGAATCCAGGTATTGATCCCTTTATGTGCTTCGGAATGAATTAAATTTGTTCGCTTTAACAGCATCCCTGCCGCGATGCAAAATGCAATCATTATAAAATTGACCATGTTTTATTACCATTTTATACGACACAAAGGTGCAATAGTACAGCAGGCAATAACATGTACAAATACATTATTTTTATGTACATTTACTGATATATAATCAGGAGAATAATGCGCAAAAAACAGTTTGAGCCTTTGCGGATCAGTGAATTTATTGAGGATAGCTTTCATTTACCTCCACATGAACAGAATTATTATGAGCTTGTTTATATTCGTTCAGGCAAAGGAACCCATGTGATCAACAGATTTGAACTGAACTATGAACGTGGCGATGTATTCTTAATTAGTCCGGCAGACAAGCATTATTTTAACATTGAAGAAAAGACACATTTTCTGTTTATTTTATTTACAGATACCTACTTCCTGCAGAATAAACGCAATCAAAAGCGCTATGCCTGGATTATGGAGCTGATGAACGACAGGGGATTAAAGGAACGCAAATTGGATATGGGCGAGCATCATCGCCTGATTTACACTCATATCCTGGAAGCGGTCCGACTGTATAGTCATACCACAGTCAGCGAGCGTTCGGACTGGCTATTTGACCAACTCGTCGCGATCTTTGGGCTCTTCAAAGAAATAGCAGAGACGCAACGTTTACCCCAGCAGCATGAACTATATGTTGACCGATCGATTTCGGCTTACATTCATCAGCATATTTTTTCGCCCGAACAACTTCAGGTCAGCCTACTGGCTCAGAAATTCAATATTGCCCCATCCTATTTTGGGACCTACTTTAAGAAGAACTTCGGCAGCAGTTTAAGAACGTATATCAATACCTACCGGATCGAACTCATCGAGAACAGACTTAAATCCAAAGATTATACCTTGAAACAAATTGCTGCAGAACTCGGATTTACCGACGAGAGCCATCTTTCCCATTTCTACAAACGCGCCAGGGGATTTAGTCCTTTACATTATCGAACTCAGCGGACTAAATAGTAGGCTTTCCAGATAATACACCCTGTATACGCGGAAAAATTGCAATTGAATGGGCTAAATCTTGGGTGGAATGACGCTATAAAACTTCAAGCCCTCAGCTTCAAACTTCTTATACAATACAAGTAAGACATCATTTTTAAAGGCAGAAGCATTGGCAGCAAAATTTACCCAGCCGGAAACACTCAGGTAAATCATCTCAGCACTGATGTCCTGTATACTGATTCCGCTATCTCTATCCTTGATAAAATGGTCACTACTTTCCATAGCGTCTTTGATCCATTGTTTGGCTTGGTCCAAATCTGCTTTCCGATCGATATGGAGAACAAAACTTGTCTTGCTGTATTCTTGGGATAAGGTCCAATTGACAACCCTTCCCGACAGCAAATCACCATTTGGAATAATGACATCTGCACCATCACCTGTTTTTAAAACACTGGCGCGTATACCGATTTCCTTGACGCGCCCTTTTTTGTCGGCAAGCTCAATTTGATCACCAACGCGAAACGGCTTATCAAAAACCAAAATTATGCCCGAGACAAAATTATTGATGATATTCTGCATGCCGAGTCCGATACCAACACTCAATGCGCCAATCACGACCGTAAGTTTGTCCAAACTCATACCCAGGGCCGAGATGGCCATAAAGAAACCGATCAGAATAATGGCCAAGCGAAAGAGCGGAAATAAGGTCATCTTCTGATTATAGACCTGGCTGAGCTGACCGTCTTCACCACCAAGAACGATCAAACTAATATTTTTCTGAAACCAATTGGCCACCAACAGCAGTAAAACCGCTACACCAAGATTTCCTAAGGTAAAAGAGATGCTGCCGATGCTGCGTACTTTTCCGAAGAATGTTTCGCTCAATGCCAATAAACTTTCAATAAACTGTAAGTTATTTGCCAGGACAATGATCGCCAAAAGCACACAGACAATACGCAGAATTTCGGTGATGATAGCCAAGGTGCGCTGCTCGTTGAAACGCATCCAAAAACCGGAAGTCAGCCGATCTTTTTTAAACTGATTGCGGACATCCGCCTTAATCATATCCGAAAAATACTGCAGTGTAAAAGACTGCACCAGCCCCACAGCACAGGCAATACTAAAACTACGTGAATGCTCCACATGCCCGATAATATTCAGCGTAATTGCCGTCACGTTGAGTATAGCAAAAATCACATAAATAAAATTACTGATATAACCCGGACTATCCGCATTCTTTATACGCCGTTTCGTATAACTGACCAATCCTAAAGCAATCAAATTGAAGGCAATACAAACGATACGTAAAAACAGGTCATCGCTTACGATCATATTGACAAATACATCCAGGATATAGAATACAATAAGGATAATGGCAATTTTACGCTGCAATCCACTCATGCGATGCCTGAGCAAAAACATGAAGATTAACATGATGACCAATTGGGAAGCCTGCAAAATGAAACTTGGTGTAAAGAAGTTTACAAAAGGCAACAGTGTCAGGAGAAAAATAATGGTTTTCCCAACGATCGCATCAATCGCAAGTTTATGTTCAGGATCATTTTGCCGAAGGATATAAGACACCCGTACAATCCAGTAGCAATACCCCAATCCCAGTACAATCAACAGGATACGGCTCGCCCAATCTGTCCGATTCACATATTTGTCTATCGACTTATTGTTACTGTAATTACTCCGGATATTATTTAAGATCACATCTTTAGAGATGGCTGCCGTATTGGCTTTCCATATCGAACTTTTAGCGGTCACGGAATCGGCTTTTTTGTTTCCGCTTTTCATTTCGTGAACGGTTTCAATCCGAATCAGATGACGTTGATTTTTAGCTATAAGTTCATCAATCGTCCGATTGATCGCCTCCAGCGAATCTTGTTTTGCAGCTAGTTTAAGCTGCGCATTGTCGAGATATTGATACGCTCTACTGTGATTATTGGCACTGATATCATAGCGGTTGATCAGCGTTTTGATCTGATCTGCTGTCACATTGAGGCTATTGGAATAATTGCTGATACTGCCTTTAATAGACTTCAGCTGGCTGATTTCTTCATGGATACTATTTTTTATTAAAGCAATACTATCTTTAGCCGATCCAGCATTCGTTGTCAAGTAGCCATTGGATTTTTCATTCAGCTGCGCGATAAGCTCGGCCATGGAAGCCGTACGAATATTGGATAAAAAGTTTAGATTTACTTTGCGAAGATCATTTCGTAGCTCATTCCGCAGTGAGTCATTTCCAACGCGTGTCGAATCCACATTCGACCGTCTACTTAGGCTGCTATGGTTCGCCGTGCGATCGCCTATCTGATTCTTCCGAACCTGAACGGAGTCCTGTGCAAATCCGTGCAGCTGAAAAGTCAAGAGACTTAAGACAAAAATAAAATGCTTGACAATGCCCAATTTCATACTTCTAATTTTGTTGATTTTCTTTCCTGGCAACAGGTAGTCAAATGCCATGGAAACTACAAATTGCAAAGAAAGGACCAAAGGTTTTTCCCCGACAAAAATAACTTATCTCCTGTTAAAATCGAATAGCATCGGAGAGTTTTAGTTCTTCCAGCCGTTTTATTTTATCATCACGATAAAATAAATTCATCGTTTCAAAAGGAATCAACTTCAAATCTTTATTGACGATGTGGACACAAGATTTCTTAACAGCACGAACATCAAAATCGTAGGCGTCCATAAAATTCATAATGATAATGCGGAAAAGATTGTCGTAATCAAGATCAGGTGCGCACACTTCTGGCAAACAGCAAAGTAACTGGTTTACTTTTGGCTTTACCTTATCCACCGAAATTCCGGTACTAAATATATCCAGCAATTGCATCTGAACACCTTTGTCCTGTTCATAGACAATGGTATTGCGCGATTGGTTATTTAATAAAATAGCCGGATCAATATGCCGGGTCAAGGGTATCCGCTCATCGCCTATCTTCAGGATATAACCCATCGCCAACGCATCAGGATTACAAGGAACAGGAATAATATCATGTGGATCCAATAGGGAATATTGATTCAGAATTTCCTGACGCACCTCGGTCAGTGTCATTTTATGCTGCTGTGCATCGGTCGCATTTCGCCCGGCAATTTCCACCGGTTGAAAAGTTACCCCGCGTACACATCGCTGTTGTAAAGCGTACTCCAAGATTTTATCAATTTCATCATCATTGGTTCCCTTTTCTAAGACCACAACCAATGTTGTACTCAGATTGAGCGCATTTAATTTGTCAATGGCCTTTTTTCGGACATCCGTGAGATCTTTGCCCCGAAACTTTTCGAGCACGGATGGGCGAAAAGAATCAAACTGGAGATAGATTTCAAATTCAGGCGCATAGGTGGCGAGTTGCTCAGCAAAACCAGGATCATTGGCAATTCGGATACCATTCGTATTGAGCATGAGATGCTTAATAGGTTTTGTCTTCGCAATGTCTAAAATCTTAAAAAAATCAGGGTGTATGGTTGGCTCTCCACCGCTGATCTGAACCACATCTGGTTCACCCTCACTTTCGACGATTTTGTCAAACATCTGTTCAATCTCTTCCAGCGAGCGATGTCGTCCGTAGTGGGGCGACGACATGGCGTAACAAGTTGGGCAGGTCAAATTACAACGGTCGGTCACCTCAACAATGGACAAGCAGCTATGCTGCTCGTGATCTACACATAAACCGCAATCGTATGGGCAGCCATAATGTACTTCGTTGTCAAATTTCAACGGTGTTTCGGAGGCTTTATTATAATTCCGAATGTTCTTATAATAGTCAACATCCGTCGCAATCAGCGTTTTGAAAAAACCATGATCGGGACAGTTTTTGGTCATAAATACCTGTTCATCCTCGATAATAATCTTGGCACCCACACGCGAAAGGCATGTTGGACATAGGCTAATGGTATAATCGTAGTACGTATAGTTTCTTACTGGCATCGTTCTGATTTCTAGTTCATAAAGGTAAGTCCGCAGGCAAGCCCTCCTGCCAGCATTGCTCCAATTCCGCCCAACAATACTTTAAGCCAGGGATTGACATTAAACTTCGACTCCTTATTACCTGCTTTAATAATCGAGCCGATAATAATAACCAAAAGTGCAATGCCAATCACAATAGCACCTATAGTAAGAAGAAAAAGTCCCAACATCGCGGTACTTTCCGATCCAAATGATCCTTCAAGCAAATACATGATTCCTATTTTTTGATTAAACGTTCATTTTTTAATAAATAAATATAATAAATTATCACCACGATGCAGGTAATTTGTATGGTACTTAGCCCCAAAAGTATAATTGCCCGTGGCTTAATAAAGTCCAAAAGGAAACGAAAACTAAAATAACTAAGCATAAAAAGCTGAAACAACACACCATTTCGATAATTGTATCGTCGTTTAAAAAGTTGGAGCGTTACAAATAAAAGCAGCAAAAATGCGATTTCATACAGCGCAACTGGATGCCGTTTGTAGGCATCGCCCAAGTACATCCCCAATGGAGAGGTAGTGGGTAAACCGTAGGTCTGCTCGAATACACCCGTGTAAAAACATCCTATCCTGCCAATGACAATTGCGGTAATTAAAGGAAAGACCATCCGATCCCCGGTACTTTCTTTTTTACCCATGATCTTTTTCATCCCTTCTACGGCAACCAAACCTCCTGCCAAACCACCGATTATCGTATTATTCACCCAGATGTAGGTCAATTTATGTGTCGCATTGAGCAACTCAGCCGGACGCTCGAGGGACCCGATAATATGCGAGCCGATTAAAGCGCCTAAGCCGGCAGCAATAACAATAAGAAGTGAATTGGTATGCCCTAAACTTTCCTCATCCTTCCACTTGAGCAGTTGGTAATAACGCATCCCTATAAACATCCCCAACCCTTCCATAAAAGGATGTAAGAGAAATGTTTTTCCAAACAAATCTATCGTAACCGGAAATTCAATTAGCACAAGCATAAACAAGTATACGAAAGACGATCAACAAAATGATAAACAAAATTGCTCACCAAGCAGACATGACGCCAGCATTTAAAAACAAAAAAAGCCAGTCCGAGAAATGGACTGGCTTAAGAATAATTATTTTACGACAGCTATTAAAGCTGATTGCTATACACAAACCGTATTTCCTCACGGAGGTTATAACGCGAAGCCATCACTTCGCCATAGGCGCCTGCAGAACGAATGGCAATTAAGTCGCCACGTTTTGAGACCGGAAGTGGCACTTCCTTACCAAAACAATCTGAAGATTCACAGATAGGTCCAACCACATCATAGTTAATGGATTCTACAGTGTCCACCGCACTGATATTCTCAATTTTATGATAGGCCTGATACAAGGCCGGGCGCATTAATTCAGTCATTCCGGCATCCAATACCAAGAAATTCTTCTTGACACCATTTTTGACATACAAGACACGGCTTACCAAGCTTCCGCATTGCGCAACCAAAGCCCGTCCCAATTCAAAGTGCACTTCTTGCTGTGCTGTACGCTCCAGGAAGCGGTCGAAAATATCAAAATAGGCTTCAAAATCGGGAATTGTATTCCCATCCGGATTTTTATAATCTATCCCCAATCCGCCACCGACATTCAATACACGGATTTGTTTACCGCGTTCTTCAAACCAGTTTTTCCATTCATTGACTTTCACACACAGGCTTTTGAATACGGTCATATCCGTAATCTGTGAACCGACGTGAAAATGAAGACCTACCAATTCAATAGACTCACATTTTTTAAGCACGGCTGCACATTTTTCCAAATCGGCATTGGGCACACCAAATTTGTTTTCATCAAGCCCTGTTGTAATATAATGATGGGTATGTGCATCCACGTTTGGATTGATCCGTAAAGCTACATTCGCTTTTACACCTTTCTTTGAGGCAAGCTCATTGATGACCTCAAGCTCCTGAATGGATTCAACATTAAACGCGAAGATATTTTGATCGAGCGCGTAATTGATTTCCTTATCGGATTTACCAACTCCTGCAAAAGTAACTTTTTTGGAATCAAAGCCACATTCAATGGCTTTCTTCACCTCATTGCCGCTCACACAATCCGCACCAAAGCCGACCGCTTGAATCGCCTTCAATAACTCGTCATTAAAATTGGCCTTTAATGCATAATGAACATGAAATCCCCGTTTGTGCGAAGCAGCATGCGCAGCCTCCAGGGTCTTGTTTAACACATGCAGATCATAATAATAAAACGGCGTTTCTTTCTCTGCAAACTTCGCCGCGATACCTGTATTTATCATATAAAAACCTAATTCTTAAAATAAACGATTGTGCAATGAACGTAATGCTTCAGTTTTATGATCTGAATTCAATAGAATTGACACGTTAAAGTCTGAACCACCATACGAAATCATACGAACTGGAAGGTGTTTTACAGCATCAAGTACGCGAGCGGCATAGCCATGGCTATTCAAACCAAAATCCCCTACAACGCATACAATGGTCTGATCACCATCCACTGTTACTGAACCAAAATCTTCCACTTCTTTGATAATATCCGCCAAATTTGTGGTATCATCAATCGTCAAAGACACCGCCACTTCCGAAGTTGTGATCATATCGATTGGTGTTTTATAACGCTCGAATATTTCAAAGACACGGCGCAGGAAACCGTAGGCAAGTAGCATTCTCGACGAATGGATATGAATTGCTGTGATACCGTCTTTCGCTGCTATAGCACGAATACAACCTTTCTGCGCACCGTCTTTACTGATCAATGTCCCTTTTGCATTGGGTTCCATCGTATTCAACAACCGAACTGGAACGTTATATTTTTGCGCTGGGAACACCGATTGTGGATGTAAGATTTTAGCACCAAAATAAGCCAGCTCCGCTGCTTCATCAAAGCTTAGATGTGCAATCGGTGTGGTTCCTTTGACAACACGGGGATCATTGTTGTGCATCCCGTCGATGTCAGTCCAGATCTGAACTTCCTCGGCACGGATTGCTGCCCCGATCAAGGAAGCCGTATAATCTGAACCTCCACGGCGCAAATTATCAATTTCACCAAAAGAATTACGGCAAATAAAACCTTGCGTGATAAATAGGGTATTTTCTGGACTCTGGGCCAAAATATGGCTTAGCTTTTCGCCAATGTAATCAACCATAGGCTCATTGTCTTCATCAATTTTCATAAAGTCCAGGGCTGGCAACAGCACGGATTTTACGCCAATTTCATTCAGGTAAAAATGCCATAAAGCGGTAGACATCAATTCGCCCTGTGCTAAAATAACTTTCTCCTCGATGGGTGTAAACAATTCGTTGGCCAAGGTAGAAATCAGGTTAAAATGGTAATCGATCAATTCTTTACCATTTTTATATCCCTGTTCAGTACTGAAAAGTTCTTTAATAAGGTCTTCGTACTTATCCTTATGCTTCTTGACCAACTCTTTAGCTTCGTCCTTCTTACCTGCTGTGTAAGCTTGACCGATTTCAACCAAAGCATTTGTCGTTCCAGCAACTGCGGACAACACGACGATCTGACGTTCAGCAGGGTTTACAATATCCAACAACCCTTTGATACGTGCTGCACTCCCCACGGAAGTACCACCAAATTTTAAAACTTTCATACTGAAGTTACAATTATTAAATTTCTGTGTGCCAATATAGGCAATTCATGAATTTATATTAAAAAAAATGCGGCACAAAATCATGAAAGTTTTGTGCCGCATACCTTTATGTTATGCGGAAGAATTACTTCTTCAAGTTTTCGATCAGCAGACCGGCCAATTCTTCGCCGATTCTTTCTTGAGCTTCATTAGTTGCCGCTCCAATATGTGGCGTCAATGAAATTTTCGGATGTTTTAAAATCTCCTCACGTGGAGTAGGTTCGTTGTCGAATACATCTAAACCAGCAAATGCTACCTTGCCCGAATCCAATGCTTTCACCAATTCCAACTCATCAATAACGCCACCTCTAGAAGCATTGACTAAGCCTACACCATCTTTCAATAATGGGAACTCTGCAGCTCCAATCGCTGGTTTATCCAAAAATGGAACGTGTAAAGAGATAAAATCTGAAACTTTCAATAGCTCGTCCATCTCCACTTGTTGAATAGGCACGTCAACCTGGATGCCACCTGAAAGTGTTATGGTCAACGCTTTTGGTCCTTCGAACAAATCCGTATAAACCACATCCATCCCTAGACCAATGGCGATTTTGGCAACTTCACGACCGATACGGCCAAATCCAACGATACCGATCGTCTTACCACGAAGCTCCGTACCGGCACCATAAGCTTTTTTAAGGGCGCCAAATTTTGTGTTGCCCTCAACTGGCATTTTTCTGTTGGCATCGTATAAGAAGCGGACACCATTCAATAGGTGAGCAAACACCAGCTCAGCAACGGATAGCGAAGATGCCGCCGGGGTATTGACAACAGCGATGCCTTTTGAACGGGCATATTCTACGTCAATATTATCCATGCCTACTCCACCACGGCCGATAACTTTCAAATTAGGGCAGCCATCAATCAGGGCCTGACGCACTTTAGTTGCGCTACGTACCGTGATTGCGTCATAAGCAAGAAGCTTTTCTGGAAGCTCTTCTTGTGGAATATGCGTTGTATCTACACTATGACCGGCATCTTCCAGCATTTTTTTTCCTAGTGGATCGATACCGTCATTCGCTAATATTTTCATCTTTATAATTCGTTTTTAAAGGTAGCAGTACCATTCAACTCATTGGAAGATCCAATCCCGTGAATACGATACGACCTTTATAATTCGTAATCTAACTAATTATTTATTCGTCAACTGTTAAATTTCAGCAACATGCATGCAGCCTTAGGCTGTATGCGTGTCCTCAAATTCTTTCATGGCATCAATCAACGCATTTACGCTGCTCAATGGTAAAGCATTGTAGATTGAAGCTCTAAATCCACCGACAGAACGGTGACCTTTGATGCCAATCAAATTACGTTCTTTCGCCAAAGCCAAAAATTCAGCTTCCAACTCTGGTGTATCCATCACAAAAGTAACATTCATGCGTGAACGGTCTTCTACAGCAGCAGTACCTTTGAATAATGGGTTGCGATCGATTTCATCGTATAAAGCACGTGCTTTGATGATATTCTCTTGTTCCAATACCGAAACACCGCCTTTTGCTTTTAACCAACGAAGGTTTAACATCGAAACAAAAATCGAATATACCGGTGGTGTATTGTACATTGAACCACCGTTGATATGCAATTGATAATCCAACATCGATGGAAGAATACGTCCTGATTTACCTAAGATATCATCTTTAACAATCACGAGTGTAACACCTGCAGGTCCCATATTTTTTTGAGCACCAGCATAAATCAAATCATAGTCAGCAACGTTGATCTCACGTGAAAAAATATCAGAAGACATGTCAACAACCACTGGCAATGCGGTTTCGGGTTTATCAAAAACCTCCGTACCGTAAATGGTATTGTTGGCTGTATAATGAAAATATGCCGCATCTGTTGGGATGGCATATCCCTTAGGGATATAGGAATAATTTTTATCAATCGACGAAGCTACAACATCTACTGTACCGAATTTTTTAGCTTCTTTTAATGCTTTTGTAGCCCATACACCCGTATCCAAATAAGCAGCCTTACCGCCTTCAGGTAAAAGATTCAACGGCGCCATTGCAAATTGCAAACTTGCCCCTCCTTGGAGGAAAAGAATCGAATATCCCTGAGGTACTGCCAATAACTCGCGTACTAATTGCGTGGCTTCATCTATCACTGCTTCAAACTCTTTGGAACGGTGAGAGATCTCTAAAATTGATAAACCGGTGTTGTTAAAATCAATTACAGCTTCTGAGGCTTGTTGAAATACTTCCTTTGGCAGAATACATGGACCTGCTCCAAAATTATGTTTCATTGATGTTATAGTTTGTTTGATTGCTATTTTTTAACCCTAGCTAAGCAATCCGTTGTTTAAAAACCAAAGGTAAAATAAAATTATATATTTTTCAACTAATCTGTTTTTTTATTGAAAATTTATAAAATTCTAAATGATTTCAATAAAAAGATCGCATAACAAACAGCTAATTCAATGCAAAAAACATCAAATAAGCAACACTTTCCATGCCATATCTACCTGATTATCTTGCAAATACTCCTTAGCCTTGAGCTGAAGATGGGTATTACGAGAAGATTGATCACCAATAAAGGCATTTAGCAATTCGTAAATTTCAGGGAGACTCGTTATATCATCTACCTCCTGTGGCGTGGGTAAACGGTCGACCTGAGCCAACTTCATTTTTTCGTTCTCCGTAAAAACGGTCGATTCCTTTATAAAAAGTGGCAGCTGATTGTAATCCATAAAAAAAAGCAGAAATTTTATTCAAATTTCTGCTTAATATCTCAGAAAATAAAATTCTTATATTTTTTCAATAATTCGATCTGCAAATTCGCTTGTTTTGACCAAGGTCGCATCATCCATCAAATTGTAAAAATCCACCGTCACAGTCTTAGCCAATATCGTTTCTCCTAAGGCCTTAACAATTGCCGCCGCCGCTTCGGTCCAGCCGAGGTATTCGAATAGCATAACACCGCTTAAAATAACCGATGAAGGATTCATGGTATTGGTATTTGCAAAGCGAGGTGCAGTACCATGGGTGGCTTCAAAGACAGCGTGCCCGGTTTTAAAATTGATATTAGCACCCGGTGCGATCCCTATACTGCCAACCATTGCTGCCAGCGCATCAGAAATATAATCACCGTTCAGATTCAACGTTGCTACAACAGAAAAATCCCGTGGATTCAGCAGGATCTGCTGTAAAAAATTGTCGGCAATCATATCTTTAATCAAGATTTTACCGGAATCCAAGGCCGCTTTTTGCTCTTGGTTAGCAACCTCAGCACCCTTTTCCTCTTTCGTTCGCTCCCACTGTCCCCACGTATAGGTTTTGTCGGCAAATTCCGTTTCAGCAACCTCATAAGCCCACATCTTAAAAGCCCCCTCCGTAAATTTCATGATATTTCCTTTGTGGACAATCGTCACGGAAGGCAAATTGTGATCAATAGCATGTTCTATCGCTGCACGGACTAATCTTTTGGAGCCCTCTTCAGAAACCAGCTTGACACCGACGCCTGTCGTGGCCGAGAAATTGTAATCAATATCAAGCTCATCATGCAAGAAATCCTGGAATCTGTTGGCTTCAGCTGTTCCTGCCTGAAACTCTATTCCAGCATAAATATCTTCGGTATTTTCGCGAAAAATCACCATATCCACATACTCGGGATGTTTGACTGGCGAAGGTACACCCTCAAACCATTTTGTCGGGCGTTGACATACATAGAGATCCAAATCCTTACGCAACGCAACATTCAACGAACGGATTCCCCCGCCTACTGGCGTGGTGAGCGGCCCTTTGATTCCAACCAGGTACTCTTTTAATACATTCAACGTATCTTTTGGTAGCCATTCGCCTGTTTCGTTGAAAGCTTTCTCACCTGCCAACACCTCCTTCCATGTAATTTTCCGTTGTCCGCCGTACGCTTTCTCCACCGCCTGATCAAAAACACGCACTGCCGCATGCCAGAGGTCAGGACCAATGCCGTCGCCGATAATAAAAGGAATTGTTGGAAAATCTGGAACCTGTAAAGTTCCTTCACTTGACATTGTAATCTTATTTGACATAACCTTCAATTTTAACGGACAATAACTATCCCTTATTAAACATATTTCCGATTTCTTTGCTAATTTTTCTAAAGATTGGTGCAGCTTCAACATCTTCATATTCGTCGATGTGCGCATTTTCCACTCTACTAGGAAACACTAAAACAAGATTTTCGTTTGCATAAATACGATCTAATTTCTTTGCTACTCCATCCAGCGAATCCCGATAGGAAACTTCTCCATTTCTAGCCGACACAAAAATAAACATCGCATCCTCCTCCTTAAACGCTTTAAGGCCCTGTAAATTGTCCCAGTTGTCGTAATGTTTGAATGTGACAGGAACAGAATTTTTCAATTCGACGAGATGTTCTTCAATGGCAGCGGCAGAACGTGTATCAACCACAAAAGTGATGGACAGGGATAATTCCTGGGCAAACTTAACTACCTTTTCCAGCCAGTATTCGAAACCAAATTCCGCCTCGCACATCGGTGGTGCAAAAACGACAATCGACTTATTCGAAATAAAAGGTTTTTTAAAATGACATAACATCACATTAGCCGAGGTTCTATTTAAAATACTTTCCGTTTTCTCCCCGACAAACTTATCCATAAAATTGGCCGCACTTGGCCAGCCTAAAACAATACAATTGGCAGAAACCTCTTTTGCCGAACGTGCAACCCCGCTGGCAATGTTTAAATCTATAGTAGCACTTATATTCACATTTGTTTCACTACCCGAAGCATACCTGACCATATTGTCCAGGTTCTTCCGTGCTTTGGACATGTTTAATTGTGCCTGTTCATTATCTTTCACAACGGACACAATATTGACAGGATAGGAACATTTCTTGCTTTTAATATAGGTTGAAAAATCCAAAATCGGCTCCATATTATCCATATTAGCGATAGAAATCAAGATGTTTTCATCTTTTTCCTTTACCACATCAGTATGTTCTTCGTCCTGTTCGCCATCCAGAACCACTTTACGTGAGGCATTTCCCGTCACCACCGTGGCGACAATGCAGGTCACCAAAATCAGCAGAATCGTACCATTAAGCACATTCTCATCGATAATGCCGTTCTTATGTCCAACCATGATAACGGCCAGTGTTGCTGCGGCATGTGCACTACTTAAACCAAATATCAGGTTACGCTGACCACGGCTGTATTTAAAAACGATCTGTGTCAGCCATGCGGCCACATATTTTCCGACGATAGCCACAACGGTCAGTGTTCCGGCAATAATAAGGGCCTGCGGCCCCTTCAAGATCACGCTGACATCGACAATCATGCCCACAGATATCAAGAAGAAAGGAATAAAAATCGCGTTGCCAATAAACTCGATCCGGTTCATCAAAGCCGAAGAATGTGGAATCAGTTTATTGAGGGCCAGACCGGCAACGAAAGCACCAATAATCGGCTCAAGGCCGGCAATTTCTGCCAAAAATGCCGCAAAAAACACAACCGAGAGAACGAAGATATAATTGGACGTCTTCTCACTCCCCAAGCGCTCAAAAAACCATTTCGCGATCCTCGGAATAACAC
The DNA here is from genome assembly GCF_002483935.1 of Sphingobacterium sp. UBA7631. Lineage (NCBI taxonomy): Bacteria > Pseudomonadati > Bacteroidota > Sphingobacteriia > Sphingobacteriales > Sphingobacteriaceae > Sphingobacterium > Sphingobacterium sp. UBA7631. The sequence goes on from NZ_DLIX01000010.1 coordinate 1,208,941, forward strand.
CAAACATGATAAACAGAAAGATAGCAAAGGAAATCGCCAGGGTAATCCAAAATTCATTACCAATATTTCCCTGAGAAACGCCGGTAATTACAGCAAGAATAATCAGCACGGCCGTATCGGTCAGGATTGTTCCACCGATCGTAATCGCAACAGCCTCCATTTTTGAAATACCATAGCTATTGACGATGGGATAAGAAACCAGCGTATGGGTAGCAAACATGCTTGATATCAACAAACTCGGTAAAACACCGTAGCCCAGTAAAAAATGACAAACAGGATAGCCAATACTGATCGGAACAATAAATGTTAAAAAGCCAAAAAGTAAACTCTTATTCTTGGTCTTTTTAAACTCATTCATATCTAACTCCAAACCAGCAATAAACATGATATAGAGCAGGCCTATTGTTGAAAAAAGTGTGATAGCCGAGTTTTTTTCCAACCAGTTGAGTCCATGTGGTCCAATAATAACACCAGATATAATCAATCCAATAATACCGGGAACCTTAATCGGCCGCAATACGATCGGTGATAACAGGATAATAAAAAGTACCAGTGAAAATATAAGTACAGGATTTTGTAAAGGTGCTTCGAAAGCGTGGGAAATATGCTCAAAAGTTTTATTCATAAGTGCTTGTATACTAGCCGTAATATGTATATACTTATTTTTCTATACAGCTCGAAAAATAGTTAACAGCACTAAAAATACGATTTTTTAAAGAAAGCGAAGCCTAAAAAGAGTGTTACTTAAAAGAAATGGCTTTAATCGGACTAATTTTGGTAATTAGCATTGACGGAATAAATAAAGAGATCATTCCGATAAACACAACAGCCAAATTGACAAGAATCACATCAGACCATTGAAGTTGAACGGCCACATAGGAGATATAGTAGGTCTTCTCATCCAATTTAAAGAAATGGGTAAAATCCTGAAAAAAGTAAAAACCGAGGCCAATAAGATTACCGATTAACAATCCGAGGCCGATCAGGTACAAGGCACTGTACATGAAAACACGGCGAATTCCGGCATTGTGATACCCCAACGCCTTTAAAATACCGATCATTGAAGTCCGCTCAAGAATGGTGATCAGCAAGGCGGAAATCATATTGATAATAGCTACCACCGTCATCAGTATAAAAATGATTTTGGTGTTCATATCCAGCAGTTCCAGCCATTGAAAAATATCGGGAACCTGATCCTTGATATTGATTGCCTGCATATCGATAGGCAACAGGTCTTCAACCTTGTTTGTTGTCCGTTCGAGCTGACTAAAATCTTTGATCCGAATCTCATAGCCCCCTACCTCATGATCATCGAGGTTGCTCAGTTTGCGGATGACATTGAGAGACCCGATCACATAGACCTTATCTAATTCTTCAGAGCCTGTATTAAAAATGCCCTTAATGACAAATTTACGTTTGCGTATAGGATCCTGCACGAAATACATAATAAAATCGTCACCGACTTTTAAGAGCAATCGATCTGCGAGATACTTAGAGACTAAAATCTGATTATCAGCATTATCCGATTTAAAGTCTATCATATTCCCTTCCACCAGCATACCTTGAAACGGCTGCTGATTATACAATGAATCGATACCCTTGAGAACCACGCCTTCCACTTCATTGTTGACATTGATGATTCCGGCCTTGGTTGCAAAGGAACTGATGGAATTGACTTGAGGAATTGCCAATATGGACTTGCGGACCTCCGGTGCAAGTGTTATGGGCGAATTTTCGTAAGACTTATTCAGGTCGTAACGTAAAACCAATACATCGGCAAAAAAACTCCGTTGCTTACTGATAATCTCTCCCTTAAATCCGCGCAATACCGCAATAGATATAATAATCGCTGCAATAGCAAGAGCAATGGCACCAATAGTCACCCGAACGATCAATTTTGAGAACGTTCTTTTTCCAGAAAATGCGATCCGATTTGCTAAAAAATAAGGAAAATTCAAGCTTTCAATATATTTATGTAACTTCGCAAAGTTATAAAAATTTGTTATTTACAAAACTGAAATGACAAATTATTAGGTGTTTTTCAGTAGGCTATTCAACGAGGAGGCTCCTGCACTGGTTTAAAGAGTTTTATAAAAATTTTCAAGTATTATGCGTATTATTTTCATGGGTACTCCCGATTTTGCTGTAGCTTCACTTGAAGCACTGATTCAGTCTGGCGAACAAGTTGTCGCTGTGGTTACTGTACCGGATAAACCTGCAGGACGCGGACAAAAAATACATGAATCTGCGGTGAAAATATTTGCTAGACAACATAACATCCCAGTTCTTCAACCTGTGAAACTTCGCGATGAAGCATTTCTGAATGACCTCAAAAGTTTTCAGGCGGACCTACAGGTTGTGGTCGCATTTCGTATGCTACCTGAGATCGTCTGGAATATGCCTAAATTTGGAACAATCAACGTTCACGCCTCACTCCTTCCACAATATCGGGGTGCAGCACCGATAAATCATGCCATCATCAATGGCGAGAAAGAATCGGGCGTAACGACATTTTTACTACAGCACGAAATCGATACGGGAAACATCTTATTGTCGAAAAAAGTTACCATCAAAGAAACCGACAATGCCGGCGATCTCCACGACAACCTTATGGTGGCTGGGGCAGAAACGCTCCTTCAAACCATCCAGCAATTGAAGGCCGGCACTTTGCAGCCTAAACCTCAAGACGTCCTTCTCACCACGGAGCCACTCAAACACGCACCAAAAATCTTCAAAGAAGACTGTAAAATAAACTGGGATCAGCCCACTGCGGAGGTTTATAACTTCATTCGCGGTTTAAGCCCTTATCCAGCGGCATTTACCCTCTTAAATGATAAGGTACTAAAAATCTATCGCACAGAAAAAGAGCTTGCCCATACAGCTACAATACCGGGCACCGTAGAAACTGACAAGAAAAGTTTCTTAAAAATTGCGACACAAGACGGCTATATTGTCATTTCTGACCTTCAACTCGAAGGCAAAAAAAGAATGAATGTAGTCGATTTTTTAAAAGGCTATCGATTTTAACCTTTTTCATCACCACCATCATAATATTGCAGCAGATCACCAGGCTGGCAGTCTAGCGCTTTGCAGATCGCTTCAAGAGTATCTAATCGCAATGCCTTCGCCTTTTGATTCTTGATGATTGAAAGATTGGAAAGGGTAATTCCGACGTTGTCACTCAATTGGTTAAGCGACATCTTTTTCTCTTTCATTATTTTATCCAAGTGAATTAAGATTGGCATAATATAATTTTTATTCTTTTAAATTTATTTAATGTCACTAATAAAACAAAAGATCCATCTTTTTGTTTTATCATAAAATTATCATTTTAAAATAAATTTGAGGAATGCATGGTGCATAATAAATCAGCTGCCGACGAGTTAAATTGTTTAGAACAATAAAAAAAATTAAACCTTTTAGCTCTTTAAATATCAAACAGTTGAATATTACAGCAACAGATAAGAGGAAAAAAAATATTAAAATGGAATAGTTTTTGATGATTAAAAATTGAAACTCAAAAAAGCCTAACTCATTAAATATGAGTGGCTAGATAATCAATTTTCCATTAATAATTCAAAAATTTTTCGTATTTTCGCAAACATTTCTTAGAGAGGAGAATTAATAAAAATTAATGAGACAGCTCAAAATTACACAATCTATCACCAATCGTGAGTCACAGTCTTTGGACAAATACTTACACGAAATTGGTAAAGTAGACTTAATTACAGCAGAAGAAGAAGTAGAATTAGCACAGCGTATCCGCGAAGGCGATCAAGTTGCCTTGGAAAAATTGACTAAAACCAACCTTCGTTTCGTAGTATCAGTAGCAAAACAATATCAAAATCAAGGTTTAACCTTAGGTGATTTAATCAATGAAGGTAACCTGGGCTTAATTAAAGCAGCTAAACGTTTTGACGAAACAAAGGGGTTTAAATTCATTTCTTATGCCGTTTGGTGGATTCGCCAATCTATTCTTCAAGCAATTGCTGAACAATCGCGTATCGTACGTCTGCCATTGAATCAAGTTGGTTCATTGAGCAAAATCAGTAAGGCTTTCTCAAAACTAGAACAAGAATACGAACGGGAACCATCTCCAGAAGAATTGGCGGATATCCTTGAAACCACAGTAGACAAGGTTTCGGATACGCTAAGCAACTCTGGCCGTCACGTATCTATGGACGCTCCCTTTGTTCAAGGTGAAGAAAACACACTTTTGGACGTTTTGGAGAACCATGATCCAGACACAGACAGTTCTTTGATTGATGAATCTCTGTCAGAAGAAATCAAACGATCATTGGCAACATTAACAGAAAGAGAACGTGAAATTATCGTGCTTTTCTTTGGCTTAGGTTCCAATCACCAATTGTCGTTAGAGGAAATCGGAGAAAAATTCAATTTAACACGTGAGCGCGTTCGTCAGATCAAAGATAAAGCTCTTCAACGTTTGAGACACACTTCAAGAAGCAAAATCTTAAAATCCTATTTGGGTTAACAAGAGATACTTATTAGACATTTTGGCAATCCCAATCAGAAATGGTTGGGATTTTTTGTTCCTAATTTTTTGGCCAATAAAAAAGGGTTGCCTACTACGCAGGCAACCCTTCTGTTTTCCAGGACTCCTGTTATTTAGAATCCGGCATCAAAATAAATTCAAAAAGTCGATCTCTTTTCAAATATTTTCCGGCAACATCCTGCACCGACTTCGAAGTTACCTTCTTCAAATTGTCTATTCTACGTGTATATCGTGCAAGATCAAGATCATTCTGATAAGAACTTGATATATAATTCAGCCAATAACCATTTTCACGAAGATTTAACTCATTTTGTCGCTGTTGTTCTGCTAGGAACTTTTCGATATCTCCATTTTCGGGGCCTTTTTCCTGAATCTTTTTTACTTCATCCAAGGCCGAAGTGATTAAAGCATCAGCCTTATCTACTGCCGAACCAAAACCAATGGAGAAAGCATAACGTGCTTTTGGCAGCTTACTGAAACTCGCCCGAGCGCCCACGCCGTAAACTCCACCTTCTTTTTCACGGAGTCTTTCCAACAATTTGATCGTCAACACACTCTCCAAGGCTTCCATATTCACATTTTCAATTTCATTATAGGTATAGTCCCCATAGTAGGCCAATTGCGTACTTGCCTTCTCCTCTTTGCCTTTATGAACAACTACGCGCTCGCCCTTGCTCGGCTCCAGAATATTTAAATCCTTGTAGCTTTCTCCTCTTTTAAGGGCCGGCAATGAAGCCAGGTAGGTTTCTAAATAAGGCTTGATCTGATTCTCGTCAAATGACCCCACAATTGTAAACACAAAATCCGAAGCATCAGCAAATCGTTCTTTGTAAATTGCCAAAGCACGCTCCCGATCAATTTTATTGATCGTTTCTACCGTTGGGTTTTGCCGGCGGACATTGTTGCCATAAAGCACTTCTTTCACTTTATCCGAGAATACATTATTTGGATTGCTCAACCTATTTTCCAAAGATCCTTTTGCCCGGGTCATGGTACTCTGGAAAATATCCTGATCCAATCGAGGCTCGGTAAAATAACCATAAATCAATTCAAAAGCATTCTTCAAGCCTTCTTTATCTGTACTACCTGAAATACCTTCGTAACGTTCGGAGATATACGGAGAGATGGAGACATCTTTTCCTGAAAGATACTTCGTAAGCTCAACGTTGTTCATTTGTCCAACGCCGCTTGCATCAATTAAAGAAGACGCATTGGAGGCTGAGAAGTAGTCTGCATCACTATAGCCTGATGTTCCACCCGGACTATACGCCATAATCTGTATCTCATCATTTTTAAAGTCCGTAGGCTTTAAGATTACTTTCACACCATTGCTTAAGATCAATTCTTTCGCTTGAACGGCGTCAATACTTTTTGACGATACAACAGTGCCTTTTACGGGCTCTTTTGAAAGCAAGGGAAGATTGGAAACTTTATCTTCATATGCTGTCACGGGACTCTCTTCCACGGCTTTTACCCAGCCCGTCACGGTAGACTCAGCGGGTAAATTGGCCTTATCCTTTTCTGGCCCCATAACTAAAACATCGCGGTTCAGATCGGTATAATATTTTTTCACCAAACCATTCACTTCCGACAGTTTCAAGGTTGGTAACAGCTGTTTTGTCAAACGATAAGCGTTTTCATTACTTAAAGCAGGTTCATCATCAATAAAATAATTGAGATAACGGTTTACATAGCTATCCGACTTCTTTTTATCACGCTCGATAAATGACATCTCGTTACCCTTTTTCATATCGGCGATGGCACGATCCAACTCCGTCTGTGTAAAACCGTATTTTTGAATGCGCTCAAATTCGGTTAACATCGCTTTAAATCCGGATTCCAACTCGCCTGGTTTAGGCACCACCAACAATGAAAAAGTATTAAGGTTAGCAACAAAATCGCTGATACTTCCACCTGCCTGCATAAAAGGAGGGTTCGGTTGTTGCATCAATTCAGAAAAACGCCCCGCGATCATCTGATTGAACACATTCTTCAACAGCTCGTTTCTGTAATCTCCTACCGTGGAAACCTTTTCTTTTTCGCTTTTGATCAAAATCTGTGCAACAGTGTAGGGCAGTTCCGGATCTGAAATAGCCAAGAACTGGTTCTTGTTTAACAGATCGACCCGATATTTTTTACGCTCCAACGCTTTTTTGGGCATTTTCATATCGGAAAACAATACTTTCACCCTTTCTTCCATCTCCTTGGGATCAATATCTCCAACGATGATCAGGGCCTGTAAATCCGGGCGATACCAGTCTTCATGGAATTTGCGTATTTCTGTGTAGGGAAATGTTTTCAGTATCTGTTCAGTTCCGATCGGCAAACGCTTGGAGTAAAGGGAACCATTGAGCAACATCGGAAAGTATTGATCCTGTAAACGCTGCTGTACTCCTCTTCCACCTCGTTTTTCTTCGAGAATAACACCCCGTTCTTTATCAATTTCTTCGCCATCCAACAAAGCGTCCTGAGCCCAATCGCGCATTACCTGCAAACCATTTTTTAAAAGTTCAGGATCGTCAGAAGGAATGGGCAGCTGATAAACGGTCTGGTCAAAGCTGGTATAGGCATTGAGGTCCGATCCAAATCGAACCCCCGCTTTCTGCAGGTAGTTAACCAATTCATTCTTTGGAAAGTGCTTCAGGCCATTGAAGTTCATATGTTCTAAAAAATGGGCCAAACCAAGCTGTTTTTCATTTTCTAGAATAGAGCCGGCCTTCATACCCAAATACATGGTAACACGGCCTTTAGGCTCGCTATTTTTACGAATAAAGTATGTAAATCCATTTTTCAGTTTCCCTGTGATGACTTCATTGTCGAAGGGTAATTTTTGATTCAGCGCCAAACTATCTTGGGATAGAATCGCGCGCGCTTCCGCAGTTAATGTGGTTGGCATTTTTGCTTCTGCTATATAGAACGTAGCCGGTAATAGAAAAGCTAATGCGAGTGGTTTAATGAATTTCATACAAAAAAATGTCTTTTTTCAGTTATTTTTGCTAATTGTTTTATATTAGGGTAAACGGAACAGGAGATCAATTGTCCCGATAAATCGTAAAATACAGATTAATACTTTTTTCATTATCCAAGGAGGAATCGGGACCCGCTATAAGGGAACGTCTCTTTGTATCACTTATAATCTGTAAAAATTCCACTTAAAAATACAGAATAACTTTCGAAAAGAACAACAGTTAATTGTAATTTTGTTGCAAATGGATTTTGAAAACTGGACTGATATAAAAAAGGAATTCGAACAATTCTTAAAGTTCGAAAGAGGCTTAAGCGTTAATTCAATTGATGCTTACTTAAATGACGTATCCAAATTTCAGATCTACTGCGAAGACAATCATTTGGTTTTAAATACTGTAACGAGAAAAAATATACAGGAGTTTTTGACTTGGTTGCAGGAGTTTAATATTTCACCCTTCACACAATCCAGGCTGATCTCTGGCCTGAAGACTTTCTTTAGCTTTTTGATGATCGAGCATGAATTCGTCCACAATCCGACAGATCTTCTTCAGGCGCCACGCTTGGCACGCAAGCTGCCCAGCGTTTTGAGCATACATGAGATCGATCAATTGATCGCGGCAATCGATCTTTCTTCACCCGAGGGTGAGCGCAATAAAACGATCATCGAAATCTTATACGGATGCGGTCTCCGTGTTTCCGAACTTGTCACACTCAAGATATCGAACCTTTTTTTAGATGTTGAATTTATCAAAGTTGAGGGCAAGGGAAGCAAAGAACGCCTCATTCCAATTGGTCAACACGCCATTAAACACCTCCGTATCTACTTAGAAACGATCAGACCTCATATCAAGATTAAGGCCGGAAATGAAGATATTGTATTCCTCAACAGAAGAGGCGCCGCATTATCCCGGGTCATGATCTTCTTGATCATCAAAGAACTTGCCTTAAAAATCGGTTTACAAAAAACCATCAGCCCACATACCTTTAGGCATAGTTTTGCATCACATTTAGTGGAAGGCGGGGCAGATCTAAGAGCTGTACAAGATATGCTCGGTCATGAAAGCATTACCACGACCGAAATATACACACACATCGATAGGGACTACCTTCATTCCGTTATTACGCAATATCATCCACGGTCGTGATGAATGTCCGATCACCTTTTGCCAGCTCGGCCATCCAAATGAACTGTACTGCTTTATTCAGGGGCAATCGTGCTAGCCACCTCTCATTCCACATGGCCCGCCCGATGCTAAGCATATATGGAAACTATTATAGCATTGACGTAAAAAAATAGAGAATTGACAAAAGCTAAACGCTAAAATACTGACGATAAGATGCCTTAAAAATTGATTGCTAAAAGATATAATTTTATCACAAAGATTGTTTGTAAGATCTAGAAAATAGTATATCTTTGCCAGACGTTCCCGTAGTTCAATGGATAGAATTTCAGATTCCGGTTCTGACGATGTGGGTTCGACCCCCGCCGGGAACACATCCTATTTAACAACAAAGACTATCCTTGGATAGTCTTTGTTGTTTATAAACTCTTTTGCAACAACTTGTGTTGCGAAGCCGTAAAAATATTCCGGAAGATGATATTGATTTCATGGTCAATGGCGGCCCCCGAAATTCCGGTGTGTGGATAGAGTCTTATCGTATTTGTTAAGATAGATTCCACAAAATCTCTACTTTGTATCCCTATCTGTTCATAAATCGCTGCATTATCATCTCCATCGTGAAGATTTTCCCAAGAAAGAGCGGCCAAATTCATTATTTCCTCCCTCCGATTCGCATAATCTTGCTGAAAGTCATCGAGTACCCTAAACGCAGCCTTACTTTCAGACTTTTCCCATTTAGATTGATTGCTTTTTAACACAAATAGTTTTTCGATTAAATCCAAAAAGCGCTTATACATTCCCGTAAAGTTGGCCAGTAAAGTCAATTCCGCAAAAGGCATAAAGGGATATTGATACAACAGCTCGCCACATGTACTTTTTGCCGCATCAATCTCAAAAGCCTGCCTGCTATCAACGAGAACGTCTTCCAGCGAAAAAGAATGCGAAGCTGTAGCTTCCAATCCAAATGTATCCCAGTCATAGTGAATCAGTACATGATCCCGATCGACAAAAAATGACTTGATCAGTGGTTCACCGTTTTCATCCAATACGGGTTTTCCCGCCTCCTGAATTGCGGCATTTAATGTGAAGTGCGTTAAATGAGGAGCTCCAGTAGCGTATCTCCAGAAACCACGGAGTCGATAGTGGTCCCCTTCACGCGTAGCAGTCCCTGATGCCTGTCCGCTTCCTCCGAAACAAACCCGATCCGTTTCGAAAATTTGATTTCCTATAAGGGGATCAATAAAACCGACAAACAGATTTGCTCCTGAACATAAGGTTACTGTCCAGGCTAATCCCCCATCCCAATAAGCCAGATCAGCCAATAAGCTGAGTCCTTCAGGTACACTTAACCCCAATCCACCTAATGCACGGGGAACCCAAATCTTAAACCACTTCCGACGGTAAATCAGCTGCAATTGTCCATCTGACAACGTTTTCTGCTGAATTCCTTTTGCCTGATTATCTTTCAGTATAGCGATATCTTCGCTATTGAATTGCATATCTTTCTTCACGTATTATTCTCCTCCAATTAAAATACCCACTAAATGCCATAACAAATAAAAATAACGTCAAGCCCGAATAAAGAAACAGCCCTTTATGGATCAGTAAAGGAATTGCCATCAGATTACTGATATTCAACAATATCCAGTTTTCTATCTTCCGCTTTGCCAATAACCACATCCCTGCCCAAGCTGTACAGGAAACTGCAGAATCCCAAAGCGGTACATCAGAATCTGTTAAGTGTACCAATCCGAAATAAAACAACAGAAAACCGACAGCACATATGCCACCTACTATCCACCATTCTTTCGGCTCACAGTGTGTTATGGGCGTAGCTACATCACGACTATATTTCCAATAGATCCAGCCATAGATGCTCATGATCAAATAATAGAGATGTAGCAATATTTCGGCATATAGTTTCGCATGGAATAATACGTAAACAGAAATTAAGATACCAATAATCCCAAAAATGTAATTGATCGATTTATTTTGCCGGGAAAACCAAACTTGTAAAACACCAAAAGATACCCCTAACCATTCCGCAATGGTGGCCTGTTGAATCTGTTTTACAAAAGCTTCGAAAATTGTTTCAGAAGTCATCGCCTTGTTTATTATATCGTGTCATTCATAATAAACCTATGGGAGAGAAACGGCTATTTTTTATTGAAATTAAATCCCTACGCCAGCATTACCTGGATCAGGTATATAAAAGCGATTGTACAAGGAGGTACAATCGCTTTTATTGGGTATAATCTCAGCCGAGAATGACCATGGTCATTCCAAGCACCCCATAAGTATATTTTCTGTCGAATTGATTATTCTATATCAATCAATTTCAACGCTTTGTGCGTACGCGTACGCGTTTCTTTACAAAGTTGCGCATCATCGTTCAATGATTTCCCGTGTGAAGGGATCATTTCACGTAGTTTTTTACGGTATTCATCTGATTTGGCACGTTCAGGGAAACATCTCTTCAACAAGCTGATCATAATAGCTACTGACGTTGAAGCTCCAGGAGAAGCTCCTAATAGCGCAGCAATAGAACCATCGGCACTAGAAACGACCTCTGTACCAAATTCTAAAATTCCACCTTTCTTTTCATCTTTCTTGATGACCTGAACACGTTGTCCTGCTTTCTCGATAACCCAATCCTCCAATTTAGCTGTAGGCATAAATTGTTTTAAAGACTCCAGTTTATCTTTTGGTGACTTCATGACTTCAGTAATAAGATACTTCGTCAACGGTAAGTTGTCAAGTCCGGCTGATAACATCGGACGGATATTGGACAATTTGATAGAAGCCGGTAAATCGAAGTAAGACCCCTGTTTTAAGAATTTAGTTGAGAAACCTGCATATGGTCCAAACAATAACGCTTGCTTGCCATCAATATAACGTGTATCTAAGTGCGGTACAGACATTGGCGGCGCACCGACAGAAGCTTTACCATACACCTTCGCATGGTGTGTATTAATGATCTCTTCATTCACACAACGCAGCCATTGGCCTCCCACAGGGAATCCGCCATAGCCTTTCGCTTCGGGTATTCCAGATTTTTCCAACAATAACAACGAGTGCCCACCGGCTCCAATAAATACAAATTTTGCCTTGATTTCTCTCTTTGTTCCTGTCTTTAAATCTTTGACTTCCACTTCCCAGCGACCGTCATCTTCACGTTCGATGTCAATTACTTCGTGGTTTAAGGAAATCGAAATATTTTCTTTATTTTCAAGATTAGCGATCAAATCACGTGTCAACGACCCAAAATTAACATCAGTGCCCAGATCCATTTTTGTCGCAGCGATTTTTTCGTCTGCCGCACGTCCTTCCATCATCAATGGAATCCACGATTTCAACAATGCTGTATCTTCGGTATATTCCATCCCTTTGAACAAGTTTTGGGTCGTTAGTGTTTCCCATCTTGTCTTTAGAAATTTAGCGTCTTTTTCACCAAAAACCGCACTCATGTGTGGAATACTACGGATAAAATTTTCAGGTTGGGCAATAATGCCTTTATCAACGAGGTAGGACCAAAATTGCTTAGAGACTTCAAATTGCTCGGCAATTTTCACTGCTTTATCAATCTTGACAGAACCATCTTTCTGTTCGGGGGTATAATTTAACTCGCATAAAGCAGAGTGACCCGTGCCAGCATTATTCCATGCGTCAGAACTTTCAGCAGCCACAACATCCAAACGCTCAAGAATTTCAATATTAACGTCTGGGCTTAATTCATTGATTAGAGTACCCAAAGTAGCACTCATAATACCGGCGCCGATCAGAACAACGTCAACTTCTTTATTTGATTTTTTGCTCATGTTTTTGTGATTGATGCAAATTTAATATAGTTTTTGGTAAACGTCCAAGTCTTTTGTCAAAAAACTGTACTTTTTAGAACCACTTATTCAAAAATACCATTGATTTATTAAAATAATCCTAAGTGAGCAATCGCTTACCGTAAAATTCTAAAAATGTTACCTTAAAACACTCCCCCACTCCAAGATAAACACCGGGTCAGCACACAATGTTTTTCTATTTTAAACCGTTATTTATCGAAAGATTTTGTGTTATAATATAGTTTTAACATTTTTGCAGAACGTCGATAGGCAATAGTGTACACGATGGCTAAAAAATAAGATCATTTATTCGCTCATACTATAGCATCGAGAAAAACACAAACACTGTGGCATAACCAAGATAAACCTAATGGAAGCGAGTTCATGTATCGTGTTGAATTCCAAGATCAGACGGGCTGTGAGCGAAAGAAAGCACGAGGAAAATGGTCATAAATGCCATAGTGTAATTAATTGAAGAACAAATAACTTATACAGATGAAAATACTTGAAGGAAAAATTGCTTTAGTAACAGGAGCATCAAAAGGAATCGGAAGGAAAATTGCAGAAGTGTTTGCACAACATGGTGCTAACGTCGCTTTTACGTATCTTTCTTCTGTCGAAAAAGGACAGGCGTTGGAGCAGGAGCTTCAGGCTTTTGGCACCAAAGTGATTGGTTATCGCTCTGACGCTTCAAAATTTGAAGAAGCAGAACAATTGATCAATGCGATCGTCGCTGATTTTGGCGGATTAGATATTGTTGTCAATAATGCTGGTATCACAAAAGACGGCCTGTTAATGCGTATGACCGAAGAGAATTGGGATGATGTATTAAATGTCAACTTAAAATCTGTCTTTAACGTTACAAAAGCTGCTTCAAAAATTATGATGAAAAACCGTAAAGGTTCATTTATCAATATGTCATCCGTTGTTGGCGTTCAAGGAAATGCTGGTCAGGCAAATTATGCTGCATCAAAAGCTGGTATCATTGGGTTCACAAAATCGGTCGCTAAAGAATTAGGTTCTCGTAATATCCGTGCAAACGTAGTTGCTCCAGGCTTTATACGTACCGAAATGACAGATGTACTGGATCCTAAAGTTGTGGCAGGATGGGAAGCTGGAATTCCATTGAAACGTGCTGGCCAACCAGAAGATGTTGCCAATGCATGTCTTTATTTAGCATCTGACTTATCGGCATACGTAACCGGACAGGTTCTTCCTGTTGATGGTGGTATGTTATAAAAAATAACAGGCTTAGGGCAAGTTTTCTTACCTTGACCTAAGCCTGTTCTCTAGTTATGTTTTACGACGATCCCGATCTATCTACCCCTCTAACCTGGATATACCGGACAAAGACACTATACTTCTCCTTCTATTTACAGAATTTTCAATCTCCACATACCTGTATTGTTAATAATACCAAACATCTTCAATAGGCTTCTGATAAGAAGGAATCTATAGATCGCCTCCAATATTTACAAATTTTCGTTAATTTTGTCGATCAAATTTAAATGCTATGGCGAACTGGAAGGATTTTTTTGAAATTAAAACCGAGGATGATTTTAATCAGCATTGTTTAGATACCTACCAATTCCAGAGCCAGCATTGTAAGGTTTATCGTGACTATATCAGCCTCCTCGGCAGAGAAAAAGACCTTATTCAGCACTATACGGATATTCCTTTTATGCCTATTGAATTTTTTAAGACGCAACAGGTTATTGCTGAAGGAATGGAGGCTGAAATCGTATTCTCGAGTTCGGGTACAACGGGTATGGTCACCTCAAAACATTTAGTCGCTGACCTCCGTATTTACGAACGCACTTTCCGTCGTATTTTTGAAGACTTCTATGGTCCACTAAGCCATATTGCCGTACTGGCCCTTCTACCCTCATACCTTGAAAGAAGCGGTTCATCTTTAATCTACATGATTGATGATCTCATGAAGCAAAGTGAGCAGCCTGAAAGCAATTATTTTCTCTATAACCACCAAGAGCTTTACGATACACTTGTGGCGCTCAAAAATAAAGGCACAAAAACAATCCTTTTCGGCGTAACGTACGCCCTACTCGACTTCATTGAACAATACGCCTTTGAATTTCCTGAACTGATTATTATGGAAACTGGCGGAATGAAAGGTAAACGCAAGGAAATGGTCAAACAGGAAATCCATAAACTCCTGGAAGAAGCCTTTTCCGTCCATGGAATCCATTCGGAATATGGCATGACAGAATTACTCTCACAAGGTTATTCTTCAGGTCAGGGAATTTTCCATCTTCCCAAATGGATGAAAATCTTGATTCGCGACACCAATGATCCATTGAGCCTAATTCCCATGAATAAAACTGGTGGTATCAACGTTATCGACCTTGCGAATCGTTACTCGTGTTCATTTATAGCCACGCAGGATTTGGGTAAAGTATATCCAGATGGATCTTTTGAAATATTAGGACGTTTTGACCAAAGTGATATCAGGGGATGTAATTTGTTGGTTCAATAATGATCCAACATGATTCAGCACGGGTTTTGTGATGATCCTTTATATTCCCAAATAAATGAAAGCGTAGGTGGTGAAACACATAGGGCAATTAAATTAAAACACCTGTTCATGATGTGTGAACAGGTGTTTTTTCATTCGAAGTATGATCTTTATTTCAGACTCGGATCTTCAAAGGTGTTGCCCGATCGCATATCCCCCGAATCATATCCCTTTTTAAACCATTCCATACGTTGAGCGGACGTACCATGCGTAAATGATTCAGGAACAGCATAGCCCTGTGCCTCTGTCTGTAATTTATCATCTCCCACTGCTTCGGCAGCTTTCATACCGTCCATAATATCATTATAATCGATTTTTATATCGGTATATTCATTGAGATAATGCGCCCATACTCCAGCATAAAAATCAGCTTGCAGTTCGGTCATCACAGAGATCCGGTTATTTTCGCGTTCACTCATTTGCCCACGGGCCTGATTGGTCTTTGGTAATAAACCCACCAACTGTTGGATATGGTGTCCAACCTCATGGGCAATTACATACGCCATGGCGAACTCTCCCTTCGCCCCGAATTTATCCGACAGTTCTTTACTAAAGCTCAGATCCAGGTAAATCTTTTGATCGCCAGGACAATAAAAAGGTCCGTAAGAGGCCTGTCCCATGCCACAACCATCCGTTTGTGTACCACCATCATAAAAAACAAGGGTAGTAGGCGTATAACTCTTCTGCATCTGCTCTTTAAACAGCTTTGCCCAAACATCCTCTGTACTTTGGAGTACAGTCAAGGAGAATTCGGTTAGCCTTTTTTCTTCAGGATTTAACTCACGTGGCTGCCCGGACTGTTCGGTTTGCGCCCCCATATTTTGAGCCTGCTGTAAGAGTTGACTCGGATCTCCACCCATCAAAAATCCAATGACCAAAACAATAATTCCACCAATTCCTCCTAAAGCAATTTTTCCTCCCCCCGACATTCCTCTGCGGTCTTCAAAATTACCACTTTGTTTACCTCCTTGCCATTTCATAGTATTTCTATATTACAGTTAATAATCTTTTCTAATGTTGGATAAACACAAATTCGGTACCAATGTTCTACATGAAGTAGATTTATTTGAAGAAAAAACTCATGCTACAATTTACATCATAGCTCGCTCATATCATAAATTTACCGGTAAGAAAAGATAGTCATTAGCAAAAACAATGCTTTAAAGGGACAAAAACAGGAGTTATTTCTCTAAGTCGTGATATTCGTCATTGTACATCAAAACAAATTTGGCTAAGTTTGGGCTTTCAAAAAAACTGACATGAAATTAGAAGAACAATTACAAGCGAGAGCTGGCGGAAAATGTGAGCTGACAGGCGAAGATGCCACTTTAATTGCTTATACATTACCACCGGAAATAACATCAAATTTGGACAATACTTTACTGATTTCAGAAACATTGGTCAATCAGCTCAACAAAACGGAGCAATTAAATCCGGACGATTGGAAATTCCTTCCAAATGCAATGTGGTCCGAGAACCCATCGGTACAAATTGTATGCTGGCGTATGTTAAACCGACTAAAAAATGAAGGTTGGGCGTCTGAAGCATTGGATATTCTATATTTAGACGATGAGACACTAGCTGAAGCTAAGAAAACTGGAGACCATGAAAATGACGGCTATGTTTCTTTTCATGAAGATAGCATCGGGCAACGACTATTGGAGGGCGACACTGTTGTTCTGACAAAAACGCTTGATGTGAAAGGTTCCTCTTTAAAAGCGACTTTAGGTACCGTGGTTAAGAATATTAGACTGGTAGCAGACAATATCGAGCAAATTGAGGGAAAGATTGAAGGCCAAACCATCGTGATACTGACCAAATATCTCCGTAAACAAAATTAAAATAGACTTTTCGTCTAAATAATTAAGGCTTAAACTGGGGAACTCCCGTTTAAGCCTTAATTATTTAAATAGATACTAGTTGCCACTATTGCGGATAATTCCGCACAAATTCGAAACGATAGTTTGGATGTTGTTTGAGACTATCGATCAAGTCCGATAATAGCCGCTGCCCTTTTTTCGTTTGGTACATATTGTCATGAGTCAATAGCACAACATTGTTCTTTGTATAAGACGTACCTTTGCGGAGTAAATTCTTCATTTGGGTATACAATTGATTCACCGATAGGTCCGGTTTCCCCGTAACACCATTAATCTTCCACTCACAATCCCAACCAATTACTTTATAACCATTCTGGTGTAGTAGCTCGGCCGTCGAAGCCCCGCTTTTCAAATCAACCTTTTTACGGTCTCCGATATACCAGATATTTCGTCCCGGCAGCCGCACTATCTTATGTGTTAGGCCCAGCGATTGCTCAGCAAGTTCAAAATCTTCAAAAGCCGTCTGCGCATTCGAATAGAACGTACTGTACTTATTGTGTGCATGCCAGTAACTGTGGTTGTAACAATCCACTAACGGATTATTTTTATAACGTTCTGTAAAGCCGTGTAACTTCTTACTCATTTTGTCATGATTACCAATCAGAAAAGCATTGATTTTAATGCCTTTTGCTGTCGCAATGGAATCAAGGTGCTGACTTCCATTTAAGGGTCCATCGTCAAAAGTGAGATAAATATAACGTGGAGAAACAGTATCAGTCAACAATACCGTTGTATCTTTAGCTCCTTTGTAGTCCACATCTTCTTCCATTTTTGTAATGGTGTCTTTCCGTAGCGAATCTACTTTACTTATTGAATCCTGCACGGCAAGTAAACTATCCTTTTTTGGTGGCATAGAGTCAACAGCCCCCACATTTTGCACCTTATTTGTCCCACTTTGATTGCAGGAGTAAAATCCCAAAATAGATATACTTAACCCTACCCATACAACACCCGAATTAACTACTTTTCTCATTACAAAAATTAACTTACCATCACAATTATTTCACAAATACTCAAAATCATCTAAAATAAGCTGATTTCAGTCCCGTGTTGCGCAAAATTAATATATTTTTCATTAATAAAGCTGTTATGTTATTTAATTTATTGTGCATGGCACTCAAAGCGTCATGATTTCGCATGCCTCCAGCGCTACGAAAGCAGACCAGCTGTTATTTCCGGCCAAAAAAAAGGAACCTATGTTGATATAGATTCCTTTTTTATTCTGTTATTCAGCTACTCAATTAATCCCGATGTCTTCCGCCATGACCGTTACCTCGCCCGTGTCCATGTCCCTGATCATTGCCACGCCCGTGACCACCTTCGCGACCTCGTCCATAACCGCGGTCGTTTCCTCTATCGTATCCCCGACGCTCACCCCATGAATGTTCGCGGCTTACCCGACGCTCGCTTGCAAATGAATATCCACCACCATGATGACTGTCTCGAATGGCGACCTGCCTTCCCCGATAACCGCCATAACGGCTTCTGTAGCGATCGTGATGATGCCAAGGTGTGCGATCGTTGATTACTACTTTATGCACCCGATAAAAATCGTAATGTCTATATCGTCTCGGTAAACTTGCTCTTCTTATCCAGCCGCCGTTATCATAATAAACGTAACATCTCGCGGGTACATCGTAATACATATTGTATTCTGGCATATAATAATAACGCGCGTAATCATAACCCGCTGGTCCCCAACTAGGCTGACTTCCAATATTGACACTGATACTCACTTGCGCCTGTGCAGCTCCCGCCGTAAAAAGGCCTGCAATGATCGCCGCCGCATAAAACAATTTTTTCATAAGTAGCTCCTCCCTTAGTTTGTAATTTCTTCTTTACAATACTACAACAAACAGTATGCAAAAGATTAATGTTCAAATGTTAATTTTTGTTAACGCAACAATAAAAACCTCATTTTGAACAGGTTGAAAATAGTGTAATTCACAAAATACCCCAAACCTTTTTGAAGGATCCGTTGTTCAGATTGATAGGACTTTAATGAATAATTACCATGAGTATATATAACGTAGGCATATTTGTCGGCAGCTTGAGAAAGGAATCTTTCAATAAAAAGATCGCACAGTTTATCCTCGACCAGGAGGAATCGAAATTTAGCTATCGCATGATTGATATCGGCGATCTCCCCTTATATAATCAGGATTTTGACGATGCTGGTAACCCACCGGCTAGCTATACCCGTTTCCGTCAAGAGGTCGCGTCCTTGGATGCTGTGCTTTTTGTTACCGCAGAGTATAACCGTTCGATTCCGGCGGTATTAAAGAATGCGATTGACGTGGGTTCGAGACCCTATGGAAAAAATAAATGGGATGGTAAACCTGGCGCAATAATTTCCTCATCAACGGGAGTTTATGGGGGCTTTGGGGCCAACCATCATTTGCGTCAATCACTTGTCTTCGTCAATATCCCAACGATGCAGCAACCTGAAGCTTATCTGGGCGATATCGGCAGCTGTATCGGTCCAAGTGGAACAGTGGAATTAGCAAAAACCAAAGATTTTCTCCGCAGCTTTAAAACAGCATTTGAGCAATGGGCTGAGCGAATCATTCATACAAAAAGGCAGAATTAAGTTCTGCCCTTTTGTATGAATGATCAAATTAAACTAGTCTTGTTCATCACTGAGGTCATAGTTCCAATGCTGTAATTTTTCCTGTAAGATCCGCGATATCTTATTGAAATAGCGCTTTTGCTTATAGCCCATTACCCATTGTACCCCCTGTACTGCATTGGTACAGAAAATTTCATCTGCCCGTTTCATGATTTCGGGGCTTATCTGTGCTTCCACCACTTCTATACCTTCATCCTGTGCCATGTCCATGACTACCCGACGCATCACCCCTTCAATACATCCTTCGGATAATGCTGGTGTATAAAGCACCTTTTCATAATAGACAAAGATATTTGAAATTAAGGATTCACATAGGTAACCTTCCTGATTTAGAATTAACACATCATCAAAAGCCATTTTCTTTTTATAGATGCCAGCTAACACATAAATCTGCGCATTTAAAGATTTAATCTTTGAAAGATCGCTATAAGGTTTTTTGAATTCATTGTACAGCCCTACAATCAAACCGACCTTCTTATCGCGAAGATTAGGTTCTATGCGCTGCACCTGTAAAACAAAACCAGGTTTATTACTCGTCGGACTATACAATCCGCCACCAGATCTAAATACGATCAACCGGATACGAACCTGCTGTCCCAACATATTGTTTTTACGGATTAATTCTTCGGATCTCGAACGAATAAAAAATGCATCGAAAAGGTTTGCATCATCCAAATGAATCAACTCCATTCCTTTTTGTAAACGATCGACATGAAAATTTAGAAAGCGGATATCACCATCCTTATACAACATCGTTTCGAACAGTCCGTCCCCATAACGAAAACCTCTATTCTCAATGCTAAATATTTCCTGATTTTCCGGCACTACATTGCCATTGAAATTGATATAGTTTGTTGGCATCTTAATTTTGTTCTAAATTTTAATCATGTTCTATAGCCATTGAATTTGCCGCATATCCGCGCCACTTTTCTAAAGCTAAACGAAAATCTTCCGGATATGGTACCTCAAAATACATATTTTCTTTTGTAGAAGGATGAATAAATCCCAATACTTGAGCATGAAGTGCTTGTCGCGGCAGCAATGAAAAACAGTTATCCACAAACTGCTTGTACTTTGAAAACACGGTACCTTTTAAAATCTTATCGCCACCATACATGGCATCATTAAATAGCGGATGACCAATAGATTGCATATGCGTACGAATTTGATGTGTACGTCCCGTTTCTAATTGACATTCTATTAGGGTAACATAGCCCAGTCGCTCCAAAACTCGGTAATGTGTCACTGACCAACGCCCCTTGTCTTCACTATCATACATCGCCATGATACGTCTGTCTTTTAGATGACGTCCAATATAACCTGTGATTGTTCCGTCCTCTTTTAAATCTCCCCAAACTAATGCAATATATTTACGGGTAATGCTGTGATCGAAAAACTGCTTTGCCAAAAAGGCCATTGATTTTTCATTTTTAGCAATGACCAATAATCCGGAGGTGTCTTTATCGATTCGATGCACTAAACCCGGGCGATCGGAGTTTCCAGGTAGCTGTGGCAGCTGCTGTATATGATACGTTAATGCATTGACCAAGGTTCCTGTATAATTATTATATCCTGGATGCACGACCATTCCCGCCTCCTTATTCACGATCAACACATCGTCATCCTCGTATTTGATATCTAATGGAATGTTTTCAGGATAAACTTCGTTATCCCGTGGCGGATCAGGTAGCACCAATGTAATCACATCATCAGGTCTAACCTTATAGCTCGCCTTGATCTCCTTACCGTTAACCATGACAGAACCAGCTTCAATAGCATGCTGAATTTTGCTCCGCGTAGCATTTTCCACCCTGTTCATCAGATATTTATCAATGCGGAGTAATGCTTGCCCCTTATCCACCTCAATACGTAGATGCTCAAATAATTCCTGTTCTTCCTGATCTTGCGATCCAATTTGTTCTGTCATGCTACAAAAATAAACCAAATGAAACAATTTTCGTTAAATTTGTTTTCATTTAATGTTATGTTGCCGTTCAAAATCCATAGTCCCGAAACTGAATTGTGCCTTCCGGCCTGGGAGAAGAAGCATATTAAAGTAACGCTTAAGCGGGATGACCTCATACATCCGTTTATTTCGGGCAATAAGTGGCGAAAATTAAAATATAATCTGGAAGAAGCAGTGCAGCTAGGGAAAAGCCATCTGGTTACATTTGGCGGGGCATGGAGCAACCATCTTTTGGCTACTGCTTGCGCCGGCGCTACCTTCAAGTTTAAAACAACTGCTTTTGTTAGAGGTGAAGAAGGGGTTAACAACCCTGTTTTAACGATGTGTCGTCTTTTTGGGATGCAGCTTATTTACGTCGACCGCGAATCTTACCGAAATAAAGAAAATTTATACGAGCGTTATTTTGGTCAGGATCCGACGACATTCTATATACATGAAGGCGGTTACGGTATGCTCGGAGCGAAAGGTTGCGCCGAAATCGTTGACGAACTCCAACATGAATATCAGCATATTTTTACAGCCTGTGGTACAGGAACAACATTAGCGGGAATAGGCAATGCTGTCGAAAAACGAGATCTATTTACCCATGTACATGGCGTTCCTGTTTTAAAAAATGGTGGCTTTATTCAAACGGAAGTCGATCAACTTTACCCCAACATCCCCCCGCCTATTTTACACCTTGATTATCATTTTGGTGGTTATGCCAAATCCAACGCCGACTTGCTCGCCTTCGTTCAACATTTTATAGCATCCACAGGAATAATGATTGAACCTACTTATACCGGCAAATTGCTCTATGCCGTGGATGACCTGATCAAAAAGGACTACTTTACCCCCGCCGATCAGGTACTCGTAATACATACCGGCGGACTTACAGGCCTACTTGGCATGTACGAACGTTTTAATTTTCTTGATCTACATCAATAAATAGGCTAGAATGCTACACAGCGACATTTGATTGACAATTTTTCAGCAATTATATTGTAAGTTTGACCCGATTTAAAAATAAATCAAATCGAAAACATGCGAAAACCATGATTTTCCAAAGGTAACAGCGAGGCCAGTATGGGGTATTTTTAACCCTATGCAGCACCTCATAAATTAATGATATAAAGATGAAAATATTAGCATTTGCAGGCACAAGCAACAAAAACTCAATCAACAAAACATTTGTCACAAGTACTTCAAAATACTACAAGGAAGCAGACGACATCATCGAATTGCTAGACTTAAACCATTTTGAAATGCCGATCTATTCTTACGACAAAGAAGTCGAGTTGGGCATTCCACAATTAGCGCATGACTTTGCAGCTAAAATGGATGCCGCAGATTTCCTGTTGATTTCTTTGGCCGAACATAATGGATCCTATACCACAGCTTACAAAAATATCGTTGACTGGGTTTCACGGATTCCTAACCGTAAATTATTCAACGGCAAACCTGTTTTCTTATTGGCTACTGCCCCTGGTCCAATGGGAGGTGCCACAGTTTTGAACACTGCTGTCAATCGAATCACTTGGGACGGTGCCGATATATTAGATTCCTTTTCTCTTCCCGAATTCCACAAAAACTTTGAAGAAGGTAAAGGTATTATCGACCCGACTTTAAGAAGTCAATTAGAAGCTAAAGTACGTAAAACAAAACGTGCACTTGCCGAAAAATTATCCGTTCAGGGTTAACAAAAGATTAACAAATAATCATTGTAAAAACCTCTTTTAATATGTAAATTGAAAACCTATTAAAAGAGGTTTTTTGATATGGCAAAAAAAATATTACTACTTGTAGGAGACTTTGTAGAAGACTACGAAGCAATGGTTCCATTTCAAGCAATGGGTTCTATAGGGATAACGGTAGATGCAATTGCTCCAGACCGCAAAAGCGGGGATGTAGTTCCCACAGCAGTACATGATTTCACTGGTGATCAGACCTACAAAGAATTGCGCGGGCATAATTTCGCAATCAATAAAGATTTCGACCAGGTAAATGTTGAAGACTATGACGGTCTATATATTGCTGGCGGACGATCGGCAGAATATATTCGACTCAACAAACGTGTTTTGGAGATTACGAAACACTTCTTTGAGCACAACAAACCTGTGGCGGCAATATGTCATGGTATCCAGGTGTTAACAGCTGCAAAAGTACTCGCAGGTCGTACATTGACAGCCTATGTTGCTGTAGGTCCAGACATTGAATTAGCAGGCGGCACATGGAAAAATATTCCTGCAGATCAAGCGGTCGTAGACGGAAATTTGGTCACCTCTCCTGCTTGGCCAGGACATCAGGCAATTTTAAAAGAGTTTTATAAGTTATTAGGTATTACTATTACAATTTAAGTGTTTTTTAATGAAGAAGAATAAAAGGTTATGGCTTTTGGTCATACCGATTTTAGTGCTGCTGGGTTTTATTTTAAAAGATAGCTTCAATCAGAAAAGTATTGAAGATTTACCGGGAGGTTTTAAGGAAGTCGCTTTCGTCAGAAATGAACAAAATAAAGGCGGTATCATACGCATCTATGCCGTTACAGTAGGTGACCTGTTGAACGCAGATTATACAGGCTGTCTTGACTTGATGCCTGTCAATGATTACGGAAGCACAACAACGGTGTATTTCTTCGATCGAAGTGCACCTTATCCAACAAGCTTATCAATTGACACACCCCATTTTGACACGACGAAATACAAAGCTATTCAAATTTCCAAAAAGTACGGAAAGAAGAAATAGACGAAATCAAACATAATGACATGTCCCTCAAAGTCTGCTAGACTTTGGGGGATTTTTTTTTGCCATGCTATGCTCTACCTTGTAGCGGTTATTTCTAGGGAAGAAGAATGATGGCAAAAATGCACCTTAAAACGACGCTCGAAATACATCAACAAAAAATAACTTAATAATTCTTTAACACAAAAAAGTTCGATTATCCCCTGCAGAGCTATAGTTTTGCTTTTTAAATTTACGTATATTTAGCTATGGCGAAAAAATTTATTCCTAGAGACGTTAGTTGGTTGAGCTTTAATGGCAGAGTACTTCAGGAAGCTGCGGATGAGACTGTCCCTTTACCCTTAAGAATCAAATTTTTAGGTATATTTTCCAATAACCTCGATGAATTTTTCCGCGTGCGTGTTGCAGGTCTAAAACGGGCTATAGACCTCAAAGATAAAAGTGCCAATCAATCCTTCTATGAAGATCCTCAGCTTATCCTAGAAGAGCTCAATATCCGGGTCATCAAGCAGCAAAAGAAATTTGACAGTACCTGGAATCGTATCCAAAAAGATATGGCCAAACAAAATGTCTATATTAAGACCAGTGAGGAACTCAACCCCGAACAACAGAAGTTTGTAAGTGACTATTATCAGGATGACGTAGAATCGAACGTCATTCCGCTGATATTGGACGATGTGCGGCCTATGCCTTATATTCGGGATAAGAGCCTTTATTTGGGCATTGCGATGGGAAAACAGGAATGGCAGTACGAAACCAAATTTGCACTCATCGAAATCCCGACCAGTCAAAATGGACGCTTCGTCCAGTTGCCATCGCCAAAAGATGAAAAACACATCATACTTTTGGAGGATGTTATCAAGTTTAATCTTCCTCTGATATTCTCCTATTTCGGTTTTGATGTATTCAATGCACATGTATTTAAAGTCACAAAAGACGCCGAATTTGACATTGACAATGACATCAACACGACGCTGGTCGAAAAGATAAGCAAAGGGGTAAAAAATAGAAGAAAAGGTAAACCTACCCGATTTATTTTTGATCAAGAGATGGACCATAAATTGGTAGAATTCCTGATCAAGAAACTTAACCTTTCAAAAAAAGACAGCATCATTCCAGGACAAAAAATACACAACTTCAAACACTTCATGGATTTTCCCAATGTGTTTAAATCGTACAATCAGCCCTTGGAACGGACGTCCTTTCCACACCCCTATTTCAAGAACTACGAACGTGTAACGGATACTGTATTGAAAAAAGATGTGCTGCTCTCCTTCCCCTATCATGAGTTTAGACCGATCATTGATCTACTTCGTGAAGCAGCGATGGATCCAGATGTGAAAACCATCCAGATTACGGCATACCGCTTAGCCTCGAATTCAAAAATTGCAAATGCCCTGATTAACGCGGCCCGCAATGGAAAGGAAGTCACCGTGATGCTTGAACTTCGGGCAAGATTTGATGAAGAAAACAATTTGGACTGGAAAGAGAAACTTGAACTGGAAGGCATCAAGGTATTGACCGGTATCCCAAATAAAAAGGTCCATGCAAAACTATGCGTCATCAAAAAACGTATCGGAATGAAAACGATCCAGTATGGTTTTGTCAGCACAGGAAATATCAACGAAAAAACGGCTAAATTATACGGAGATTACTGCCTGTTAACGAGTAATAGGGATGTTATTGCCGATATAAATAAGGTTTTCAATTACCTGAGACGTCCTAAGTCAAATCCGGCTGAAATTATCAAAAATTGCAAAAGTCTGTTGATATGCCCAACGGATATGCGCAGGGAACTTCTACACTACATCGATCAGGAGATTACCGAAGCCAAGGCTGGTCGAAAAGCATATATTATTGTCAAGGTAAACTCACTGAGCGATAAAGAAATGATTAAAAAGCTCTATGATGCCGCAACAGCTGGTGTCAAAATAGACCTTATCATCCGGGGAATCTACTGTGCAACAAATCAAAAAACCTTTAAATTGCAAATGAATGCCATTTCAATCGTCGATGAGTATTTGGAACATGCACGTGTGATGTATTTCTACAACGCTGGCCGAGAGCAGCTATTTATTTCCTCGGCAGATTGGATGACAAGAAACTTGGATCATCGCATCGAAGCAGCGGTCAAAATAACAAGTAAAAAAATCAAGGAAGATTTAAAAGAAATGCTTCAGATCCAGCTCAATGATAATGTCAAGGCCCGTATACTCAACAATTCACTGAGCAATCATTACGTTGAGAATAAAAAGGCGCCGTGCCGTTCGCAGATTGAAATATACAATTATCTGAAAAAAAAATTAGCGGATCATTAGTGGGCTGTTGATCAATACGAGCACAAATTGGTCAATAAGCTGAATTCAAGATCATTCTTGTCATTACGAACGAGAATAACGTTTTATATTATATTAATTAAGACACAAGTTGTATCTTCATTCCATGAAATTTAACTTGTGTCTTATATTTGCCTTAAGCCTTTCCACGCTTTCTCTCAGTGCGCAGGAAAAGACCATGCCTTCAGATTTTGTATACGTCAAGGATATTATTCCAACAATAAGTTTAGAAATGCGTTATTTTGGTAGCCACAACTTCACCGGAAGGCCAATTCAAGGTTATGAAAAACCAGTCGCTATTTTAACGAAGCGCGCAGCGCTAGCACTGCAACAGGTCGAGAACCATTTAAATAAAAAAGGTCTTGGCCTGAAAATATTCGATGCCTACCGTCCGCAACGTGCTGTTGACAACTTTAAAACATGGTCCTTAAACACCAATGATACTATCGCAAAAAGGGAATTCTACCCGCTTATCAATAAGAAGAACTTGTTCAATCTAGGCTTTATTGCCTCCAAATCAGGCCACAGCCGTGGCAGTACAGTCGATCTAACGCTCATCAGCCTAAAAGATCATAAGGAGATTGATATGGGTGGACCTTTTGATTTTTTCGGCGCAGTCTCCCATCATCACTATGCGCATCTGACCGCCCAACAGAAAGAAAACCGGAAGATTTTAAAAGAAGCGATGGCTAAATTTGGCTTCAAAGCTTATGATAAGGAATGGTGGCATTACACTTTGCAAGATGAACCCTATCGTAAAACTTATTTTGATTTTATCGTAAAATAAACATGTCTGTAAAGGAAACTCCCATCAAAAACAAGGGTTTTTATGTCTTTCATTTTAAGGGCAACAAATCGAAACCTGTCTTTAGTTCCGAGCAGCAGCAGATTTTAACAAAAGGTGATCTCTATTCGCTCTGTTTAATAAAAAAAGGTGAGACTTCCTTCATGATTAATAATGAACGGGTACAGGTTGCTCAAAATCACCTATTGTTAACCAATCCATCCTCCCGAGTGAATGGCTCCTCAGTCGTCAAATCTTGGGACTGTGAGGTATATTTGATTTTCTTTACGCTGGATTTTAGCTTCAAATTGGATTTTCAAGAAGATTTCTTTGAGGTCACCAAAAAGTCGCTTGCCTTAAATGACAGTTACATCTGGTCGCTATCGAACCAAGATTCGACCAACTTATCCAACTTATTTAAACAGTTTATTCATTACGACCGACAAGACTCTAGCTATCTTTTCAAGCATCAGATTATAAAGTCATTAACGGAAATATTATTTTGTGAAATAGCCCGTCTAGGAAGCCAAAATATGCGAAATACACCCGCTATTCCCTCCCGGAAAAGAGAGATTCTGGCCAATTTCCATTTGCTATTAAAAAAGTCGTTTCATAAAGAACACATGGTGCAATTTTATGCGATGGAACTCGGCATCACAGCGAAACATCTATCCGTAATTACCAAGGAACTAACTGGAAAATCAGCAATAGAACTTATTCAGAACGTCTTGGTAGAGGAAGCAAAATCATTACTTTGCCAGGGGCTTCCCATCGGAGAAATTGCAGTGAAATTACATTTCTCGGATCAATCTTTTTTTGGTAAATTCTTTAAGCGAAATGTTGGAATCTCGCCTAAAGAATTTCGTCAGAATCTCTACTTAAACAAAGTCGATTAAATCGGAGATGCTTGTAAATTGCTGGTCTGCAGCTCCAGTATCCTGCAATTTATCCTCGCCCCAAGTCTGCCCTTTCAACCATAAGGTTTGGCAGCCAACCGCTTTGGCAGGTACCATATCTTTACTATAGGAATCACCCACCACCAATACCTCTTGTGCAGGAAGTCCTATTTTAGTTACACCTAAGGCATAAATTGCGGGATCAGGTTTGCGCACACCGACGACAGCCGACTCCACAACTTCCTGAAAATAAGATAGAATCCCAAAATCATCAAGGACCGATTTTAAATTACCATAAAAATTGGAAACCATGACAATCGGATATTTTTCATGGAGTGAATTTAACAGTGGTTTTACCTCTTCAACCGTATTCTTCGCCAATGAATAACCGTCAAAGGCTATTCTATGCGCTAATGATCGGTCTAAGTCGTACCCTGCAGCAATAAGATAATCAAATTGCACAGTGAGCTTTGCTTCAAGCACTTCCAAAAAATTAAACTGCGGTTTAATAATAGGTTGTAAAGCCATCTGACGTTCCGCGTAGGTATAGGCCTCCTGAAAAGCGTTCAAATTTACGGGAACCTGATATTTTTCATAACCCGACCAGATAACAGCTCCCCAGTGGCCGCCATTGGTGTCTAAGGTTCCACCATAATCAAAAATAATTCCTTTAATATTAAACTTATCCATGTTATTTCTTTTTTACTAAACTCATCCACCCCAAACCGATCATAATCCACACAATTTCCCTAATTCGTGTCACAACACCCATAAAAATACCGACTTTCGCAGGCAATCCTATACTCATTACGGCCATTGCCAATCCACCTTCCCGGGTTCCCAACTGCATTGGAAAGAAAAAAACAAGATTGGCAAATAGGGAAGATCCTGAGCTAATGATCATAGCATCAATAAAATCAATATTGATATCTAAAGCCAAACCAATAAAATAAATCTCAAAACAGCCTACAACGCGTGCTACAAATTCCAAAAAAAGCGCCGTATAGAAACGATCACGACGATTTTGAAAGAGGTTTTTCACCTGTTGATCGACGTCATTCAAAGTTTCATATTTCGTATCCAGTACATCACCCACTTTCTTGCCTACCAAAGGCAGTTTAGACAAGGCTTTCAATAGTGAAACGGTAATTCCCTTCTTATAAAATTTTGTAAATAGCCAAGTACAGATGATAGCCATTACAAAAATCGCAGCACAGGCCACATTGACCATCGTGCTAGCAGGCACAAACCAAAGAATTAGAAAAACAGAAGCGACCCAAAATAAAATATGCGATAGGATGTGCATGACACCGTATAACAGCACAGATGAACCTGCCTTCGAACCACCGATATAGTTTTTAAGCTCCATAATACGATAAGGCTCCCCTCCTAACGCAACAAATGGTGTTATATAATTGATGGCATACCCCGATATTGTCAATTGTAAGACCTTCCAAAAAGGGACGTTTGTCTGTGGCAATTCCGGTTCCTGAATAATTGCCTTAAATGCCATAGCATTCATCCAGTAGAGTACTGCCCAGCTACCAAGTACAGGCAGAAACCACCAGCCAATATTTTCAAGGTTGTTCCAAATCTCATCAATTCCCATTGCATGAATCATATAGGCCAGTGTACCTATACCGATCAGCATAAAGAGCACTTTATAGATTTTGCTACCCATAGGTTGGATCATTTGTTAATTTATCAACAAAATAGCCACTTACCTTTTCTTGTCGGTTACACATATAGATCAATATCGGATTTAGGACAAACATGTCAAAGAAAAAGTAAATCCAAGGTTGGCCGATAAACAACCAAACAAATAGGAAAATCACCCTTGTATTGAACTGTACAATATTTGTATACTTCATCAATGGTTTATTTTGAGTTCTAAAGTCGACCATTAATTGTTTTGGCAATTCGTCTTTATAGCGACTTTTCACTAGGCGCAGTAGCTTTTGCAGTTTTGGCGAAAGCTTTTCCTGGTTTCGTGTATAGCCCATATAGCCATTTAACACAAATTTGCTGAAAAAATTCTTGCGCCAGGACAAGGCATCGTAGTCAACTTTCAAATCACGTGTATTGTCCAGCTCACTTCCAGCTTTACCTTTTATAAAATACAAATGCACGTTACGATAATAATCAGCCA
This sequence comes from Sphingobacterium sp. UBA7631, assembly GCF_002483935.1. Lineage (NCBI taxonomy): Bacteria > Pseudomonadati > Bacteroidota > Sphingobacteriia > Sphingobacteriales > Sphingobacteriaceae > Sphingobacterium > Sphingobacterium sp. UBA7631. Next base: position 1,239,275 of record NZ_DLIX01000010.1, read on the forward strand.
TTGCTGACTGAAGCATATGCGATACACCTGCAAGCACACAAAATACCCACAGCCATTGTGGCCACCCCTCGTTAATACTGCGTAAACAGATCGCAATATGAATAGAAGCAAACCAAAAATCGCCAGCAAAACCATCCAAGATACGACCAAAGCGACTTTTATTGTCCGTCATTCTGGCCAGCTGTCCATCGGCACTATCTAGAGAATTGGCAAAAACCAATAAAAGCATGCCGATCACATTAATCCATAACGCCGGGTAATAGAATAAAATACCCGCCGCAACGCCAAAGAAAATACTAATAATGGTTACAGCGTTGGGTGTAATACCAATTTTTGCACAGACTTGCGCAATGCGATAACCTATAGGTCGATAAAACCAAATATCAATTCGTTCCTCGGTATCATTAGATTTTAAAGATTGTTCGAATGCACTCAAATTATCTTCTTCGATTACATTAACTTGTTCTTTCTGCATTGTGGTTCTTTTCAGTAAATTTATGGTAAACCATTTGAGCAATGGCCTCTGCAGCCTCTGCCCGACAAGGCGCAAAACTTGGCCAGTCATTTAAGTCAATAATATGGAAGTCTCCATTTGCATCAATAATCACGTCGCCGCCGTAGATATGTACATCCAGGACTTCTGCCGCACGATTGGCGACTTCTTTTAGCTTGTCGAGATCAAAAGGAAAGTGTACGACCTCATCATTAATTTGTTCATACAAATCATATTTGTGATGATTGTGTTCATAGGGGTAAAAATAAAAAAAGAAATCCGTTCCCCGCACCGCATAAAATTTTAGTAGGTCTCCGGCAAGATGTTCAGAAATCACCGCCTCTTTAATCCCGCGGAGCGCATATTCATTCAAGATATGTTGCGCTTCTTTCAGACTAGCGGCAAAAGTAACATCTTCTTTATGAATGGCGTGAAAGTCGCCACGTTTGATCCACACACCCTTTCCTTTCAGTTTCTCAAAAATAGATTGAATATCGGCAACCGTAGAGATCACGATACTTTTCGGATAAGGAACTCCACCTTCCAAAAGCTTAAGGGTCATATTTTTCCGAAAGCAATTTTCAATTCCAAATCCAGAATTCAAAACATTGACCCCATTATTTTGAAGAGATTGCAACTTTTTCACTAAAGTCTTTGTTCTCCCCATAGTCAGAATATTATCCTGCTTCACGGATGCTGAAGACAAAAATTCATCCTCGTTACAAAGCTCTACCGAGGCACCTTTTTCAGTCAGTTTTAAAACTACTTCATTGAATATGGCGGCATCATTCCCCACATGGTTGGGTGAAAAGCGATTTTTTCGAGTTACGCCTAAAATAGAAATCATATCGCTCATTTTACTAACTAACCTCCTCACTCAAAAATTGTTCTGCGACAACACGATCTTTTAAATGATCAATATCGACCACCTTTTCAAATACAAATGCTTCTACTTGTAAATCGTTTTCCAATAGAGCACGCTGAAAATTACGCATTCTGGAATTACCTGCTTCGACGGAGCTCAACGCACAGTCCATCGCCGCCTGACGAAAGCAGTAAATTCCCCCAGAAACGTACTTCGTTTTGGCGGTTGCCGTATCCAAAAAAGCTTCCACCCGAAGCTGCGAATTGGTGTTCACATAGAGCGGACTCTCATCGTCAACAAAAGGAGTTACAGCCATAAAAGCATCGGCCTGTTGATGTTGCTGAAATGCTTCTAAATAGGCATGAAATTCATGTGGCCTAAAAACCGTATCTGTTGTGGTCAGACAACAGGACGACCAATCGGGGTTGTTTTTGACAAGCAAGGCAAAACTATGCAATGAACTTGCAGTATCTTCCTCTATAAGCACAATAGGTAATTCAAACGTCGTTTTTTCCAAAAACAATTTCAGCTCCGGAGATTGTTTATTGATAATAACATGAACTCGTTGCGCTCCTTCTTTAACAAACACGCGAATCAATCGTTCAATTAATGGAACTCCATGTAATGCTAGCAAGGGTTTCGGTAAATTGAACCCCTCTTTTCGCAATCGAGAACCTTCTCCCGCTGCTATAATTGCAAATTCCATTTCTTCTAATTGCAAAATAAAATCATTTATAAAAAAGCAAAACCCCCGTCACTATCTCAGCGTTCGTAAGCGCAAAAGTCTACAGAGGGTTATATCACAAATCTTCAATACCGTAAAGATGTTGAAGAAAAAGGGGAAAAACTGTTTTTAGACAATTGTTTCCCCGCTCTTATTAAGTTAGCTTATTGAATACTATCGACTAGCTCCTGGTAATAATCCAGTCCTAAATGTGTGATTAAATCTTCACCCATAATGTGACGCAATGTATTTTGCAATTTCATCAATTGTTTGAAGATATCGTGTTCAGGAGGCAATCCTGGAGCTGTTTGAGGCGACTTCAAGTAGAATGACAACCACTCTTGAATACCCGACATGCCTGCACGTTGCGCCAAGTCAATAAACAAAGCCAAATCCAAGGCAACCGGTGCTGCTAAAATTGAATCGCGGCATAAGAAATTGATTTTAATCTGCATTTTGTAGCCCAACCAACCGAAAATATCGATGTTGTCCCAAGATTCTTTATTATCACCGTGTGGAGGATAATAGTTGATACGTACTTTATGGTAAAGGTCACCGTATAACTCAGGGTTCTTTTTCGCATCTAGAATTTCTTCCAATACCGATAATTTAGACACTTCTTTTGTTTTGAAATTTTCAGGATCATCCAATACTAATCCGTCACGGTTACCTAAGATATTCGTCGAAAACCAACCTTCAACACCCAAAGCTCTCGCTTGAAGACCAGGTGCCACAATTGTTTTCATCAATGTTTGACCTGTTTTAAAATCTTTACCTGCAATTGCTACACCATTTTCATGCGCCAACTCAACAATCGCTGGAACGTCACATGTTAAATTTGGTGCACCATTGACATACGGAGCGCCCTCTTTCAATGCCGCATAACAATAGATCATACTCGGTGGAATACGTTGATCATCATTATCTAACGCTTCCTCTAATTTAGCTAAGGTTGAAAAAGCTTCGTTTGTCTCAATATAACGCTCAGTAGATCCACACCATACCAAGACAATACGGTCTAATCCGTTTTTCTCTTTGAATTCACGAATATCACGTTGTACAGCATCTGCCAATTCACGGCGAGTTTTTTCAGATTTGATGTGCGTTCCGTCCAAATTTTTCACAAAATTACGGTCAAACACAGCTTTCATCGGTTGGATAGCCTCCAATTCAGCCTTAACAGCATCCAATTGACCTTGCTCCAATACCTGTGCTTTTGATGCAGCCTCATATACGTTATCTTCGTATACGTCCCAGCCACCAAAAACAACATCTTCCAGTTTTGCTAAAGGGACGAAATCTTTAATTAATGGATTTCTGTTCTCAGTGCGTTTACCCAGACGGATTCTGCTCAATTGAGAAACAGATCCGATTGGTTTTGAAAAACCTTTGTTTATAGATGCCACACCAGCGATTAATGTTGTAGCCACAGCACCTAATCCCGGAATAAGAATACCCAATTTTCCATTGGCATCTTTCACTTGTTGTCCCATATTAATTCTATATACTTAAATTGTTATTTAATTGATGTATTATGATAAAATAATTCTTAAAATTAGCTTAAAAAAACATATTTCATACCACCCCGCACTTAATTTATAAAATCGTGACAAATAGCGATACGAAGCCTATTCGAAACCTTAAGAAATAATCCGAAAATGAATTATTATTTAGTATTCTACTAGTCCATCTAACTGGAATTTAACGTTTTTAGCTAAAGTTGTTAACCCAAAAAACAATTGTCCTTAATTTTACTCAATATATCAAGATTCGAAAACTAATCCAAATTCAATCCAAAAAAAGTTTTTCTTTCTTAAAAATTGGTCAATTTTTCTTTTTCTATTTCCCATAAATATGACAATAAAATTGGAAAATGGTTTTAGTAGCACTAACTTTAGCCTAAAATCTAAATACAGGCAATGAGTCTATCGTTCAATTTATAAACCAACAGCATTTGACCTGCGCATTGTTATTGGATAAATGCTCTGCCAATCGGTAGCGCGATGACAAATTTAACGGTATCCCCTATAGCCTAACGTGCATAAGAGTATCCATAACATTGCAACGAACGAAACCAAGTGTAAAGTAGAGTTTTACACCAAAGAATGTACTGAACAAATAATTATCTGAATGAAAAATACAATTTCGTGCCTAACTTTGGCGCTTTTAAGCGCAAGCCAGTTACATGCCCAAACCGCTGCCGACTCGGCTTATGTTAGAGATCATTATGAAAAGACCGAAGTAGCAATCCCCATGCGAGATGGGAAAAAATTATTTACTGCGATCTACAGTCCAAAAGACAAATCGAAGAAATATCCAGTTTTGCTCAATAGAACGCCCTACACGGTTTCTCCTTATGGACAAAACGAATACAAAAAAAGCCTGGGCAACTTTCCGACGATGATGCGTGAAGGCTATATTTTCGTCTACCAAGATGTGCGGGGCAAGTGGATGAGCGAAGGTGAATTTGAAGATGTACGTCCGACCACCTACAGCAAAGACAAAAAAGCCATCGATGAAAGTACAGATACCTATGATGCGCTTGAATGGCTACAGAAAAATCTCAAAAACTATAATGGCAAAGCCGGACTCTATGGGATCTCCTATCCAGGCTTCTATTCTACCGTTGGATTGGTCAAAACGCACCCGAGCTTGAAAGCGGTCTCCCCACAAGCTCCGGTAACAGACTGGTATATCGGCGATGACTTCCACCATAATGGCGTACTGTTTCTTCAGGATGCATTCACCTTCATGTCAACCTTTGGTGTCCCGCGTCCAAAACCCATCACCCCAGATCAATTCAAGAGCAAAATTCAGATCAAAGAAGCCGATAAATACAACTTCTTTTTAGAAGCCGGAACAGCACGGGAACTGAAGGAAAAGTATTTTGGTGACTCCGTACAGTTTTGGAATGACCTGTTTAAACATCCCGACTATGATGATTTTTGGAAGTCGCGTGTGATCACCAATTCTTTACAGGAGGTAAAACCAGCGGTGATGGTCGTCGGTGGTTTCTTTGACGCGGAAGATGCTTATGGAACATTTAAGACCTATCAATCGATTGAGGATAAAAGCAAAAAAAACAACTCGATTTTAGTCGCGGGACCTTGGTATCATGGCGGCTGGGTTCGTGCAGAAGGAAACTATTTAGGTGATATCCAATTTGAGAAAAAAACCAGCGTTACCTATCAGGAACAATTTGAACAGCCTTTTTTCAAATATTATCTAAAAGATGAAGGGAACTTCGCACCATCGGAAGCGAACATTTTTGTCTCTGGAAGCAATGAATGGAAACATTTCGAACAATGGCCACCCAAAAATGTAGAAACAAAAAAACTATACTTCCAACCTCAGGGGAAACTTGGATTTGACAAAGTTCAACGTACAGATTCTTGGGATGAATATGTCACTGACCCCAATAAACCGGTTCCGCACCAGGGTGGGCTAATCCAAAACCGAACGCGGGAGTATATGGTAGATGATCAGCGTTTCGCCGCTAGTCGCCCTGATGTCATGGTTTATCAAACGGAACCGTTGACAGAAGACCTGACTATAGTTGGCCCCATCAAAAATTTCCTTAAGGTTTCTTCAACAGGTACAGATGCAGATTATGTTGTCAAACTGATTGATGTTTACCCGAACGATGCAGCAAGTTATCAAGGAAAAACAATGGCTGGATACCAGATGATGGTACGTGGTGAGATCATGGCCGGGAAATACCGAAATGGTTTTGAAAAAGCGCAGGCCCTGACTCCAGGAATGGTCGAAAAGGTGAATTTTGAAATGCCAGATGTTGCGCATACGTTCAAAAAAGGACATCGCATTATGGTTCAGGTACAAAACTCCTGGTTTCCGCTGGCAGAACGAAATCCACAGGTGTTTTTAGCGCCTTATACAGCTACCAAAGCTGACTTCCGTAAAGCCACACAACGTATTTTTCACGATGTGAACAATGCCACGTACATCGAATTTTCTGTCCTCAAAGATTAACAGTTAAATTTGAATAATAGCGTTTAAGAGCGAATTGAATAAGGCTACATCAGCTAAACAGCTGTGCCTGATGTAGCCTTATCTTTAATCTTCCGCTACATACTTATCTTCCCCGGCCTTCCATCCTGCAAACAATAAAAGTACGATACTGCCCGCTAAAAAATAGAAGGAGTAATTCCAGGTAGCATCTATTTCGTGCAGCTTACCGAATACCGGCGGGCCAAAAGCTGCAATCAGATAACCAACAGACTGGGCCATGCCCGATATTTTAATCGCATTCGCCGTTGACCTCGCCCGCAGGGTAAAGAAAAGAATAGACAAACTGAAAGAAAGTCCATTGGAAAGTCCCAACAATATGGCGGCAACATAAATTCCCTGAAGTTTGTAATGCCAAAATATAAAGATACTTCCAAACATGCCTATCGCAACAGCCGCTGCCATTAGACGCTGATCCTTCATCCGATGTGCCAAAATAGGCCCAATAAACATTATGGGAATCATGGCAATTTGGATCAAAAAAAGCAACCAGCCCGTATCCTCCGCTGGCATACCATAATCGACCAATACTTTAGGTAACCAAGAAATCAAACTGTAGTAAATTAAGGACTGAATACCCATAAATAAGCTGATATACCAAGCTAATCTTGACCTAAAGATATGTCCGATTCCACTTGTCGCCGGTCTATTTTCAGTGATACCCTGTGCTTTCTTTCGGCTTAAAGCATCAAAGGAAACAACGATAAGGGATAACAAGGCTAAAATCACCCAACCCCCCAAGGAACCCTGCCACCCGAGACCAGTCCATTCGCCCAATCGTAAACTAAACCCCGAAGCAAAAGCTGCGGTCAGATTCATTGCTACGGCAAAAATGCCTGTCATCAGTCCAATCTGCTTTGGAAAATTTGTTTTTATATAACCGGGCGTAACGACATTGCCCACACAGATCCCAAGTCCGATTAAAAAAGACCCCACAAACAGCGTTGGCATATTGCCCCAAATCCGAAGCACAATTCCTACACTCAACGCCATTAAACCGAGTAATAAAAAACGGTGCATGCCCAGTTTATGTGAATATCGGCTCACTGCTACAGAACAGCTCGCAAACATAAAAAGAGGTATTGCCGTCAATAGACTGCTTTGAAAACTATTTAATTGCAAATCTTCACTGATTTGCCCCAGTACAGGGCCAACGGCTGTGATTGGCGACCGCAGATTGGTTGAGACTAAAACAACAACCAATATGGGTAACCAGGTCCAAGACACAGCTGCGGATATTTTTATATTTTCTTTCATCATAAAACCACACTATACATGTAAACCAAGCTATACACGTAATGAATGCTTGCAAAGGTATGTATGGAATTTTAATTAAATTTGCCATTAATTTAATTTAAAACGACATGGATCAGACAAATCATACGTTGATAATTGAAGGCATCCAGAAATCAACCTATGTCTGGTTTGAAGAAAACTGGATACACGACGACGAGTTACACAGTCATCGGAAAGGTCAATTGATTTATGTTGAGCAGGGTTTTCAATACCTTACCGTTGCAGGAAAAATGTACCTACTCCCCCAAAATCACGTTGCTTGGATTCCTTCAGGTGCATTACATAAGACCAACTCCCACTCGGAACGCATTAAGCTTATGGTCCTTTTTTTTGATCCCCCACAATTTGACAGCTCACAAGAGCATTTGTTTTTCAATCAGGTACAGCTATTTTCGGCGCCTAAAGTATTACGGGAAATGATTTTATATACCGAAAAATGGTCAAAATTGAGAGAAGAAAATGAACAGGAAAGAGTTTTCCTCGGTGCTTTACTCCATGAACTCCCCTATTTCTGCTCACAATTACTCCACTTAGAAATTACCCCTCCGCATGAAAGCAGGCTTCAAACGGTCTTAAATCACCTACATGTCCATTACACAGAAGCCATCACGTTAGACGAGATTGCCATGCTGTCCAATCTTTCGCTCCGAACTATTGAACGCCTTTTTAAAAAAGAAACCGGAATGACGCTTGCAAAATATCAGCAGCTCCTTCGCATTATCAAGAGTTTGGAGCTTCTGAGCACAAAACAATTCACCATCTCTCAAATTGCGTATAAAGTCGGTTATAAAAGCGTCCAAGCATTTACCAATAGCTTTTATGCCGTGATGAAATATAGACCTTCGCACTTCATGGCGGGCTAGTTTTGGCGTATCCACAGGTAATTTTGTAGCTGTTCAGCTACAAAATTCAGGACGTTTAAAAAAAATAGTAACGAATATTTGCACAGGTGTAATATTTACACTATCTTTGTATCATCATAATTTAGGTTTATAATTGGTTATTTAAGGTTTTCATTCTCCCCGTTTGAAAACCTTTTTTTATTTATTTTCACCGTCCCTCAAATCATTTCGCTACTCCGCAAACGTAATAATTTCCCTTTTAGACCCAAACAAAAGCAGCTGATCGCATGTTCTCAAAAAATAGCGTTCAAATTAATTCTCAAAAAATTCAAGATATTCTTTAACAATACTGTATTTTTAACGAATATATTCGGATGAGAAAGGTCACGCGAATAGAAAAGAGTTCAAATATTATATTGAAAAAATAATCTAAACATATATGGCAGAACATGGGGATTTGCAAATCGCAATACTAATCGATGCGGACAATGTATCTTATCGAAAGATCGAAGAGATTTTGAATGAAGTCAAAAGATATGGAATTCCGACCATCAAACGCATCTACGGAGACTGGACCAACCCATATGTTGAAAAATGGAAGGATAAACTCCTTACCCATGCAATTACCCCCATACAACAATACAGTTATACACAAGGCAAAAATTCTACTGACTCGGCATTAATTATTGATGCCATGGATATTCTGCATTCAGACCGAGTTGATGGGTTTTGTATTGTATCCAGCGACAGCGATTTCACCCGACTGGCTACACGTCTTCGAGAATCCGGTAAACTGGTCATCGGTATCGGCGAGAAAAAGACCCCCAAACCCTTTATTGCCTCCTGCGACAAGTTCATCTACGTCGAAATTTTTGAGAAAAATCAAAAGAAAGAAACGGTCGCAAAGAAAAAGCAACAAAATCAGCCCAAACCTGCTCCCGTTGACAATCCAACAAGTATTGCCGTATTGGACGAGGAGACTTTGGAACTTTTAAAGGACACGGTGGATGATACTGCAGATGAAAATGGCTGGGCATTCCTGGGTGAGATCGGAAGTCTTTTCAACAAAAGAAAGCCTGATTTTGATGCGCGCAACTATGGATACGACAAGATGTCTCATCTTTTCAAAGCTTACAAAGAAGATTTTGAAATTGAGGAACGAAACACCGACAAATCGCGCATAAAACACTATTACATCCGTAATATTATTAAACGGCCTTTAGCAATGGCCAGCCCAGCTACAGCAGTGGACACCGAGCACAAAACTCCTGCTACTCCTACTCCTTCCGTACCCTCTACAGAAACTACGGAAAAAACTGCAAATCAAAACACCAGAAAGAAAGGACGGCCAGATAAAAAACGCCAGGACAAAACAAGTCCTGACCCAATACAAAACGAGGCTCCAAAAGTTCAGGAAATTCAGGAGCAAAAAACAGAAACGCCCCCCCCTACAGCTGACACTCCGCCCACGAACATGTTGTTTCCTTCTGAAGGTAACAAGATCACTACAGATGACGTAAAAAAATCGCAAATACGGATAACAAAAGAATTTAAACCCCTATTCCCAACCAAATCCCAAAAATTAAGGATTATGATCAACGCTGGAGAATATGAATGTAATTTTACCTATCGCGGCAGAGGGTTTCATGTGCTTAAATTAGGAAAAGATGCGGCGACCAAACTTGGCCTTTCCGAGGGGATACAAATACAAATAGTCAGACTGAACGAAGTTAGCTTTAGCCTTCAAAATAAATCAGTTTAATATCATTCAGCGGAATTATCTTCTGTATCATACGATAATAGGACAACAATACATTGTCCTATTATCGCATTAAAGCCTTATGCAGGAGGTTTGTCGTATTGAAATAACAATTAGCGTCCACCAGCAAATTCCATCGTAAAATGGTAGTTCTCATCGATGGCCATTGGCTTACGATCCACTTTACGAAAATCGCGTGCTTCTTCAGTCCACAGGAAAGGGTAAAATGAAAAAACTTGATTGCCGCTCAGGAGTTTGACCTCTTCGCTCCAGTCTTTCCATTTAAATGTTTCGTAAAACTGTCTAATATCCCCTTTCAATGCCCAAAAAACAAAATCTGAATAACCACATTCCAAACTTTCCCATTGTAAGGTATCTTGTGCGAAATAATAGACCTGTCCAATAGCATCTCCCAGCGTACCGGCATTAATAGCGAAATAACCACCTAGAACATCGTCTGCAATCAGCAAAAAACCACCTTTTTCGCCTTCCTTGTCAAAACTTTTCCCTTTATTCCATTCCATAATCCCTCGGTCCAGCTGCGACGAGCCAGAGCCTAAAATACGTAACCAGCCCCCATCGATTAAAATACCACCAGTTTGATGAATAATGGCTCCCATAGGCGATTTTGTGGTAATTTGGGCCCTTAAAAGTTCCTCATCAGCCCGCTTAGGGTTTCGAGGAAGCACTTCATAAGCATTCGTCGCTTCTTTCATCCAACTTTCTACCAACTTCCATCCTGAATTACTTGTATCAATCAGTTCTTTTAGACTTTTCATTTCCTATGTGTTTTATGCAGCGACCAGCTAGTCTACCGGTCGAATTCGAACGCTATCCAGCTATTCATTGTGCCGAAATTACCATAATTCTTTATCGCATCCAAATTACAGCAGACCCAAGAGCAAATCGAAGAAAATATTCTTCGAAAACATACACCTAAAGATTAGGAACCTTGTGTCTATTTTAACTAATTTTAAGTCATGCAACATGAATTAGAAAAACTCAGATACCCTATAGGTCGCTTTGCGATACCCGATGTCATCAACAAATCCCTGTTGAATGACTGGATCAAAACAATTGCCGACTTTCCGGCCCGGTTAAAATCCGAAGTCGGCGATCTAACAGACGACGTACTGGAAAAACGCTACCGTCCCGAAGGCTGGACGATTCGTCAGGTCGTTCATCACTGCGCCGACAGCCACATGAACAGCTTTGTCCGTTTTAAATTAGCCCTTACAGAAGAAGACCCAACCATCAAATTATATGAGGAGAAATTGTGGGCCGAGCTTCCCGACGCAAAAAATATTCCAATAGAAAGCTCGATCAAATTGCTCGAAGGTCTACATGAACGCTGGGTTATTTTGTTGAAAAGCCTGACTGGCGAACAGCTTGAAAGAGGTTTTATTCATCCTGCGACCAAAAGGTTGATTTCTTTAAAGATCAATATTGGCCTCTATGCCTGGCATTGCAATCACCACCTGATGCACATTGTCAATGCTAAAAACCATTGATGGGCATCAAATATCGCAATGATCATTTCACTTAAGGTCAACAGATCATTGCGATAAATTTACTCTATTGCCGTCACTTTACGATAATGACATCGCCCATATAAAGGCCAGCAATCCGGCGGCAACCAGTCCAATAACACCCGATACCACAAAGGATAGGAAATAATATCCTACCGTCCGTGTTTGCTTCTTTACACGATGAACAATGCCTGCAGATAACGTATAAAGTGTTCCAAATCCCAAAAAAACAATCAGGATCAAGTCGATCAGAATGCCACCAAAATCTATATTTGCTGATGATAACATAATTTACTTTTTCTTTTTAAACAGTTTGCCAAAAAAGGACGAGCTAGCACCTGAGTCTTCAGACTGATTATCCCATTGCAATAAATCCAGTTCGATATCCAGTTCATTGTTTTTTGCAAAATCAAGCCAATGGACATATTTTTCCTGATTTCTAAATGTAGGATCATTCTTGTAATAATCCAATAAGCGAGCAGTGGCACTTTCGTAAACACCATAGTCGTTGGCTCGTTCAAAATAGTGGATCGCCTTTTTACTGTCCTTTTTAAATTTAAGTCCCTGATCATAGAGCAATCCATAATAAATATTGGAATAACTATTTTCTTTATCCCTTTTCAAATAAACCAATAGACGATCGTAATCCTCCAAACTGTAATAGATAGAAGCTATATTGCTGTTGTTCTCAACTAATTTTAATTCAGCTTTCTGATAATAGCTGAGGGCTTTTTCCAGATCTTCTTCGACATAGGTTCCACTTGAATAAAAGTAGCCTAAATTGGACAAAGCATAGCCATTACCCAACTCTGCTCCTTTCATGTAGGCATTAAATGACTTTTCCAGGTCTTTTTTATAGCCGATGCCATACTGAAAGAGGTAGCCGATTGCATTCCATGCAGCGGAATAATCTTTTTGGGCCGCTTGTTCATAATATTGAATTCCTTTGTCCAAATCTAAAAAAGGATTGTCTTCGCTATCAGTATCCGTATAGATATTCCCCAATTCATGCATGCTGCTTTCATTATTCTGGTCAGCAGAAAAGGTAAAATAGCGTATCGCCATTTCGACATCGCCTTGTCGGCAACAGTCCAGGGCCATATGATATAGCGTATAACTATTATAACTGGATTCAAAATTATCGCCCTTCGCAGCCTTCCACCCTTCAAAAAAACGATTACATATTTCAAAATCTTCTCCAGACAATTGATCCAGCTTCTTCAGAAACTGACCATATTGATCTTCCTGAATTACTTCCACACCATCGTAGCCTTTTTTATACAACAGGTCACCTTGCAATAACATCAGATCCTGATAGTGATTAACGCTTGCGCAAACATAATCGTAGGCGGAACTTAGCGTCCTTTCCACTGCGTCAAAATAGTAATATCTTCCCGCATGGTCTTTCAGAATAAAATAATCCATCACAGCAGCATATACAATTTTCACATAGTGCGTTGAGAGCGGGACCAGCCACACCTTTTCAGCAGCCTGATAAATTCCTCTCCCGGTTGCTGTTTCGATAATATAGCAATCCCAGGCGCCATTACCAAAATCAGTCCCCCCTTGAATGGACCGAATTGCCAAATCTTGCAGTACAAAGGCGCGGGCTTCCAGGTCATACAAACGGATGCCGCCGGAATCAGCAAAAAATACTGCGCTTCGGCCATTTCCAGCATTGAGTACAGCAACATCTTTGACCAAGATAGTTCCATCGGGAGACAAAACTGATTTTTTCTTTTTATTATTCAAATTGACTGCATAAAAATCAAACAGTAATTCGCTCAGTGCACTACTGGCAAAAGCGCCAAGCAAAATACCGCTATTGGAATAATAATGACGCAGTTTATTTCCCCCAATCTCTTGATAGATAAATCCATCATAATCAATTTCAAACGGTTTGTCCGCACCGGCAGCATTGAACAGCTGGCCTTGGGCATCGATGATATAATATTGCTGATCTTTCTTCCCCTGATAATAACCGTAAGCAAAATCTTCGAGTTCATCATATTCAAGTGGTATGATTATTTCTCCGTTCCCGACGTTGACTAATCCATATTTTTTAGCTAAGCTTACCTTACCAACCGTTGATCCGGTTCCATATTGGGCTGGCGCCGCCGATGAATAAACACAGGAAATAGTTTCTTCTCCACCCCTATTCAAATAACCGAACAGCTCATTTTTCTGTATGACTGCGATCCCTTCACACTCAAAAGTACCAATTTCCTGATAGCTAGCTTCGACCTTCACCTCCCCTTTTGCATTGCGTATCCCCCAAAGCCCCTGATCTTCAAAAAATTGATTATCCAGACGATCAATCGCGTCTCTATTCCACCAGCCTAAGCCATAGTTGCTCCATTCCAGTTCGAGCATCGCTAAAAAAGAAGTATAACCAGCAGACACCAAAATAAACTCAAGCTCAGCTAAGGATTGTTTTTCGATTGCTTTTTCATAGAGCAAATTCTTCTCAAGGATTTCAATTGCAAAATCTTTGGCCTGTTGGCTATGTTTAACATCGCTCATGTTAAATACATCACTTGCGTTCAGCTGGAAATAATCGAAGGGTAAACCGTCCAAAAAATCGAACAGTTTCCCGATAGCTGCCATGGCCAGCAAATCGGAATTTAACCCATATTCATGAATGAGCAAATCATACAACGCACGAAGCTTTCTGACTCCCGGTTCCTTTTCGGAGTAAACTAAGATACCTTTTGCTTTCGGATTAGCAGCAAATAGTGGTAAAAAAAGGGGTGGAATCACATAGTTCCATTCTCCTAAATAATGAGGGAAGTAATCTTGATCCTTCTTATCTGTATTGTAAATATATATGCGATGAGCCATTTTCTATGCAATTTCCTTACTATTGATCAATTTCAACAGCATTTTCTTTAGCAAAATTGAACCAAAATCCGTATTTATCCGCGTCTGAAGCCGCTCCATGCGCTCCATAGAGTTGTAGCAAACGATTAACGGCATAGGCGTACACGCTATTTTCATTGGCTTTTTCATAGTAGCGGATTGCTTTTTGTAAGTTTTGCTTTACACCAAAGCCTTCCTCATAAAGAATCCCATAATAAATAGCAGAAAATTGATTGGTTGTATCCTTTTTCAAATAACGCAATAAGTTCGCATAATCTTGCCCTTGATAGTAGATTTCTGCGATTTGAGCATCATTATAAATCCCCGCTTTCTCTGCTTGTTTAAAATAATCTAGGGCCAAGGCATAATCTTGTTCCACATATTCACCCTCGTAATACCAGTTACCCAGGTTGCTCATGGCCTGCGCTTCCCCCAGCGCAGCAGACTTTTGATAGGCCTTTAAGGCTTTAGATACATCAAAAGCTACACCATGGCCTGTGGCATATAAAAATCCCCAATTGTTCCATGCCTGCGCATGATCCTGAGCCATGGCCTTTTCATAAAAAGACTTTCCTTTTTCGATGTCCATCCCCTCGTAGTCATCATCCGTAAAGATGTTTCCAAGCAGATATTGACAGTCCGCACTACCCCGATCTGCTCCGATGCTGAACAGTCGAATGGCATCTGAAATCTTTCCCTCCGCTTCCAGCTTCTTACCATTTTCCAACAGCGTTTCATTGTCAAAATACTGTTCGTAGCCGTCGCCCTTACGCCTGATCCACGCCTGATAGAACTGAACAAAATAACTTTGATCACGCCCCCGGAGCTGGTATCGCTCGGAATATAAATAGCCATATGCTGTTTCGGGAATCTCGACAACATTTCGATTTAAATCCAAATTAAACAACTTATCCCCTTTGAATAAAAGCAACAGTTCACCTTCGGCCGCTTCTGGTCTTGGGTAATGAAAAGGCGAACAAATATAATCATACAGCGCACTACGGACGTTAAGCTTCGTATCGAAGCAGTACATACCCTGTGCACAGTGTATGCGCATAAAATCCAAAAAGCAATGTTCGATTTTTTGATAGGCAATAGCAGGTTCAAGTAACCATTCCCCTCGATGAGCATCATAAATCCCCTGTCCTTGGGCACAACCAACGACAAAGATATCTTTACGGTACTGCTGTATATGATCGACTAGAACCTGATCAATCGTTAAATCAGCCAATCGGAATAAGCCCTGTTCAAGCGAATAGATCTGCCATCTTTTATTTTTGAGATACGCAATACTTCGATAGTCGTCCAACACTATAATCCGGTCAATTCCTTCATCCAAAATATTACCATCGGGCTGAATGACGGCAATTTTTGACTGTAGCTTATTGGGTTTAATCCAAAAATAGCGATTGGCTAGCGGCTCCAGGCTACCTTCCAAAAAGGTCCCTAAAAACTGACCATCCATTAGGTAATACTTCCTTTTTATCGTTCCTTTTTGCCGGCTATAGAACAACTTGTTATAGTCAAACATAAACGACTCGGCTGCGGGATCTGAAATAATCAATCGTCCTTCAGCCGAAAGGAGCATGTGGCTATCCCCCTGTCTTGCATTTAAAAAGCCATAGGCGATCCAGTCGAGTTCATCATATAATGCAGGTATGCTCAGCTGTTTGGTATCAATATGCAATACCCCACGTTTTCCTGCCACTTCCACTTCAGCGTAATTGTTCCCATTGATATGCCGGGCATCAAAAGCCTCCACATATTGACAGGGAATTAATATAGTGCCACTCGTATCAATATAACCAAAAAGGCCATCGCGTTCAACAACAGCGATCCCCTGTTCATTGAATTCGAATATTTCATCGTAAATCGCCTCAACCAAAATATCCCCCTTGGCATTCTTTAATCCCTGCTTTCCTACTGCCTCAAAAACTTCAGGGTCTGGCTCTTTCAGAACGTCTTCTTCCCATAAACCCAATCCATAATCAATCCAATCGGTTTGAAGGGCATCTAAAAAAGAAGTATAACCAGACGCTTTCACAAGCGGGTCCAGCGGATCTAAGGACTGTTCTTCGACAGCTTGTTCAAACAATAAGGCTTGCATTTTAATTTCTTCCACCCAATCTTTGGCTTGCTCCACATCTTTTTCCGCATTCATGGTAAAAACATCGCGTCCGTCGATCTGCAAGGTATCAAAAGGTAGCGCTTCCAAAAATTCAAACATGTTGTTGACAGGCTCATAATAGCTTTTTTTATAATGCAATTGATACCTATCAGCCAACAACGCATAAAAATAGCGAAGTCTTGCGATCCCATCTTCCTTGTTGGCATAAAGCTGAGAACCTTTGGAACGGATATTGGCGGAAAATAATGGCCGCATGAGGATGGGAATTTCATAATTCCATTCAGCCAGGTAAGTGGGATATGTTTCTTTGGTCCTGAGATTTACATTATAAATATAAATACGATGTGCCATACTTTATTTCTTCTGTTTTTTGTTGTATCACATTGATCCGTTCCATACGACAAGAATCATGCGAATGCCGTAAAAATACCGTATTTATCGATTTTTTCGATTAGCGGAAAATAGGGATTTTTTTCTCCCCCTATTTTCGGCAACTTTGGATTGGATTTTGTAACAGAAAGAACAATGAATCATTTCAAATACAGTTATTATAGCAGTGCATTAGCACTCCTCGCGTTACAAATCGCTTGTCAGGAAAAACCAAAACAAGTCGAAGCACCTGTAAGTTCAAGCAAGGCCATGGAAAAAGCTGCCGAGGATACTGCCCCAAAAAAAAGTATCTCGTTAAAAACTTCCAAACTGGATAGCATTGACCAAGCAAATGCACAAAGCGTACTGGAATCTGACGAAATCACCAAAGCTTATGTAAACTTAAGTGCTCGAGACAGTATGATCCGCTTACATGCCAATATACGTATCGATCATCGCTTCTTTGGATACGAAGAGGCAGATAAACAGGCTACGAAGTTGCTTTTGTTTTCCATCTTTACAAATGATGTGGAACACAATCCATTTCAACTCAAATTGGGTGCATACTATGATACCTCCGACTTAGAAAGTAAAGGTTTAAAACTAAAATATGCTGGCCTAAAGGGCGACTTTGTAGCAGCGAAAATCATAGACGCCACCGATACACCGGTAGGCACCGTCTACTTCGAAAGAAAATGGGTTGAGATTGAATAACAAAAACCGTTTCTCAATCTATATGTTTATGAGTAACAACAATAATTGCGAAAAATAACGATGAAGGTAATCTTAAAGACTATGTTTCTGTCCTGCATGGTATTGTTTTTCAGCTGCCAGCAAAAGAATGGAGCCAAAAAATCAGCTGCCGCATTCAGCAGCACCGCCAGCATAGACTCCATAAAGAAACAAAAAGAGCTAACATCCATATCCGATGATAACCTTTCGCTCTTTAAACAGCTGTATCCTATTGCTATTCTTCGACCGGAAAGCAACGATAGTTTTAAGAAGTATGGCATCGAATTCTCAGGAATATGTTATGCATGCGATCTTGCAGAAATCAAAATGAATAAAAAACAACTGCTTTTGGTCAATGTCTGTGATTCCAATGAAATCTATCAAATCAAAGATTTCACCTATAATTTTCGTGACAGCGGCCTCACGATTAAGACTAAAAATAATGAGTTTTACTTCAAGAAAATAGAAAAAGAGCCCATTTTCGAATTAAAAATCAAGGGGGATTCTCTTTTGTTAAAAAATAAACGTGTCGCAAAATACTACACGCAGAAAGCTTTAGTCGATCAGTTCGAAGTCCATGATTGTGGTGATTTTCAGGGTTAGCCCAAACGCGACTCAGCTTGAATTAGTGCATTAAGACAGCGCTGCACCGGACATTAACGTAAGATCTTAAAAAGACCAGACAGCAATGAAAGCAGGCAGAAGCCAATTTCATGGTTGCCTGCTCCGTTCGTTAGACCTATACTTCAAAATAAAAGCCCGATTCAGTAAGTTCTTTATATTTTACCCTGTCAAAACTATAGATCTTTGCAGCCCTGGCACGCCGGTCTTTTTGCTTATCGCTGTGGTCGATCAATAAACCCATGCTGAGAATTTTTTTTCGAAAATTCCCACGGTCAATTGACCGCTGCAGAACGGTTTCATACAAATTGTGTAAATCGGGCAACGTAAACTGTTTGGGCAAGAGCTCAAAACCGATTGGTTGATAACGAATTTTACCCCTGAGCCGTTGTATGGCGGTGTTCAAGATCTGTTTATGGTCAAAAGCGAGATCCAACTTTTCGTCAATACCAAACCATTGCACCGCATCGATATCAACCCCTGCTTCCAACGTATAAGCATCGGGCCTGACAAGTGCATAATAGGCAATACTAATGACTCTTCCGCGCGGATCACGAGCTAAGTTTGAAAATGTATAAAGCTGTTCGAGGAAAATATCTTTGAGACCGGCCTCCTCCTGCAGTTTACGAAGCGCACAGTCGTCGGCGTTCTCATCTTCCTGAATAAAACCGCCAGGAAATGCCCATTTTCCCAAGAAAGGCTCTATTGCCCGTTTGGTCAATAATACCTTAAGCTGGTTTTTATCAAAGCCGAAGATTACACAGTCAACCGTAACAGCAGGTCTTGGGTAATCATATGTGTATTTTTTTTCGGAGGCTGTCATCTGCTACAAAGTTACTTCGGTTGACAATTTGATCTGGATTCCATACTTCTCCTTTAAAGCCTCAAACTGCTGTAAAGTCTGCGCTTCAAATCCAGCGATGGGCGACATACAATCGATCAATAAGGTGATTCGTGACGTAATCGCTCGATCTTGTTCAAAATATTCCAAAATCTGCACGGTTGATGCTAAAACACAATGACTGGAAGCTTCACCGGCGATGTATATCGCATCGTAATCGCGAATTGCATCGAGCACAGCATGATTTACGAATTTATTATCGTCATATTCCGCTTTGATAATACCGTACATTTCCGTATTTGGATCTTGCCCCTTATAAACCAATATCGGTTTGACCTGACGTGCTGCACTGTGAAAATAAAGCATATTGGTAAATTGACTCTCCAGCTGCGCCCCCGAAGTCCCTTCCAGACAATGGTATGGCCAGATACACAATTGTTTTTTTCCCTCAGCTTCCAAATGCTGGAGATAATCCAGCGCTAAGGCCGTATGGTCATTCGCAGCACGCCAGATACCATCGCAGACATCGGCATGGCGAATAATGGTGAATGGCTCCGGATGATTTCCCGCACTGTCAAGCCACCAATCGGCATGGAAAATCTGCCTTATCGAGTGGCAATCGAGACTACACATGACTTGCGTTAAGGCCTCAATATTACGGTACATCCACTGCGTCAGACGTTGTACATCGGCCTTTGAACCGTTGACGGCAAGACTACCGATGGATTCCATAAAATCATTTTGGACATCGATCGCCAATAGCAAGGTTCGTTTTTTATCCAAGGCTGCTGGCTGTATATTTTCTTCCTGTGCCAACATCAACATGTTTGGAATATTATCCTTTTTGCCGCTGGCAATCTGTTGGACATCTACAATCTGATCAAATTGTGTTTTTATGTTATTCAGTTTCATAACATCTATATTTATTTCAACGCAGCCTTCATTTCGCAGAACGATGAAGCCATTAAAGCCTTCTTCCAGTGAAAAATCATCTTCACTATAGTACTTTTTTGTCCCTTGTTGCCTGTTATGAAGTGCTTGCGTCGACTTCTCGAACCATTTAAAATTAACCTTTGAATGTAGGCACCGCTGCAAACTTGTGGGCAGATTGTTGTATACGTTTACGAATAATTTCGTCTATAACCGGATCGCCCGATGTACCTTTTAAAATAAACCCATCGATTTGCGCATAGGTCATACCCAATTCCTCTTCATCGGTCTGCCCCTCCCAAAGACCAGCAGATGGACTTTTATACTGAATAGATTCGGGCACCCCCAAATATTTGGCTAAGGTATATACTTCCTGTTTGGTAACCATTGCCAGCGGGTTCAGATCATAGGCACCATCGCCCCACTTCGTAAAATAACCTACAGTAGCTTCGGCCATATTCCCCGTACCAATAACAAATCTACTACCCAATTGTGCTAATTGATACAAATACGTCATACGAACACGTGGACGAATATTAGCAAGGCTCAAAGCGCGGTTAGTGGCGGTAGCTTCTGCGACAAACTTTTCTTGATGAATGGCCAACGCATCCACCGCGGGTTGAATGTCAAATACATGAAATGGAAAATCAAATTTCTGAATAAGCTCCATGGCATGTTGATGGCTTTTACTTTTGTTCATATCACTGCCATACGGCATCAACACCAAGTGGACATCCACCTGTGCCAGCCGGCATAGGCAAGCGACAACACTGCAGTCTATTCCACCACTCATACCCAATACAAGTCCTTTGCGGTCGGCCGATTTCACCTGTTGGGCAATCCAGGATGCCATCAATTGTGCATACTGTGCAACGTTTTCATCCTGGATGAAAAACGGTTTGTTTACGCTATTTTCCATATACTCGAATTGTTTCAGTTCTTAATCTATTCCTTATTTCTTCAAAACGCGTTGTGCGTATAAATTCGCCATTCAGATAACATGTTTCCAGCAGATTTCGTTCACCCAGATCGGCGACCGTTTGCGGTGTAAGATCGTCTATCAAACGAAAATCGTCATTTTCAAAGACCACAGCGACCATCCCCTTTTGCGATTTTTTAAAGTTGCCAGTATCTGTAGCGGGACGTTTCTGTATCGCTTTAAACTCACCATTGACAATCTCAGCCGTCCCTTTTAACGCAAAGCCAAAGGTATCCCGTGTCACATACTGATAGGTATACGAACCTATGCCCAATATGGTATTCGTCGAGGCAAAACCCTTATCCAGCAAACCTTGACAGATCTTATCCGCTCGATCGACTGTAATGGAATCACCGTACACTACGCCAATATGGGGATCCAGCTCCTTAAAGCCTTTGCTGTTGGTCGTACCACCAAAAAGTTCAAACAAACGTTCGACGATACCTTTCTGCACAGTACTGCGATCAGATGCAGCATCGCCACAGATAATCTTCACAGGATCGCCACTATCGGGACGAATAACAACCTTCCCCTCCCTAGCCATAATAAGATCTTTCAATTGCGGCAATACATTGTCAACTACATTCCAGAGGTCGTAGGTATCCGATACGATGGAGATATTTCCACTTGGATACACCGTTGTGATTAAATGTCGAAATGCTTCTACCTCGTCCTCTCCGTACGAACACATTACACTGTGCTCCGTCGATGGGGTGTACATCATTACATCACTTTTTGCATGATAGTAGGATTTCAGATACTCCCGAACAGACAATGTAGCAGAGACACCGAAGCTCAACAGATGTCCCCCAGCCGTACGATAAGCCGTTTCAGGAGAACCCATACCACGCATGGAAAAATCTCCGGCCTGCGTAAAGACTTTATTGACGTCGCCCGTTCTCTCGGCAAACCCCGTCAATAACCTTTTATAGCGATCTGCGATTGTCGCTGCAGTCATCGGTGACCAGATAAAAGCCGATAATTGTGTTTCCAGGTAACCCGGAAGCCAGAAAAAATCGGGATGTGTATTTTCAATCGTAAACATTGGTACGCCGACAGGAACCAAGCTTCCTTCCTGCAACGCATTTACCTTGATTGGAAGATACCCCAGCCGATGTAAGTCGCGAATATGTTTCGAATCATGCGTCGCCGCAAACTTCGCGTTTGTATTTTCAAAAACAGTTGCAATTGCCTCTTCGTAAGCCGCCACGACCTCTTCTTCCGGTTGAGCAAAAAAGTTTGCATCAAATGAATTGGTGATTTCGGCCAAGGCTCCCTGTAATCCAAAAAATACAACATGACTAATACCTTCTATGCGAGACATGCGTGGCGTCCAAGTCTCATAAACCCATTCCGTATGTGTTGGATATTGATCCTTATGACACAATTTATAACCATCTGTCCAAAGTATTGGATTCTTGCTCATTGATTTAAACATAACTTTCAGTCGTTAAGTTGATATAATTTATTTTTGGGTGCTCGGTATCCATCATGGAATTGGTGGTAAAGACACTGGTTATTGGTGAATCATCATCCAACAGGGTCCCTTTAAAAATTCGGGCTTCACAATGTGTGACCAAAAGATAAACTGCACTGGCTCCCATTTCTTTCAATATTTTCCCGGCCCAAAGAAATGTGCCACCTGCAGAACAGAGGTCATCGACAATAATACATTTTGCGCCAAGCGGAATATCTCCAGCCTTAAGTTCCATCCCTTCGATCCGGCCTGTTTGTGGATTTCGCTTTTTCTCAAAAACACAGCTATTTTCATAGCCGCTGTTGATGTAACGTGCCGCCGCTCCTTTATCCGGGAAAACAATCCGATCATTGTCCGAAAAATCAAGCTTTTCCATCAACTGTGGCAACCAGTCCAATGCCGGATAAACCCCAACACTGTTCACTAAAAGTTCCAGGGTAACGTGGGAATGCGGTTCGACCACAAACACCTGATCAAATTGCAAACTGTTGATAAACTCCGCCACATAGTTCAATGTGAATAAATCACCTTCTATTTTGCGATCCATACGGCTATAGGGCATATAATGGATCAATAACCGACAAGTTTCAGCTTCGGTTTCATCCAACCGCTTCTTGACAAAAAGCAAGCGGATTAAGTCTCCATCTTCTTGATATGTAAATTCGACAAGGTTGTCTTTTAAGATCAACTGATCAAAATCTTTCACTTTTGTTTCCCCGTTTGGAAATTGTTCTGTGACTACCTGTTGCTTATTTAATACGATCATAGCTTTTAATTTTACTTTGTACTATTGAGTATTTTTTACTCAACAAATATGAGGATTAAATTTAAGCGCGCAAAATATATTGAGTACTTTTTACTCATGAAATCACAAAAACACCATAAAACACTATCAATCAATCAAATAATTTAGAGAAAGTTAGTTTACTTAAAATTCATCCCCCATTTCTAACTATTGGTCCTAAAGCTGATCTCCTGATTCACCTATATTAAACCAAGCATACCTATACCAAGTCGTATCTCATAACAATTTTTAGTCACTATTTAGACAGTGATCATTCATTAATTATACAGTCCACACTGAGTCATCACTGAACGAGCACTGAACAATCACTGAACAAGCACTGAACAAACAATGTTAAAAGGTAGAATTTGATAGCTCGCTCATCCCCGTTTGGCTACACGGCATCCCGCTCTCCGTTTGATTGACGGGCAGAAAGAAAAATACGTGCGACAAGACAGAAAAATGCGATGGAAATATGGACTGCACAGGTCCTATAGGAGATGCTCAGGTGATAAAAAACTGCTGAGCGACAGTCTCCATAAAAATTAGCTGATTATAGGGATTGAAATTTTGCGATAAAACAAGATCTTTGTCTATACCAAAGTCAAAAAATTCTTTGTCAGCAAATTTGTGAGCCGGCGGGGGACTTTAGATTACTTTAAGCATAAAGCATGGAAATAGCCAATCTTATCAAACAGGATATTGAGTCAATCTTACAGATTGAATCTCAAGACATCAAACAGTTGGTCGAGGACTATCGCGAAGACTTAATGGATTCGGAAACCTATGACGCCATTGATGCGTACAATATGCTCTATTCGAATATTTATGAAATGTCCGAGGAAGAATACCTCGATGCTTTTCGCACGTTGGGAGAGGCCTATCCGAACTTTGGCAAGGCCGATGAAAATGACGTCCAAAAATCAATCGCTGAATTGGAACGATTAAAACATGCCTTTAATGAACTACAACTCCATACTACAGAAGGCAAACAGCTGCTCGCACTACAATTAGCCGTTTTGGAACTAGATATTCAGGTCTATCGAAAGCTTACCTTGTCGCCGACTACAATGGAGATACAAGCTGAAATCAATTTATTGGAATCCGAATCGTTTGGGTTAACCAATCAGATCAATCAGTTTTTAGAGCTATACCACGATTAGTCATGCGATCATTTTATACCATAAATCGCTTAGGGTTAAAAATAGGTCTTTGCATGCTTTGCTTACTAGCCGGTCTGGCAACATCGTTATTTGCCTACCAAAACAAGATCGTTTTTCAGTCACAGCAGCAGCCGGGGAGCAGAATACCCTTTTACATCACAGAGCAAGGAACACTTTGTTATAATTTGCATGCAGACAAGTTGGGCGTATACGCCATACAGATCAATCTCAACAGGCTCTTTCCCACCGCAACGACAGCGCATCTTCGTTCAAAACATTATGAATTATCAGACAGTACAATAACAATAATCAACTATGCTGAACCAGCTATCTCTATCAACTATAGGATTGCTAACAACACCTTTGTAATAGCCAAATCCTCCAATTGGCTCGCGGACTATCAACCCGAATTTCAATTTATCGCTTTGGACAGCCTCAGACACATGGAGAATTTATTCGACACGAACGATCTGAGCGGCCTCATGCAACTGGAGGTAGCCAAGCTCCCTTTTGAAAATATACTTTTATTTTTTAGTCAGCTGCATGGATTTTCCACAGTAGAGGAATTTAGCAGCAATGCCATTCATCGGATTTTAGAAAAGGGACAGTACGCTATCGCCAAACAGTTTCACCATTTATTTCTAGCTAAAAACAGACAATTCAATGATTTCGAAATCCTGAAGATAGCAATAGAAAAAAACGACATGGATTTTATCCGTAAAACTTGTTTAAATAGCCTGAACCGACTGGGTATTGATGAAATTAAAGCTGATTATAGCTTTACACAATGCACATTACTTGGAAAAGCTATCTTAATAAAAAACAAAATAATCGTAGATTATCTTTCGCAGAACGGTGCAAACACGGAGAAAGTATACCAATATGAATCCGACGTATTATCTGCTTTTCAACTTGCCGAAAGGACCAAGTCAAAGAAAATCATGAAACTATTTCAATAAATCATCAATAAAACAATGAAAAAGACACTTATATACCTGCTATCGCTGATTAGCTTGATGTTAGTCACACTGATCTTTGCTGAGCCAATACATGCTCAACCAAAAAAAGTGGTCCCCAAACACGCAAAAGATAATGCGAAATTGCCCCCACTCAAAGATGGTGATATGATCTTTCAGTCTTCCATTTCACCGCAATGTAAAGCGATCCAATTAGCGACGCGTTCTCCGTATTCCCATTGTGGGATTATTTTTTATGAGAACGGTAATCCTTATGTACTGGAAGCCGTACAGCCCGTAACTGTAACTAAGTTAGAACACTGGATTGCGCGAGGGGAAAAGCAGCATTACGCGGTCAAGCGCCTCAAAAATGCAGATCAGGTACTGACCAATTCGACGCTGGCCAAAATGAAATCAATCGGCAAAAATTTTCTCGGAAAAAATTACGATGCTACATTCGAATGGTCGGACGATAAAATATATTGTTCGGAATTGATCTGGAAAATATACCAACGTGGAGCAGGCATCGAAGTTGGGAAGCTGGAAAAGCTGAAAGATTTTGACCTAAGCAGCCCCGAAGTAAAAACCAAATTGAAAGAGCGTTACGGCAACAGCGTCCCGCTAAATGAAACGGTCATATCACCAGCTTCGATTTTTAATAGTGCGTTATTGATCACGATTGCGAATACGTATTAAGCATACCTACATAGTTTTTTATTTTTGAAGCAGAACCGTCTTGCCGCCGTTTAATTTACTTTCTTCGGCGGCGTCTATAAATGCGCATATTGCCAGGGTTTCCTTTTCGTCAACCGGACTTACACCCGTTTCGAAAAATGGAAGGATCTTATCCAACAAGGGACCGTATCCCATAAATTGCCCCAAATGGACAATCTGATCTTTCAAAAAAACCGTTCCACCAAAATCATCCTTCCCCTCACGAATGCCCCGAAGTGAGGCAATTCTTCCATCCGCCCAGTTCCCAACATAAAACGAGGTACCCTGTTCCTGAACAGTCTTTACCGAAAGACACCCCGATCCCATCAACGCAAATAACATTTCAACGCCATGAATGCCGTACCAATATAAATCCTTATGTGAAGGTTCCGTTACTGCCGGACAATAGACATCTGCTCCGATAACCTTAGTCCTATCCACTTCCTGAAGACCGGTAATATAACGCAAGGAGCTTGACGAAAAAATAGGGCAACCATACTTTCTTGCAGCTTCAAAAATTTTGAAAGCGTCCGCATAGGAATTCGCTATTGGTTTGTCAATAAATAAAGGTTTCTTTGCTTTAATCACTTGAAGTGCCTGTTCCAAATGGAGATTTCCATCATTTGTCTCCAAAAGTACATAATCTACTTTCTTCAATAGTTCGGCAATACTTGATACGATCGAAACCCCGAGCTGTTGCACTTCCGCTGTAATTTTCGGAATACGCTCGATACTTAAAGGGATCGTTTTGCTTCCATAGGGGTAAGCCGCAGTAACCCTGAATTTTCCATAGGGATGATTGCTGGCAGCCGTATTAATCGCTCTTGTAAAAGCAGCAGCGTGCGTAATATCCAGTCCAATGATCCCTATTTTTTTCACCTTCTCTTGCCTCGAGGACAGCTTGTTATTCGCATTAACGGCATAGGATAGTCCAAATGCAAAAGAGGACATCAAGAATTTCTTTCTATTCATTTGATTCATTCAAAAGAGAAATAGCTGCATTGACCAAAACAGCCATGGATGTTTCGAAAGCCTTTTCATCCAGATTGAACTGTGGATTATGAAGGCCATATTGCGTGGTGGAATCGTCGTTATTTGTCCCAATCAACATGAACAACGCCGGATAACGATAAGAATAATAAGCAAAATCCTCGGCCGCCATCCAGATTTCGAGATCTTGTGGCACACTATTCCCCATCGTTTCCGCAATAATTGTTTTGACTTTTTGCGTTAATGCGGGATCGTTATAAAGTGCGGGGTAACCATGCCGTACTTCAACTTCCACCTTTGCACCCAGCGATACGGGAAGCGTTGCCGCTATTTCAGCAACCATTTCCAGCGCCTCCTTGCGCCATACCTCATCCATGGTACGAAATGTTCCCGCTAATTTGACTTCCTCAGGAATAACATTGGCCGCGCCATCTCCAATAAAACGACCAAAGGTCAATACAGACGGTACATCAGGGTTGGCTTTCCGGCTGACAACTTGCTGTAAGGTGGTGAGTAACTGCGCGCCGATCATAATGGGATCAACAGCCCGATGTGGCTCCGCAGCGTGGCCACCACGTCCCTTAATGGTGAAATAGAACTCGTCGCTCGAGGCCATAAATCGTCCCGAACGTAAACCGACTTTTCCTACAGAAACACGGGGACTTACATGTAACCCCAGCACAGCTTTAATCGTTCCACCAAAAGATTCCAGAATCCCGGATTCCAAAACCTGAATCGCTCCGCCCGGAATCTTTTCCTCAGCAGGCTGAAATAGTAGTATAATTTTACCAGAAAACTCCGTTTTATAATCATTTAATATGGACGCCGCCCCCAAGAGATTAGCCGTATGAAAATCATGGCCACAAGCATGCATGACACCGCTATTCCTCGATTTATAGTCCACATCATTTTGCTCATGTATCGGCAAAGCATCAATATCAGCCCGTAATACCACAATATCATCGCTCGCCGATTTTTGTCCGGTCAGTACAGCCACAACACCTGTCTGAGCGACAAGCTCGAATGGTATACCCAGTTCGCGAAGTTGTTGCTGAATATAGGCACTTGTCTCGTATTCTTGAAAAGACAATTCAGGATGCTGATGGATATGTCGGCGCATTGCAACGATTTTTGGAAAAACAGTCGCTATCTTGGCATTTAATTCTTTCAATATTGGGTCGATCATCTGGATAAGTTTTAAGAGTATAACAGGTCAACAAGTTAAGCTAAAAATAACGTACATAAAAATAGAGCACCAACACCGTTATAATAATCCACCATAAGGTCGGATTTCGAAAACCACGGTAAGCGGCTTTATCCTGATCCGGTACCTGAAAAGAATCGCCCGTCAACACCAGATTTTTTAATCTTGCTTCGGCGACCGCTGGTGTCAACAAACTGACCACAGCACAAGCAAGCATACAAGTCCAGAATACAATGCCTGTTCTATTAAAAAACGGCATTTCAGGTAAGGTGTATTCCAAAAGTAAAGAAAGGGGAATTGTCAGTAAACCTGCTGTTAAAGCACCCTGCGATGTGGTTCTTTTCCAAAATACCCCCATTAAAAACATTGTTGCGATGCCTGGCGTGAAAAGACCATACAGATTCATCAAATAAAGGAAAACCGGCTTATCCGAATAACTGATCAGTACAACCGCACTCATGATCCCGAGTACGATAATAGCAACGCCGGCGCGCTTACCAAAACGGACCGCTTCGTAGTCGCTTGCATTTTTATTAATATACTGGCTATAGATATCCACGGTCAGAATTGTTGTACAGGAATTGATCGCTCCTGAAATGTGGGACATGATCGCCGAAATTAATCCGGCCATCACCAACCCTACCAGACCTTTGGGCAGTAAGGTTTCCACGAGTGTTGCAAACAGCAAATCGGGCTGATCGAGATGAGGTAGGAATTTTGGAGCCACCAATGCCGGAATAGTAATAATCAATGGAACCAAAAATTTAAGATAGTCACCAAAGATAACTCCCATACGCCCATGCCATTCATTTTTTGCCGCTAATACGCGCTGCACAATAAACTGGTTTGTCGCACAATAAAACACACTGATACACAACAATCCGCCTAAGTACATGGTCCAGGGAAAATCAGGATCAGAAGCAGGATAAAACATTTTCCAATCTTTCGATGAGTCTATGACCGACTGAAATCCCCCTGCCGCATCAATGGTGGCAAAAGTTAGTACAATTCCCCCCAACACCAAAATGAAGAGCTGCACCATCTCTGTCCATATCACTGCTTTTAGCCCACCTAATACGGTATATAAACCGGTCAGAATTGCCATTCCAAAAATGCTGTATAAAATAGGAATGCCGAATAAAGCGTGCAGCGACAGACCGCCCAAATAAAGAACTGCCCCAATCTCCACAAACACATAAGTAAACAAGATCAAAATTGCATAAAGTACACGGGTAGCGTTGCCGTATCTCTTTTCGAGGTATTCAGGTATCGTATAGAAACCGTTGCGGATATAAAAGGGAAGAAATATCCACAATAATGCATTAAAACCGATTAGAATCGCGCCCCACTCCAGGGTAATAGCTACAAAACCACGACTATAAGCGGCGCCCATAGCGCCAACGAGATGATGACTGCTGATATTTGCTGCGATGATACTACCCCCGATCATCCACCAGGGCAGCTTATCGCCTGCAAGAAAATAGTCCCGCTTCGAGACGGAGTTTTTTTTCGAAGCATATAAGCCCAATACCACTATACCAATAATATATACGGCAAAAATAATGACATCAATCCAATCGAGTTTCATCGGTCAATAATGTTTGAATTCCTAATTTAGTTTGTTCAATAAGTATTTCAAGACCGCCGCTGGCATAGGGGCTTTGCCACACGGCATAAATATCCTTATCATAAAGCTCTTTCGGTGCAAGGTACCCCACATACCCATTCGCGATATTGATAAAAACGATCGTATGATCTGGAAATTCGGCTCTTACTTCGATTTGATAACAGGAATAAGCTTCGTTGGCCTGCGCCACCAACACAGCATCTCCCATTTTCCAGATCCACACCGGAATAACAGCATCCTCTTGATCGCCGATGGA
Organism: Sphingobacterium sp. UBA7631; assembly: GCF_002483935.1. Taxonomy (NCBI): domain Bacteria; kingdom Pseudomonadati; phylum Bacteroidota; class Sphingobacteriia; order Sphingobacteriales; family Sphingobacteriaceae; genus Sphingobacterium; species Sphingobacterium sp. UBA7631. The sequence goes on from NZ_DLIX01000010.1 coordinate 1,269,439, forward strand.
TTTGCGGGTATTATATTTTCGCCAAAGGCGATCTTTCATAACACGGTCCGTACAGCCTTCGTATTCACTCAAAATTGCTTCGGGACTCGGTAGCTTTTTGTAAGGTACTTTGATCGATAATACCCTTTGCTTAAAATCGGTTGAAGCGCGCTGTTCCCGAAATCCCCAACAGGCCAGTGGCGCCCCCGAGATCAAAGATTCCTTAAAAACCCAGTTTTTATGACTACGCTGTTCCTGGGCCAGGGTCGCGAGCACCGCATAGCCCAACTGCTTCCCGTTGGCTTCAACCAGTGCTGGATCTTTTACATACTGTCTCCGCGGAGCCAAATCACCGGATGCACCCTGTAAAAAAAGACAAGGCACGGATAAAGAGCGCTCTACTGTATTCCGCATCTCGCCAACAAAATCGGGCGAGAGCAAATCATTCTCGTGGGCAAAGCTGGTTGGGTGGCAGGCATAATTACAAATAACTGCTTTTAAGCTTTCAGTTTCATCATACAACCGCCCGACCAACAAGGTTGTATCCGCTTCTTTCAATGGATTGTAGCCAATCAGATAATGATCATCGACTTTCAGATCGCGGTTGCTGGCCAAATCGCATACACCATAATTCCAGGTTAGGCTGCCATTAAACAGCCCACTTAGTGCCGTTTCGATGCAATATATCGCCTGTTGTTTGAGGAATTCAAGGTAGGGCGAAATCAGTTCACCTCCAGGTTGTGCTGCATCTGTCGAACAGATGCTTGGCCCGGCATGGGTATGCGACAGCGCAAAAATCAGCTGCGATTCAGCCAGATTAAAATGACTGAGCAGTGCTAATCGCAAATTTTGTTCATCAGCTGCATTTTTCCACCAGCCCAAATCGGCGGTTAGCAGAATTGCGGGCAAGCCATTGCAGGATTGCATAGCTAAACAATGCATCAACAGAGGTTGGTGAACAGCCGTTGCCTGGTCAAATGCAGCTGCACCCCAATTACGGGAATAGATGCCGACCGGTGGAGTAATATCACACTGGCTAAGTCCAAATCGTGCGTACAAGCTACCGGTCGTTTCTTCCAAGAGGTCTTTCTGTTTCATACATTAGGGTCTAATCAAGGACAGTCCACCATCCATCACAATTGCGGTACCAGTCATATGTTTACAATTGTCCGAACAGATCCAAAGTACCTGTTTTGCAACCTCTTCAGCTTCTATAATCTGACCAAGTGGCACCACAGCCTTTGCTTTCATTTGAAGTTCGGCATTTGATGACCAGACCACTTTGCTCAAGCCCGCATTGACATAGCCTGGTGCAATCTCGTTGACACGAATTCCGTATGCTGCATATTCAAGAGCCATGGCCTGGCAAAGCATACGCAGGCCAGCCTTAGAGACACTATATGCCGGTAAATTTTGATGTACGGCGTGTGCCGCCCAGCTGCCCATAAAAACGATCGAACCTGCGATCTCATTCTCCACAAATGACTTTGCACAGGCATTCGCCAAGAAGAATGAACCGTCGAGATTAACGGCCATTTCATTCTTCCATTCCGCATTGCTTAACGTGGTGAAATCTTTAATCGTAACGCATGCTGCATTCGCGATACAGATGGAAATTGCCCCCAGCTCCTGTCTTATCCGTGTCACCCAGGCGTCCACCTGCCCGGCATCCGCTACATCGACCTGATCATAAAATAGACGCGCTCCAGGGGCATCCAACAAGGGCCATCGCTCGCTAGCCACCTGTGGTTCAAACCGATCCGAGATGCATACAATGGCCTGCTGGGTCAAAAATGCTTCAGCCATAGCCCTTCCGATATCGCCAAGTCCCCCACTGATCAAGACGACCTTATTCTTATATTCCTCCATTATCGCTATTTTTAGACTACCAATCCCCTACACTACCGTCTTTATAGAAGGTTCGCTGCAATATTTCCTGTTGAAAAGGGTGTTTCTTTACCTCTTCTTCATTGATTTCAATACCCAAACCGGCGCGCTTATTCGGAAGGACAATCCGCCCTTTCTCTTGAACCGTAAACCCTTCGGTAACGACGTCCTGGCGCCATTCGACGTCCTTATGCACACTTTCACAAATAATATAAGATGGTGTTGCAAATCCCAGCTCAATGGAAGCAGCCGTACTCACGGGGCCCTGTGGATTATGTGGTGCCATAGATACACGGTAAGCATCGGCCAAAGCTCCAATTTTACGCGCTTCAGTCAGACCGCCACAATGTGTAATATCAGGCTGTATAACACTTACGGCGCGCTTTTCGAGCATATCCCGAAAGGCATGCACTCCGATCAAACGTTCGCCTGAAGCAATAGGTGTCGTCACCGCCCGTTGAATCAAAGCAATATCTTCCATGGTCTCTGGCCAGCATGGCTCTTCAAAGAAATACAGGCCATAGGGCTCCAAGGCTTTCGCAAATTGCATCCCCATACGTGGGCTTGGCCGCGCGTGGCAATCCACCATAATATCAATATCGTCGCCGACAGCATCACGCATGGCCTTCACACAAGCTTCAGCATATTTAATGGGACGAAGACCTTCCAACGACATCGTCTCTGGAACAGCCATCGATTTAAAAGCAGTAAAACCCTCATCAACAGCTTTTAGCGCCAGATCCCCAAATCGCTTGGCATCGTCCGGAGCAGTCTCATAAAAATCCTCCATGCGACCTCCACCTAAATGACAATACAAACGGATATAGTCACGTACACGACCTCCCCACAGCTCATGACAAGGGACATTGTGAATTTTACCTAAGATATCCCATAAGGCGATATCGATACCACTGATGGCCGTACCGCGAACGATACCGTTTCCATGCCAGAAATGTTGTCTATACATCATCTGCCACAGGTATTCAATACGACGCGGATCTTCGCCGATCAACAATTGAGAAATATCCTTGATAGCTCCGACCACACTTTGCGTATGCCATTCCAATGTGGCTTCGCCCCATCCCCAAAGCCCGGGCTGGTCGGTCATAATTTTGACAAAAATCCAATTTCGCATGCGCGCATGGCATACAAAGGTTTCAATAGCGGTTATTTTCATAGTTAGGGTTTACAAACTTTTTATTACGCGTTCAGTTGCCTCCAACGTTCTGTCGATATCATCCTCCGTATGCGCAAAGGAGATACTTCCTTGTTTAATTGGTGCCGGGAAATTGAAAATCCCCTCTTTTATGAGCTTTTTTCGATATTGGGTATCCAGCTCAAAATTGTGGTTATCCAAAATATCATGAAAATTGACTGGCGCATGGTCCATAAAATATGTACAGAAGGCAGATCCTTGGCGTGCGACATAAAACGGTACGCCTAATTTAGGAAATATTTCCTTATATCCTTGCTCCAAACGCGCACCAAGCGCCTCTACGTGCTCATAAACGCGGTGCTCAGCGCTTCCTAATTTTTTCAAAGTCGCAATCGCCGCCGCCGTCGTTAGCGGAAAAGCATTAAAGGTACCGGCAATCATAACGCGCTTCGACTTATCAGGATCCACAAAGTAATCCATATATTTTTTCTTCCCTGCAATAACCCCCAATGGGTAGCCGTTTGCAACCGCCTTTCCGAAGGTTGAAAGATCGGGCTGAATACCACAGATGGACTGATAGCCACCCAGCGCATGTCTGAATCCGGTTTTCACTTCATCAAAGATCAACAGAAATCCATGCGCGTCGGCCATGTTGCGTAAGCCTTCCAAATAACCTTCCTTTGGCTTCACAATCCCGATATTCTGAAGAATCGGTTCCAACAGAATACAGGCAACATCATATTTTTGAACCACATACAGCACACTTTCCAAATCGTTGTAGTTGACAATGTGTACTAAATCGCTGTGATTTTTGGGAACGCCAGCACTCAATGAATCGAATGGATATTCCCCCGGACTTTGATATGAACCCACATCTGCACGTTGACTGATCACATTGCAGGCCACATCGTTATGCCAGCCATTGTAGCCCCCCTGCATAACAATCACATGATCACGGCCTGTTACCGCACGAGCAATACGGATGGCATGGTAAGTCGCTTCCGATCCTGTCGTTGTAATCTGAACACTCTCCACCGAAGGAACAGACTGACAAAAAAGCTCCGCAAACTCTCCTTCGAGTAAGGTTGGCCCAGCCCCCATCAATACCTGCTGTTCCTGCAAGGTCTGTAACACTGCAGCGTTCACGTCAGGATCATTATGCCCCAGAAAGGATGCTGCAAATCCAGCCTGATAATCTATGTAGCTGTTCCCGTCAATATCTTCGACCAAACTACCATTCCCTTTGACGAAGCAGATATTCGGATCTGACTTCCGATTTAACGATACCACTCCACCCGGTATCCATCTTGCATTCTCCCGCAGTATCGCGGCTGATTTTTCATTTTCTTGCATGCCTATTAAAAGTTTTGCTATTTGTTATTGTTATAATTGGACGATCACCGCCACACATGTTGCAGTCATCAATAATTTGTATTTAAATACACCTTATTTTATGTATACCAAATTACAATATTTTTGTATACATTTAAAATAAATTTTAAAATTTTTAAAAATGAATATTCTCATTGAAGGACTTCTTTTTCCAGAAGGCCCCGCTTTCGACCGGGAGGGTGGTATATGGCTTGTGGAGAAAGAAGCAGGAAATTTAGTTTATTACAAAAACAGTCAGCATAGCAGGATAGCCGTGGGCGGACATCCCAACGGCATCGCGATCGACAAGAAAGGAATAATATGGTTTTGCGACGCACAACAAAACAGCATCCGTTGCTATGATCCCTTCGACAAAACCTGTACGACAATAGTCACGGAAATCGCAGGAAAGCCATTAAAAATGCCCAACGACTTATGTTTTGATACCGAAGGAAACCTATTATTCTCCTGCCCAGGAAATGACCTGGAAGATGGTACAGGCTACATCTGCTGTCTACATAAACATGGTGCGCTTACGAAGATCCACACAGGCCTTTTTTACCCAAACGGATTAGCCTTTGCAGCAGACAACTGCACACTTTTTGTCGCTGAAACGGGTACAAAATGGATCTGGAAAATGCACTGGAACAGCTTGACACAACAGGTGGAGAACATCGAAAAATTCATCGAAACAGGTGGTCTTATTGGCCCAGATGGAATTGCCTTCGATCAGGATAACCAGCTTTATGCCGCTATCTATGGATCGCAACATATCCTATCCATTGATACCAAAAACAAGACGACCGAGAAAATACCTACGCCGGGAAAGAATCCGACAAATTGTGCTTTAGACCCAAAAGGCATTCAGGGACTTATGATTACAGAAGCTGAAAAAGGGCAATTGTTGCTGTGGGACAGCACAAAAAAGGGTCTATTGTAAACAATAGACCCCCTATAAAAATCCAAAAAATATTAAACCAATTCCAAGGCTTCTTGCTCGCCCCGATCCAAATGATGGACCAAAGTGGTATAAGCTTTATTCCAATCATCCGCTTTCAGCGCATCAACAATAGCGCGATGCTCCTTCTCCGTATCCAGATAATCTTCCATCTGCCCCATAATAGCCCCGAGTTTCATATGAAATAAGGGAATGTTACTGTTCTTGTAAATAGAAATTAATCTTGAATTGCAGGTCCCCTCAATAATCCGCTCATGAAAACGAACATCCGCCTCACAAGCACCACCATAATACCCCTTGCTGACCATCTCAGAAAAATCGTTGCAGATCAGTTCCAAATCTTCGATAAGCTCTTTACTTTTCTTTGAAAACAGAATCTTTAATGCACCTATTTCCAACAACTCACGCAGCTCACGAATATCCTTCACATCTTCGACCGTCATTTTCTTCACAAAGCAGCCGCCTTTTTCACCAAACTCTACCAGACTCTCGCCTGCTAACCGCATAAAAGCCTCACGAACAGCCACTCGACTCACCGTCAACTTATCCGCCCAAGCACTCTCCACCAATCTCGCCCCTCCAGCTAGCTGACTGGACAAAATTTTCTTACGTACTTCTAAATAAACTTTATAGGCAAGCGAATCCTCTTTCATATTGTATACAATTTTATGCAAAAATAAGAATACAAAATCATTAAAAAAATTTAAACAACGTATTCTTTAATTAATCTTCCCCTCTTGGGCACGATACTGTCTCCCCGGCGACAAATAAATAGTTTCGGCTTTAGATTTCCAACTGGTTGTATGATTCCCTTTCAGGACATTTATATTAAAGCTACTATTTTTTAATGAACTTTTCATATTCCAGAAACCATCTTTCAAACCAACCACAACAACCTCATACTGCTGATCTCCCGGTACCGCAAATTCAATGGCTTCATTAAGATATTGATTTGGTTTGGCCACCACCAGTAAACGATCAGCCACCCTTATGAGGTAATAGTTTGCTTTTTCCTCCGAATACACCGGTAATTTTGAAGAACCACTCTCCGTCATCTGAAAAACCGAAGCATAACTCGCCTGATCACTTTCCTGTTTGGGCGAGACCATAATCCGTGTTCCTCTAGCCTCTGGCCAAGGAGACTTGACCTGATAAAGATCACCAAAAACAAAAGCAGTCGAATCGCCTGAATACAATTTCACCGCACAGTCTCTTAATTGCGGCTTCAGCAAATCAACATAGGTAGCACCAGCGACATTTTTAAATTGACTATGCAATACAAAACCTGTTTCACTTTGTAACGGCTTTTCAAGCGTATTGATCTGCCAGTAGGGCTCAAATTTCTGATCATTGGTCTTAAGCTCGTCCAATAGGACAATGACCGCAGGCACATCCTTCCGCTTCAAATTCAAAAACAGGAAACTTTTAGTATAGGATTTCACTTTAGCGGTATATGCAGCCGTTAGATCCACATTGAAATAGCTATAGCTCGGCTGAATGGGATCCTTACCAAATGCCGATGCCCTGATCTCTCCGGTATGGTACCAGGAGTCACTTAATACCTCCTCAACCGTACGTGGAAAACGCTGGCTAAACCGAGTACCACCATCGTTTGTTTTGGTCCTGAACAACAGCGGCTCAGCAGGATCACGCACCAAAAGCATACTATGCGCAACCGACCGCTTATTAAAGTTAAAATCATAAGGGGAGCCATAGGAAAGATACAGGCCAAGATCACCAACCTGAATACCATGATGATAGATCTGCAGCGCACCTGCATCGGCATGCTGATGATTGCCGAAATGATAACCGCCACCCTTAATTTCTGCAACCACATCGGAACTTCCGTTCTCTTCGCTCCAGCCTGTCCGGGCAACCATAGACCCTAAGATGGGTCCAAAATCCTTCGTCAACGGCATTTTCTCACGGTCAAAATCCGGCTTCAATTTTGGATCATCCAAGAGGAGGAACAAGATTGGATTGTCGGGCAAACCGCCCTGCTTGACAAACTCGGCCTTGATTACCGGATTACCTGAATAGGCATAACAAAGCAACATGGTCTGCGGATTTTTCCAATAAAAATCGGCACTGCTGTTGTACTTTACATTAAACATATCCCCGTCGCGTAACATTTTTCCGTCAGGCGTTCGCATATACAGCCAGTAATACGGCATATCCTTGATGTTATCGTCAAAAACCGGATAGCCAAGCATGCGATAATACAACCAGGCTCCGTGCATTTCCCACCCAAAACGATAGCCACCGTAATCAACACCTTGATTATGGCGCGGAGACTGATACTCAAACTTGCGCATAGGCACCAACTCTTCCAATATCGAATATGAAGTATATTTGTAAGGTACAGGATCCTCATCATATAAAGCAATACTCATTGCCAGCAGATCGCGCGACACCTGCGCCTCATTCCCATGCCCATTGATAATACTTTCGATACCAAAAAAGGGAGGCCAGCCAATTTCCATATCTTGCGCCAGACGCATCATATTTTTATGCAGGTTGGCCTTAACGCGTACATCCAATAAGGAGTAGCACCAGTCGTACACCAGTGCACCCGTATAAATTGCACGTCCCAGCTCGCGTGTAATATCACCATAGGATACATTCCCGAACTCCAACATCGTCAAGTACTGATCCGCCAGTCTGACCGCCTCTTGACCTATTTTTTCGTCACCGGACATGAGGTAATAAAACGCTTTTGATTCAATAGCACGCTCGAGCTTTTCATCGTAAAACATTTCCTTATTCGGATCAAAAATAAATTGAACAGGTTGCTGCGCAAGTGTTTTCACTTTTCCCCAAGCTTCCAGATGCTCCGCCTCTTCCAGCCGCCCTTTAACAAGCGGCAAAGATTCTTTATTAACCCATAATCTGGGATGACCTGCAGGTGGAACAATCTTTGGTTTATAATTTTCCGCTGCAGCTGGTGCAACTGGAGGCACAAAGGCATTGATCGAAACAGCTTTAATTTTAAAATTAGCTGGCAATTGCATGCCGACCGTCTGCTTCCCTTTCCCAAAATAAAATTTACCAAGATCTTGCTTCGCACCTTTAAAGCTGTCGAATACGATCCGTTTGGTCGATCGTGCAGCGCGAACATCAATCATCGCATACAGCGTCATCATACCTGTTTTATCCGCAGCCTTAATTTTATCCAAATCGGTAACCTCACCTTCTGAAACCAAGGTATAGACACCAGGGGTCGGAACGTCTACCTGCACCTGCAACCTCTGCCCATTTCCCTTTATCGAAGTAATCTTTGCCTGCTGCCCATAGGACACTCCAAGGATCGCCATAAAAGCGCCCCCTAGCATAGTACCTTTAACTTTAAGCCATATCCTTGCACCCATATCCTTATTTTACTTGCAACCTTTTTACACTGATCTTCATTTCTTTCGTGGTATTATTTACGCTATTGACAAATACATAAGCATTGTATTTACCATCTGCCGTTTGCAGCCATAGTCCTGATTCAGCTTTTAAATTAATGGCAAAATCCGGCGCATCGACAAACGATTTGTCTTTCAAATCCACATCGTCCACAAATACACTGTATTGCAATCGTGCCAATTGTTGATCGCGCACGGTCCAAGCCTTCACGATCTTCGTTTTATTTGTCAGCCCGACAGGTAAGGTGAAGCTCGGCAAATAACTGGCATCCGTCGTGGGAGCAACCAATGAATGTGCATAAGTCACCGTTGGCAATGGCCGGTACAAATAGATCAAATCAATTTTATCCGGGTTTGCTGCAGCTTCCGTTGCTGTATACCATTTTAGATCTGCTACAGAAAAAAAGCAGGCTGCCCCATCTTTCCCGATCAAATCTAAGGCCATATCCATATTACGAATCGCATACGCTTCGGTCTTCAACGCAATTTCCTGCCCATTACTGGACCTCGCCCTGAATGTAAACGTAACCGATTTGCCTTTTGCTGCTGCCGGTATTTTGTAGCTATAACGCAGCGTTGAAGCCGAGGTGTCTTTTGTAAATTTCACCTCCGTGCTATTCCCATTTACTGTCGCGGGGTCGCCAACGACCACACCTACATCTGCCCCCGTACTACTGGTGTAGTACGATTTGTTTTCAAGCACAGTACCCTCATCACCCGCAATGCTGGCTTCCACAGCGATCGATGTGAGCTTCCCCTGATCTGGTAATATCGCCGCCGCATAAGCAAAGTCTATGGTAGCACCAACCACATTTGGCCCTAAAGAGCGCTTAATGATGTCGTTTTGCAAACCATCTTTTGCTTTTGGAATTTCATAAGCTTCTTCTTTACAAGAACCTAACAGCAAGAGCCCAAATCCAATGGACAGTAGCCCTATTTTTAAATAATTTGTTTTCATCAGCTTACTTATTTTTGTACTGTCAAATAAACTTTATACGTCTTACGAACCTTTCTATTTCCAGACACGACAGTCCATTCACGTGGCGTATCCAAATTGGAAAAATCTTGTTTTCCTAAAATCTTAGGATCTAATACCGCATCGGTGACCAATGAAAACTGTGGGTATAGATTTTTCAAATCCGTACCAAAGAGCACCTCCACTTTTATGGTTTGCTCAACGGTATCTACCAAGGCAGCTTTGGTCCGTACCGTCTGAAAATCGGCGCCCAACAGTTCAAAACTACTGACATAACATTCCGACCTGGTCGTGATCAACAAACCATCCTCATCCATTGGATAATCATCCTTACAACCGGACAAGCTAACGAACAGCATGCCGATTAAAAATAATGTATATTTCATCTTATTACAGTCAAGTGTTACCATCTTATTTCCAAGGTATATTTTGTGTTAAATTCGGATTCCGCGAACGTTCTGTTTCCGGGATTTGATAGATATAACACTTTTGATAAGTCAACTCAGACTCATTGAAGAAAAAGCGCTCCCAATTATTCCCAAAACTATCCTGGAACCATTTTCCATCACCATACGGCTTACCAAATACGGTTTCCAGTTTACGCCATCTCCGCAGGTCAAAGGCACGCTGTCCTTCACCAAACAACTCTACAATCCTTTCCTGTTCTATAGCATCAAAAAAAGCATCACGAGAAGCGGTTTTAGCACCCGCAAGCGCGGGCAAGTTACCACGGCGCCTGACCTTATTAACCAAATCAATCGCATCCGCCTGTGGACCACCAATCTCATTGGTCGCTTCAGCATACATCAGATACACGTCTGCAATGCGCATCAAAGGCCAATTGTAATTTCCGTCACTACGTGCCACACCACCATAATTGCGCACAAATTTACGCGATTGTAATCCCGAGAGATTTGTGGTATTATCGGTGAAGGAAGTTTTGTAAGAGACACCGTTAACCGTCACCGCAGCACCCCAAGTTTTGTAGACAAAAGGAATATAACCTGTCGTCTCCGTAGGGCTCATACCCATAATCAGTTCATAATCCCACAACAAAGTCGCTTTCATGCGATAATCGCGATTACGGTACGACTCAGGGTTCACCGCTGAATTTGCTGTTGTACGTGCTGCCGGATTTTTCACAGGATCTAGCTGAACCATCTTGGGCAAGAAATCTCCCGTAATGGTAGATTGATAACGGTCGGCCAATTCATAACGCGGAATAGCTTGGTTCTGCCCTAAAGACACCAATGGCCCAGTCCACACACGTTGATATTCCTCACTCTGTTTTGTACCCACACCGCCATGGGTAAGCACCATGACCATTTCCTCATCTTGACTCAAGTTGCCCGTAGAAGGTATAAACATGTAGTAATAATTTGGGAGCACATCTGCCTTCCCCAATTCACCCCATGAACCTGGGTCACCATTTCTAAACATTTTGATACCAAAATCATTGATCACACGCTTAAAATCCGCAGCTGCCGCCGTATAGGCCGACTTAGCGTCGGCAGCAGATTGCACAAATCCATCCAATTCGGGCCATCCATTTTTCTTCCACGAACCCCAGTACAATTGAAACTTACCACGGAAGGCCAACGCGGCAGGCTTACCGGCACGACCAATTGCAGCCCCCTTATTCGGCAATTTGTCCACAGCGTAATTTAAATCAGCCATAATGGAATCTTTCAGCTGCGCAATAGGCATTCTACGCACCGTATCAGCCTCTGCAGGCGCCGGTGCCGATTTATAAAAATAAGGTACATCGCCCCATAAGGAAATCAGTCTAAAGTAGGCAATGGCACGCAGCAATTTGGCTTCCGCCACGATTGTTTCCAAGGTCTGTTTTACAGCATCAGTTTTTGCTACGGGCAGCAAGCGCGCATTGGTATTTTCGATCACAAAGTTGGAACTGAATATAGATCCATACAATGCTCTATACATTGCCGACGCACCGGAACCATAATTCATCGGACTATTCACCGTTAATGAAATAGGCGCCGCACCGGTATTGTACACCTTCAGGTAATCACCATGACCATCAAAATGATAGTCACGATCAAAACAAGGTCTAAATATCGAATAGTTCGCCATTAAGGCAGCAAGCGCGTCATTTTCGTCCACCCAGAACGTTTCAGAGCTTGGCGTTGTTGTTGGATTTTGATTTAACAAATCTTTGCGGCACGCGGATAAACCAAGAAGCAACAAAGAAGAAATAAACACGATGTTATATATCGATTTCATAAGTTCAAATATTATAAGTCTACATTCAGTCCAACCACAAAACTCTTCGTCATCGGATAGGCATCATTGGTATAGGTACTTTTCTCCGGATCTAAGCCTTTAAAACTCGTCAAAACCGCCAAATTATCTACAGAACCAAATACACGTAACTTCTGGATCCCCAGCTTCATCAATAATTCTTTCTTAAAAGTATAGCCAAGCTGCAGATTTTTAACCCTTAAATAGGACATGTTTTGCAACCAAAATGTACTCAAGTATGCATTTGGACTCGTTGATCCCAATGTACTTGGAAGCAATTTAGGATAATCGGCATCGCGATTGTCCAGGCTCCACATATTATTCCACTGATCTTCCGTAATCGCCTGATTTGCCGTCCCTAAAAAATTTGAATTCGCTTTGTTCATCCAAAATTCTTTTCGTCCGGTAGCAGCCTGCAACAGGAAAGAGAAATCAAAACCTTTGTAGTCAACGGAACCTCTAAATCCGTAATTTACCTTTGGTCTACCCAATTGGTAAGCGGGATATGCCACGCGGTCATTCGCATCCAATTTGCCGTCACCATTGACATCTTTCAACAAAATATCTCCCGGAGAAGCCCCCTGAGGAACTGCATTATAGACATCCTGCCAAGACTGCGCAATGCCCAACGATTCGAAAGCATAGATAAAATTATAAGGCATATCAATAAATACCGAACCTCTTTGCAACTGCTCATTCCAAGAAAGTAGCTTGTTCTTGTTGTAGCCCACATTAAAGTTCAGCATGTAACCCACATCACCTTTTCTATCATTCCAGGTCACATTTGCTTCCAGCCCTTTATTCATCATATCGCCGATATTGCGTCGCGGAGCAGCAAATAAACCCGTCAGATGCATCGATACATCCGAAGGTCTGTTCATACCGATCGTCTTTCTTTCGTAGTAATCCAACTCGGCCGTCAGTTTATTTTTAAAGAAACCAAGGTCCAAGCCCAAATTAAACACACGTGTCTTTTCCCAGGTAAGGTCATAGTTGATCAGTTTTTTATTGATCAACCCCTTGACAACAGACCCTGTTCCTGTACTATTGTCAATCAGATAGTAGGGACTGGACACCAAAGATTGTTTCTGCTCATACAAGCCTACACCACTATTATTACCCAATGAACCATAAGAAGCTCTAAATTTAGCCGAACTCAGGCTAATCTTCTCCTTAAATGCCGACATAAACGCCTCATCTGAGATCCGCCACCCCACTGCCGCGGAGGGAAAAAAACCATATTGATCGCCCGGTAAGAAACGCGAAGAACCATCTACCCTGAAGTTCCCTTCAAACATATACTTTCCAAAGGCCGTATAATTTAACCGTCCAATATAAGAACGCAAACCTTCCGCGGATGATGATCCAGATACATTTTGCACATCTTCAGATGCGCCATCGATTTCATGTAAACTAGGATGCAAACGATCTAAGCGACTACCCGCCAAAACACGATTGTTCCAATATTCTTCGGAATACACGGCCAAAGCAGAGAAATCATGATTAGCGCCGAACTTATGATCATAACTCAACTTGAAGTTCAGCTGCGTTTTGTAATTGTTCCGGTCTGTATTATAGATCCCATCATTTGTTGGCACAAGATCCCGGATAGACAATCCTGTTCGGATGTTATATAATTTTGTCGGCATATCTGCCTTCCATTGAAAACGCGTGTCATAATTTAGGGCATAATCCACTTTAGCCTCAAACCCTTTGAACGGCTTCCAGTTTAAATAACCATTCACCAGAGCCTGCTTTTGATTCATGTGGTTCTGGTTGCGCGTCATGTAATCCGCATAAATATTATTGGCCTGCGGACTTTCATTGTAAGACATTGCACCACCATAAAAACCGGTCATAGGATCATAAGGCAATATACCTGCTGGCGAGGTAAACAAATCCATTCCACTTGTTGAGTTGGCAGTCATACCATCCTCGTAGTTATACCGGTAATCGGACCAATTTCCGGAGAACCGGACCCCAGCACCGATGGTATTGGTTACTTTTGTTTCGAAGTTAAATGCAGCATTATAACGTTTAAAATCATTATTGATCTGTATCCCCTTCTCATCCAGCATACCCACAGACAAATAGTAATTGTTATTTTCAGTCCCCCCATTAATGGAAACATTATAATTCCCACTTTGACCATTGCGAAGAATAACATCCCACCAATCGGTACTTGGATACAATCTCGGGTCGATCATACTTAAAGCCAACCATTCGTCGATCGTTCCATTTTTAAAATTGAATGCAGATGCAGCGGTATTATAAGCCTGAGCCCTTTGCGTAGCCGTCATTGCTTTTGCATAATTATTGACAAAATCAAAAGAGCGGGTAGGTCTCACCAGCGATTTGTTGGCACTAAAGGAAATAGCCGTCCTACTGTTTCTTTTACCAGACTTTGTCGTAATCAATACAACCCCGTTGGCCGCTCTGGAACCGTATACAGCAGCGGAAGAAGCATCTTTTAGCACGGTCACACTTTCAATATCATTCACATTCACACGGTTCATATTGACATCGGGCATCCCGTCGACCACGATCAGCGGTCCAGCACTATTGACCGTCCCCAGCCCCCGGATCAAAAGATCCGCTGCATTATTTCCGGCCATCCCTGAGTTTTGACTTACAGCCAAACCGGGAATAACACCCTGTAAGGCCTGCGAGGCATTGGAAAGCCCCCGGCTTGAAGTAGATTGGTCAAAATTGACACTGGCCACAGCACCAGTCAAGTTGCCTTTTTTCTGCTTACCATACCCCACCACAACCACTTCATCCAGCGCATTTTCGCTCGCATCAAGCACCAAAGCCTGCACGTCTTTCCCCGCCACCACTTTTGTATTAAAACCGATTAACCGAAATTGAATCTGATCTGAAACCGAACCCGTTAATTTAAAACGGCCTTCTTGATCCGTAACGGTAACAGTTGCATTTTTAAGGTTACGCACTTCCACACCGGACAGTGGCTGCCCTTTGGCGTCCAGCACCTGCCCGACAAGCTGCTGCTGAAATTTAGCTAAACCCGGCGAAGGATTTAGAACATCCGAGATCGGAATCTTTCCATTATTAGGGGAAGAAGGTACATTTGCCAATGCAGCCATCGAAATAAAAGGTAGCCCTACCAACAGGCAACTCCTGTTTATTACATCCCGGATTTTAATCTGCTTTAGTATCATGAATACTCAGGTTAAAGTGGTTAAATAAATGATTTATAAGCTCTTTAGTTTATTGGTATTTTTTAAGAAAAATAATTTTCGACCCCTATGCGATCGCAATTTCTCTTCTTTACTTTATCATAGTGAATACAATAATATATATTTTTTGTATACAATTCAATATTTTTTTCACTTTTTTACAAAAATAGCTTTGCTAACAAGTTCGTGGCAAATCTACAATACCACATTTTTGCCCACCAGATTATAAACTAAATCGTATTTACCTTAGGCTGATAAAATATTTTTGTATACAATTTAACTTATTTTTTGTATATTTATTTTTATTCAACTACATTTGACTAACCACATAAATCAAAGGAATAACCGTAGATCCTATATGAAAAAACAAACCTATATTTGGCTTGTATCGCTGATCCCGCTGCTTTCTTCCTGTTCTTCCGAGACAGAAAGAGAACGTAAACCCATAAATAACATCCAACTGGAGCACAGTATACTATCGCTAACCAAAGAAGCTACAAAACTCCATGTGCCCTGGGATTTACAATATGACCGGGTCAATAACGCCATTCTGTTTTCTGAAATCGGAGGGAGTATACGAAGACTGGATACAAAAACAAAAGTTGTTACTTTGGTGGACAGCCTGACCGACGTATACCATCAGCGCACCCTGGGACTCTTGGGAATGGCGCTCTATCAGCCGGAACAGCAGCAAGCTTATCTTTACCTTTCTTACACCAGCAAAAAAGATAGCCTTATTTTTTCCAACCTATATCGCTACGATTATAATAAGGCAGGCAAGTTGTCAAACCCAAAATTGCTTATACAGATCCCCGGAAACACGGGACACAACGGCTCCCGAGTTATTGTTTCGACAGACAAAAAAGTATATTGGGCTACAGGAGATGCCGCAAGTGATACCTTCGCACAAGACAGCACCTCATTAAACGGTAAAATCTTACGCCTCAATCTCGACGGGAGCATTCCCAAAGACAATCCAATTAAAAACAGCTATGTATATGCCTGGGGATTTCGAAACATGCAAGGACTTACCCATGATGCAAAAGGCTTAATTTACACCTCCGAACATGGCGATGCCATCGAAGATGAAATCAACCTGATCCAACCGCTAAAAAATTATGGCTGGCCACAGATCGAAGGCATGATTGACACGGAAAAGGAAAAAGCTATCGCCAAAAGCTCGCCAAGACAGGAACCTATTAAATCGTGGACTCCAGTCGTTGCACCATCTGGTATGGCCTATTACGGTTCCAACGTTATCCCTGAATGGCAACATAGCTTATTGCTTGCGACGTTAAAAAATCAGTCTCTACGTATCCTAAAATTATCTGCCGATGGGCAGCAGATCGTCGATGAGAAGATCCTGTTCAAAGATCAACTTGGCCGGCTAAGATCCGTATTGACCTTACCCAATGGGGACATTTATTTCTGTTCAAGCAACCGGGACTGGAATCCACAAAAGGGGTTTCCAAAACCCGATGACGACGTGATCTACCGACTCCGCATTACCGATAAAGCCGTTGCGCCAATGATTAAGCCCGTTGCAGCCAACGCCGTCAGCTCCCCGACCAAAAGTGGTCAAGCCTTATACGAAGCGTATTGTGCATCTTGTCATAAAGCAGATGGAAAGGGACTTACAAACACCTTCCCCCCATTAGCCAATTCATCTCTTGTCAAAGGCGACCCAGCACCTTTATTGCGGGTTATCCTCCACGGACTGAAAGACAAAACAATAGCCAAGGTCAAATACGAGAGCGCAATGCCATCTTTTTCATTCCTGAAAAATGAAGAGGTCATTGAAATTACCAATTATATCCGTACACACTTTGGAAATTCTGCACCTAAAATCAACCAACAGCATTTAACCTCATTACGATAAATCTCATGGAAAACAACCTCGAGCCAAAACCCTCTTTGTTTAAAAATTGGCTATCCATCTTAGGTCCCGGCATCATTACCGCCGCCCTGGTTTTCGGGCCCAGCAAAATGACCATCACATCAAAAATGGGTGCAGATTATGGCTTCGCCCTATTATGGGTTGTCGTCGTCGCGATCTTTTTTATGATGGTTTTCACCAATATGGCGGCACGTATCGGCATTGCGAGAGACGAATCTTTACTTACCTTGATTCGCCAGAAATTTGGTAAAACAACCGCCATCATCATTGGCCTCGGAATCTTCCTTGTCGCAACCTGTTTTCAATCCGGAAATGCCACAGGGGTCTCCATTTCTGTTTCGGAAGCAACGGGGACAAACCCTAAAATATGGATCATCGTTTTTAATGTCATCGGCATTTTACTGTTGTTCTTCAAGTCTTTCTATGCGCTACTGGAAAAACTGATGCTAGCACTTATTATCCTTATGCTATTTGCTTTTTTATCCACAGCCATAATGACAAAGACGTCTGCACAGGACTTTTTCTTAGGTTTTATTCCAAGCCTCCCGCCTTTATCAATGGGTTTAATTATTGCTTTCACAGCGTCTTGCTTTTCGATCGTGGGAGCCTTTTATCAAAGTTATCTTGTGCAGTCAAGAAGAAAACTGTCGTCCAACAAGCAGACTTCGGAACGGCAAATAGTCGGGAGCAGAATCGGCATCATTATACTCGGGATCATGAGTGCTGCCGTGATGGTCTGCGCTGCAAATACCCTTCATCCGCAAGGCATCAAATTGAGTTCTGCCGCTGAGATGGGCCGTGCATTGGAACCGCTTTTGGGAAGCTACGCCTCACACCTCTTTTTTATCGGCCTTTTCGGCGCCTCCTTTTCTTCCTTGATCGGCAATGCTGTATTAGGCGGTTCATTACTGGGCGATACCTTTGGCTTCGGCAACAATCTCAATCACCCCAAAGTGAAACTCTTTATTTCTTTGGTCATGATTTTTGGGTCTGCCATCGCACTGATCTTCGGAAATCTCCCCTTGGAGCTTATTGTTTTTGCCCAAAGCATCACCATTTTTCTTGTTCCCTTTATTGGCATTATCCTCTTTCTGATCGCAAACGACAAAGAAATTATGGGTGCGCTCAGAAACAGCCCACTAACAAGGTTATGGGCAATCCTCGGACTTCTCTTACTCGTTTTTCTTGCTTTTAGTAATTTCTATAATTTAATCAAATAATTCAGACATGGACCATAACAATTTAGCGGAATTGGAACAGCAAATACTTGCACCATCATTAGATCTAATTGAAGATATAAAAAAGATACAAGGTGATATTCTTTTCCTAGGTATTGGCGGAAAAATGGGGCCAAGCATGGCAAAACTAGCCATGCGGGCTATTCAAGCTGCAGGAATAGACAAAAAGGTCATTGGTGTTTCGCGTTTTTCAACCAAGGAACTCCAACAGGAACTGGAAGATCTAGGCATAGAGACCATCGCCTGCGACCTGCTGAATGAGGAAGAACTCAAAAAGATTCCGCAGGTTCCGAATGTCATTTACCTCGCAGGACATAAGTTCGGCACCACAGGAAATGAAGATTTCACCTGGGCAATGAACACCTATCTTCCCGGAATGGTAGCTTCTCATTTTCGAGACTCCAACATTGTTGCTTTTTCTTCGGGTAACGTACTGCCCTTTGTGCCGATAAGCAATGGCGGCGTTTCCGAGGAAAGAACGCCCGAGCCTGTCGGTGAATACGCACAATCCTGCTTGGGACGCGAGCGCATATTCGAGTATTTTTCGAAGAAAAATGGTACACCTACCCTGATCTACCGATTGAATTATGCGGTGGATTTTCGCTATGGTGTCCTCGTCGAAATTGCAAAATCGGTCAAAGGGCAGCTCCCAATAGATTTGACAACCGAAAATGTCAATGTCATCTGGCAGGGAGATGCCAACGAAATTGCCTTAAGATCATTATTGCACTGTCAGTCTCCGGCCAAAATACTGAATGTCACGGGGCCCGAAATCCTTTCTACACGATGGATCGCAGAGCGCTTTGCTGAGCATTTCAACACTAGGCCCATCTTTGTGAATGAGCCCGCCGGAACTGCTTTACTAAACAACGCTTCCGAATGCCATCGTTTATTTGGCTACCCGAAGACAACCATACGGGAAGCGATAGACATTACAGCCAAATGGTTGATCCAAGGTGGCGAACTATGGAACAAAGACACGCACTTTCAAGAACGAAAAGGAAAATTCTAATGAAAACTTTAGACAACAAATTACAACAGTTGCTTTGGGAAGGGACGGTCATTCCGGCGCACCCCCTCGCCCTCCATGAGGACCGCAGCATTGACGAAGCGAATCAACGACTCCTGACCCAGTATTACATAGCCAGTGGAGCGGGCGGAATCGCTGTCGCTGTACATTCAACCCAGTTTGAAATCCGGGACCCTGAGATCAATCTTTTTGAAACCGTGTTGCGATGGGCTAGCGAAGAAGTCGATAAAGCTGAGCTCCAACGACCATTTATCAGAATTGCGGGCATCTGCGGCGCCACAGAACAAGCGGTACAGGAGGCAAACACGGCACTTCAATACGGTTATGATATCGGACTTTTGAGTATGGGCGGACTCCAAAGCTGGACTGAAAATGCAATATTAGATCGAGTCAGAGCAATAGCAGCTATTATTCCTGTTTTTGGATTCTATCTTCAACCTGCCGTTGGTGGCCGTATTTTCTCTTATTCCTTTTGGCAGCAGTTTGCCGAAATCGACAACGTCGTCGCCATCAAGTGCGCGTCCTTCAACCGCTACCAGACATTAGACGTTATGCGTGCTATAGCAAACTCCAGCCGGCGAGATCAAATTGCCATGTACACGGGCAATGATGACAATATTGTCAACGATCTGATGAGCGTGTATAATTTCCCCGTAGCTGGAGAAAACGTCTCCATAGAATTTAAAGGTGGCTTACTAGGTCATTGGGCCGTTTGGACGGCAAAGGCCGTTGAGCTCCTTCGGGAAATAAAATCATACAAACAGAACCCCAATAACTTCCACGCGAGCCATCTCCTAAGCAAAGCAATTGCTGTCACAGACAGTAATGCCGCATTTTTTGACCCAGCAAATGCATTCCATGGCTGTATACCAGGCTTACATGAGGTGCTCCGTAGACAAGGTTTGATGAAAGGTATCTGGTGTCTGAACCCCGACGAAAATCTTTCCATCGGACAGCAAGAAGAAATTGATCGTGTATATAAAGACTACCCTGAGTTAAACGACGATGAATTTGTCAAGGAGTTTCTTAAATCTAGATCCCAATAGTCGCTTCCTTTTATAACAATCGGTTCCCTCTCAAAGGTCTCATCACCCGGGCTAGTCATAGCTAACGAGGTGATGGGACCTTCCTTTTTGCTCCAGTTCATATTTTACCAATCAATGACTGACCGGGAGGAATCTCGCGCACAACAAAAGGTTTGATTTTTATAACTTTGCGTCATGACAACTTCTGAAAATATAATTGATTTCTATCAACGGGTATTTCGAGAATCCAATTACCCAATAAGCTCCTCGCCCGAACAAATTTCTCATTTTAACGTATTTTCTCGTGAGCATTGCCCCTTAAAATCACCGTACAATAGAAAAGATTATTTCAAAATATCCCTTATGATCGGCGTGGGTCAACTGCATTATGGCGATCAATGGATCCCTATTGACCGTCCAGCGCTTGTATTTTCAAGTCCGCTTGTTCCCTACTCTTGGGAAACAGACAATCCCGATCAAAAAGGATGGTTCTGTCTTTTTACGCAAAAATTCATTCAGGAGGACAAACATTACAACCACAACATCCTCGAAAGCCATTTTTTCAATCCGAGTGGTAGCCCCGTCTATTTCTTAACGGACGAACAGGTCGATCTTTTCGATCACATTTTTCAGCGCATCAATGCGGAACTGCTATCTGATTTTTCGTTCAAATATGAAATTATCCGGAATCAGTTGCAGTTACTCGTTTTAGAAACATTAAAACTAGCGCCAAATGAGGGAATATCACCTTACCAAAACGCCAATCAGCGTATTTCACATCTTTTCTTAGAGCTACTGGAACGCCAATTTCCGATTGACACCGAAAATTTGCTTCGTTTTAAAAATGCAACGGATTATGCACAGCAGCTCAATATCCATGTCAATTCGCTAAACAGGGCTTTGAAACAAAATACAGGAAAAACCACCCAAGAACTCATCGCGCTACGCATCACACAGGAAGCAAAAGCCCTCCTCCAACATAGCAGCTGGAATATCAATGAAATCGCTTATGCCCTGGGTTTTGAGGAACCCGCAAACTTCAGTAATTATTTCAAAAAGCATGCGGGCATACCGCCTTTAGCTTTTCGCAACAGGCCTGTTTGATTTTCACAATAATTTGTTTGAATTCTATATCTTTCGAAACAGGCAATGAAGCTACTTTTGTCCACATCATATTTAGCAGGTCAAAGAGAAAAAAGTGGCTGGCTGCATGAACGTCCATAGAGACGCGAAATTTAAAAAATTAAAGGATGGAAAAAAACACTAAACCACAGCAATCTTTTATCCCGACGATACTAGCATTTGCACTTGTCCCGATTACGGGACTTGCGACCGATATTTATCTTCCGTCGATGCCACAAATGGCTCAGGAGCTTGGCTTGAATGAAAGCAAAATCCAGCTAACCCTTTCGCTTTTTCTAATCAGCTATGGTGTTGCTCAGTTCTTTACAGGAGCGTTGGTTGACGCTTGGGGAAGATATCGCATCAACCTGATATCACTTTTCCTTTTCATTGTCAGTTTCTGGATTACAGCAAGCACGCAAGATATTTGGGTTATTTACCTGATGCGTATTCTACAGGGCATCTTATCGGCATTCGTGGTCATCTCAAAAAGAGCCTATTTTGTGGATGTCTACGAAGGTGAACAGCGCAAGCACTACCTCAGCATTATGACCATCGTCTGGTCGATCGGTCCGATTGTCGCTCCTTTTATTGGCGGCTACCTTCAGACACAATTTGGTTGGCGTTCTAACTTTATGGTTCTGACCGTTTACAGTGCTGTACTTTTCATCCTTGAACTGATCTTTTCTGGCGAAACAATCAAACAGAAGAAACCTCTCCATATCAACTACCTGATTGGTGAATTTAAAATGATGCTTAAAAGCAATGATTTTACCTTCGGTATAGTCATGTGCGGTATATCCTACGGTCTTGTCATGTTCTACAACCTCAGCGGTCCCTTTTTTATTGAACACCAGCTGGGCTATAGCGCAATCACAACCGGTTATACCTCGCTAATTATGGGCTTAGCTTGGATGTGTGGTGGTTTTATTGGTAAAGCCCTTATTAAAAGAGCCTTGGTTCCGAAGTTGAGAATCGCCAACTTCATTCAGATCAGCCTGATTGTATGTATGCTCTTGGTTTCACCTTACCTGTCAAATCTCTATACATTGACATTTTTCGCATTTGCTGTACATTGTACAGCAGGATTTATTTTTAACAATTATTTCAGCTACTGTTTAGGGAGGTTTCCATTGTCGGCAGGTATCGCCGGCGGATTGGTTGGCGGAATTACCTACCTGCTGACCTCTTCACTCAGTTACATCACGGTAAGCTTGGTAAACCCTTCTTCGCAGTTTCAGATTGGATTAGGTTATGGCATATTTGCGCTGTTGGGATTGACCACTTTATACGTTATTCATAAGTTGGTCAAAAGCGTATAAGCTATGGGCAGGTTCTTTCAGCGACAGGGCAATATTAACCTGTAGCTGGACAGCTACAAAACTATACTTAAAAGTTGAATTATTTTTAAAATAGTATTAAAAACAACTATATTTGTTGCATCATAATTTAGGTTTATAATTGGTTATTGAAGGTTTTCATTCTCCCCGTCTGAAAACCTTTTTTTTTGACCGAAAAAAAATTCAGTCTGCTGTCCTCGCTGCTGCTGACCAAATCACGAAAACCCTTGCTTATTTTTCTAAATTGCTACTTTCCTTTACACCGAATTTTTCAACATAGGTACGTGGACTCTCCTTATAGAATTTCTTAAATGATTTGCTAAAATACTTTGGATCATTGAACCCGACCTGATAAGCCACCTCGCTGATACTCAAACCTGTATCGTTCACCAAAATATAGGCTGCTTTCTTGAGACGGACCATATTAATAAATTCAACCAGATTCAGTCCCGTTTGCTGCTTAATCTTGCGGTACAAAACAGAGCGGCTCACACCGATGGCTTTTGTAAGATCAAGCACGCCAAAATCTTCGCAGCCCAGATTTTCTTCAACAATCTTCAACACCTGATCCAAGAAACGGGTTCTTTCGGGCAGATCTGTTCCCTGCGCTCCAAGAAGATAATGCTGTACAAATTTTTCCTCCAACCTTTTCCGCGTCTGTAAGATGTTAGAAATTTTCTGAATGAGGTGCGGCATACTGAAGGGCTTGGTAATGTAATCATCTGTACCGATTTCAAATGCCTCTGTGATATAAGGATCAGCTGTGCGGGCTGTCAAAAGAATCACCGGAATATGATTTGAACTGCTATCATTTTTAATCTGCTGCAAAAGTGTGATTCCGTCACAGTTGGGCATCGTTACATCCGAAATGATAATATCGGGCTGTTTTGTTTGCACCAATTCCAAGGCCTCAATACCATCGTTGGCTT
Organism: Sphingobacterium sp. UBA7631; assembly: GCF_002483935.1. Taxonomy (NCBI): domain Bacteria; kingdom Pseudomonadati; phylum Bacteroidota; class Sphingobacteriia; order Sphingobacteriales; family Sphingobacteriaceae; genus Sphingobacterium; species Sphingobacterium sp. UBA7631. The sequence continues at coordinate 1,293,213 of NZ_DLIX01000010.1, forward strand.
CCAAAACAATATATTTTTTTCGTAAATTTTCACATAGAAAACAACGTAGCTCCACATTGTCCTCGGCAACAAGTATGATGGGTTTATCTTCCTCCGCCGCAGGACGCTCAATTGCTGTTTTTGTAGTATCCACATAGGGCATACCGGCATCTGCTGGGTCAGCGCATATCATCCCTGGAGTATCCGTTAAGACCTGTAGCTCTTCGATGACGACAGCGCTCTGGGGCAGGCTGATCCGAAATACCGTATTGTAGTCTGTCGTTTCCTGTGCCATATTGCTTTCAACAGTGAGTTTCCCGCCGTGCAACTGGACAATGGAACGGCAAAGTGCCAAACCTATTCCACCATTGGTAGCCGACAAGCCTTTTGTATTGGCCTGATAAAATTGTTCAAATACAAAAGGAATATCTTTGGGTGGGATTCCACGCCCGGAATCCCAAACGGAAACAAGCAATTTCTCCAACTCACCTTCCACTTCTAGCTCAACCTGTATCTTTATTTTACCCCCCTTATCCGTAAATTTAAACGCATTATAAATCAAATTGACAAGGACTTTTTCAAATTGTTCCGGATCGAAACCTGCAACGTAATTAGGGCTTACCTTATTATCCAGAAAAAACTGAATATTATTTTTTTCGGCAATAAAGTGAAAATTCTGGCGAATGTTTTCCAAATACGTAGCAAGATGAACCTTTTGGCAAAACAATTTCATCTTTCCGCCTTCATGTTTTCTGAAATCAAGCAGCTGATTGACCAGATTCATCAACCGATCGGCATTTCTCGTCGCATAACCAAGGTGCTCCTGTGCATACGCTGAAAGCGATCGGTCGCCTTTTAATTGATTTAACGGCCCGATAATTAATGACAATGGCGTACGGAATTCATGGGAGATATTGGTAAAGAAATTCAGTTTTGCTTCATGGAGCTCCTCCTGTTTTTCCGAATCTATTTGCCGAATCAAAAGGTCCTGTTTCAATTTATTCCGGCCGAGGAAAAATCGGATAATCAAAAAACCGGCCGCAGCAAAAAGAAGAAAATAGCCGCTATAGGCCCACCATGTCTTCCAGGGTGCTGGCAGCACTTTAATCTTCAAAACCGTTGCCTTTTCGTTCCATACCCCATCGTTGTTAGCCCCCTTTACCCAAAGCTCGTAGGTACCAGGGTCTAAATTGGTATACGTAGCCACGCGATTGCTCACATAATTCCAGTCTTGATCAAAACCTTTCAGATAATACGCGTATTGATTTTTCTCCGGATGGACATAATTCAACACACTGAATTCGAGACTAAAAACATTTTGATTGTGATCAAGTATCAATTCATCCATCATGGATATATCTTTGGGAATAACAGCATCAATACCTGGGAGAACTGTTTTATTGAATAATTTCAGCTCTGTAAACTGAATGGGGGGAATATAATTATTGACACTTAAACTATCCGGATTAAATAGGGTGAAGCCGGAGAAACTTCCAAAGGCAAGTTTTCCGTCCCGCAACATTGCTGCTGCATTTTGAATATATTCGTTGCCAGGAAGACCATCGGTCTTCGTATAGGTGCGTACATGACCCGATAGGGGGTCGAAACAAGAAATCCCTGTATTTGTACTCAACCACAATTTGTTTTTCAGATCGCTCAGCATCGCAAAAACATTGTTGATCGGCAATCCATTTCGTTCATTGAACCTTTTGAATGCTTTCTTCTCCGGAAGATAGCGATTGAGCCCACCCATATAGGTACCGATCCAAATCTGTCCTTTTCGATCTTCATGGATACTCACAATATCATTTCCGCTAATTGAAAGAGAATCTTTCTTGTCATTTAGAAAGGAGACAAATTTATCGGTACCGGCTATTTTTAGATTTAACCCATTGGAAGTACCGATCCATAGATTACCTTTTGAATCCTCTAGCAAAGCACGCACCATATTGGAGCTCAATTGCTTTCCTGCAACATCAAATGTCTGGAAAGATCCCACTTTCTGGTTTTTACGAAGCACCTGTAGTCCGCCACCGAACGTGCCAATCCAAATATCGCCATTGCGATCCTCTAAGATTGCATAGACATTATTGTTTGCCAGGCCATTACTTACATTGGGATCGAAACGAAAATGTTCATAGCCTTGTTGCCCCTTTCGTCTTAAATTCAATCCACCGTCATAGGTACCTACCCATAAGTTCCCTCCCTTATCTAGACAAATGGACTTCACATTGTTATGACTTAGGCCATTCAGGTTATTTTTATCGTGACGTTCACTAAAAAACGAATTCGTACGCCGATTAAAATAATTCAATCCTCCACCCTCAGTTCCAATTACAAGTTCTCCCATTCCATTTTCAACAAAAGCGCTCACCACATTGTAACTTAAGCTATTTCGTTTAGCTTGATGGGTAAAATTCTGAAAATTGGGAATATCCTTGTCATAGATATTGACCCCTCCAAAATAGGTTCCGATCCAAATAGATCCCCTCTTATCCTGAAATATAGGACGAATGGAATTATTGCTTAAGCTATTGGGATTTCCATCGTCTGCCTGAATAAAAAGCAGTTTTCCATTTTGATAAACATATAGGCCATTGAATGTTCCGATCCAAATCTTTCCATCAACTGTTTTTTTTAAGGACCGTACATCTTGACTGGCCAAACCTGTATGATTGCCCGCTTCAGTTAACGAGGATATTTCGCCTGTATGCTCATTGATAATCCGAATCCCATTATATTTCGTGCCTACCCAGAATATACCTGGACTAACCTCCAATACGGCCTGAAACCGTTGATTAACTTTATTATCTACTGATTTCTCTTTGAAGTAAGTCCGTAGAACCTTTAAACTATTTCCATCTTTCGATGCGGCCTGCATGAGTACAATGGCATCATCAGTACAAAACCACAATCGCTTTCTGCGATCCTCATACACGGTTCGAAAATTACGATAGTATTCTTTTCCCTGGCTTCTTTCAACGGTAATCTCATTGAAGACCAATTCCGCTTCGAGATGCCGGCCCTCTTTAATCTTATACAAGCCTATATTTGTCGCAATCCAAATCTTGCCCTTGGAATCCTGAAAAATCTGATGAACGTTGACATCCATTTTTCCACTGCTACTCTCCACAGTAGGTAAGGGTATACGGATGAAATTGTCTGACGCACGATTGTATAAATTCAGTCCTGTCATTGTCCCTATCCAAAGCCGCCTTTTGTTATCTTCCGTAATCGCTTGAATAAAGTTGTGCTCTAAGGAAAGGCTATCTTGTGGATTGCTGCGGTAAATCGTAAACTTTCGAGCGTCGTACTTATTTAAGCCATCACGGGTACCGATCCACATAAAACCCAAATAATCTTGAGCAATAGCGAAAACGCTGCCCTGAGACAAACCTTCATTGACATCCAAGTGTAAAAAACGATAGTTTTTTTCCTGCGCATGCAAAACAGAAATTAACGCTAAAGCACAGCAAAAACAGCGCACAAAAACACGTAGTGGCATCATAAGGTATATAATTGAAATGGATGATAAAAATAATCATTCCATTGAATAAACACGAACAAGAATCACTTTAATCGATCTTTTAATTGTTGCTCATAAAGCGAGCCGATCGACATTATCCGGTTTTGATTTTCCCAATAACCAGCGTTTCTATTTTTCAGTCTTCCTGCTACTTTTTCTCCCTTTACGCCTATGGCAAAATTTTGCCCAGAAGTCCAGGGCTGTTGTACTGCAGCACTTTTGACCGTACAATTCCATAAGACTTGTGTCACCCCAGCCCAACCGTGTCCACTCCCCCAGTTACCCCGATCCTGCACATTAATTTCACCATCCGTTACGATTTGATCGTATAAGGTTCCAACAGCCCATCGATGATGTGGACCAATATCCGCATGTGTTCGTTCCGCGCTAGAAAGGCTAAAAACGTTCGGACCGAGGGTCCTGGCCCCTGTTACGTAATCATGACGACCTTCCGTCGTATAAAGTTCTTTAAATAAATTAAGCTGACCGTCATTATTGAACGAATACCTCCGCCCGCCTGTAATTTGAGATTTTCCATCCAGACACCGCGACTTCATTACTGTAATCTGTTTGGCAAAAGCACCAAGACTCACCGCCGCATAGCCAAAATAACGCGCGGTGATATTGCGCACCCAACCATTCGTTATTTTATCCATATCAATTGCAATCCAGCCGTGATTTTCGTCCGTATCACTTACAAAATCAGACTCGAACCGTATATTTTCGATCCCAACTTCACTTATACGCCCGTCGAAGGTGTAGGGAATGACGGCCACTTTTGCGTACCTCGGATCAATCGCCATCACCAGGGGATTATCAAAAAATACAGAGTCACCTCGAATGGCTAAAATAGTACGTTCAAAATTTAGCTTGTATTCCCGCGCTGTCCACTGTTTCGTCCCTTCTCTTTTTTCAATCTGGTTCATTCGAAGCGCTTCAATCCAGGCATCGTTCATTTCATACGAGAGGAGGACCTGCTCGCCCACTCTCCATTCCTTCGGACGATCGACCAGAACATAGTTAGCCCCTACAGGTCCATAGCCAGGCTTAACAAACTGTTGTCTAGCCTGATCCACTGTATAATTACCCGTACCGGAAACTTTCAATAAGCTCCGTTGGTGCTGGCCTGCTGCTTTAAGCAGGGTTTGTCCTTCGGCATCCCCCTCACCTCTCAACACCACACCGCTGGCATGAATTTCCAAACTCCCAGGTATAGTGTACAGGCCTTTTTTTAACAAAACAGCACCTCTATAACCGTTTTTATCAGGTGGTTTTGCTGCTACGGCATCGATAGCCTGCTGTATAATTTGCTGATCATCGCCATTTATGCTGGGTTTTACCGTAACCACGACAGGAACATTGGGCAGCTTTTGATCACATTGATGATAGCCCACATGGCTAAAGTCGGGGATGACGTTTCCCTGTGCATCCGGAAAATAGATCAATTGTCCCGCTGGATTTTTCCGGACCAGATCCGATTGCACTTTTCCGGACTGCAGCTCTTCTTGTCGATGCAGTGCTTCCAAGAAATAATAATCGGCATAACTCAAAGGTTTATCCACTTCGGTATTGGAAGGTTTCGATCCCGTACTGTGTAATAATATAAAACCGCGATTTTTATTTGGTGGCGACATGTAATGGTCTATCAGGTTAGCCAATATGGTCTGTGCTTTTGCACGATAATCTTTTCCTTGGTTGCTATACGTGCTTAATTCCAACAGCCCCGATGCGATGACTGTCGCTGCCGACACATCCCGTGGTTCATTTGGTATATGAGGTGCATCGAAATCCCAATAAGGGATCAAGTCTTTCGGCATATTAGGATGTGTAAACAGCCAATGTGCAACTTTTTCGGCTTGCTGCAAATATTTCGGATCGCCGGTTTCTCTGTAACACATCGTATAGCCATACAGTGCCCAGGCTTCACCCCGCGACCAGGTCGATTCGTCACTTAAGCCCTGATGGGTGTTTTTATGCTGCACTGCTCCTGTTTTCGGGTTGTAGTCTATCACATGATAGGTACTGTAATCCGGTCTAAAATGATTTTTTAGCGTTGTGTTGGCGTGGCTCACCGCGATCTGATAATAAGTAGAGTCTCCAGTGAGTTTGGTTGCTTCAAACAGCAATTCTAGATTGAGCATGTTATCAATGATAACCGGAAAGTCCCAGCGGTGGCTATTGTGGTCCCACGAACGTATACAGCCGACTGTTGGATTGAAGCGGGTTGCCAGCGTTTTGGCTGCCTGTACAAGCACCTCCCGGTACAGTGGATTTGCAGTTAATCGATAACCATTTCCAACACTACAGTAGATCTTAAAGCCCATATCATGGGTCTTACCATTAAATTGCTCCGCTTCGATCGACCTTGTTGTTTCTGAAGCGAGATCCTTCCATTGTTGTTTTCCCGACTTTTCGTAGAGAAACCATAGGACGCCAGGAAAAAAACCACTGGTCCAGTCCCCCCTTTTCACGGCAACCAGTTCGTTATCTGTGGAAAGCGTACGTGGCGAAACCAAGGATGAATCCTTTTTTTTCAAGAGCTGCAATTCTTTATAAAGTAGTTGAGCTTGTTGATCTGCAAGGCCCCACGCTTTTTGCAGCTGCCTGGTACTCTGTGCCTCAACGTGTTGAAAAGCGCACAGAATTCCCGTCAAAAATAGTGCTTTGGCAATGGATGGCCTTTTTAAATTTCGAAAGCGCAAAAAGAGGGTATATCTTCGCAAAGACGTCGCATTAACATTCATGTTATCTGTAGGTTTTTAAGGTGAAATGGTTAAGTTATTTTATAAAGAGCCAGGAAAATCAAAGCCATATAATCGGGTTGCGAATGGGCAAATTTCGAACAACCTCTTCTTGTTCAGGTGCATGATCAAGCTTTTTCCAAAGCTGCAGATAGTCTTTATTCTGGTAAGCTTCTGCCGAAAATACGAGTGCCGGATGCGCAACTGGCCACTGATCCCAATACATGACATCTTTCGGATACGGCCATTTTTCTTTATCTGCAATATAAGGGACCATAAAATCAACACCCGTTTTTATTGTCCGCCCATCTGACAATGTATACTGCCAAAGGGAGGTGTTGGTCTTGGACAAAATCTGGCAGATCATGGTCATCGCATCCAGATTAAACAACGCGTATCCATAAGGTTTTGTCCGCTGCAATTCTCTCGGAAAACTGCCATTAGACTCCATTTGATTCGGCAATAACACGTGCGCATAGCGATCTGCACATCTGTTGAGTAATACCGTGTCTTGCACCAAACTCGAAAATGCAGCGACCTGCACCACCCAACAGGTACCATGGTTATTGGCAGCATTCATTTCATCGATTCCATATTGATGCGTTGTAAGCCAGCGTAAATAGATTGCAAACCAGCGATGTATGGCATCCTTAGCAGCCTGTGGAAAATTGGGGTCGTTTTCAAATATCTTTACGCCCTGTGCAACTTCCATCAGATGAATGGTATCAATAATGCCTATTCCTCGCCCTGTAAAACGCCCTTGTATAGCCTGAGCATAAAGAAGATTCGGATTCATCATCGTCTCTGCATCCACGAACCAAGCCTTTAAATGGCGAAGGGCCTGCTGTACGTATTTTTTATCTGGATTCAAACGATAGGCTGAGGCCAGTGCCCCCACGATTCGGCTGAAGCGGATCATCGCTTTACGATGTTCAACGAAATTGGCTGGATTAGTCATCCCATCCCGTTGAATATAGGGCGCAGCGGGATCTTTGGGATCGGGCCACCAATAATCGCCTTCAGAATAAAAATCATGAATACCCCCGGTACTCCGAACTGCCTTATAAGCTGTCACAGTCAATGGTTTCTGCTTCATCGCCCACTTGGACTGCTTTAGGATAACAGGGCGCAGCGTCTGGATGATCTCCTGCTCAAAAATACCTTCCTTCATTTTTGCCCTCAAGAATAAAGGGAAAATTGCGATCCCAAGGAGACAGCCCATGACGCGAACAATTGATGTAAATTTCATTTTTCCTGGATTTTGAATTACATTGGAACAATACGGTACCGTTTACCTTTTATGGTCTCAAATTGAACTTCAAACGTTTTTGGACCAGCTAAAAGGGGCAGTTTGGAAGAATCCGCTACCGTATACGGAAGTTGTTCCGGTTTATATAATAGCGCATTGTCTGTGACAGCTGCCTGATTTGATTCGACACCGACAACTTTAACGGGTAAAGGTGTACGCAAACGACAAACACCACCAATATTGGACACGATCATTGCTTCGGTCAATACGTTATTTTTCCAGGCAATATCTACGGTAAAGTTTCCCCTGGCCTTAATTCCTTTTATCGTCCCAGCAGACCATTCATCAGGTAGGGCCGGTAACAAGTGGACGGCTCCATCATGACTCTGCAGCAACATTTCAGTCATTCCCGCCGTAGCACCAAAATTCCCATCTATTTGAAAAGGTGGATGTGCATCAAATAGATTCGGATAGGCTCCGCCACCGCTCATCTGCGCACGGTCCAATTTGGGATCAATAAAATTTAAGGCATCCTTGAGGATTTTATAGGCATGATTTCCATCCTGAAGCCTCGCCCACCAATTTGTCTTCCAGGCCATCGACCAGCCGGTACTCACATCGCCCCTTAAAAGCAATGAACGCTTGGAGGCCGCAGCCAAAGCCTTGTTTTCTGCAAGGCTGATCTGATTGCCCGGGTATAATCCAAATAGGTGGGAAATATGCCGATGCTGGTCCTTTGGATCATCCCAATCTTTAAACCATTCCTGCAATTGTCCATATTGCCCCACCTGATAGGGATAAAGCTTTTCCTTCGCTTGTTCTAGTGCTGATTTAAATTCAGAATCAACGTTCAGTATAGTACAGGAGTGAATAACAGCTGTGAAAAGCTCCCGAATGATCGCCATGTCCATGGTAGAGGCCATGGTCAATTGATATTCCTTACCTGCTATTTTAATTGTATTTTCAGGTGAAGTGGACGGATTGGTGACGAGATATTTATTTCCGGAATCCGCAATCAGCCATTGCAACATAAATTGGGCAGCCCCTTTCATCAAGGGGTAGGCCTTCTCCTTCAAGAACGTTTTGTCACCCGTAAAACGGTAGTGTTCCCATAGATGTGTGCTCAACCAGGCACCGGCCATAGGCCATGCCGACCAGCGCGGCATTCCTTTGGGATCCCAATCGTAGCCGCCCGGAGGGGAAGTTTTGGCCCATAGATCGGAATTATGATGAACAACCCAGCCCTTATCGATATTGTAATTTATCGATGCTGTTTTGGCCCCATTGATAGCCAGCTCATCCATAAAATCAAACAAGGGTTGATGACATTCTGCAAGATTGGTATTTTCCGCAAGCCAATAATTCATTTCTGTATTGATATTGGTCGTGTAATTACTTCCCCAGGGCGGCTGCACATGATCATTCCAAATCCCCTGTAAATTGGCGGGTCTCCCCCCTTCTCTGGAACTGGCAATCAACAAGTACCGTCCAAAATGATAATACAGTGTCAGCAGCCCCAAATCGGCCGGTCCTTTGGAAAACTGTATGATACGTTGATCTGTAGGCAATTTATCATGCGCAGAGGTACCAGCCAGCTCAAAGGCTACTCGATTGAATAGTGCTTGATAATCTTTTTGATGATCGGAGAGTATGGTCTGAAAATTCTTTTTGGAGACATTATTCATGCGGTTTTTTGCGAGCAGCGTGGCATCTTTACCTTCCTGACTCGGCGACTTATCAAAACCGTTAAAGCTTGTCGCTTCCGTCAAAAATAAAATCACCTCATCGGCGCCTATGATCTTAAGCTTATCCCCCTCTTTTTTTACCACACCACCGATATTCTTTACGCTTACCTGCATCGCAAAAGCCATCCCTTTTCCGCCAATAATGTCGTACACGATTTGTTGGGGTTCATAATCCCTATTGGCGACAAAACTTGGTGCTTTACCCTGCAAGGTCAGCTGATTATTCCCTTGCGCTGAAACACTGTATTTTAGCTTACTGGTTAAGGAAAGGTCGAATGTAATTGATTTTTTCTTGTCGGCCTTCAGTCGAACAACCAATGCTTTATCCGGAAAGCTGACAAAACTTTCTCTTAGGTATTGAACACCTTGATAGGAATAACTGACCAGATTGATCGCTCGCTCCAGATCCAGCTCCCGTTTGTAATCTTTTATCTTTTTTTCGTCCTGGTGAAAATCCAACCATAAATCGCCCATAGGTAAATACCGGGCAGAATAAGGTCCTTGCATTTTCTTCCAAAGAACTGCTGCCTCTTCATATTTTCCAGCAAAGATGGCTTGGCGCACCTGGGGTAAAACCTGCGGGCCGTTTGCATTATTGCCCGCATCGGGTTCACCCGACCATAGGGTATTATCGTTAATTTGAAACCTATCTTTACTTAGCCCACCAAAGACCATCGCTCCTGTAGTGCCATTGCCTAGCGGTAGTGCCTCCTCCCAGAGCGCGGCCGGTTGATCATACCAAAGCTTGAGCTGCGGCGAATTGCCTTGTGCACGGCATGGCGCAAGCGACCCCATAAGGCCGAGCAGTAAAAAGAAGTTCAAATGATTCGTTGCTTTTAACATCTTGTGTTATTTTTCTATCGTTAACAAGGTACTTTTTGATCCTTCCATCCGGCCTGATACCACAGCGCTTCCCGAAGGCAGTCGAAGCTTAATCAATGCACGACCATTGTAGGCCTGCACTTTTTTCGACCCCGTAGAAGTGCCTTGGTCGACGATCAACTGACCATCGCCGGTCGAACCAAAATAGATCCAATCCTTTGCATCGAGACAGGGGGTATTGGTATTATCCACAATTTGAGCTTGCACAGTGATCATATCGCCTTCCGTGGCAATTTTTTCCACAAGAAGTTTTGCCGGTTTACCCCACTTTTTTGTCTGATACTGCTGTTCAATTTCATCCATGAGAATTTCCCGGCCGTTTTTCGCGACAGCTTTAATCTGATTGCTTCCTTCGTTTAGTTTCACCATCCAGCGCAAACCTGCCGCTGGAAAATCTTGGCTATTTCTTTTCTTTAGTCCTTGACTTTTGCCATTGACAAAAAGCTCAACCTCCTTGGCATTGGAATACACCTTGATCATTTTCGACTCGTCTTTTTCACCCCAACGGACCAGCCAGCTATGGCCATAAATATGCAACATTGGCTTCTCGGTCCAATACGACTGGAATACGTAGTACGATTCTTTTTTGGTAAAATCCCGTTCAACAACACCCTTCTGATTGACATAAGGCACAGGATTGTCTGGCCGGACCGGAGTTGAAAAATCTTTAAATGGCCAGTAGGCTGTTCCCGTGAGCCAAGGCATGGTTTCCTGTTCCTTTAAGTGCCAATCGATGAGATTACAGATGTAGCTTTCACTCCAATCGCCATCTTTAGAAACGCGTGCTGCTCCACCAATGAGCGACGCATCGCCTGCCCGTTCATCTGTTGTACCATCACCTTTGATTTTAGCTAGAGCACGGTCAGGGTCCTCTGCATGTCGTCTTGCATGACTATCCCCGCCCCACTCCACATGAAGGAAATGCTTTACCTTTTTCATTTCTTCCTCGGAGGCTGCTTTATAGTCGGTATAAACGCCTCTATACCAACCCGCCCAAATGGACGGAGAATAAACATCAACAATATCTTTACAGAAATCACAACGTCGTATCGCTGTTTTCCGGCTTGGGTCCAATTGATGAGCTAAGCCATTGAGTTCACTCATATAAGCTCTTATCTTCGCCTGATCAAACTCCGTAAAATCACCGGGCCAATCATTTTCGTTGCCGAGGCCCCAAATAATGACCGATGGATGATTATAATGCTGTTCAATCATATTGGTTAACATCCGTTTTCCCTGAAGCTGATAGACCTCTCCACCCAATCCACCTCTGCACCATGGAATCTCTTCCCAAACCAAAATACCCAGACTATCGCAGGCCTCAAGCACTTTACGACTCTGCTGATAATGTCCCAAGCGTATAAAGTTTACACCCATCTCTTTCATCAGGGTCATCTCCTGTAAGATCTGATCGTCAGTCATTGCTGCAGCAACTCCGGCATGGTCTTCATGACGATGGGTACCGCGCAGCAAAAGCCTTTTCCCATTTAGCAGAAAAGGACCATTCTCCTTAAATTCTACCTGTCTAAAGCCAAAGGCAGTCTCTTCTTTAAATATTTGCTCATTGCTTTTAACCGTGGTAACCAAACGGTACAAGGCCGGTTGATCAGGGCTCCAAAGCTGTGGCTTCTTGACCATGAATTGTCCAAATTCAAGATTTAATACGCCCTTATTAACCTGTGGTTGCTGGGTTTGCACGATTTTTCCAGCGGGGTCGTAGAGCTGCATTTCGACTTCAAAATTAGTCTGAGCCGAAAATGGCATCAGTCGTCCACGGACGTTGGCTACCCCCTGCCTGCCATCAGCCCCTACTGACGCCTCAACAAATACACGTTCCAAGGCTGTCTGCGGAACATATTTCAGGTTTAGATGTCTGTAAATACCGCCATAGACGTTAAAATCAGACAGATTGGAGGGGATCATTTCTAAATCACGCGAATTATCCACACGAATTGAAAGCGGTATTTTACCCTTAAACTGTTTTTTAAAAGCAGCTGTTTTTTTAAACTTTTCAACCGCATCCGTAATATCCACAGTCCATTCGTCGTATCCACCAACGTGCTCCCCAACTTTAACGGTATGGATATAAACAGCTGTCTTTTGTCCGGCTCCTTCAAAATGAAGGAGGGTGTGACCATTTAAATAGGGGTTGTCGATCTCCAGCGATTTTCTATACCAACTGGGTCCCTGATAATAATTGATAGCTGGATCAACAGCGTCCAGCGCATTATAACAATGCGGTAGATCTACCTGCTGCCACAATGGAACAGATTCGGGATTACCGGCTCCCACCGGCCTTACAGCTTCCCAGATTCCACCCAGATCGCTCTTTAAGAAATCCCAGCCATGATCAATCCGCTTAACTTCCTGAGCGTGGAGCTGAGCAACTCCAAAAGTCAACAACAACGCAACTATTTTATTCAATCTACTTTTCTTCATTATGCTATTTTAGTATCTGCTTTCCATTTTATCGGCCTTACTCGTCCAAAGCTCCAGTTTTCATGTTCTTTGCTCCGGGCTCTTTTTCGCGCTTAAATTTGCCAGCCACTTCGATCTTAATCACCGTAGCAACAGAATCAATGGCCTGCTCAGGCACGGCAATCTGAATACCATTGGCATTCGATTTTACCTTTAACACTTGATTATTGGCTAAAAGACTAGCTTTTAAAACTTTATTTTCAATCGGAAGTTCAACTATTCCATTTTTTGGCCAGTCAAATACAGAGACATACAAATAAGTCCGCTTTCCATCTTCCTTTAGGGTACACCGCCCCCATTCAAATGGCTGTAAAGGACTACTCTTGGTTGCGTAGATCGCTTCACTATTGACTTTCATCCATTTGCCAATTACAGCCAAACGTTCTATACTCTCCTGCGGGAAGGATCCGTCGGGTTTTGGGCCAACGTTCAACAGGTAATTTCCACCTTTGGAAGCAATATCAACGAGATTGCGGATCAAGGTTTCGGCAGACTTCCATTTATGATCCGATGTGCGGTAGCCCCAAGTACCGTTCATGGTCATACAGGTTTCCCAATGTTTGCCTTCGAGTTCACTCCAATCTGGAATTTTTTGCTCCGGCGTTTTGGTATCGCCGGGGAAATTAGGCCGTTTCAATCGATCATTCGTGATAATATTGGGTTGTAATGCCAATTGGTCCTGAAGCATATTTGCAGCTTCGTCGGTCATATTGGTTGGCGTATCCCACCATAGTACAGCAATATCGCCATAGTTACTCAACAATTCTTTGACCTGAGGTACGGATACGTTTTTGATATAGTCACTAAAACTCGCTGTTTCTTGTTTGGGGTCCCAATGGCCATGATGTGCTAGCGTGTAGTCATCGATACGGGTTGAATCTGGATTAGGCCAGCCTTCTCGCATTAACTTACGAGCAGCCGACCCACCAGGGTTATTCCAATCCTGCGCCTGTGAGTAATAAAAGCCAAGCTTCAGTCCATATTTTCGGCAGGCTTCGGCCAAAGGTTTCAAGACGTCTTTGCCATAGGGCGTAGCGTCCACCATATTCCACTTACTCGCTTTTGTTTCAAAGAGTGCAAAACCATCGTGGTGTTTGGCTGTGATAATCAAATATTTCATGCCCGCATCTTTCGCCATGAGTACCCATTCGTCTGGATTATAGGCGATGGGATTAAATTGTTTCGCCATGGCCTGATATTCATCAACTGGAATTTTTGATCGGTTCATAATCCATTCTGCTCCACCACGTGCCTGTTCGTGTCCCTTATAAACACCGCCGAACTGTGCATATACTCCCCAATGGATAAACATACCAAACCGGGCTTCCTCCCACCATTTCGTGCGTACACTATCTGGTAAGCGATTTACTTGCGCATTCAATGATCCCCTCCCTATCACCGTGATGAGGACAATTGACAAAAACATCTTATATATAGCTCTCATACCTAAATCTTTCTTTTTCTTAATTTAGAAACCCGGTGTTTGCTTAAAATTGTCATTACCTAAACTCTTGGCCATGTCTACCTCAGATTGCGGTACTGGCCATAAGGTATCTCTTGCCATAAATAACCGTGAAGCTCCATCCGGATCTTTGGTTTTATCCATCACCTCTTTGATCATCCCCCAACGTTTCAAGTCAAAATAACGTTGACCTTCCAAAGCCAATTCAATCCGCCGTTCATGACGGATAATATCGCGGAATTCATTTTTTGTCAGCGAACCGCTAAACTGTACGAGCGGCATTTTCACATCAGCTCTGGATCTTACCTTATTTAATGCATCCACAGCTGTTTGATCAGGCCCTGCACTTTCATTCTTCGCTTCTGCATACATCAATAAAATATCGGCATAGCGCAAGAATACCCAATCCTGATCGCTTTGTGTCGCGTAACTTGTTGGCCATTTCGATTCGTTGATATACTTTCTCGGTAAAAAACCACCCAACACGCCCTCGGCAACGGGATCAAAAGCGGAAGATGCTGTAGTTCCGCGCCATACACCGCGGTACATAATTGTTGACTTCAACCGTGGATCTCTATTTTCGTAAGGATTTTTAGCATCGTAAACTGTCGATTCTTTAATATCCTTTCCATCGATGGCATAATAAGAATCAACCAGATAACCCAGCGGTTGTATGGTCTTCAGATAAGAATACATCATATCTGCCGGACTATACATATTGGGTGGTAAAAATCGAGCGGAAAACATGATTTCGGGATTATTATTTTGTCCCGGCTTTCGGAACAGATCGCGGTATCCACCCTGATAGATCGAAAACTTGTTTTCATCCATAACAATCTTCGCTGTTGCAGCTGCCTCCGCCCATTTCTTCACCGTCAACAACACCTTTGTTTTGTACCCCAGTGCAGATCCCCGCACAGCATGTCCTTTATACCCTGTATTAGGCAGTTTTTCACTCGCATAATCTAAATCTGCCAAAATCGCTTCGATAATGTTGGTTTTAGGTGTTCTACCGAGCCGAATACTCGCATCGTCCATGCCCAGAGGTTCTAAAGTCAATGGCACATCACCGTACAGATTGGTCAACAAAAAGTAGTAATGGGCGCGGATAAAACGAGCCTCTGCTTTATATCGGTCACGGTCCTGCTGGCTCATGCTTGTAATACGGTCAATATTGGCAATCAATTTATTGCATGCTGCAATGGCCTGATACGAAATCTCATAGCCCTCAGATTGCATGCCACCCGTTGTCGAGGTGATTCCGGATCGCGAAATAATATTGAAGTTATTGGAGGTACTGGACACAAAAGCATCGTCTGAAAGCCCATCCCAAAACATACTTGCTCCACCCCAACCACCACGTGCATTGGATGAAGACGTCGAATTGTATCCTCGGCAAAGAAATTCATAACAGCCCGAGAGTGCCAAATCAGCATCAGTCTGCGTTTTCCAGAAGGTTGACTCCGAAATTTTATCCGTTGGATTTTTATTTAAAAAATCTTTTGTACAGCTACCCAATGCAGCTAAGGCTGCTAAGCTTAAATATAGATATGTTTTTTTTACGCTCTTTTTCATCTGTAATTTTTTTTTTTTACCACTCGATTAGAATGTGATGCTCGCCCCAAATGCGAATACTTTATTCTGCGGATGAGTCACATAACGTCCTGATGTTGCACCACCGCTTGATGAAACACCACGTTCGGGATCTAAACCAGGGAACTTGGAGAATGTGAGCAGGTTATCCGCCGCAAAATAAATGCGAAGGCCAGAAATACCAGCTTTGGACAAGGTGCTCTGTGGAATAGCATAGCCTACCTGAATATTTTTAAGGCGCAAGAAGGATCCATCTTTTAAAAAGAAAGTCGATGCAGTCCGTACATTATTTGCCGCAGGGGTATTTTCAGCACCCACTATTGGAAGCGATGCATTCGGATTCTCTGGAGTCCAAGCGTTCATCCAGTCGCGAGTGAACGTTCCGCCTTGCCTAAAGGGCACGATTCCCCACTCACTCACAAATATTTTTTGTCCCTGGGAACCAAAGAAAAAGGCTGTAAAATCAAAGTTCTTCCAAACAGCCGTCGCATTAAAGGAGTAATCGAAATCTGGATACGCTCCGGGCACGACAATTCGATCATTATTGTCCACAACTTTATCTCCATTAACGTCAGCAAATTTCAGATAGCCCGGTTGTGCTGGAATCTGTTGCACTGGAGAAGCTGCCACCTCTTCCTTCGAACGGAATATGCCCGTGTTCTCCAAAAGGTAAAAACTACCATAAGGTAAACCTTCCCGGATAATGGTATTGCCCGAGATACGTTCGGCCCCATATTTCATCACCTTGTTGCGATTGGCCTGAATATTTCCATTGAGGGTCAAGGATACCGCTCCAATTTTATCACGGTATTGCAGACCTAGTTCTATACCTCTGTTACGCAATTCACCATAATTTACGGTCGGTGCAGTCAATCCAATATAAGAAGGGAAAGCTGTAGATGCAGATAAAATATCGGATGTTACTTTGTTATACCAATCGAAAGAAGCGGTCAATTTGTTTTTCCATAAACCGATATCTACACCGAAATCCAAGACTTTGGTACTTTCCCATTTGATCCGGTCATTGGCCATGGCTACCTGACGAGCTCCCTGTTGGAGCGTTTCATCAAAAGGATAAGCAAAAGAGGAATTGTAAACAATCTGATATGGGTAGTTACCAATATTTTGATTACCCAATGTTCCAATGGAGGCTCTTAACTTTAGTTCATTAACAACTTCTTTCAATTTCGGACCAAAAAAGTTCTCATCCGAGACTTTCCAACCTCCAGATAATGAAGGGAAAAACGCCCATTTTCTATTTTCAGGGAAACGTGAAGAGGCGTCATAACGTGCATTCCCTTCGAGTAGATACTTGCCTTTGTAGTCATAGTTTAACCGACCATAATAAGACCTCAATGACCACTCATTGGTGACACCATTATTTGATTGTTGTCCAGCTCCGCCACCATCGAGCTCAAGCAGGTCATTGTTGGGAAATTGCAACCTACTTCCGAACAATTTTTGTGTTTTATTATATTCTGCCTGGGTTCCTGCCAGTACTTTCATGTTATGATTTCCAAAAGACTTATCGTAAGTCAATTGCGTATACCCGACTGGATATACATTGTTGTCGTCCGTTACTTCTAAGCCCTGACCACCTACATCAAGTTGTCTGGCAGGTAGGTCATCCGGTTTGGCGAACCACATGTATTGATTAATCACAGGTTTGTTGGTATAGTTTTTTGTAAAGCCATACGTCAACCCGCCGCTTGTCTTCCAATCCAGTCCATCCAATATTTTCACATTTAAAAAAATATTGCCTTGCATAAAATAATTGTTCAGTCTTGTAAATGCATTTTCAGCAACTGCAACAGGGTTTTTATTTGGGGATTGAAAAGGATATGCCCTAGACGAATAACGACCACTACCATCTGGTAATACAGGTCCATAAAGTGGTGATTGACTAATGGTAGACAAAAACT
The DNA here is from genome assembly GCF_002483935.1 of Sphingobacterium sp. UBA7631. NCBI lineage: Bacteria > Pseudomonadati > Bacteroidota > Sphingobacteriia > Sphingobacteriales > Sphingobacteriaceae > Sphingobacterium > Sphingobacterium sp. UBA7631. The sequence goes on from NZ_DLIX01000010.1 coordinate 1,310,790, forward strand.
GATCTTCACTACCGTTTCTAGGATATTTCCGATCCCCATAATTCAAGGTGATACTTGAACCAAAACTTATCCGATCATTTATTTTAGAACCTAGGTTAAGCTGTAGATTATACTTTTTAAAAGAAGTCCCGATCATAATATCAGGCTGATTGACGTAGCCCAATATAACGTTGTAATTTGTTCCTCCGGCACCACCGCTTAAGCTTAAATTGTGCGTTTGCACCGGGACAGTTCTAAAGACAGCATCTAACCAGTTAAAATCGGGATATAATCTTTTATCTGTTGCATTTTTGTAGGCATCAATCATCTCCTGGCTAAAGGAAGCATTTGGATTTGTGACACCCGAGTTTTTATTTGCCTGATTATACAAGGTCATGTAATCAACGGAATTATATACGAGGTCTGGAAGAGCTGAGGCCTTGGTAATTCCGACATTATAATCGTAGCTCAGTTGTGTTTTTCCAGCTTTACCCTGTTTTGTCGTCACAAGAATGACTCCATTTGCTGCTCTTGCCCCATAGATAGCAGCTGAAGCGGCATCTTTCAATACGGTGATATTCTCGATTGCTTGGGGATTCAAATTTTCCAAACTACCGGGGATACCATCTACGATAACCAGTGGAGCAGAAGAGGCGCCGTAGGAACCCAATCCCCGTACCTGGAGATTCACATTTTCATTCCCCGCTTCTCCCGATCCTTGGGTAACACGAAGTCCGGGCATGCGACCTTGAAGTAACTGCGTTGGATTTGTAGCGATACGTTTGTTAAGCACCTTTCCATCGACAGCAGCAACAGCACCCGTTAGATTACTTTTTTTCTGGGTACCATAGCCTACTACAACCACTTCGTCAATCAGGCTACTGGACTCCTGCAGTACAAGATTAATGTGATCTTTCTTATCGACCTGCACTTCGGTTTTCTCTTTGCCTACCAGCGAAAATATCAGGACATCAATATCTCGCGCAAGAATCTGATAATTGCCGGCCCCATCGGTTACAGTGCCGTTTTTCACCCCCTTTATTTGTACGGTAACCCCCGCAAGAGGCTCGCCTGTTGAGGAGCTTACTTTTCCGGATATCTTTATTTGCGACTGGGCAAGCACCGCCGGTGCAGACATGCTCATCAACGAAAATAAAAGCAACCCCTTACCTACCGTTTTGGTCATCGGTGTTATCATAGTTGTTTTGGTTTATTTGGTTATTTAACGAAGTAAATGAACTCAAATATCAAAAATCGTTTACAGCAAAAGGAGTATTTTTTGTTCAAATTAGTGGAATAAATGGCTTCATTCCTGATTTTCAACACAATTAAATGGTTTAAAAAAAAAGAAAAATCCCCCCCCCTTGGCAGCTGCTAATTTTTCTTCCAACAATCGATCGGTTGATCTTCAAAATAAGCTATCGATCTGCCAGAGCATCCTACAACGCTAGAGATTATCAATTTTGCAATAAAATCGATATATTGCCCACAAATCAATTTAAAGTGAGGGAGTCGATGACAACAAAAAAATATAGGAACGTCTATATCTTTTGGTTTTGCAGCATGTTATTTTTTTTACTGCCCGAGGGTTACTGTCAAACAATCATACCCACAGGTACGCCTTTTGTCAAACAATACAAAAAAGACCAATACAAGGCTGGAAATCAAAACTGGTCTTTGGCAGTCGACAAAGATGGTCGTATTTATAGTGCCAATACCGAAGGTCTATTGCAGTTCGACGGACAATATTGGCGCATCTTTCCGCTTCCTAATCATTCCACGGTACGAAGTGTCGCAATCGGTAAAGATGGCAAGATTTACACCGGTGGAAGAGGTGAATTTGGCTATTGGACTTCCAAACCCTTTGGAAACTTGACTTATCAAAGTCTCTCTAAGCTGGTACAGGACAAAACCTACTTTCCAAACGAAGAAATCTGGAAAATCATTGTAGAAGACCAACGGGTATTTTTTCATACATTTTCGAAATCCTATATCTGGGAAAACAATCGTATACGGCAATTAACTGCTAAAGGTGAGCCTTTTTTATTTCCACATCAGCTCAACAATAAATTATTTTTTGAACAGCTGCCAAGTGGCCTGCATGAATTTAAACAGGATAAATTAATTCCTGTAAAAGGAAAAGATGTCTTGAAAGACAAAAATGTACTTGCCATCTTACCTTTCGACGCAACGACATCACTTATTGCCACCTCGCGAAACGGCCTCTACCTGATGAAAGCCGATGGAACAATCCTACCCTGGGCTGCTCCGGCAAATCAGCTCTTAAGCCAGTCACAAATAAACAATGGCTTATACCTCTACGATGGACAATATGCTTTTGGCACCATCCAAAACGGTGTTATTATCATCAATAAAAATGGGCAGGTCATTCAACATATCAATAAAAACAATGGTCTCCAAAACAATACTGTACTCAGTATTGTCAAGGACAATCAGAAGAATATCTGGGTGGGACTGGATAATGGTATTGACCGCATTGAAATCAATTCCCCATTATCATTCTACACTGATTTTGTCGGAAAAATAGGTACCGTTTATACATCGATAATCTATCAGGGAAAAATCTATCTTGGGACTAATAAAGGCTTATTTTCAAGTGAATGGAAGGGATTGACCAATTACAATTCATTAAATTTCTCTCAGATTCCAAATTCAAATGGTCAGGTTTGGACATTAGCACAATTTGGTGATGAGTTGATCTGTGGACATAATGACGGAACCTTCAAATTAGATAACGGGAAGCTTGAAAAGATCTCTCAGATTACCGGAGGATGGGTTTTCAAACCTATTTTTGGAACAAAAAATATTCTTCAGGGGAACTATACAGGCTTATCGAAATTCACGTTCGATGGTATACACCTAGCGTTCGTTCAGCAGTTCACAGGCGTTAAAGAACCGGTTCGATTCTTGGCGCAAAAAGATAACCATGCCTTTTGGATTGGCGATTGGGGACAGATACAACTACTCGGACTTGATGCGAATTTCCAGCAGGCAAAGATTTTATTTTCCTCCAAACAGGATAGTATCGCTTCAAAGAGGCAATTTACGGGGATTTATACCTTAGAAAATAATCTTGTATTTGCTACAGACAGCGGATTTCTCCAATTCGACAATATTGTGAAAAAATTCAGCTATGCCAATGAATTAAACACAGCGTTAGGCAGCTATAAAAATTCAAATAAGGTCATACCGATCAATACAAACAGCTACTGGTTTATTCAGAAGACTAAAATTGCTAAAGTAGATTTTGACAGTAAGGGCAAATTGCATATTGACTCCAATCTGCTCAGTCCCTTACAGGATCGAATGATGAATAACTATGAAAACATTCTCCCGATTGAAAACCAATACTATCTCATCGGTTTAGATGATGGATTTGCGATCTACCGTCATGCCGATAAATCACAAAAATACAGGTTGCCACTTCCGCAAATAGCGCAACTTGTCAACTTGACAACAGGCCAGGCTATTATCCCAGATTCAGCGTTTAAACTATCATCATCGGACAATAATCTTAGAATTAGCTTTTCAAGTCCATATTATTCGACTTCGCCACTTCAATACCAATATTATCTCGAAGGTTACTCAGACAATTGGTCCGAATGGAGTGAAACTGCCTATCAAGATTTCACAAATCTACCTTATGGAGAGTTTCAAATTAAAATCAGGGCGAAGGACAATATGGGGTCAGTTTCGGAAGTCCAGACATTTTCATTTACCATTCGGCATCCATGGTTTCTTTCTTGGTGGGCGAAGTTATTTTATACACTCGTCCTGATAACGCTCATCTATTTAGCTTACAGGTTTAATCTTCAACGGGAGCGCAAGCGTCAGTTTCAAATACGGCGAAAATGGCTAGAAGAGAAAAAGATTGCCTTGGAACGCGAAACAGAGCAAAAAGAAAAGGACTGGATTAAACTTAAAAACCAGCAATTAGAAGATCAGCTTCAATTAAAAAATAAAGAACTTGCCAATGCGGCACTCAATATCGTTTACAAAAATGAGATGTTGAACAATTTACACGCCGAGCTCAAACAGCTTAAAGATGCTGATGGCAACAAGCTGAGTTCGGATGAATTGAAAAAGATAAACAAGCTTATCGATGATGCCCATAACGACGATCGTGACTGGCATATTTTTGAAAGAAGCTTTAACGAATCACATGAGAATTTTTTCAAGAAATTGAAACAAGAGTTTCCTGATCTCGTCCCCAATGATCTGAAACTATGTGCCTATTTAAGGCTCAATATGTCGAGTAAGGAAATTGCCTCATTACTCAACATTAGTACACGCGGTGTCGAGATTAGACGCTATCGATTACGCAAAAAGTTAGGCATTCCAACAGACAAAAACCTTTCTGAATTCCTGATGGAACGTTAAATTTTCATCACAGACACTACATCATTACCACACACGAGCTTTAGTGTATAAAACACACTAAAGCTCGTGTTATTTCAGTAAAAACAACAACACAAAATACTGATTATGAAAAATATAAAATACAACAAAAGGTAGCCTGAGCAAGCCGAAATTTCATGTAGTAGTGATGTGAATATGTTAAATTTTGGCAAAGTTGTACTACATCAACATATTTGCTTCAGGGAAATAACCAACGTATTTTAAACAAACACCAAAAATTAACGATATGAGGAATCTATCCGCATTATTTTTGACATCCATGGTCGTATCGGTTGCCTATGGACAAACTTCGGTACAAGGAGTGGTCAAAGATGGCACAAGCATGATATCCATGCCTGGCGTCACCATTAGTATCAAAGGGAAAGCAGTATCTACAAAAACCGACGCAACGGGGAAATTTCAAATCAATGCCTCTCCTACCGACTCACTGGTCTTTAACTTTCTGGGTTATCGCACACAAACGGTATACATTGGTAATCAAACGCAACTCAATGTATTCTTAGAAAATCAAAATCAAGCATTGGAAGAGGTTGTTGTTATCGGTTATGGTACACAAAAGAAAGCAGATCTGACCGGATCGATCAGCTCCTTGAAATCATCCGATATCACGAAGCAACCTGCCATGTCGGCCATGCAATCCATCCAAGGTAAAGCTGCAGGTATCAATATTATTGCAAATGAAGCTCCGGGGTCATCACCCAATGTCATTATCAGGGGCTTAGGAACTGCCTTATCAGGACGGAATCCACTCTATATTGTCGACGGAATTGCACAAACAGATATTAATAATATCAACCCATCCGATATTGAATCTATGGATGTTTTAAAAGATGCATCCTCCGCATCTATTTACGGTCTTCGGGCGGCTAATGGCGTTATTATCGTGACGACGAAGAAAGGTAAAACCGGAACAACAAACATCAATTATGAAAGCTTTGCGGGTATAAAAAACGTATTGAACCGCGTGAAAATGGCCAACGCTGATCAGTTTAGAATATTTGCAAATGAATACCTCACCTCGACCAATGGGTCTTACCGTTTAGCTGAGAATCAAAAATATAATACAGATTGGTATGACGAATTATTACGTACAGGTTCTGTATTTAATAATGCTGTTAATATTTCTGGTGGAACTGAGAAAGTTGATTACTTCGTATCAGCAAACAATTATACCGAAAATGGTATTCTTGAAGGCTCCAAATTTGTAAGAAATACCATACGCAATAACAACGTATATAAATTTTTAAACAACCGCCTAAAGTTCAGCCAAAATTTAAATCTTACATTAACAAATGCAACACCTAAGCCTTATAGTGCTTTCACCACGGCTTACCGTCAGTCGCCACTTGCGCCCGTTATGTTTGATAATGGCCGTTACGGTTTAGGTCGTGTAAATACAACAACAGGTGTCGCTGGCATTGAGGCCGCACCAGGCCAAGCCATCGGAAATCTAAATTCTATTGGAAATCCAGTGTATGAGGTTTTACGCCAAAATGAAAGAACAAATACGCTACGCTTACAAGGAAGTTTTGAGGGAGAATTTAAGATTACAGATTATCTGAAAATCAATTCGCGTATTGGCGGGAATAAATTTTATTCGAAACAACGGATTTTTAATAATGTAAAAGATCAATGGTTAAATGCTAATACTTTATTGAATGAATCTGATTTCATCAAATTAAAGGAAAACAATCCAAAAGCGCTTGATTATGTAGACAACAGCTTGAAATATGAAAATCTAGAACAATTCCGCTGGTCTATCGAGAATTTCTTAACATTTAACAAGAATTTTGACAAGCATCATATTGAGGCGGTTGTGGGGATGTCGCGTGAGAAATACGACATAAACAGCATGAGTAGCCAAACGGGTTATAATGTACCTGAACAAGAGCAATACTGGAATATCAATCTTGCAAAAGGAACAACCAATTATGGTATTGTTGCGCTACAAACCTCTTATACTCCGAGGGCCTTAGCTTCGTATTTTGGACGTTTGCAGTACAATTACGATAGCAAATATTATTTAACGGCAACATTGCGTAGAGATGGATCAAGTGTTTTCCGTAATACAGGAAAATACTGGGGTACATTCCCATCGGTGGGATTAGGTTGGACGGTAACCAACGAAAGCTTTATGAAAGATGCCAGCTGGATTAATTTATTGAAAGTGCGCGGAAACTGGGGTAAATTAGGTAACCAAGATATCCCGCTAAATGTTTCCACAATTTTAACAAGTCCAGAAAGTTCAAATTACAACTACGTTTTTGGTCCTGAACAGAATATGGTTTATGGAAGCGCATATGGCACTCCAGCCGTAAATCTAACCTGGGAAGTAACCAGAGAAACGGGCGCTGGCGTAGACTTTGCGTTTCTAAACAATCAGCTTTCAGGATCCATTGACTACTATCATAAGCTGAATACCAATACTATTCTTGATGTCACACCGACTTACACCTCTCCATCCGAAAAAAACTTCTATGCGCATGGTGCTAAAGTATTAAACCAAGGTGTGGAAGTGGCCTTAAATTGGAACAAAAGTATAAGTCCGGAGTTCAGTTATACATTCGGTGTTAATTATTCATACAATAAAAATAAAGTAACGGAAGTGGTCCCGGCTTATGACCGTGCTACTGGAGGCAGTTTAAATAATGGGGAGATTACCAAACAGCTTCGCGTTGGACAACCGATCTATGGCTGGTGGATGTTTGAGGCAAATGGTGTCTTTCAAGATGCGGAAGATGTAAAAAATTACCCATCGTTTGGTGCTGCAAAACCTGGCTATCTGAAGTACAAGGATCAAAATGAAGATGGTGTCATCGATTCCCGCGACAAGGTTTTCTTTGGATCATTTTTACCGACTTCAACATATGGTATCAATGTTGGTGTTAATTATAAAGCTATTGATTTTAATGTTTCCGGATATGGTGTCGCAGGCAATAAGGTTTACAATGGTTTAAATAGCGTTCGTTCCAATGCAGGTGAGAACATCGCGTTATCAACTTTTGAAAATCGCTGGACTGGCGCAGGTTCAACCAATGAACATCCCGGTGCAGAAAGAGCATATTGGGCTTCGAGTTATTTCCTCGAATCGGGCGCTTATTTCCGTATCAATAATATCACTGTAGGATACACTTTCAATAACTTATATAGCTCGAGATCTAAATTAAGATTATATGTTACTGCTCAGAATCCATTTATATTTACGAATTATAGTGGTTTCTCTCCTGAACTTGCCGGCGACGGTAGTCCAAATTTAACTTCTGGTATTGAGCTTTCAGCTTATCCAACGACACGTAATTTCTTATTTGGACTTAACATGCAATTTTAATCACCTTAGTTTTGAAGACAATGAAAATTAACAAACTTTATATAGCAATTCTTCTTAGTGGGGGCATTGCATTGCAAGGCTGTAAAGACAACAACTTCTTAGATGTACCTTCTAAAGAATATGTTGAAGCCGAAGACAGTGAAGAAATCTACACACCCGAGCAATTTGTCAATGGTGTATATGGAATGTTTACTGATTGGGATTATTCTTTCTCTTACATCGGTATCACGGACATGCTTTCCGATAATGCGGATAAAGGTAGTTCAGCGACAGATGCCGGTGGTGACAAGTTAAGTTTAGACGAGTTGACTTACACTTCAACAACGGGTTCCTTTCTTTCCATGTGGACACGTTGGTATAAATCCATAGGGCGGGCTACACAAGCTATTGCATACACAGAAAAATTTGGACTGACAGACGAAGCTTATAAAAACAGATTGATTGCCGAAGCTCGTTTTCTGCGTGCATTGAACTATTTCTATCTTGTCCGCGGATGGGGCGATGTTCCTATCCAAGAACGTGATTTAATAAAAAGAGAACCCGCAGCTGAAGTTTACGCCTATATTGAAGCGGATTTACAATTTGCTATCAACAATCTTCCACTCAAATCTGCTTATGCTGCAAAAGATTTAGGTAGAGCGACCAAAGGTGCCGCACAAGGGTTATTGTCGAAAGTCTATTTGTATCAAAGCAAATGGCAACAAGCTGCCGACATGGCGAAAACTGTCATCACATCTGGAGGATATAGTCTCGAACCGGATTACGCAACAATTTGGCGTTTGGCTGGTGAAAATGGTCCCGAATCATTATTTGAATTTCAAGCAAGGGGCACCTCTATCGCACATGGTATCCAACAATATAGTCAAGTACAGGCACCTCGTGGAGGAGCGGTCAACTTAGGCTGGGGTTTTAATATCCCAAGCCAAAACTTATTGGATGCCTTCAATGCCGAAAAAGACAATATCCGCCGGGATGCCACAATTATTTTCAGGGGTGAAACCCTTTACGATGGCCGTCTGATTGACAATGGTGTAGAAAACCCAATGTATAATGAAAAAGCGTATTCCTCAGCAAATGGAGGTGCCGCTGACGGTGATAAAAACGTACGTTACCTCCGTCTGGGTGAAATTTATCTTATCCTGGCCGAAGCCGCAAATGAGGTTGGCAATAGCAGTGAAGCGCTGAATGCATTAAATACCGTACGCACACGCGTAAAATTAGCCAATGTAACAACAACCGACCAAACGCAGCTCCGTCAATTGATCTGGAAAGAAAGGCGTCTTGAATTGGCATTTGAACACGACCGTTGGTTTGATCTGGTGCGTACAAAACAGGCAAAAACAGCCATGGCTGCCAATGGAAAAACTTTCCAGGATAAAATGTTACTTTTTCCAATTCCAGAGAATCAACGTATTCAAACACCAGAAATGCCGCAAAATACCGGTTGGTAATCATTTATACAAAATAACTCCGTTCAAACGACCTATGGTCGTTTGAACATTTTTTCAAGAATTAAACAAGATATCCATGAGAAAACGAATAGCATATCCAGCGTTTAGCGGTATAGCTTTGGCGCTTATTCTCAGCAGTTCGTGCCAAAATACAACGACGAGCAGTCCAGAAAGTTCCTCAAAAATTGATTCAACAAGTGGAAGCAAGATCAATGAAGATTCGCTATTGACCACTATTCAGCAACATACATTTCAATATTTTTGGGAGGGCGCCGAACCAACTTCTGGTCTCGCTAGAGAACGCATTCATATGGATGGTGTTTACACCCAAAATGATCGTAATGTCGTGACCATAGGTGGTAGTGGCTTCGGACTCATGGGTATGATCGTCGCGATGGAACGTGGTTTTATCAGCCAGGAACAAGGCATTCAAAAGTTGAATCACATCATGGATTATCTTGGCAAAATCGAACGGTTTAAAGGAGCCTGGGCACACTGGTACGATGGTGAACTGGGTACAGCGAAACCGTTCAGTGAAAAAGATAACGGTGGCGACATTGTTGAAACGGCATTCTTAGCGCAGGGATTAATCGCAATTCGGGAGTATCTAAAAGATAAAGGTGATTCCGCCCAACTAATCGCTCAAAAAGCAGATAAGCTATGGAAAGAAATCAATTGGAATCACTATACAAACGGACAAAATGTTATTTATTGGCATTGGAGCCCTAAATTTAACTTCCAGCAAAATCATCCCGTCAGAGGATATGACGAGTGTCTTATTACCTATATTTTGGCAGCCTCATCCCCTACTTATCCGATTGCACCCCAGGTGTATCACGAGGGATGGGCAAGATCTGGTGCAATTAAAAGCTCCGCTAAAAAATATGACATTCCACTCGTGCTAAAGCACAATGCCAAAGAAGGTGAAGTGGGCCCGCTCTTCTGGGAACATTACTCCTATCTAGGATTGAGCCCCAAAGGATTAAAAGACCAATACGCAGATTATTGGGAGGCGACAAGCAATCATGTTAAGATCAATTTGGCATACGCCGATCTGAACCCAAAAGGGTACAAAGGCTATGGTTCAACGAAAGGTTGGGGCTGGACGGCCAGCTATTCCATCAACGGTTACGATGCACATCATCCAGACAACGATCCTGGTGTGATCTCCCCTACAGCGGCTTTATCGTCTATGCCCTACGCCCCACATGAAAGCATACAGTTTGCACAATACTTAAACAATCAGCTCGGCAATAAAATCTGGGGTAAATATGGCTACTATGATGCCTACAGTGAAACGGCAAATTGGTATCCACAACGTTATTTAGCCATCGATCAGGGGCCTATTATTGTCATGATCGAAAACTACAGAACCGGAAAAATCTGGGACCTATTTATGCAGGCTCCAGAAATTCAACAAGGACTAAAGAAACTCGGTTTTACCAGTCCTTATTTAAAGTAGTGGCCTATGGAATCATTTTCAATCCGTCACACGTTGAAAATGGTTCCTTCCACGAAAATAACAGGACATCTGATCAAGAAAACTCAGGGATCATCTTGAGCACTTGACATAAACTTACCCTATTGCGCGGAAAGCAAAATCCACGCGCACAAAAAAAATAATACGATGAAAAAAGTAGTAGGTACTTTCCTTCTTGCATTGCTCGCCTGGCATACAAGTCCAGCGCAATCCAATCCGAAAATGGACACATTCATTGATCAGCTTATGGCTAAGATGACTGTCGAAGAAAAGATTGGACAACTTAATTTGGTAACCGGTGGCGAAGCGACAACTGGAACCACTGTATCCACCGATGTGGATACCAAAATTAGAAACGGCCAAATCGGTGGTATTTTCAGCATGAGCACACCAGCGAAAATTCGCAAAACGCAAGAAATAGCCGTCAAGCAATCCCGCTTAAAAATACCCATCATTTTTGGGATGGATGTCATTCACGGTTATCGTACGGTATTCCCAATTCCCTTAGGTCTTGCTGCTACCTGGGATATGAACTTGATTCAACAATCGGCACGTATTGCCGCCGAAGAAGCTACCGCTGATGGAATTAATTGGGCATTTTCGCCCATGGTCGATATCTCGCGCGATCCACGCTGGGGCCGTATTTCCGAAGGTGCGGGTGAAGATACCTATCTAAGCTCGCGAGTTGCAGAAGCCATCGTCCATGGCTTCCAAGGGGATAACCTGGCAGCACATAACACCATGATGGCCTGTGTCAAACATTTCGCCTTATATGGTGCAGCAGAAGGTGGTCGTGATTACAATAGCACGGATATGAGCCTTCACCGCATGTACAACGAATATCTACCTCCTTATAAAGCAGCGATAGATGCGGGAGCAGGAAGTATCATGACTTCTTTTAACGATATCAATGGTGTCCCTGCCTCGGCAAATAAATGGTTAATGACGGATGTGTTACGTAAGCAATGGGGCTTTAAAGGATTAGTCGTAACTGATTACACTGCTGTAAACGAATTAACAGCACATGGCCTCGGTGACCTCCAACAGGTCTCGGCCTTAAGCCTGAATGCTGGCGTTGATATGGATATGGTCGGTGAAGGGTTTCTGACGACATTAAAAAAATCTTTAGATGCGGGCAAGGTCAAAATAGCAGACATCGATAGGGCCTGCCGGTTTGTTTTGGAAGCCAAGTATAAATTAGGCTTATTTGACGATCCCTACCGCTATTGTGACGAAAAACGGGCAAAAACTGTAATCGGATCGGCTGCCAATCATGCAAAAGCCCGGGAAATTGCAGCAAAATCTTTTGTCTTGCTGAAAAATGAAAACCAAGCACTTCCTTTAAAAAAAACAGGTACAATTGCTGTCATTGGTCCATTAGCCAATTCAGGTCCAAATATGCCCGGAACGTGGAGTGTCAGTGCTGAATTGGACAAAACAGCCTCTTTAGTGGAGGGAATGAAAGCCGTGTTGGGTAATCAAGTCAATATCCTCACACACCTGGGCAGCAATCTGTTGGAAGATCCAATTTACCAAAAGCATGCAACCATGTTTGGCCGTACCATAACACGCGATTCCCGAAAAGAAGAGGAGATCATCGCAGACGCTGTAAAAGTTGCTCAACAATCCGATGTGGTCGTGGCTGCCCTTGGTGAATCATCAGAAATGTCGGGTGAAAGCTCCAGTCGCTCCGAATTGGATATTCCGAAAAATCAACAGAACCTGTTAAAAGCATTACTGGCAACAGGAAAACCAGTTGTATTGGTGTTATTTACGGGTAGACCACTTACGCTTACTTGGGAAGATGCTCACGTACCAGCCATATTAAATGTGTGGTTTGGCGGAACGGAAACAGGAAAAGCAGTAGCCGATGTCTTATTTGGGGACGTCGTTCCTTCAGGTAAGATTACCGCCACCTTCCCACGCAATGTTGGTCAGATTCCGATCTATTATGCGCACAAAAACACCGGTAGACCCTACGGAAACTCGGGCGATTTTGAAAAATTCAAATCAAATTATCTCGATGTAAGCAATTCCCCACTCTACCCTTTTGGTTATGGATTAAGTTATACGACGTTTACCTATGGTGAAATTCGTCTTGACCGCAACACAATTGACGATAAAGGTACGCTGCTAGCAAGTATCGACATCTGCAATACAGGAAACTATGATGCGGAAGAAACCGTGCAGCTCTATATCCAGGATGTTGTTGGTCCTGTCACGCGTCCTGTAAAAGAATTAAAAGGCTTTCAAAAAATATTCCTCAAAAAAGGAGAGCAAAAAACGGTAAACTTTAACATCAAAGTAGATGATCTCAAATTTTTTGACAACAATCTGAATTACGTTGCCGAACCAGGAACTTTCAAAGTCTACATTGGTCCCAACAGCCGTGATGTCAAAGAAAAAGAGTTTGAATTGCTTTAAATCTATTGCATCTCTATAAAAAAACAAGGCGACACTTCGAAAATAAGTGCCGCCTTGTCTATGTTTAACGATGTCTATGTTTAGTCATTGCTATTTCTAGCTACTCCATATTCCCATCAAAGCTTTCAAACAATAAACGCAATTCCGCCGCTTTTTCTGGATATTCCGTTAAAATATTGGTTCTTTCACTCGGATCCCAGGCAATGTTATGTAGTTCTTCAATAGCATCATAAGGTTTACCCGAAATCTGATTGACTCCACCCGCTATCCGACGATACTTCCAGTCACCTGACCGAACCGCCTCAACATGTCCATAATTCACTAAAAATATTGGTCTATGTGCTGTTTTTAAATCTTCCGATTTGCCGTTCAATAAAGAATCGATCGCTTGACCATCGATAGATTTCTTCGGCAATGATGCACCGGTCCATTTGGCGATGGTCGGCAACACATCCAAGTTGCTAATTGCCTGTCGAAGAACTTTCCCTTCTTGGGCATAGCCCTTTCCATAAACAATGAACGGTACACGGACGCCACCTTCTGTTGTTTCGGCTTTAGAACCTTTGAAGACACCTGCAGTACCCACATGCCAGTTCTTTGTAGCGTGATCGTCAGACATTCGCGATGGATAAGCTATCCAGGGACCATTATCACTTGAAAAAATTAAAATGGTGTTATCGGCGAGGCCTTTTCGCTCAACCGTTTTCCAGAGCTCCGAAAAATTATGATCCAGCTCCTGCATCACCGCACCCAGAGGGCCTGCATTTTGCTGATCTGCAAATCGGTTCTTTTTGTTGGCAAATGCCAAAGGAAGATGCGGAAAATTATGCGCATAGTATAAAAAGAATGGATGATCTTTATCTTGATCTTCGATAAACTTCACTGTTTCTTTGTGATAAAGTGCGCTCAGATCCGAATCGTCGGGTGCCACGACTTCAGGTTTCCGATTCCGGAAGATCTTAATGACAGAGTCGGTCTTTACATAAGGATCGCGGTAATCGTGGCTATACAGCATGCCATAAAAAGAATCGAAGCCTTGCTGATTAGGATGATGGTAAGTTTGTTTATCTCCTAAATGCCATTTTCCGACCAATGCTGTCCGATAGCCTACCTTTTTTAATAATTCGGCAATCGTTTCCTCTTCATCAGGCAAGCCTAAATCTGAGCCTGGACCGATTGGTGCTGGAAGATTACAACGTGAAGCATATCTCCCGGTTAATAAAGAAGCTCTTGAAGGTGTACACGAGGGCGTAGAAACCATAAAGTTTGTTGCTCTCACGCCCTTACTGGCGATCGAATCCAAAAAGGGGGTTGAAATATTCGGACTTCCATAACAGCCAAGGTCGCTATATCCGAGATCATCGGTCAAAATTAAGATAATATTAGGCTTTTTTTGCTGGGCATTGGCAAAAGCCACCAGTAAAAATAAAGCCATAGCGGTCATAAATTTAGTGTATCGCATCATAGTTGTATGAGTTAATTGGATTCGTGCCACAAGATAACAATTTTTACCAATTTGGATTCTGTTTTAAATTCGGATTGAGGTTAATTTCCCGTTGTGGAATGGGCCAGAGATAATGCTTTTTCGCATCAAAAACACGGCTTTCGGAGGCTGCTTCAACGACAACTGCCTCTCCGTTATTATTTTGATAGGTGATGCCATACACTTTACCAGGAACAACCTTTTCAGCAGTTTTCCATCGTCTTATATCCGCGAGATGCAACCCCTCAAATGCCAGTTCCACCGTACGCTCGCGACGAACCAACTGGCGAAGTTGCTCCTGATTTGCTTGATTACTTGTTATTGGAAGTTTTACATCCGTTCGTGAATTTCTAATTTGGTTGATGGCATCGTAAACACTGCCATCAATTTCGCCGAGCTCAATTTTTGCTTCCGCATAGGTCAATAATATCTCAGCATAACGTAATAGTATAATATTCAAGCCACTTTTAGAAGGGTTTGCCAAATCCTTTTTATCGATATACTTCTTTATATTGAAACCTGTTGTAGAAGCAATATAGGTGCTCCCCACAGCATCGGCAGTCCCACTATTTGGTGCTGGATGAAAAATTGCTCCATTTGGAAGTGGATCGCCATCCAAAAAAATTGAAAAAGCAAGCCTCGGGTCACGATTTTTATAGGGATTTTTGGGATCATAACCACTATTGGCATCCGTAATTAAATCACCTTTGGATGTGGTATAGCTATCGACCAAGGCTTTGGTAGGCACATAGGTACTCTGCCCATTTTGTTGGCTATAGGAGGCTAAGAGGTTAAAGACACTTTGCGTGTATATATTCTCCAGAAATTGCTTATCCAACAATACCTCTTTGTTATTTTCAGCTGCATACGTAAACAGATTTGCGTACGAAGGGTAAAGCTCGAATCGTTTGCCATCGATAATCGTTTTTGCTGCCTTTGCTGCTGCTGCAAAACGTCCTGCATATAAATCCGACCGGGCTTTCAGGCCCAATGCGGCCCAACGGGTTATGCGTCCGATATCGTTACTGGAGTAGCTTTCAGGCAAACTTGCCGCAGCCAGTTCCAATTCGCTGTCGATAAAATCATAGATTTCAGATAGCGTCGCTTGTTGTACTTCTCTTCCTTCCTGTAGTGTCAATGGTGCCTTTACCAGAGGAACTGCACCGAATAAATAGGCCAATTTGATATATTGATAGGCTCTTAACACGCGCGCTTCGCCGATATATCGAGCAATCAATGTTTCATCTTTGCTGCCCTCGATTTTACCAACATTCGCCAAAAAGTAATTGGCTGCACCGATTCCTTTATAGGCACTGCTCCAGGTGTTGTACAACCGAGAACTTGAAGCATCATAGGTACCCAATTCAATATAGGCATCCACAGCGAAAGGCTGATTGACATGGGCTATATCCGTCAATGCATCGGAATAGAAGATTTCTGCTCCATCCAGGTCGTTGTAGAGCGCATTTACAGCTAGCTCCGCATCGGCTTGGCTCTTCCAAAATATATTTTCCGACAGGCGGTCGGTAGGTACAGCATCTAACAGATTCTTATCACAGCTAATCAGCATAAGCGAAAACAGTCCGAAACTGAAAATCAGGTTTCTTTTTTGATATAGATAGTTGTAAAATTTCATTCGTTTTCAATTATATATTATTAACAATCACACTACAGCGTCAAATTGACGCCCAGTGTATAAAGGCCGGTTTGCGGATAATATACCGCTCGTCCAGATTCCGCTTCAGGATCCAGGTTCCATTCATTCAATTTTGAAATTGTCCATAAATTCGTCGCGGATAGGTATACCCGAAGTTTGTTGATTGCTGTCTTTCCGATAGCATGTAGTGGCACTGTATATCCAACCTGTATGTTTTTCAACCGCAGGTAAGAACCGTTAACCACTAAACGGTCCGAGGTTGCGACATTACGCAAATCATATTTGACCACGCGCGGAAAGCGTGCATCCGTATGTGTTGGTGTCCAATAATTGTTTGTAAATATTTCGTGTGTAAAGCCTTCCTGATTTCCCATCTCAGCCAATGCTCCTGACAATCGGGTATCGACTTTTGCTGCACCTTGAAAGAGCAGATCAAGATCAAAATTCTTAAAGGTGAAACTCCCATTTATTCCGAAGGTATATTTGGGGAAAGAGTTGCCAATAGCGGCCATGTCATTTGCATTGATCACCCCGTCGCCGTTCAAATCCACATATTTCACATCTCCGGGCTTCGTATTTGTAGCATACGTAGCGCCATAAGCTTGAATTTCCTCCGCAGACTGAAAGAGACCATCGGTCTTATATCCCCAAAGTGTGTTGATCGGAAGTCCTTTAGCAATAATATACCTTGGGTCAATATCCGATCCGGCAATGTAGGGTCCAGTACCTTTTAGATCGGTTACTTCATTATGGTTGATACTTAAATTTCCATTCAGCTGGTAAGCAAAAGCCCCAGGCGCACTTGGTCTTTTCTGATAATTTGCGCTGAATTCCCAACCGCGATTCAGTACTGTTCCCGCATTTTGGGGTGAAGGCTTTAATCCCAAAACGGCAGGAATATCCAGATTTAGTAGAATATCGTCAGTTACCTTTTTATAGTAATCCAGGGTAAAAGTCAAGCGATTGTTTAGGAAAGCGGCATCCAAGCCCAAATCATACTGCATCGTAGACTCCCAGCCCAATTGCTGATTGGCATAACTGTCCAGTCGATACCCCTGTACAGATTTACCCCCAAAATCATATCCTGCCGCAATGAGGGCAGAATAATAACTATACAAATCTACCGATTGGTTTCCTGTCTTGCCCCAGGAAGCACGCAATTTGAATTCGTTCAACGAATTTCGAATAGGTTCCCAAAAGTTTTCCTTGGATAAGAGCCATCCTGCTGATGCCGAAGGGAAAAAACCATATTGCTTGTCGCCCGTAAAACGGGATGAACCATCGTAACGCCCATTCACTTCGAGCAGATACTTGCCATCCCAATCGTAATTTACCCGACCAAAAAACGAACGCAAGCCATACTGCACATCATATCCATTATTGTTTTTGGTCGCATCATCAGCTCCTTGTCCGATAGAGGTGATATCATTATTGTAGAATCTTTCGCGATAAGCCGTTAAGTAATTTTGATAATTGTGAATCTGTGAATAGCCAACAAGTGCCTTAATATGATTTGGCCCAGCCGCCAATTGATAGGTCAACAGATTGTTCCATGTATACTCGCTGCTATTATCACGAATTTCGTTTAATGAATTGATCGGAAAACTTTTTACAATACCTGTATTTCGGTCCTTATTGTCAAAAGCGTTCAAAAAGGTTTTGGTATTATTTAGGTTCACTCTTACACCAAATTGGGACGTAAATAACAAATTTCTCCACAATTGAATGTCGGTTTTAACGATGGAGCTTAAGTAGTTTTCATTAACCTTTTTAAAACCACTTTTCTCAATCAACATTAAAGGATTATTTCCTTGTGTACTTAATCCGTAGGTACCATCATCATATTTGGGGACCACCCACATGGAGCCGTGGAGAAAGTTGTTGATCGGATCACGTCCAGGCTCAGCGGCTTTGCTATATCGGTAGTTTATACTTCCTGTAAAATTAAGCCAAGAGCTTGCTTTATAATCGTTGTTTAGCCTAATATCCGCCAGTTCAGCGCCATAATAATCAATAATACCATCCTGTTTATTATAACGAACCGCCAATCTAGAACGTAGAATGTCATTTCCACCTGCGAATGACAAGGCATGGTCTTGTTGAGGAGCTGTTTTCAACAGTGTATCAAACCATGTATTCGGTAAAGGATATTTTTCGCGATCGGTCGCAGTCCGATAAGCCGTTATTGATTCGTCAGTAAATCGCGCCGGCACCGCCAGCCCCGCGTTACGGTAGGCGTCCTGTTGCAATTGGAGGTAGGATACGGCGTCCATCTGCTTTGGGGTGTTGATTGATTTTTGTAAGGCGTAGTAGCCATTATAATCAATCACAACATGTCCAGATTTTGCACTTTTGGTAGTTACAATAATTACACCGTTGGTCGCACGTGATCCATATATCGCCGTGGAAGCCGCATCCTTCAGGACTGAAATTGAAGCGATATCATTGGGGTTTAACTTGGACCAGGGTTGTTCAATTCCGTCCACAATGACCAAAGCATTATTCTTGCTGAGATCATATCCACTGGTGCTGCTCGAATTGGTATTAAATGTCGTCAATCCTCTAATTCGAATATTGGCAGCCGATTGCCCTGGTTTTCCACCAAGGTCTTGAACAGTCACCCCCGGTAATAAGCCCTGCAAAGCCTGCTGCGTATTAGAAACTGGTCTTTTCGTCAATTTATCACCATCAATACTGGCGATTGAATTGGTCAACGAGATTTTTTTCTGAGTTCCATAGCCAACAACCACCACCTCATCCAGGTCCTGTGTAACTGGCTCTAATTCAATTTTTGTGGGAGATTCGGAAACTAACAAGGACTTTTTCTTATAGCCAATGCGCGAGAGTGTAATGGAAAATGGTAATTTCTGTCCCGTTACAATTTGAAAAAAACCTTTTTGATCTGTTGTAACAACATGCGTTACAGCTTCGAGTTGAATGGTTACGCCTTCAAGAGACTGCTTACGTTGACTATCATATACATAGCCTGATAAGGAAGCATTGACAATCGGTTTAACATCTGTTTGCGCATATACCTGATGCCCAACGCCAGATAACAATAAACATAGCGACAAGGTAGAATACCGGAGTACCCTAAGATTTTTCATAGATAAAGTATTAATGGTGAATACGAACAAGTGCCAACGCCAATCGAAAACTTGTTTTTATTTTGAAGACATGAGGGGAAGCGAGCGCCTCCCCTGCTGTCAGTTTGAGAAAAGATAAGGGAAATTATCCTATATGACACATTCGCATCTTTCTTACATCAGGGGATTTAGCCTTCAGAGACTTTGCAGTAATACTTACGAAAAATGTGCTTTTACTAATATTGATATGTTCCATAATAATGTGTTAATACGCCACGCTGAAAAGTAATGCATATTTTCAACAGCGATCTGTTATCTTTTCACAAATATAGGAGTAAATTTAATATAATCTACTAATTCTATAGATTTTCTTAAAATAAATATACGAGACCTGCAGAGGGACTATATAAGCAGACTGGTAGCCGTAAAAGGTTACCGATTAAGGATAAGCAATGAACGCTTATTTTAAAGTTTTTAGATAGGTTTTAATCAGCAGGATGCCTTCATCATGCAGTACGGTGGTTCCCTTTTGAGGCATATGCATCTCTCCCAATGTAGACATCCGTCCAATAATCTTCGCTTGTTTCAACCAAATTCCAGTTTCATGCATGGGGCTTTCATAACGAAGATCCAGCATGGTCATGTAGGCTGTCCCTTTCGGATTGTGACAATGGGCACAGTTGATTTCCAAATAAGCTCGCGCACGACTTGCAGTTGATTGCGCAAGGTCATCATAACTCGGTAAATTCGTGAAGCTTTTCAAGGACTTCAGTTCGAGAGCCCCCTGTTTGGTCAACTGCACCAGTTGCTGGATGCTGTCACCATCGTGACCGATTATCCGGTTCAGATTTCTGATCTTTGGACCTATCGGAAACAGCTGATTTCCTTGTCGATGGCATGCCATACAATCGTTTCGTGAAGGAATAATATAATTTGTTTGTCGTTCGTCACCTTTGCTGTCCAAAAACGAAACATGCACTGAAGCACTGTCCATCAACAACAAAGCTTCATCTTGGGCTACATTCCATTGATAGGTTGCTGCATTCCACTGTCCGTCTTTATAAATCAACAGCCGTGTTTCAAGCAATTGCTGTCGCACATCTCCGGCCGCATCTTTTTGCGGATAAAAAAATGTTTTGGCAATTAGGGTACCATCGGGGAAGCTGGGCAAACCATCATCCGAGGCGATCATTTTTTTTCCCCTGGGAAGAAAGATGACGCGCTTTTTATCGGTATAGTCTGTAAATAAGGTCGAGGCTAATTCATAGGAAATTCCCTGGTCGTTTGGAACAAGATCAGCAATTTTGCCTTTGAATAAATTGTAATCAGATAATTTATCTCGAAACACAATATTATCTTTAGCGATTGTACCCCGCCCCGTATTATTCAATACAATAAAAAATATAGGTATCAATAAAATACCCATCAAAATCAGCACTTTCTTCATTTCCCTAATGCTCTTTTCTACCGTTCAAGTCCGTTTTAAATTCGGGCGAAGATAAGATAAAAAAGAGATTACGCTGATTGATATCTGCTATTGAGGTTCAGATTTTACAATGCGTACAGAAACAATAAAAATCCCGTTATTTTATCAAAAAATAAAACGGCTTCATGGATATATACGCAAATAAAAGGTTATATTTAGCTGTCTTTTAACCAAAACTTCGGCTACATGGAAGATATGATTCTCTATAATCGACTTCAGTTCGCATTTACGATTACATTCCATTATTTATTCCCTCAATTGACCATGGGTTTATCCCTCATGATCGTCTATTTCAAATGGAAATTTCTGCGGACACAAAACGAAGATTACAACCATGCATCCAAATTTTGGATGAAAATCTTTGCGCTTAACTTCACCATGGGCGTTGTAACAGGTATCCCCATGGAGTTTCAATTTGGTACCAACTGGGCTAAATTTTCTGAACTTACGGGTGGTATTATCGGACAGACCTTAGCCATGGAAGGTATGTTTTCCTTTTTCCTGGAGTCATCATTTCTGGGGATGTTTCTTTTTGGAGAGAAGTTGCTGGGGCATAAGCTCCATTTTTTATCCGGACTCATGGTCTTTATCGGATCTTGGGCCAGTGGTTTCCTGATTATCGCCACACATTCCTGGATGCAGCACCCTGTTGGGTATGAGATTCTTGAAAATGGCAAATTTGTACTGAACAATTTTAGTGCATTATTCAATAATCCATGGTTATGGCCATCTTATTTACATAATCAAGCCGCTTCGTTGGTGACCAGTTCCTTTTTTGTGGCCTCTATTGGAGCTTTCTATCTCCTAAGCGACCGGCATAGTAAGTTTGGAAAGATATTCGTTAAAAGTGGCGTCATCTTCGGCGCCATTTCATCGGTTATGTTGGCATTTCCTACGGGAGACCTTGCCGCCAAAAACGTAGTCAAATATCAGCCCGCAGCCTTTGCCGGCATGGAGGGCATTTTCAAAACGGAGCAAGGCGGATCCGAGATTATCCTGGTCGGCCAACCCGACATGGAAAACAAAAAGCTGGACAATAAAATAGCGGTGCCGAATGTCTTGAGCTTCCTCACCTACCAGCGCTGGGATGCAGAAATCAAAGGATTAAATGAATTTGACCAGTCCTTACATCCAACCAACGTACCCGGACTGTATTACAGCTATCACATCATGGTAGGGCTGGGTACCATATTCATCGGCATTATGGTTCTTGGAGCGCTACTGCTTTGGCGGAACAAATTGTATCAAACCAAATGGTTATTGTGGATCATCATGTTTATGATTCCATTTCCATACATCGCGAATACTGCAGGTTGGTATACAGCTGAATTGGGGCGGCAACCTTGGCTTGTTTATAATCTCATGCGAATGGTAGACGGTGTATCCCCTACCGTATCTTCCGGAAATACATTATTTACCTTTCTCGGCTTCGTCGGTTTATACATTCTTTTGGGCTTGTTATTTCTGATGTTAGTCTTGAAGATCATTAGAAAAGGTCCTGAAACGACAGTTGCATTAACCTAATTAGCTATGGAAATATTCTGGTTTATCGTATTAACTTTTATGCTGGGAATTTATATCGTACTCGATGGGTACGATTTTGGAGCGGGAATTGTCCATCTATTCTTTGCTAAAACCGAACAGGAGAAAAAAGCTGTTACCAACTCAATTGGGCCGTTTTGGGATGCCAATGAAGTCTGGCTCATCGCTTCTGGTGGTGTCCTATTTTTTGCTTTCCCCACACTCTACGCCTCCTCCTTCAGTGGTTTCTACCTTCCCCTAATGCTTGTACTTTGGTTACTTATTTTTAGAGCAATAAGTCTTGAACTCAGAGGTCAGGTTCACCATCGTCTTTGGGAAGCTTTATGGGATAAGGCTTTCGGCCTAGCAAGCCTGTTGCTGGCACTTTTCTTTGGCGCCGCGCTGGGCAATGTCGTTCGCGGAGTAAACCTGGGTATGGTAGAGAATGGTGTATCTACCCAAGAGCCGCACTATTTCTTCTTGGCACTTTGGAACCCGACATTTGACCCATTAGCCCAACATCAAGGCATCATAGACTGGTTCACTATCATATTAGGTTTAGTTGCCGTCGTTACATTAACCATCCACGGCGCAGGCTGGGTCATTCTGAAAACATCCAGTACATTGAACACGAGACTAAAGAACATTGTTTTTAAGCTCAACTTTGTCTTGCTTATTCTTGTCATACTATCGGCCTATGTATGGCATTATGTGAAGCCCATCTCCCTTAACAATCTTCAAAATCATTATTGGCTATGGATATTCCCTTTGATAGCTGCCGTTGGATTACTTGGACAATTTTGGATCAAAACCTTTAAAAAAGATGGTATAGGCTTCCTATTTTCATCCCTTTTTATCCTGGGGAGCTTTGCGACGACCGTTGCTTCCATGTTCCCGATAGTATTGCCTTCAACGAATGACGTAAACCCCTCCTTGACGATTCAAAATGCGGCGGCGCATGAATATGGTCTTTCCGTAGGTTTAGGCTGGTTTATGTTTGCCGCAATTCTGGTGATTGCCTATTTTATCATCCAATTTAGGGTCTTCAAAGGTAAGTTGGATGACGTGGGTTACGGCGAACATTGAGAGCGGTCTCTATTCGAGTCCCAACAACTTATGTTTCATTGCCAGCTGTACGAGCTCAATCATATTTTTAACTTTGAATTTAGTCAGGAGATTGCGCCGATGCGTTTCAACCGTAACTGGACTTAAAAACAACTGTTCAGCAATTTGGTTCGTCGTAAGTCCCTTGGAGATCAACGTCAAAATCTCTTTTTCACGCTGTGTAAGCCGAGGTAGACCGCTGATCGTCGAAATTGCACCACGATAAAGTTCTTTTGCCCGATCACAAACGGCCTCTTTCCCATCGAGCCCGAGCTCTACGCAGCGCAGGAATTCTTCGTTGGTAACATCCTTTAAGATATAGCCATTTCCACCAGCCTGCATAAACTGAAAAATAAGGTTTCCATCGGCTAAATTGCTCAATGCAACAATGGGAATCATCGGAAACAGTTTCCTCACCTGTGTACAGACATCCACCCCATTTGTCTTTAACAGCTGCATATCCATCAGGATGAGATCGGCCCCCGTGATCTTTAAAAATTCAATTAACGCAATCTCTTCCAAAAAGGGGTATACGAGATACCCATCCTGATTATTGAGAAAAGAAGCGACACCTTCCAACAATAAGGGATGATCGTCTAACACTGCAATTATCTTCATGACTCCGCTTATTTAAACCGTTACACCAATTTCGATCTGCGTTCCAGATCCAAGCTTACTCTGAATATCAATTGATCCATTGATCCATTTCACCCTGTTGACCATATTATTTAAACCCAATCCATAATTTAACACAGCAGAATCAAAGCCTTTGCCATTATCCTCAACGAGGATATGGAGTACTTCCTCCGATTTACTTACCTGAACGATAATTGAATCTGCATTTGCATACTTTAGTGCATTTGAAATAGCTTCTTGAACAATTCGATACAGGGCCAACCCCTTTTGAAAGTCCACATTCAATTCAGGCTCGTAGTTCTCAAACTGGATCGAAACGTTACTATTTTTCATCGCCATACACAATTGCTCCAATGCTGCTATCAGTCCAAACTGACGCAACGATTCGGGCATCAGATTGTGGGATATCCGCCTTACTTCGCCTAAGATGTCGTTCAACTTCTGCGGCACTTCATCTCTCAAGAGCGTACTCTTTGCCACATCGCCGGCAATCTTAAATTTTAAACCTGTCAACATGCCACCTATGCTATCGTGCAGATCTTGGGCAATACGCTGACGCTCCTGCTCCTCTCCTTTTAGCATCGATTCCGAAATTTGCAACTGCTTTTCCTTTTCCATTTTGTCCAATGCGATTTCGTGATTGAGCTGTATCTGTGTATTAAGCTTCCGTTGTTTTCGATAGGAAAAAGTAACAAATAGCACAATAAAGAAAAGCAAAACGGCAATACCCAAAACGAGGAAAATCCGAAATTGGTTGCGTTCCTTTTCTGCGCGCAGATTCAGAATCTCTTTTTCTTTTTCTACGGTTTTATATTTTGCTTCCATCTCATTCATTTTCTCCAACAATTGGACCTTCTGAATACTGTCGGATAGCTGATTTGCCTTATTGGACATTTTCAGCGCATCCTGATAATTACCCATCAGCTCATTTACAGCCGCCAGTTGACTGTACACAATTTTACTGTTGTAAAGATCTCGCGTTAATAATCCATTTTTTACGATTTCCTCCAACTGTAGTTTAGCATCAGCATACTTTTTCTGCAGGAGATACACATTAAACTTTCTGAACCGCATCATCTGGAATAATTTCCAATTGTTCATTTTCACCGACCAATCCAACCCGATATCCAGCAGACGAAGGGCTTCATCAGTCTGTTGCTTTGTGGTAAAATAAAGCGCCTCATTGTAATAGTAATTGGGTAATTGCGAAGAATTTGGATAATCTTTCAAGAGCTGTTTGACTTTATCCAGTAGCACTCTTGCTTCTTTAGATTTCACCTGATAGCAATAATTGCTGACTGTATTGAGATAAGCCACCACAAGTGCTGTACTCGGCGGTTGCTGCTCGAGTTGCTTGATGGCCAATTGATGATATTCATCAGCTTTTGCAAGCTGATTGGACGACATAAAGGTCATGCCGATCATCGTATTTATACTACCTTCCATGATGGGGTCATGTGCTTTGGCATAAGGCAGGCACTTCCCGTTTAGGATATCCAGAAAATCAGCAAATCCTTTTTTAGGAAATCGAATCAAGCCCAGATTATACCAAGCTTTGGCCAAAAGGCCCTGCTGAAAAGGTTTTTGCGCATTTCCAAGGAGGTCTACACATCGTTGGGCTTCAACTCCGGCATTTTTACTATCCAGAAATTGTCCATAATAAAAGCTTTTGTAGAGTGCCCCCATCGCCTGTAAACTCCGGAATGGTTTGGCGAAACGCTCCCCCGCCCGCATATGATCCCAAAATTTGGTCGTATCCCTAAATCGATAGTAATCTGCCAAATAAAAATACTGCATTGCCTTCACACTGTCATCCGAACTCGACAGCAATAACCTTTCCGCATCAGATCGATATCTATTTTCATCCAATGGCAGAAAACTCTGTGCACTTACAAGATGCACAGTAAAGTATACTATAAAAAAGGCAATTATCTTCGTTAACTCTTTCAACTGAAACATTATTAATCCAATTTCTTAATCATTTCAACAATTAAACTAAATGGGGCCTTTTCAGCCAATGGTTTCATAATATGCAACAAGAAAGTCTGATGGTGGTTCAAGACTTCTCCCTACGTCTAAATTTGCGGTCGATCCGGCTTTGTCAAAGTCGACAGTAGAAAACGTAGGTCGGAAAACCGCATAGTCAATTAGCGGATCCAAAAAACAAAGATATATCTCCGCGATGAATTGCTAAAGATATTCTTCTACTTTTTTGAAATTAATTTTCCATACAGGATTTGGCCAGTCTATTTAAATATAGGCTAAAACATCTTCCGTTGATAAAAAAGCCTCTCGATCGCTCGAGAGGCTTTTTTATCAACGATATTCCCTGCTCTTTTTCGTAGCAATATCGATCAGCAAGTCAAGCTTACATTGGTAAGCCGAAGATACCACATGTGGATTATCCGGCTCAAAAAGCATAGATTTCATCATAGGCACACTAAAAGGCAATGTCCAGGCGCGGAGCGACTTCGCGATAGCATCCATTGCATTAATGCCCTGTAGTGCGTGTACACCATCGGCCCAACACACCAGTCCGATATGTTTATCCGTCAGATAAGCCGGTTTATTTTTAGCACTGACTTCAAGCCAATCCAAACAATTTTTCATCACACCGGGAATACTTCCATGATAAAGCGGAGACAACCAAAAATGTACATCTGCTTCTAGAAACTGAGTATTCATAATCTTGACGGCATTGGGTACCCGATTGAGACTCAAATCAAATAAGGGTATTCCGCTATCGGCCAGATTAAAAATCGTATTTTCAACACCTCGTTGGTTTAGTTGGTCGGAAAAATAGTGTGACAATTTTCCCGAAGTAGATTCTTGCCTTCTTTCCAAGGCGCCATTGAATATTAATGCTTTCATTATACTTTCCCTTTTTTAAAAATAACTTTTGGCATACCAACCTCACCATACATCAAGGTCTGCACAATAGGAATCAAACGTTCCGTCGCCAACATATAAAGTGACGCTGGAATATTCGGACGGGCCCGTATGACAACTTTTTGCTGCTGAAAATGCGACAGATCCATTGCTTGCAAAGCCTGCATCCACAGGTCTATTTCCAAAGCCTCTACCGTCTTAAAATCGTAATACACTGCAACAGGATGAAGTTTTTCCGCCAGGGCCATATAGACCCAAGGCGGGATAATTGCATCGACAGAACAGCTAATGGCAACGGCCCTATTTTGGAAAGTAGACCAGTCAACCGCGGTCAAAGCTTCTCTGAATTCCTTTTCTTTAACGATTGCTTCCTGATACAACAATGTTTTGATGTCCAAACTTAGGATAGCGAGTTTGGGCTTAAAATCAATCAGATCTAAAGCCAATATACCCGTGTTTTCAACTTTATTTATAAACATATCAAACCAAACCTGCAATCACAGCATCGTATTTTTGTTCAACAACAGACCAATCCAAAAGCGCCCAAAATGCATCTAAATAATCGGCCCTTTTATTCTGATATTTCAAATAATAGGCATGCTCCCAAACATCGACACCCAAAATAGGGAAACCCCTGCTGATGGATTGTGTATCCATTAGCGGATTATCCTGATTGGCGGTTGCGACGACATCTAAGGCACCGGAATGCTTGACATAAAGCCAGGACCAGCCCGAACCGAACTGCCCAAGCCCCGCATTTTTAATCTTGGCTTTGAGTTCCTCCAAAGAACCAAAGGCTGCATTTATCTCATCTGCTAACTTCCCTGTGGGTACCGTTTTTGGATTGGGCGATAAGATTTCCCAAAATAACGTATGGTTAAAGTGACCACCGCCATTATTGCGGATTGCCGGGCTATATGTACTGACGCTTGTGAGGATATCCAATAGCGTGCTAGCTTCGCTTTCCGTGCCTTCCAATGCTTTATTTAGGTTGTCAACATAAGCTTGATGATGCTTTTGATGATGAATCGTCATGGTCTCGCGATCAAAATAGGGTTCAAGTGCCGCATAGGCATATGGTAACTGGGGTAATTGAAATTTATGCATAGTATTATTGTTTTTATGATAAGTCAAAACTAGAGAATCAATTTTAATAAAACAACTTAATAGTTGTTTTATTAAAGTCATAAAACTAATTCAAAAAGACTAAACATCTGTTTAAAACAAATTTTAGAACAAAAATTAAAAATACTACCTTTGCTAATAGTTTATAAAACAACTTTTTTATTGTCAAATGCAGAAAAGTCCAGCTGATCGAATATTAATGTTATTAAAAATGCGCCGAGAAGCCACTGCAGCTTTGATTGCATCAGCGTTGGCAATAACAAAAGAAGGCGCCCGTAAACATTTATTGAACCTCGCGAATCAAAACCTGATCGTATCCAATGCCCGTAGCGAAGGTATAGGCCGCCCCTCGACTTATTACAGTCTGTCGCCACAGGGTATGGCAAGATTCCCAGATAGTCATGCCGACATTACAGTACAATTGTTGCAGTCGATCAAACAGGTGCTTGGCGAGAATGCGTTGGATCTACTGATTAGTGACCGGGAGTCTAAGGTATATCAGAAATATACTGAAGCGCTATCAGGTATCGAATCCATCGAAAAAAAACTTGAAATTATAGCCGCAAAAAGAACAGAGGAAGGCTATATGGCTGAATGGAGGAAAGAAGCCGACGATTATCTTCTCATTGAAAATCACTGCCCCATATGTGCCGCAGCGACCGAATGTCAGGGATTTTGCCGGTCAGAACTGAATAATTTCCAGCAACTCATCGGTCCGGCCTTTCGCATCTGCAGAACAGAATACATCATCGAAAACGCGCCTCGCTGTACCTATCGCATTTCAAAGGCGAAATAAAACCAATTTCTAAGACATTCCTGCACAAATTACTAATATACCAAAAAGTATTTTTTATATTTGCATTAAAAGAACAGGAATAACATGTCAAAAGCAGAACAGACACGGCAATATATCATTGAAAAAACTGCGCCCATTTTTAATAAGAAAGGCTATTTTGCGACTTCGCTCTCGGACATCACGACAGCGACAGGATTAACAAAAGGAAGTATCTATGGTAATTTCAAGGACAAAGATGACCTGGGTACTCATGTGTATACCTATCAGAGCAAAAAAATCGCCGAAGCCGTTAATCAGCAGATTATACAGCAAAAAACAGCGTTAAAAAAACTCTTGTCTTTTCTAGATTTCTACAAGGAAAATTTCAAAAATATCGCAGCTTCAGGAGGCTGTCCTATGATGAACGCGGCCGTAGAGGCCGATGACTCGCTGTCTTTTCTAACACCTAAAGTCAAACGCTCTTTTGACCTTTGGAAACAGCGGTTAATTCTAATCCTTGAAGAAGGAGTTGCCAGCGGCGAATTTAAACAGCATATTTCTACCGAAAATTATGCCATTACGTTTATGGCTATGGTTGAAGGCGGAATCCTGCTTTCCAAGATTTCCGGCCGAGCCAAAGATCTTGCCATTGTATTGGATAAAATGAAGGATATGGTGGATCGGGAGATCAAGGCGTAATTTTTTTTACAAAAACAAATACCAATTGGTATATTAATAGATTTATATCAAAAAAAAGAGATGAAAAGAGTAGTAATAACTGGCATGGGAACGATTAACCCGCTGGGAGAAAATATAGACATATTTTGGGACAACATTTTACGGGGCGAGAACCACACAACGCTTATTAGCCGTTTTGATGCCTCGTTGTTTCGAACACAGATTGCAAGTGAAATTAAGCATTTTCAACCCGAAAAATACTTAGATAGAAATGAGATTAAACGAAGTGATCTCTTTACGCAATATGCTTTGTACAGTGCAGCGCAGGCGGTGGAAGATTCGGGACTAGATCTCGATACCATGGATCCATTTGATATCGGTGTAATCTGGGGTGTTGGTCAGGGTGGAATGGAAACTTTCGAAAACGAAGTTGAGGCTTACGTAACGGGAGATTATAAACCGAGATTCAGTCCTTTCTTTGTTCCTAGACTTATTGTGAATATGGCTTCAGGCATGATTTCAATGAAGTATGGCTTAAAAGGAATCAATTACACCACCGTATCAGCTTGTGCCACATCCAATACGGCCTTTATGGACGCTTTTAATTACATTAGGCTCGGCAAAGCCAAAGTCTTCATCAGCGGCGGTTCAGAAGCCCCCATCACCCCGGCTTCAGTTGGCGGCTTTTCTGCCATGAAAGCCATGTCGAGCCGACATGATAGTCCACAGACTGCAAGCAGGCCCTTTGACCGCGATCGTGACGGTTTTGTCATGGGAGAAGGTGCCGGAGCACTCATCTTAGAAGAATATGAACATGCCAAGAAAAGAGGCGCAAAAATTTACGCGGAGCTTGTTGGAGCTTCAATGACCGCCGATGCTTACCATATGACCTCGCCCCACCCTGAAGGGATAGCGGCAGCCAAAGCCATGTCATTAGCTTTGGACGAAGCAAAAATCAATGCGAGCCAGCTTGACTATTTAAATCTCCACGCGACTTCAACGCCTGTTGGTGATATTGCCGAACTTAAAGCCGTGCAACGGGCTTTTGGCAACTCAGGCAATCTTTGGGTCAGTTCTACCAAATCAATGACAGGCCACTTACTAGGAGCTGCCGGCGCTATCGAAGCAATCATTGCCATAAAATCCATCAACAATAATGTAATTCCTGCAACAATTAATATCGAAAATATCGATCCCGATATTCCCAAAGGAATTCATATTGTCGTCAATCAGCCCCTGGAAAAAACAGTTCAGACCGCAATGAGCAATGCCTTTGGCTTTGGAGGACACAATTCGAGTATCGTCTTCAAAAAGATTTAATTTTTTTTGAAATAAATCTTGACAAAGTGTAATAAACACACTATCTTTGTAGCATCATAATTTAGGTTTATAATTGGTTATTTAAGGTTTTCATTCTCCCCGTTTGAAAACCTTTTTTTTTCGCCTATTTTTTTCATCAATTGCACGTATAGATCTGCTTTTTTGAATCGTTATTCCTGTTTGAAGGTCTTTAGGTTTATTTCCAGGAGTCGAATGGGTATAGAATTAGCATCACATCTGCATATCAACTTATAGCTAATCACAATTTTCAATCAATTTTTAGACAGTGATTCGTCACTCGTTATTCAGTTTCTACTGAGTGATCACTGAACAAGCACTGAACGATCACTGAACAAGTACTGTCTAAAGAGATAATTTGATTTCTACTTGAACCGTATTTGCTTAAAAAAATCCCATGATTTCAGTTCTACCCATTGTTGCATTTTACGGCATCCCCTTGGTATTCCTAAGCTTAGTTTTGGGGGGAACCCGTGGTTAGTTATCCGTAAAAGGTCTGCAGTGTATAGAAGGCGATTCACAATTGGTCATTATCAAAGAGAAGACATTTTAACTGTCTTAAACGCACATTTGAATTCAAAATGTAGTCAACAAAATATCGATTTACAGATGTGATTTAAGGGCTATAAAAAAACAGCGAGACAACTGAAGTTGCCTCGCTGCGTAAAAATAAACATATGAAACTAAAATTTTCCTGTCCGTTTATCCCACCACATCTGTTCACCCCAAACAAAATCTTTTACTTTAGTGGCTGCCGCTTCCACATTGAGTTTATTATTTTGATATTCGCTATTAGGATAAGGTGCCCTCCATGGCTGATCATTATGCGCTGAACCATATACCGAATTCAACGAAGGGTAATTTGTTGTCGGCACACCTGTTCTTCGATATAAACTCCAAGCCTCATAATTTTCTTTAAAAAGTGCTACCCATTCATCCCACCAAATACGTTCTTTTGTATTATTCCATTTTCCAGCACCGGCTAGGTAGGTATCTATTCCAGTCTGAGAGACCCCATTTTCTTTCATAGAAAGATTTACTGCTTTTTCATAAGCATCTTTTGCTGTGATACCCACATTATAACCTAACATTGCTGCTTCAGCCAAACTATAATACGTTTCACAAGATTTATAGAAAGGAATAAACCCGGCAGGATCACCCATATATTTCTCTCCAATCCATGAAACAGACCGTAATACCTCTGGTCCTGATTTCGCCCCATTTGGATATCCTTTATAAGTATCTGCATCGGTCTTCTGAGCGATAGCAGCTATCCGTGGATCTTTTGTGGTAACCATATGATCTATAAAAATATCTGACAATGCCCAGTTATCAATTCGCTTTCCATAGATACCCGAATTATACCACGGTTCAAAATAAGGTAATGTACCAGGAAAATCAACATAACAATTTTCATCGTTACTCACGATTAATGGATACTTAGTTGGATTGCCTGCGATTTCTTCTACTGTAGATTTAGCTAAACTGGAAGAAACCCCAGAGATACGGATTGCCATTCTCAATCGCAATGAATTACAGAATTTTTTCCACATTGCCATATCCCCACCATAAATAACGTCAAAATCACCAACATCGTCAGTCCCTATTCCTGCAGCCATTTCATCTGAAATCTTTTTCAGGTCAGCCATGATGGCAGGGTAGATATCTTCTTGTTTATCATATTTTGCGAGCAAGATACTTCCTTCATTTGGAAGACCTTTAAGTGCCTCGGAATAAGGAACATCGCGCCAGCCTTCTGTCAACAAAAACCACATGTAATTCTGCCAAATTCTGCCAATGGTCCGCACGTTTTTAAATGCTTCGGCCTTATCTTCGGTTTTGGCCAGCAAATCTTTGATTTGGGTATTATTATAATAACAACTATACCAACGATTCCCGTAGGTGTTATTCGTTGGGATTAAGCCGGACATATAGTCCATATATTGAATTTTCACAATATAGCCAGCAAACGTTCCATAACCATCCACATCCCCTCCGAAGGATTCCGCTGTATTTCTTAATACATTGGTCAACATATTTCCTGGGGGTACATTTGGCAATGCATCTGGATCAACATTGATCTCATCAAAACTCTTGGTACACCCCGAAAAAAACATCATTGATGCCAAGGCAGGTATACTTAATTTTATAAATAAACTTTTCATAGTTTCTATCTTATCCAGAGTAATTCTATACGAGTTACTTTTTAATTACACTAAAATGAAAATCCTAATTTAAATCCAATACTTCTTGAAGAAGGCACTGTAGCCTGTTCAAAACCAACACCGCGGCTATCGCTTGAGACTCCACTGGTTTCAGGGTCTAAACGCATTGTATTTGATTTATGTACCCACAACAATGCCAAATTGGAACCAATTAATGAGACATTTGCCCGTTTAATTCCTTTAATTTTGCTATAAAGATGTGAAGGAATCGTATAAGTCAAATAGGCTTCACGCAATTTTAGAAATGAGCCATCAAACACATAGCTTTCTGCAATACCTCCGGATTCGAACCAATCTTGTGCATTTGTTTCAATGGTATTGGCAATCCAACCACCTTTACCATCCGACATTGCAAACCGTTCATTACTCATGACGTCTTTTCCAGCGACAATAGCCCGTTCACGGATTCCGTTGGCAGCCGTGATTTCAGCAACCCCGGTTGTATATGCATGGCTCATTGTTTGTGACCAAATATCTCCACCTTTTCGAAAATCAAGCATAAAACCAAAGCTAAAATCCTTATATCTGAAATCATTCCGCATACTTGCTAGATAGTCTGGCGTAACATTTCCAATAATCTGATTCGGTTTAGACATAACTAATCCACTTTCATTGACCTTGATCGCACCTTTCATCGCTCCATCTTCCACACGGTCATATCCAGTACTTCTCAACGCACCCCAAGCTTCTCCAACAGTTGCTGTATTTGCGATACCCCAAGTCCAACCTAACTGATAGGTTGTTAAATTTAACTGAGGATACAATTCCAAAATTTTATTGCGATCTCTTGAATAGTTTATGGTTGTGGTCCAATTCAGGCCATTTTCATTTTTTAGGATATCCCCCCTCAACTGCAGTTCGACTCCCTTACTTTCGATGTTACCAGCGTTTAATACCATACTACTAAATCCGACCACATTGGACGTTGTTACGGGAAGAATTTGCTTCTTCGCATTCTTATGGTAATACGTGAAATCAGCATGAATACGGTCATTTAAAAATCCGATCTCCGTACCAGTTTCCCAAGAATAAATTGCTTCAGGTTCCAAGTTATTAATTGCATAGGTCATACTTTTATACATCTGCGCAATACCGTTAAAAGCATTTGGTTGCGCATAGTAGTAATTCCCATTTCTATACGGAGTTGTTGCATTTCCAACTTTAGCGACATTCAATCTAAGTTTCCAGAACGACAACGCGCTTCCCTTTAAATTAGAAAAGGACGTTGTTGGAATCCAACTTAAACTTGCTGAAGGATAGAAAAACGATTTTGTAATTGTTGAAGACCAATCATTACGCGCCGTCGCATCAAGATAAAGCTGGTCTTTCCATCCAATCGAAGCCTGACTATAAACGGAATTGGAACGATTATGTGCATGATCCATATTTGTTACCGCATCTCCTATTTTGTTAGTAATTGTATAAACACCTAAAACATTTAGTCCACTGGCTCCCAAACTATTTGATTCATACTGATTATCTCGGTAATTGGCACCTACTATCGCTAATATATTGAAATCACCAAATTGTTTATTAAAGTTGGCCAAGAAGTCCGCATTGAACTCGGAATTACTGCTTTTAATTTCATTGAAACTTCCTAGTGGGTGATCAAAATTATAATAGTTCCGTTCGAAGATATTCGTATGGTAATAATCCAATCCTACTCTTCCTTCAAATTTTAAAAATTCATACGGTTGATAGTATAGGGATGATTTTCCAAAAATCCGATTGGTCTTCAATGAATTCAAAGAATTATGCATGGTATAAAAAGGATTCATATGATAATTAGAATTCCAATTATAATAGGTATAATTTCCTTGAGCATCCCTTTCATTCCAATTTTTCTTCAGATCTTGCATATCCACCTGGCGACCAAACCAAATCAAACCATTCATCGGATTTGCGCCATCATATCCTTGCGTAATTAAATTACCACTTTCTGTTCTGGTAAAATTGGACATGATATCATAAGAAAATTTATCGTTGATCTTGTACTCATTATTCAATTGAGCTGAATACTTTTTTTGATCCGTGTTTGGCACGGTTCCTTTTTGATCACGAAAAGACAACGAAGCACGAGTAGAGGATCTTTCATTTTTCGCTAACAAGGAAAGGTTGTGATTCTGAGAGTATCCAGTTTGGAAAAAATCTTTCACGTTATTGGGATGTGATATCCATGGAGTCGCTTGTCGAACGCCATTCACCACAGGACTATTGAATTGAGGCAATTGTAATCCTATATCCAACCGAGGTCCCCATGATTCGTCAAAGCCATCGTTAACACCGCCTCCTGCTCCATTTTTATAACTAAAAGATTTTTGCTGTGCATATTGCTGATAGGTTAAACCGCTGCCTAACGAATTATAATGATATTCGTCTCCTCGGGTCCCTTGACCATATGAGTTTTGATATTTTGGAATAGTGGACGCTCGATCTATTGAAAAATTCCCATCATACGACAAAAGAACACCATCCTTGGCTCTTTTCCCAGATTTTGTCGTAATTAAAATAACACCTTTACCAGCTCGCATACCATACAGGGCAGCTGAACCTCCTTTCAAGGTAACAACACTTTCGATATCTTCCGGATTAATATCATTTAATCCGGATCCATAATCTACACCAGAATATGTATTGTCACCTGAACGAACGGCATTGTTGGAAATCGGTACACCATCAACAACAATTAAGGGCTGTTGATCTGAAAGAAGCGAGGAATTACCACGAATCGATATCCTAGCGGAGGCCCCAACAGCACCACCAAATTGATTAACCTGTACCCCTGCAACTTTTCCGGAAAGTGCACCTGTTAAGCTCAATTGACCAGCATCCGTTAGTTCCTTAGCTTTTACCTCTTGAACCGCAGACCCCAGGGATTTTTTGTCTCTCGTGATTCCCATTGCCGTTACAACAACTTCGTCCAAATTTGTCTCATCCGATAAAAGCGTGACCTGAAGCGTAGTCTGATTGGTCAAATTTACCACTTTACGGTCATAACCCACTGCCGAAACACTTAATGTCCCCGCCTGCTTATAATTAATCGTAAATTCACCATTTTGTCCACTCTGGGTTGCTGTTCCATCTCTTAGCGTGATTGTAACTCCAGGGATAGGTTTCCCGTCTTGGTCGACCACCTTCCCCTTCAAAACTGTCTGTGCGTATACTGCCGAGCTTACCAAGAAGGTAGCAGCTAGCATAGCAATACTTTTTCTGTTCATAAGTTTAGTTTCAGATGTATTAGTTTATAGTGCTTTTTGTAATAACTAAGTTATAAGCACAACGCTTTCATTGTTAACCGAATTTTGACCAGTATTGCCCAATTATTAACCCTAAGTGTTAAATAATTGAAATCAACATCCAAATCTCCACAAAAAGAAATTTCACATAATCCCATCTTCACAACAATAGCCTACCTATCCACCCCCCACACACCGATTTACAAGTAAAACCACAGAAATATATTAATCTAATTTATTTTACTACATTTTTTGGGAATTTTATTGGAAAGAACTTTAAAAAACCAAAATAAAAACCAAAAAAAAAGAGAATTACCTGCATTTTTCACAAGATATTTCAAAAAAACTTAAAATAAATAGCTTTTAAAAAAGTTTAGGTACATAGGAAAGAAAAAAGACATCTAAATAAAAAAGAATAAATTCTGCCAAGAATAGCCATATGCGTTCCATTCTTAGCAGAATTTTACTTCCGAATTCATATAGTTTAAAAGTCTAGCCAACCGAGCCGCTAGCGAGATTAATTAAGAAATCTAGACTTATTTACTCGTATTACTTATTCCGGAACAATCTAATTCTCCATCGGAATTTCTTGAACTAAATAACAGAATAGAGTGTTTGTTTATACTGCTGCACATATTCCTTAGGATTGCAGCCTACGATTTGTTTAAAAACCCGATTAAAATTAGTGATGCTGTTGAATCCACAGTTATAAGCAATAAAAGAAACACTATCCAAGTGATCCTCATTTAACTGGTTGCATACTTCCTTGACGCGTATTCTATTGAGATAGGTAACAAAAGTAACACCGCAATGCTTTTTAAAATAACGGCAAAATGCCTGCGGAGTAAGATTGGCATGATCAGCAACATCTTCCAACGTAATTTCGTCTTTATAGTGCTCCTTAATATAGTTGCAGATGAAATTAATGCGATTTGATCCGTGCATCGTATCAAAGGCAACTTCCACCCGTTCGTTACAAAGTGCTTCCGCCTCCCGTGAAATATTTGCCAATGCTCTTAATAAATAGAAAAAGTGCATTAACTTATCCATCTGATCAGCGGACTTCAATTGACAAACCCGTCCCGATATCTGCTCAAAATACGTTTCCGGCACCTTAAATCCTCTAGAGTTATTATAGATAAACTGATTCAGCGATTCAAATTCGTCCAAAGAAAACAGGGATTTAAGCTTACCATTTGGATCAAAAAAAATGGAAACAGAGCGCGACTCATTTGAAAACCCGTCCTGAGAAGCGGACTTAAATACGTGTGGTTGATTCGCGCCCAAAAAGAAAATATCATTTTCTTTAAAGGGATGTAAGGTATCTTCCACAATCAAAACTCCCTTACCTTTTTTTATCCACATTAATTGAGCTTCTTGATGTCGATGGAAATGAGGATAAAAAGTTTCCAATATATCTTCTTGAATTGTTAGACTCTGTCCTCGCATGGTCGGCACATTAAATTGGAGCGTTTTCATATAGGTTTGTTTAGTTTTATGTTTACTGTTTAGTAACATAAATATAACAACTCCAAAGCAACAACACGACTTGGAAATAAAACATAAAAATACTATACTAAAATATGTTTAGTATTCGACAATATTTAATAATCCTCTAATAATACCACGCACAAAACAACGAATTGACAATAAAAACCCATTTATATTGGAAAAATGGGTTAAAATACAATTAGACTTTGATAAATTGTGATAATTATTATTCAATAGAAAGATTGAACTTTATTAAATTTCGTTTTTAGCACTTTTTAGTATAAAAAACGGAGAACATATCATTTGTAACAAGAACAAACACTACACATTAAAGAAAGACCTTTTAAATAAATCATTTTGAAGCGCATAAATTTTACGATATTCGTATTACACAATAGGCACCTAATTAGACAATCCAACTTCAAATAATTCCCAAAACTTATGTTCAAAAAAGAAGTATATCTTAATCGCCGAAATAATCTATTATCAAAGTTCACAACCGGCAAAATTCTTTTGCTAGGTAACATTGAAAATCCGATCAATTTTGAGCACAATACCTATCCATTTCGTCAAGACAGCAGCTTTTTATATTATATAGGTATCAAAAGTCCACGTTTGGCGGCCGTATTGGATGCTGAAAAAAACGAGACCATATTATTTGGCGACGAAATGACAATCGATGATATTGTGTGGATGGGTCAACAGCAAACTTTAGCTGAAAAGGCAGACCTGTCGGGTATCGACAAAATCCTGCCTTTCAATCAACTTTTCGACTACCTTAGCAAAGGAAAACAGGAGGATATTCACTATCTTCCTCCTTATCAGTCGCATAATAAATTATTACTTGAGCAGCTAACCGGCCGTACTGCAAATCAGCTCACCCCCTCTGTGGCTTTGATTAAAGCAGTCGTCGCACAAAGAAGCATTAAATCGGCAGAAGAAATCCTCGAACTGGAGAAAGCGGTAGATATTGCCGTTGAGATGCATCGTATCGCTATGCGTATGACAAAACCTGATTGTTACGAATATCAGATCAGTAATGCCATGCAGCATTTTGCGCAAGATCAGGGTACCTCCTTCTCCTATCCACCGATAGTTACAAAACGTGGTGAAATCCTACACAATCATATGCAATTTCACCAACTTTATGCAGGTGATCTGCTTCTCAATGATTCGGGCGTCGAAACCGCTATGGGCTATGCGTCAGACTTGACCAGAACCTTTCCTGTAGGAAAACGTTTCACTGCGTTACAAGAGGAAATATACCAGATTGTTTTACATGCGTTTAAAACGGCAGAGCAGCTCCTGACTGCCGGAATCCACTTTAAAGAAATTCATTTAAAAGCTTGTGAAGCGCTTGTAGACGGACTTATACAAACAGGATTTATGAAAGGGAATACGCAAGATGCTGTCGCGAACCATGCCCATGCACTTTTCTTCCAATGTGGACTCGGCCATATGCTCGGCCTCGATGTACATGATATGGAAGATCTCGGCGAGCAATATGTTGGATATACCGAAGCAGAACCAAAGGATACCCAAACTTTTGGCATTAAATCGCTGCGGCTCGGTAAGAAACTGGAAGCTGGTAATGTGCTAACCGTTGAACCTGGCATCTATATTATTCCAGAACTAACGCAGCTTTGGGAGCAACAAAATTTACACAAAGAATTTATCAACTATGATTTCTTAAATAAACACCTTGATTTTGGTGGGGTTCGTATTGAAGACAATTACTTGATCGAGCAGAATGGATACCGACGTCTCGGACAATACCTTGAACGTGAAATCCAGGAAATCTATCAGCTTAAAGACAATCCAATTGACTAAATAAACTCGTGATAAAACCTTGAAAGTGAACTGAAATCTTTCTTGGGGATTCTTAAAAAAAACAGATAAACAAATGAACAGAATTAAACAGTTAATCTTTATTATCCTTATACTGGTTTTTTATGCGCCAAATTTACTTGTTGCACAGCGATTGTGGACAGATCAGGGTGACCAGTATTATGAATTTTCCGACAAGGGAATAGAAACGGTAAATCCGCTAAATGGCATGCGGACAGTCTTCCTTTCGCAACAATTACTTATTCCAAAAGGCGCGACGGCGGCCTTAAAGGTCGAAAATTTTTCCATCTCCAAAAATAAGGAGCTTATTTTGATCTATACCAATAGCAAAAGAGTATGGCGAGAGAATACGCGCGGTGATTATTGGGTTTACAACAAGAAGACCAATCAATTGCAGCAACTAGGCAAGAAATTCCCAGCCTCGCAACTGATGTTTGCGAAGTTTAACCCGCAAGCAGATAAAGTAGCTTACGTGAACAAAGCTGACCATAATATTTACCTCGAGGATCTCGCCAATGGCAGCATTGTTTCGGTTACCAACGATGGAACAGACCGTTTAATCAATGGTACTTTCGACTGGGTGTATGAGGAAGAATTTGGCTGTAAAGATGGTTTCCGTTGGTCTCCAGATGGCACTTCCCTTGCTTATTGGAAACTTGACGCCCGCAACATCCGCAATTTTCTAATGATCAACAATACCGATAGCCTCTACTCCTACACCATTCCCGTAGAGTATCCTAAAGTTGGACAATCACCGAGTTCCTGCTCCATATGGACTTATGAACTTGCAAATAGCAAGAACACACAGATCAATATCCCGGGAGATCCCAACCAGCATTACATCCCACGTATGGAGTGGTGCCTTGATAGCAAACAACTTATTCTGGAGCAGCTCAATAGAAAACAGAATGAGAGCAAGATCTACACTATTGCACTCTCCGATAATAAAGCGCAGAACATACATCAGGAGCAAAGCGATTCGTGGATTGATATCAAAGCACGGTGGAACAACAACGATCCTTCCGGATGGGACTGGGTTCAAGGCGGCAAGGCCTTCATCTGGGTATCTGAAAAGGACGGCTGGCGCAAAATTTACCAGATCGATCTAGCAGGAAATGAGAAGCTGGTTATGAAAGCCGATTATGATATGATCAATCTTGATTTTTTCGATCCGAAAAATGAAACCATTTATTTTACGGCCTCGCCAAGCAATGCGACACAAAAATATCTTTACAGCGTGTCTACAAAAGGTGGCGTTCCAAAACGACTTACACCAGCCTCATACGAAGGAACCTGCGATTATGATATTTCAAAAGACGGTAAAATCGCCATCTTCAACTTTAGCAACCGGACAACATTACAGCACAATGCCGTTATTGAATTACCGACCCACAAAATACGCGTCGACTTTGAACTGAAACGTGAAAAGAAAGTCAGCGACGGCATTGCGGAATTTTTTAAAGTTAAAACCACCGACGGCATTGAATTAGATGGCTGGATGGTAAAGCCCCTGGATTTCGATCCCAATAAAAAGTATCCTGTTGTCTTTATGGTTTATGGCGAACCCGCATCGCAAACTGTGATAGACAATTTTGGTGCAGGTTATAACAGTCTATATAAAGGAAATATGGCACAGGACGGTTATATTTATATTTCGTTGGATAATCGCGGAACGCCTGCTCCTAAAGGCAGCTCTTGGCGAAAAAGCATCTACCGCAATATCGGACAGCTCAATATTCGCGATCAGGCTTTAGCAACGCAAGAAATACTGAAATGGCCGTTTGTCGACAATTCACGCGTGGCCGTTTGGGGCTGGAGCGGTGGCGGATCGAGTACGCTTAACCTATTGGGGCAATATCCGCAGATCTATAAAACCGGTATTGCCATTGCCGCGGTAGCCAATCAGTTACTTTACGACAATGTATATCAGGAACGCTACATGGGCCTTCCGCAAGAAAATCTGGCGGACTTTGAAAACGGCTCGCCACTGAAATATGCAAAAAATATCAAAGGCAACCTACTCTACATCCATGGAACTGGAGACGACAATGTGCACTATCAAAATGCCGAAGTCCTGATCAATGAACTGATCAAAAATAACGTGCAGTTCCAGCTGATGTCTTATCCAAACCGCAGCCATTCAATTAGCGAGGGACAGGGCACACATGAGCATTTAAGGACATTATTTACAAACTATCTAAAATTACATTGTCCTCCGGGAGGAAGATAGACTGAATCGTTATTATTTAAAAATGAAAAAAATACTGTTATATGCATTGGGTACCTGCGGTCTATTGACCGCAGGTATACAGCAATCGGCAGCGCAGCTGATGAAAGAAAAAAATGAATTCACCAGAGCGGATTCACTGCGCGGATACCTAACACCACTACGCACCTGCTACGACATCCAATACTATCATCTGGATGTTAAGGTGGATATAGATAATAAATATATTTCAGGTTCAAACCTTTTCCGTTTCAAGGCCACGACTGATTTTAACCGCCTGCAATTTGATCTTTTTGCAAATTTAAAAGTAAATAAAGTCATTTATAAAGGGAAAGAACTTTCCTTTACCAGAGAGCACAATGCGGTCTTTGTCGAATTTCCTACTGCGATCAAGAAAGGGACACAGGATGAATTTACCGTGTTTTATGAAGGTCATCCTACAGAGGCGGTTAAAGCTCCATGGGATGGTGGCTTTGACTGGAAAAAAGACAGCAAGGGCAAACCGTGGGTAGCAACCGCATGCCAGGGTATGGGCGCGAGTGTCTGGTGGCCAAACAAAGACCATCAATCCGATGAAGTGGATAGTATGATGATTTCCATTGCCGTCCCAAAAGAGGTGATGAATGTATCCAATGGTCGCCTGGTCAAAGTAGAAAAAATGAAGGATGGTTATACCAAATACCATTGGAAAGTCGCCAATCCGATCAACAACTACAATGTCGCCATCAATATCGGCGATTATGTTCATTTTAAAGAAAAATATAAAGGTGAAAAAGGACCATTGGATATAGATTACTATATCTTGCGCGAAAATGATACGGCAGAAAAGAAAGCTCATCTTCAAAAAAATGCCAACCAGACCTTAGAGGCTTTTGAACATTGGTTTGGTCCATATCCGTTCTATGAAGATGGCTATAAGCTTGTTGAAACCTACCATACAGGCATGGAACACCAAAGTGCCATCGCCTATGGAAACCATTATCAAAATGGCTATCGTGGCGGGGATGCGTCGGGAACTGGCTGGGGACATAAATGGGATTTTATTGTGGTCCACGAATCTGGCCACGAATGGTTTGGCAACAATATAACCTCCGCTGATCTGGCCGATATGTGGATCCATGAAAGCTTCACGAATTATTCTGAAGGTTTATTTATCGACTATTTCTATGGCAAAGAAGCTAGCCAAGCGTACGCTCATGGTATCCGAAGTGGAATCCAAAATGACAGCCCCATTCAGGGCCCCTACCACGTCAATAAAGAAGGATCTGGCGATATGTACCCTAAAGGCGGTGTTATGCTCAACATGATCCGTACGATGATGGACAATGATGAAAAGTGGCGAAATATTCTCCGGGGATTAAACAGCAAGTTTTATCATCAGCAAGTCGATTATAATGATATTGTCAACTACGTAAACCAGCAATCCGGTTTAGACCTTTTAAAAGTATTTGAGCAGTATGTACAGCATAGCGCCATTCCTACACTGGAAATCAAGCAAGATCCTTCAGGGAGAGTCTTGGGCCGATGGATCAGTGAAGTCAAAGGCTTCCATATGCCTATACATATTGGGGTAAAAGGTCAAAAAAGAGAACTTATCCAATTGGATCAACGTTTCAGACCGATTAAAATAGCCGGTTTAACGAAAGATAATATTGATATCGATACGTTCAACTATTATGTCGGCGTATTGGTCGAATAAAAACGGTTTCAAGGTTACAGACATAAAATAAATACAGCGCCCCGGAANNTTCCGGGGCGCTGTATTTATTGAAGCATTCCTATCACTTCATCTGTATTCCCAATTGGAATAAAACTTTTATGACTTCGCATACACGAACAGCAATGAAAGCAAACTGAAGGTTCTTTCTAACCAATAAGATCGGACACTGTCAGAAAAACAGGCGTTAGGCCTACCTTATAGGATCATTATCCTATTGAAAAGATCAATACTGATTCCAGGCAGGCGGGTCTACGCCAAGTAGATGTTTGACAAAATAGTCCCTTCTTTTTCGTTCACCATAATCTCCCCCAGAGGAATGTCCCATCCCGGGAACCATAATAAAATCATGGTTCTTACGTGCTTTGATTAAGGCATCAACCAATTGGAAAGTGGATGAAGGATCCACATTATCATCCAATTCACCTACAATCAATAAAAGATTTCCTTCCAGTTTAGCGGCATTTTCAATATTGGAGCTCGCTGCATATTCAGGTCCTACAGGCCAACCCATCCATTGCTCGTTCCACCATATTTTATCCATTCGATTATCGTGACAGCCACAGGAGGAAACGCCAACTTTGTAAAACTCCGGATGGAATAACAGCGCGCCCGTCGAGCTTTGACCGCCAGCCGACGTACCATAGATCCCTACCCTACCGATATCCATGTATTTGTATTGTTTTGAAGCAGCCTGCATCCAGGCTATCCGATCGGGAAAACCCGCATCTTTCAGATTTTTCCAACAGATATCATGAAAAGCCTTTGAACGATTTGACGTCCCCATTCCATCGATCTGCACCACGATAAAGCCCAATTCTGCTAATTCATACATCCCGCTCGGGTTGCTGTAGAATGATTTGGGCACGAAAGAGCTATGCGGGCCCGCGTA
Source organism: Sphingobacterium sp. UBA7631 (assembly GCF_002483935.1). NCBI lineage: Bacteria > Pseudomonadati > Bacteroidota > Sphingobacteriia > Sphingobacteriales > Sphingobacteriaceae > Sphingobacterium > Sphingobacterium sp. UBA7631. The sequence continues at coordinate 1,355,306 of NZ_DLIX01000010.1, forward strand.
AATATATTCGATGACAGGATAACTTTTCGCTGGATCAAAATTGGTCGGTCGAATAATAATACCCCAGATATCCGTTGCACCATCACGTCCCTTGGCTTTAAAGACTTCCGGAGCACGCCAGCCTACCGTTTCTAATTGACTACTGTTTGTTTTCTCCAGTTCCATCATAAGACGACCAGTGTTGTCGCGCAATACTGAAATTGGCGGCTGATCGACTCGGGAATATATATCCACAAATTGGGAATAGTCTTTATTGAAAAAAGCTTGATGATTTGCATTTTCTTCTGTCAGCAGTTTTAAGCCCTTTCCATCTAAACCGATTGAATAATAATGGATCAAATAGGGATCTTCCACAGCATTCATGCCACTACCCTCAAAAATGACGGTTCGTTTATCAGCGTCGACATGTACAACTTTCCGGACAACCCAATTTCCTTTCGTTATTTGATTTTTCACTTTTCCGGTAGATCCATCATAAAGATACAGGTGGTTCCATCCATCGCGTTCAGAAGCCCACACAATTTCCTTTCCATCGGCTAGATCCTCCCGATATTTCTTACCGCTATAATCGATAAAGGTCTTATTTTGTTCTCGGATCAAATAACTGGACATACCGCTATTGGCATCCATTTGCATGACGCCATAGACTTGATGCCCGCGTTTGTTATACTCAAAAGTAAATGCCCTACTGTCATCTCGCCAGGATAAATCCGAAACATAAAATTGATTCGGTATAAGCTCTGCATCAAATACCCACAGTTTATCTTTTTCGAGATCATATAAAACGGGTAGTTTTTGCGCTAATTCATCACCAGGTTTGACATAATCGCGTGTCTGAATCTTTGGCTGCAATTGATCTTTAGGGGAAGATTCGATCAGCGTCAGTTGTCTGATCTCTATTTTTTGTGTTTTTACTGTAGCCAATTTCCGGCTATCCGGTGCCCATTGAATATCATTACTATAATAGTTTGCTGTATTGCCATCAAACGTAATTTGTCGCGCCTGATTTAAATTACCCTTCTTTGCTAGGAAGACATTGCTGTTTCGGATAAAAGCAACATGTATTTTATCTGGAGATTCAACTTCCCTATACGTATTTCCTTGTTCACGTTGTCCCCAATATCGCGGATTACGATCTCTATTTCCACTTGCAGCGCCCTGGCTCAATTGCGCGGAACGGCGGTTCCAAATCCAAAAGTATCCCGCGATATCGAGCGAAACCTGATCCTGGTCCATCAATTTTATCTGATCATTGGAAATAACACGATTTTCGACTTTTCGTCCCAGCTTTTCATCCACCAAGGAAAATACCTTCGTCAGATCAAACAGCTGTTCTTTTGTTTTTGCCTGGGGATTGACCAAAATGTACTCTTTTCCCTGCGCCGTATTTCGATCATACCAAAACAGATCCCCCCGATCATTCCAATAAAACTGACCCGGCAGATTTTCGATTTTGTTGGTCAATTGTTTTTTTAAGTTTTGTGCACGTGTATAATCTACCAAAGTTCCTTGACCAAACAGAAACTGCGCAGACAACAACAAAACCACTGTACTAAGAAGCTTCATACTTTCTTCGCTTAGGATTAATTAAATAATAGATAGGGATACCCAAGAGTGCAATGATAATTCCTGGCCAGGTATAATTTGGTTTAAAAATTACCATCAAGCCGATAAAGGCTAGCCCCATGAGAATATAAAGAATGGGGAGAAAAGGATATCCAAATGCTTTATAGGGTCTGTTCAAATCCGGACGCGTGATACGGAGGCGAATAATACCGGCAATTGCGAGGACATAAAATATAACCACCACACAGGTAATCATATCCAATAAGTCACCATATTTTCCGCTTAAACACCATATTGACGCAGCGACACATTGTATCCAGAGTGCCCAAGCTGGTACCGCATGTGCATTTAGCTTTCCCGCCCTTTTAAAAAACAAACCATCTTTGGCCATGGAGTAATATACCCTCGCTCCTGCTAGGATAATTCCATTATTGCAACCGAAGGTACTAATCATGATCATAATCGCTATAATAGTGATTCCAAAGGGGCCAAAAACCTCTTGAGCGACACTCATCGCTACCCGATCTTTTGGCGCATTGACCATAGCCTCCAGAGGCAATATACCGGTATACATTAAATTGGTTAAGAGATAAATGACGGTGACCAGCAAAGTCCCCAATGCCAGACTCAATCCGATATTGCGTTGCGGATTCTTAATTTCGCCCGCTACAGCTGAGGATGAGTGCCAAGAATCGCTACTGAAGAGGGCTCCGACCATAGCCGCAGAAAAAGCACCCATTGCTGAAAACCCATCATAAGATGTGTAGGTTCCATCCACATTTAAGCGGCGCATGGACCAAAGCGAAATATTGTCCCAGTTCAAAGCCCAAACTTCATGTTTCAAAGCCAGGAAGCCAAAGAGCAACAAAAGCAACAGGCTCCCAATTTTGATCAATGTAATGGATGTCTGCACACGCTTTCCGCTATTTACACCCCTTGAATTAATGTAGGTTAATACCATAATGACCGCAATGGCCAGCACCTGTGCTGCCGAGACGCGGTAATCTGACCATTCAAGCAGATAGACATCTTCGTCCATAAAGGGGAAAAGGTAGGCAGTGAATTTAGCAAACGCAACGCCGACGGCGGCGATTGTCGCGGTTTGTATCACAGCAAAAAATGTCCAGCCAAATACAAAACTCAATACGGGACCATAAGCCTCCCGAAGATAAATATATTGGCCACCGGCCTTGGGAAACATCGCGCTGAGTTCACCATAACTCAATGCTGCTGTTAAAGTCATAAATCCACAGATTAGCCAGACAACCATCATCCAACCCGCAGAACCGGTATTACGTGCGATATCTGCAGAAACGATGAAAATCCCAGAACCAATCATACTTCCAACAACAAGCATCGTTGCATCGAGCAATCCCAGCGACTTTTGAAAAGTTTGTTTTGACTCACTCATAAACACCTAGTTGTTAAAATGATAGAATTTCCAATTTGTCTCATGGTCTGGTTTTAATTGCTCGCCTTTGATAATCGCTCTTAGCATTTCCATGGGCAGGTAATTTTCTTTAATCACACGATCATGAAAATCAGCAAATGACATTTTACCCTGATCAACCACCTCCTCTTTGATCCGCATCAGTTGTAATCCGCCGACCAGATAAGCCAACTGGTATAAGGGATCATATGAACCTTCAAAAGACCTCTTTACTTCACCATGGGCATTAGCAGACTCAAATCCCACCCTGTTTACCAAGTAATCTATGCATTGCTGCGGCGTCCATTCACCCAAATGAAATTTAATACTAAAGGTTATTCGCGCACAGCGGTGCATACGCCAAAATAACATTCCTATACGCTCTTCGGGAGTTTTGGCAAATCCTTTACTATACAATAATAATTCCCAATAAAGTGTCCATCCTTCTGTCCAAAAGGGTGTATTAAACGCTTCCTCGCGATAAGGCTTGTAGCGCCTATTCATAAAATATTGCAAATGATGACCGGGGACCAATTCATGCTGCACAGTACCGCGGGAGAAATAAGGATTATTACCACGCATACTCATCAATTTTGCCTGTTGATCCATCGTGTTGGTTGGATATGATATACTAATTTCCCGACCACCCGTAAAAAAAGGGTTGACACGCTGACGTTCTGGGGTCATCATGATCATTCCCCAAGTTTCATCTGCCAGTTCAGGAATATCCATGAGTTTATTTTTTTGAATAAACTGCTGTGCATCGTTATACAATTTCAGGATGAGTTCCGGCTGTTTCCCAATGGGAACGTAGGAGTTTTTAACCTGCTCCTGTGCTGCCCGCCAGTCGTCGCCAAACCCCATTTCACGACTCGCTTTCAATAACTCTGCTTCACACCATTTAAACTCTTGATCAGCCAATTTTAGCAGATCGGCAGCTGTATAACTGATCATTTCAGCTTTGAGTCTTCGGTTTATTTCTTTTTCGCCAATCGGCACACCCGCAATCTGGCTACCATCATCAAAAACTTTCCGGTCGCTTTTTGCGGCTAATTTCTCCTTATAATCCGACAATTTACTTTTCACCTGTTGAAATATGGCGGGTACCCACCAGGTAAATTCAGGGTCGTATCCATTATAGAAATCGAAGGTGCTTGTTATCCTTAAATCCAAAGAATTTAATAGGCCAACCAAAAAGTTCACATCTGCATCAGGAATATTGGTCTTTTCTTGCAAAGCGGTTATCGATCGATCGATTTCATCGACAACCCGCGTCAGCTCTTTCGCGACATCTTCTCCCGCCAAACGTTTTCCTCGACGACGTTCCTTTTCGAGTTTAAATATTCGTTGTGCAAAAGGTAAATACAGGGATAACCTGTTGTAATTCGACTCATGTTCTTTCAGTGCAAGGAGATCACTTTTTAGTTTGCGCTTCAGTAAGATAAAATCCACCTGCCCAGATGTTTCAAGTTCTTCATAGGGAAATTTGTCCAATTTGTTCAAATATTCGTTATCCAAACGTTGAAGACGAGCCAGCTGTTCGGGCGATGCTGCAGCCTGTTGATTGCCCCAGCCTTTGGGCATCGGACCATAGAAATAGTTGATTGCCTCAACATCGTGCCCGTATTGCACGATATAAGGTTCTAAAGGAGTTGTATGGTCGTATAATTTCATCTTTTGTGCATGTGTGGATACCGGGAATAGAAAGAGTAGTCCATAAAACAATGTTTTGGGGGCTTTAAAAGAAAAAGAACGATTCATAATTTAGGTGTTGGTTTATATCATAATTTTATCAGTCGAAACGATCCGGCCTAAAACCAGCGATTTCAGACTCTATTTTCTGTCCTGCCAATAAATCTGCAACAACTTTCCCATAAGCTGGGCCCAGGCTCAAGCCCATCATCCCACCGCCACCGGCAACAATAGCATTATCAAATTTTTTCAAGCGTCCCAGATAAGGCAATCCATCAGGTGAGCAGGGTCTGTAACCGTACCATATTTTTTCGCTTGGGTAATCGACCTTCAATTCTGGATAATATTTAGGAATAGATTCTACAATTCCACGGACGCGGTTTTCATAAATCCGGTCATTTGCAGGTCCCAATTCCATCGTACCACTGAATCTGATCTGGCCATTCATGGGGGTTACAGCAACACGAGCTTCCAGTAATAATGCCGCATGATTCAAGGTCTGCTCGCCCTGGGGCTGATACATAAAAGAATATCCTTTTCCAGGCATAAGCGGTGTATTTAAATGCAACTTTGAAGTCAGCTGCGGCAAATAAGCACCGCCAGTCAAGACAAAAGCGTCTGCCTGAAAACTTCCTTTATTGCTGATTGCCTCTTTAATCTTATTTCCGGTCGTCATAAATTTATGGACTTCAGTTTCTTCGAAAAAAGCAACACCTGCGGCTTTCAGGTATTGAATCAATTGCTGCATTAACTTGGGTGGATATAGTTTTCCATCGCAGCGATAAAGTATAGCACCCAATACATCTAGCTTCAGATTAGGTTCCAGTTCTTGAACGGTATTTCCTTCGAGGATATCGACATCGAGTCCGAGGTCCTGTGCACGATGCGCCAGCTCAATCTCCTCATGTTGCATTTCTTTCGATTTATACATCATCAGGATACCATTCTGCTTCAGTTCAAAATCAAAATTATCTTCTTGGGCCAGTTCGTCATACAAGCGGCTGCTATAGAGATTCAGGTCACGTATGGCGGAAGCATGTTGCTCCACATGCGTGCGGTTGGCATGTTTTAGGAATTTCAGACCCCAATTGATCAACCGCGGATTGAGCGAAGGCCGTACATAAAAGGGGCTTTTACTATTGAACATCCACTTTATTCCTTGCGCGACTATCCCGGGGGCTGCCAAGGGCGTAAAATGACTGGGGACGATCATGCCTGCATTGCCATAAGAACAATTATTGTCCAAAGTATTTTTTTCCAGGATTTTCACATCCCAACCATCTCTCACCAGGTAATAGGCCGAAGCAAGACCAGCAATTCCAGCACCTATTACAACAACTGTACCTCTATTATTTTCTTTCACGTTGCTCTTTTCTTATTAATGTATTAAATCACCTGAAAACCGCCAAAATAAGGATCTTCATCATCCAAAAAAATGGTATTATATCCTGTTATCCGTGCCCAGCCTTCGATGGACGGCACAATAGCAGGCTTACCATCCACGGTTGTTTCCGCTTCAATTTTGCCGGTAAATTGTGAACCAATATAACTTTCATGTATAAATTCCGTTCCTTTTTTAAGCTTCCCTTTCGCGTACCACTGTGCCATACGCGCCGAAGTACCTGTACCACAAGGAGAACGATCCAAGGCATTATCGCCAACCAGTACGGCGTTGCGTCCGGACGAGTTGGGAAGCGTTGGATTACCTGTCCATTGGATATGTGTCAACCCATGAATATTCGCATCTTCGGGATGAACAAAAGCATATTTTTCGTTGAGCAGTTGACGAATTATTTTCCCATAATGGATCAATTGGCTCGCAGAATAAGAACTGATATCGTCAAAATTAGCCTGGGGATCAATAATACCATAGAAATTGCCACCGTAGGCAACATCTACGCTGATAATTCCTAAATCTGGACAGTCTACCGTTAGCCCTTCAGCATATAAAAAAGACTTGACGTTAGTAAGCTTTACGTTTTTCACCTTAGGACCCTCTTGAACATAATCGATATGTACAAGTCCTGCCGGAGTTTCCAACCTTAATTTTCCGGGAATTTTAGGTTGAACGAGCCCCTCCTCGATGGCAATCGTTACGGTACCGATCGTTCCGTGTCCGCACATAGGCAGACAACCACTGGTCTCAATATAAAGAACGCCGATATCGTTTTGCGGATCAAATGGTGGATAAAGCATACTTCCACTCATCATGTCATGTCCCCTTGGTTCAAACATCAATCCTTTGCGAATCCAGTCGTACTCACGTATAAAATGCAATCTGCGCTCCATCATGGAATTACCCGCTAGCAATGGGGTTCCCCCTGCAACCAATCGTACGGGACAACCACAGGTATGCGAATCAATACAAAAAAAAGTCTTCTTCATTTCTGAGTCCTTGTTGTTTATATGGTCATTTATCTATATTATGCTTTCGTCCATTGTTGATTGACCAGACGATCAATTTGTAATGGGTTTCCGTCTTGTAGCTCTTTAGGTAAAAACTCATTCGGCCAATTCTGGAAGCTAAAAGGTCGGACGAACCGTTTTACCGCATCTGGCCCTACTGAAGTAAAACGAGCATCTGTGGTTGCTGGATAAGGTCCGCCATGCTGCGTGGCATACTGAACCTCTACGCCTGTTGGCATACCTTGGAACAGCAGTCTTCCGCATTTGTCCTGAGCCATTGCAAAAAGAGCCGGGCATTCATGTATGTCCTGCGCCGTGGCAGCGAAAGTCAGGGTAATCTGCCCATCAAGCTGTTGCATGACAAGATTCATCTCATTTTGGTCGTTACAGGATACAATCAGCCCAAAAGGTCCAAAAACCTCTTCCAGCAAGTTGGGATTGTTTAATACCTGACTGGCTTCAGTTTCGACAAGTACAGCCCGGGCAAAATCATGTGGTGTATTACCTTCGCCTTCCCCCAATACGCTGATCCCTTCCGATTGAACCATTTCGCCTTTTAGGCGATTGTAGCTATCCAGAATACCCGCATGTAACATTTTCCCTGTAGCAGCAGATTTTAGTTCGCTCTTTAGGGTCAGTTTGAGCCGATCGAACGGTTCGCCCGCCAAGCCTACCAATACACCCGGATTAGTACAAAACTGCCCTACACCGAGGAGTAATGATCCAATATACTGCTTTGCAAATGCTTCCAGATGATTAGCGAGGTAGTCTTGCAAAATAAAAACCGGATTTACGCTTCCCATTTCAGCAAATACCGGAATAGGTTCAGGTCTCGACTGCCCTAAATCAAACAAGGCTTTTCCGCCACGAAATGAACCTGTGAATGCCACAGCCTTTACCTGTTTATGGCTAACCAACTGTTGCCCAACAGCAAATGAATCTGACAGCACATGATTAAAAACACCAGTCGGAACGCCCTGTTTTGAAACCGCACGATCAATGGCGTCAGCCATTAATTGGGAGGTTTTAAGATGCGCAGGATGAGCCTTTACGATGACTGAACAGCCGGCACCAATGGCACTTGCAGTATCTCCGCCAGCAGTTGAAAAGGCGAAAGGAAAATTACTCGCGCCAAAGACGACCACTGGACCAAGTCCTTTATTATATTTCCTTAAATCAAATTGGCCATTTGGATCCCGATCTATCCGAGCTTCACTGTATAAACCAGTACGAACGGCATCGGCATATCGACGCCATTGATTGACTGTTCTCGCCTTTTCACCCTGCAGTCTTCCCAAAGGTAGTGCCGTTTCCAGATGAGCCGTTTCAATCAATATTTCGCCCAATTCCTCAATTTCAGCGGCAATGGCATACATCAATTCCGCTCGTTCGATGACATCCGTTTGTTGAAGAAACTGAAATCCAGCCTCCGCCTGTTTTACGACGTAATCAATCTCATTTTCGTTTCTATCCATTCCTTTTGTTTTTATGGTAACTAGTATCTTCAAAAATCAATAAAAACCTTCCCTATATTTTCATTCCTTGCGGTTACTCAATATAATAAGAAGGTCCTTTTCGCGTATTTTTACTTGGTTCTAAAAAGAAAATTTCCTGAACTCTCATCCAGAGAGTTCAGAAGCATTCCTATAATTGTGGTCTCGTTGCGATTGAATCTGCAATAATTTTTTTCACACGTTGTTCTTCCTCACCGATCAACGGTAATCTCGGCGCGCGTGTATAAGGTGTTGAAATTCCTTCAGCTGTAGCGGCCAATTTAATGTATTGGACCAATTTAGGATGAATATCCAATTCCAACAAAGGCATAAACCAACGGTATATTTCTACCGCTTTTTTATATTCACCAGCTTTCACAAGATCATACATAACCACTGTTTCTCTTGGGAATGCGTCCACCAATCCAGCGACTAACCCATCAGCCCCTAACATTAAAGACTCGAGCCCCAAGGTATCTACACCGGCCATAATCTTTAATCGATCACCAAAACGATTTTTCAAACGCGTGATATTGGTTAAATCTCGTGTAGATTCTTTCACTGCCTGGATATTTGGTTCCAACAATAGTTCTTCAAACATATCCAACGATACATAAGTACTATAGTCAACTGGGTTATTATAGATTAAAATTGGCAGTTTGGTACTTTGTGCAACAGCACGAAAATAAGCGACAGCTTCTCTATCATCGGCTCTATAGCGCATTGGTGGCAATAACATCAAACCATCGGCTCCCAATTCCTCACTGGTCTGCGCCACTTTGATCGCAGCAGCAGTTGTATTTTCTGCAATATTTAGCAATACGGGTACACGACCACCAACAAGTTTCAACGCATAGGTCAATAAATCATACTTTTCTTCTGTAGTCAAAACACTTGCTTCCCCCAATGATCCAGCGATAATCAAACCGTGAACACCTCCATCCAATTGTGCTTCAATGTTTTTACCAAACATATCAAAATCCAAATTTCCATTTTCATCAAATGGTGATAACATTGCAGGATATATTCCTTCCCATTTAAATTGTGCCATAGCGTATTATTTTAATATTTCTTTATCACAAATCTATCTGGAATAGTACGTTCAGTCTTCTTATGAATTAATCAACACTGACCTAATATTGACCTTTTCTCGTAAATACAACTCACGAGGATTCAAAAGAATGTTTTTTCTAATTTTAAATACAGCTTTATAAATTATCTCGGCAAAACTTCAACGAAGTGCTTTTTATGTTGAGGCTTAATTTAAGGAACTTAAATGTAAATTCAACATTTATAACAAGATTTACACAAAATAGCATGTAAACGATATATCGCTATTCGCTTCAACTTTGGATCGCTATTACGAAACGTACAGCTGCATGTTAAAAATAACAAAGGTTGCACTGTCGGACAGGCAACCTTTGTATCGTATATAATAATTAAAAATGGGTAACTAATCGCGGTTCTCCTTCTTATAAGCGAAGTAAAAAACAATAGGTAGTACTGAAAACGAGAGAATCATACAAATAATCAATCCACCAACAATCATAATCGCCAGGGGTTTTTGAATTTCAGACCCCATACCGTTTGAAAGTGCAGCTGGCAATAAGCCCATCGCCCCCATTAATGCAATCATTAAGATGGGTCTGATCCGGCTTTTGACAGCTTCATAAATAGCAGGTTTCAAGCGCATTTTATTCAACAGATTTTCTTTCATAATCCCGATTAAGACAATACCATCAATCGTGGCTACGCCAAAGAGAATAATAAATCCGATACCGGCCGAAATTCCAAATGTCGTTCCAGTAATCCACAAGGAAATGAATCCACCAATAAAAGCAAAGGCGAGGGTCAGTGAAGAAATCAGCGTATCTTTGACATTACCAAAATTGGCATACAGCAAGAGTAAGATCAAAATCAACGAAATTGGCACAACATTCATCAGTTGTTTTGTTGCCCGTTCCTTGCTTTCGAATTCACCAGCCCAGACGACCTTATAGGATTTGGACAGTTTCACATCTCTTTCTATCTGTTTTTTCGCATCGGCAATTGTGCTTCCCAAATCTCGACCTTCAATATTGAAGCCAACACCAATATAGCGGGAATTCCCTTCTCTGTAAATAAATGCCGGCCCGGTATGATAATCTATTGTTGCGATCTCCCGTAGGGGTACTTTCTGATCATTCATCGTCGGAATAATGATATTTCCGATCTTCTCGGGGTTGTCGCGGTATGATTTTTGGAAGCGCAGGCGAACATCAAAGATCCGCTCATTTTCGTAGAAATGTGTCACAGATTGCCCCCCGATAGTCATTTCGATCACGGACTGCACATCTTTGGTTGAAACGCCATATTTAGCCATTTTTGAATCATGCAGTTGAATGCGGAGTTCTGGCAAACCTATATTTTTAAAAACATTGACATCCGTAATGCCATTGACCTTTTTTAGTGACTCTGCAAACTTATTGGCCTTATTCTCTAAATCTTGTAAGTTTTCACCAAAGATTTTGATAACTAGTGGACTTTTTACCCCGGCCACATACTCCTCCACATTATCCTGAATCGGCTGGCTAAAGCCAAAGTTGATTCCAGGAAAAGTCTGCAGGCTATCCCGCATCTGACTGATCAATTTCTCTTTGGAAAGTTTACGTTTCCACTCCCCCTCGGGCTTCAATTCAATATTAAATTCAATATTAAAAAAGCCTGTTGGATCCGTGCCATCATTGGGACGGCCTGTCTGTGTCATTATAAAGTCGATCTCGTCAAACTGCTTCATCAGTTTTGTTTTCATTGTTTTGGTCAGCTTCACCGATTCTTCCAGGTTGACACTATTGGGTAAGGTTGCGCGAACATAGATTGCACCCTCATTCAATTTTGGAAGAAACTCGGAACCATAATGGCTAAACCGGAACATACAGACGAACAAGACAACCATAAAAATAGACAATGTCCATTTTGGATGGTCAAAAGCCTTTTTAAAACCTTTAAAAATGGCATTACGGCTGACTTTAGTGATCTTATTTTCATCTTCTTTGATGTTCTTTTTTAATAAGTATTTACACATCGCAGGCACATAGGTCAAACTCAGGATCAAGGACCCCAACAAGGCGTAACCGAGCGTAAAGGCTAATGGTGAGAACATTTTTCCTTCCACCTTTTGAAAAGAGAAAATAGGAGTCAGTGCGACAATTAAAATCAATAGTGCAAAAAAGATATACCCTGCAACAGAACCTGCACTTTTTTTTATGATCCCTAGCTTGGAGATTTTATTAAAGCGTTCCGTCCCAAGCCGATGGGCCTCTTTTTCCAAAGAGACAAAAACAGTCTCGACGATTACCAATGTTCCTTCGAGCAAGAGTCCAAAGTCCAACGCCCCCATTGAAATCAGATTGGCCGGCAAACCTTGTATTTTCAATAATATAATCGCAAAGAGGAAAGCCAGTGGAATGACCGAGGCAACAATAAAGGTTGTCTTCCAGTTGTTCAAAAAGATAAAGACAATAATCGAAACCAGAATAACCCCTTCTATCAGGTTTTTGGAAACCGTATGCACGGTATTATTCACCAGTTTAGTACGATCTATAACGGGTTCAATCTTGACATTTTCGGGTAAAATACGTTGGTTTAGCTCTTCGATTTTTGCCTTTAGCCTTGTGACGACAGCCGAAGGATTTTCTCCCCGCAGCATAATGACTATTCCCTGTACAAGATCATCTTCCTGATTGAGTCCCACTTGGCCAAGTCGTGGCTTTGCGCCCAGTTCTATTTCGGCTACATGTTTGACTAGAATCGGTGTATTGCCGACCACCTTGATCAAAATATTACCAATATCGTCGATCTTATCCAATAAACCTACCCCACGAACGACATAGGCTTGATTTCCTTTCTGGATCACATCCCCACCGACGTTGATATTCGAACGCGATACGGCTTCATATACGTCCAGTGGCGACAAGTTATAATTCGCCAGCTCTGTTGGGTTGATCTTTATTTCATAGATCTTTTCCTCCCCCCCAAAACTCACGACGTCCGCCACACCTGGCACCCCCACAAGTTCCCTTTCGATCACCCAATCTTGAATGGCAGAAACTTCTTTAATCGGAAGATTGCTCTTCAGTACATAGCGAAAAATTTCTCCGGTAGCACCCGAAGGTGGTTCGATGGAGCTTTCCGCGCCGTCCGGCAAATCGATGGAACGCATCTTATTACCCGCATACTGCTGGGCATAAAAGTCCTCTACACCATCCTCAAATTGGATCGTTACAACGGATAAGCCAAACAAGGAGATCGAACGAACATCCGTTTTCTTTGGGATGGTATTCATCTCTTTGGTTACCGGTAATGTGACGAACTTCTCGATTTCTTCAGCACTACGTCCCGGCCATTGTGTGATAATCCTGACCCGTGTATTGGTGACGTCGGGGAAAGCTTCAATCGGTGTATGCAGGTAGGCGTATATCCCGCCGAATAATAATGCCAACGTAAAAAATAGGACGACCAAGGAGTGTTTCAATGAAAACGAAACAATATTTTGTACAACTTTCTTCATCCTATCTATTTATCAATTCATCAAATACAATCAGCTCATTCTCTGTCAGCACCTGATCTCCCTCGGCTATTCCTGTTTTGACAAAAGCATAGGTTTCATTCTCAGCAACAATATCCACAGGCTTTACGGACAGATCACAGTCATTTTTGTACAGCACCACGAAATTCTGGTTATTATGCAGAATGATGGCATCTTTGGGAATAGCCAGCATCTGCTGTTCTTGTCCTGAAACAGCTTTTTCCACCAATACATCCACACTCATGCCCGGCTTTAACCTCAGGTCTTTGTTCAACAACTTTACACGCGCCTTGACGACACGTTCTTCAGGATCGAAGAAATTGGCTACCTGATCAATATAGCCATCAAAAGATTCCCCTTTATAGGCTAACGTGGTGATTTTGACAGGCGCACCATTTTTCACAAAAGGTAAATTATTTGCATAAATATTGACCGAAACCCATACTTCATTCAGTTTACTTACTGAAAGTAATTCGGCATCATCACCCACTGTCATACCAGGGCTCACCTTTTTATCAACTATATAACCCGCTTTGGGTGCACGGATGTAAAATAGACCATTTTCTGATGATCCATTGAGCAGGTTCATATTGGCCTTTACATGACGTATTCCGATTTGTGTGGCTTTCAATTCGCTTTCCATCTCTTCTAGTTCCCGTTGGGAAGCCATACCATCTTTCAGTAGACTGCGAAGACTTGCCAATTTACTCTCCACCAAGCGCTTGCTATTCTCCAGCTCACGCAGCTCCTTTCCTAAATCATTGACCGAGGTCCCTTTAAGCGATACGAGAATCTGTCCCTTCTCCACATAATCACCCATCTTGACGGAGACAGACTGCACGATACCGGGTATCGGGCTCTTTAGTGCAGCAAGCTCATCCTGATCGTATTGAATGACCCCATTTAAAGCGATCTGTTCAAATACCGCCCGCTTCTGAATCGAATCAATTTTAATTTGGTTTTTGAAATCTGCGCTAAGGCAAAAACCTTTAGTTGGCGGCGTAACCTGCTCTTCATTTTTCGTTGATTGACAGCTCCACAATAAACATATGGACAGGAGTGTCAGTGGCATTAAAAAGTTCCCTTTCATTAGACAATGTCCTTTCCGATTAAATACGTCAATTCTTCCTTATACTGAAGGTATTTTGCCCTGCGCTCCAATATTGATTCTTTGTTTTCCATGTAATTATTGATAAAGTCTATAAATTCAACGATGGTCAACCGTCGTTCTTGAAAATTGCGGACATAGCGTTCAAGCGCGACATCCAGTTTACGATCAAAGCCTGTATCCATCGTTTTCAAGCTCGATTCGAGATTGCTCAAACGCGCCGAAAGGAACTCGATCTCTCGTTCAATATCGATACGAAATTGTGCGATTTCAACTTTGTTTTTCTCAAGTTCCAGTTGAGCAACTTTGATATTGCCCTGGTTTCGATTAAATAAAGGAAGATCCATAGCAACACCCAGGCCTATAAAATCGCGCATGATATTTCCGCCCCGGTCATAATTCATCGATACTTTGAGATCTGGTGTACGTTCTGCTTTTTCGATTTCCAACTGCGCATTACTTTTCTTCCAGTTATTGTGGATGATTTTATAGTCGCTTCGGCTTTCCAGGGCCATCATTTTCCATTCCTGTTTCGTCCCCAGGAGAAAAAGCGGCATACCTATCGTATCCGAAATGTAAAGTGCAGCCCCCTTATCTCCTAGATAGCTTGCAACTGCATTCATTTTTGCAATTTTTTCCTGCTGGATTTCATTGAGTTTATTCCCAAATGCTATCGACTCACTTTCAATCCTGAGATAGTCCATTTCACTCACATTGCCTTCTTTCCATTGATTTTGAAAGGACTTCGCTAGGGTCTGAAAAATATCGACCTGACTACTGTATAATTGTTCTTTTTCCTGTAAGATCTGTAGTTCGAGGCATTGGCTCCGGAGATCATATTTCAAATTCCGCAATAATTCTTCAAATTGAAGCCGGGCATTCTCTTTTTCCAAAAGCTGCAATTGCACCCTTTTTTTCCGTTTCCCGGCCATTTCGATCGTCTGTTCCAGCTCAACAGCCAGCTGCTGATATTTACCATAATGACCGATCAGCGCAGGAAAGGATTCGCTGCTGGAATTTTTCCAAAGATTGACCTCTGAGATTGAGATCGTTGGATTGGGCCAGAGCTTTGCCTGAAGTACTGCTGCATCAGCCTGTTGTATATGAAAACGTTGTGCCATTAAGCTCAGGTTATGCGCAAGGAACACCTGTTCAATCTCCGATTTTCGTAAACGGCTTTCAACCGCTTCCTGCGAAAATAGTTTGCTACTCAGGCCAAGAAGTAAAAATAATGTAATACGTAGCTTTCTCACTTAATTTTGAATTTCCACAAAACTAACGGACAGAGATTACAGGCAACTTTAGGTTAAATTAAAGTTTAATTAGAAGAGATTAGAAAAGGATTAGAATTTAGGGAATAGCAGTGATACGGTAGTTCCCAGATGGTTCGAGCGAATATCAAAGTCTACGCCCTGATCCTTAAAAACGATTTGCGCAAATGAGAGACCGATGCCGCTACCCTTCACCTGACCGACATTTGATCCACGATAAAAAGTCTGTTTCACTGACTCCAGTTCGGCCTTTGGGATACCGATGCCGTGATCTATAATTTGTAAAGACAGTCTGCCAGCTGCACTGGTCATTCGGATAAGCACTTCTTGCCCATTTGCATATTTCAGTGCGTTTTCGATTAAATTAGAGATCGAAAGGGAGACGAGCATCTTGTTGCCCCGAAAATTAAAGTATTGTGGCTCGTCGACCTCTATATCGACTTTCAGGGGTACGGCAAATGATCTCGAAAATTTAGGTACAAGGTCCCACACGATCTCATCGATACGAAAGGTTTCCAGGGAACGTTTCAGGGCCTGATCTTCGGTCAGTAATAGAAAATTACCAATAAGCTGATTCAGAAAATTCACATGCTCGGTAATGGTTTCGGCCAGTTCACGGTATTCTTCCTCCGTTCTAACTTTTGCGCCGAAGACCTCCATTGAGCCCAGGATACCCGCTAAAGGCGTTCGGAACTCGTGGGAAACATAACTTACAAAGTTCTTTCTGATAATCATATTTTCACTGATCCGACGTAGGAGTGCATTATAACTTTCAATCAGATCCTGGAGTTCATCCTTGGTTTTTATGGCGGTCAAGGGCTCCTGAATGGTACTTAAATCTTTATGCTGAATTTCTTGGATCACTTTACGAATGGGCAGATAAGCATACTTACTCAGCCAGACCGACAACAAGGCAATACTAATCAATGCAATGAGAAAAACAAAGACAAGCGTAATGAGTAAACGGTTCAACTGATGATCAAAATCTGCGCTGGACTCTTTGACAAACACAAAGAAATCGCCCTGATTATCGGGATAATACAAACCAAAATAAAAGCTATCGGCTGTTTTAAAATAAACCGTTTTGTCTGTTTTCAGCTGGTTCAGCAAATCTGTATTAATTTGATTATCAAACCGCATACCACCATAACTCACCTTCCCCGCTGCGTTATAAACGGCTACCATCGCGCGCTTGACCAGACTTTCATATTGATTTTTGGATTCCATGTGCTTTAGCGGGCTCTGTTCGTCCGCTTCAAGGTAATAAATACCGGCTATCTTCGCATTTTTTTCCAGCGAGCTTATCAGATGTCGTTCAGAAGAATTATAAAATATCCAGTAGATGACTAGCGTTGCAAGCCCAAAAATGATGGTGAATACCAAGGTAGAAAAGAGTGTGAGTCGAATCTTTAAATTCATGGTCA
Source organism: Sphingobacterium sp. UBA7631 (assembly GCF_002483935.1). Taxonomy (NCBI): domain Bacteria; kingdom Pseudomonadati; phylum Bacteroidota; class Sphingobacteriia; order Sphingobacteriales; family Sphingobacteriaceae; genus Sphingobacterium; species Sphingobacterium sp. UBA7631. The sequence goes on from NZ_DLIX01000010.1 coordinate 1,372,262, forward strand.
GTCCGTTGTGAGCATATAACCTACCCCTTTCACCGTTTTGATAATGGAGGTATCACTCCCCGCATCAATCTTACCTCTTAAATAAGAAACGTATACATCGACAACATTGGTATTATTATCAAAATCAATTCCCCAGACGGCCTGTAAGATCGCTGTTCTTGAAAGGGTTTTATTGCGATTTTCGATCAGATACTTCAACAGTTTAAATTCTTTAGGTGATAGATCGATATTTTTACCATTCTTATGGACTTCATACCGTTCAAGATCCACTTTTAAATCATGAATTTCTACGCAGCTATCCTTTGGTACGTTTTTATAATTGTCGCGGCGTACCAAGGCTTTGATACGGCTAACCAATTCCTTAAAGGAAAAGGGTTTGACAAGAAAATCATCAGCACCACTTTCCAAGGCCTCGACTTTATCTTCAACTTCTCCTAAGGCACTTAAAATCAATATTGGAATATGATTTTTTCGATATCGGATCATCTTCGTAAATTGTATACCATCTATTCCGGGCAACATAATATCAAGTACGACAATGTCCAATGAATCCGCATTGATCCATTCACGTGCCGCTTCCGCAGATTCAACCAAAATGACCTTGTGGCCCATCTCTTCTAGACCTTTAACAACAAAGCTGCTAATACGGCGATCGTCTTCTACTAAAAGTATCTGCATATACTCAGTTTATTTTTATGCGGGATTATAAAAATTACGAATTTCTCTTAGAATTCTACAAGTATACGAATTTACAAATTAATCGTTCGGGTGATCAAGAGCAGTGTCGAGGATAAAAATCTTTGTCTATAACGTTGACGAGTCCATTATGCGGAATTCTCGATTATTCAGGTAAAAAATATTACGTCCAGTATTATTTGTTTATATTTAACCTAACAATTCGGAAAGGAATTAAAATGAACACAGCATTGCTCTCCAATAGAAAAAGAAGTGAAGAGATTACGATTCAATATTTTAACTTTTTAGATCGTCATTTAGCGGAATTGGTTCGTGGAGACAGCATAGATATGATGGAGCTTCAGGATATCGCCAACATACTCTGTGTTTCACAAAAGCATCTTATCAAGATTATACAGGAAACTTCCGGAAATCACCCCTGCTATTTTTATGTACAAAAAATATTAGCTTGTATCAAAGACCTACTCATTAATAGCGATCTGACCATTGCGAAAATTGCACAGATGCTGACATACGACCCGTCCAACTTCACCAAATTTTTTAAAAAATATGAAGGCATGTCGCCATCACAATTTCGTCAATTGAAAAAAGCGAAAAGTTCACCATAAGAGGTTCCTTAACATTTGTGAGATTTGCTATAATCAAAATTTAAATTATTATGGCAAGAAATGATGTAAAAGGAAAAGTTGTCCTTATCGCTGGTGGTGCAAAAAACCTTGGCGGATTGTTAAGTCGGGATTTTGCGGCTCAAGGGGCAAAGCTGGTGATCCATTACAATAGTGAAAATACCAAAGCAGACGCTGAACAAACTCTGGAAGCTGTCAAATCCGCGGGGGCAGAAGCAATATTAGTGCAGGCGGACCTGACAAAAATTGAGCATATCACGAAACTTTTTGATGTCGCAATTGAGCAGTTTGGTGGCGTAGATATCGCCATTAATACGGTCGGTAAAGTATTGAAAAAGCCAATTGTGGATACCACGGTCGAAGAATATGACAGCATGAGTGACATCAATTCAAAAGTTGCTTATTTCTTTATTCGGGAGGCGGGTAAAAAACTGAATGCAAATGGCAAAATCTGTACGATTGTTACCTCATTATTGGCGGCCTATACGGGATTATACTCTACTTATGAAGGACTGAAAGCTCCAGTAGAGCATTTTACGCGAGCTGCTTCAAAAGAATTTGGAGAACGGGGAATTTCGGTTACTGCTGTAGCCCCGGGGCCAATGGATACGCCATTTTTCTATGGACAGGAAAGCGAAGACGCTGTTGCTTACCATAAATCTGCTTCAGCATTAGGTGGGCTAACCGATATAAAAGACATTGCGCCTTTGGTGGAATTCTTGGTCACCGATGGTTGGTGGATAACGGGGCAGACCATTTTTGCCAATGGTGGTTATACAACACGGTAAAACAACAAAGAGAAAGCATCTTGAGAAAGATGCTTTCTTGATAAGCCTATTTCTTTGGATTGATTCGTATATCACAAAAGCTAAGCAACAATAAACAAGCCATGATATTTATTAACTAGAGTTGCTCCAAAAAACGGAGATAGCGCGTGACGCCCTCTTCTACCCATGCGGTAGATGACTCTTTTTCAACTCCATAAAAGACGAAAGGTTTTTGATAATCCGCTTTAACATAATCAAAAGTAATTTCAAAAGGACTTGTTAATTGATCCATGCTATATTTATACTTTCCTGTCTCCCTATACTCCTGCTCGTCTATCCCAGCAGAAATTGCTAATGCAATTTTCTTTCCTTCCAATTTGTAGCCACTGTTCTTACCATAAGCCCATCCATAGGTAAGCACTTCATCCAGCCATTGCTTGAAAAACGGCGGACAATTAAACCAATAAAAGGGAAATTGAAAGACAATTTTATCATATTTCTCTATCATCTGCTGCTCGGCCAAGACATCAATTTTACCATCAGCATAGACTTGGTGCAATTGATGGATGTCATACAACTCAGGTTGATTTTCCAAGGCCTTAACCCAACTTTTATTTACGACGGAAGCAGCAAAATTGGGGTGAATAACGACTATTAATGTTTTCATTTTATTATGTATCTATATATGCACAAGTCACCACATTTAGCCGATTCGTAGCGGCAGTTTTAATAAACGACAGGACTATGATTTAAAAATAGCGACATAATTCCTATTTTGGCTTATCTGTAACCCAATGTTAGGTACTATAAAAAATGTGCGTATGACTAAAATCAAGACGAGCTCCACTAACTTTTCAAATAAAAAGCAACTTGAGCATAATTGCCCCGAAGTTTTTGCCGCTAATGTGATTGGTGGTCAATGGGCTCTAGCCATATGCTGCTATCTCATCAATGGCGCGCTACGTTATTCTGAAATCAAAAAATGTTTACCGGGTATCACTGAACGTATGCTCACCTTACAATTGCGCAAGCTAGAAGATGATAACATTATTAAACGTACTGTATATGCAGAAGTCCCGGCACGTGTACTTTATGAGCTGACTGCACTGGGATATGAACTCAAACCAATTATTCGAGAACTAGGGAAATGGGGAGAGAAGTTACAACAGGTTCAAAAATCTTAGACTTTAGCTGACAGAACTAAAGGTTGTTTTTAGTTCATACATCGTGCTGTTACCAGTAATTGGCCGACATGACGCTGTGCATGCTCTGCAGCGTGGAACAACAAACCAATCAACGTCGTAGGGATCCGTTTTCTACCCAAAAAACGCACTTCAGTCAGGGTGTCCGGATCAATTAACGCCAGTTTTTGCAAAGATTGCTGAATCTGCCGATGTAAGTTTTCTACAAGCGATATCACGCTCAAAGCACTATCTTCTAGACCTTCCTGACGGAGGTCGTCAAATTGTTTATCCGTTAAGGATTTATTTTCGGCATAAGTAAACATGCGATCGATTACTCCACGAATATGTTGCAGGTGAAAACCTATACTGGCGTTGCCACCCGGTTTTGTCCAAAGCTGCGCTGAGGATATTTGTGCGGTATACTTCAAAACATCTTCTTCAACTTGTAAAAGTGCATGCGCAACAGGTTGGAGAAGAGCGGGAACTCCTTCAATAGGTCCACGCATCCATACTTCTAAATTTTCCATGCTTTTAAAATAGCTAAAAGTCTACGCGGATGCTTTTTAAAATCCATAAAGCTACAGCGTTTAAAAAGAATGCAGATAGCAGTCCGTTTCGTCAAAAATACAGTTTACTCCTATAAAAATAGCTACTTCCTATAGCTTGTTTAAAATCGATTCAATTATTTTTTAAAATAAATTTGCATAGTGTAGTAAATACACTTACATTTGTATCATCATAATTTAGGTTTATAATTGGTTATTTAAGGTTTTCATTCTCCCCGTTTGAAAACCTTTTTTTTATAAATGACTGAAAAAATTATAATCTTCCATCATCCTTTATCATCTCATGGAATCGAGAAAAAAGCAGGCCCATCTTCCCAATAATAGTAGGATAGGTTATAAAGGCTTTTCATTTCAAACATAAAAAGGGCAATGTAAACATTGCCCTTTCTTTTATATACCCATTTAATGGCCTTTACATCTTATAATATTGCTCCCAACCTCTTGCTGGTGGAGGTCCGGCTAAGAGTGCGTTGGCAAACTTATCATTGGTCACTTCTTTTGTCTGTGTGTTTAATATCAACTTACTATTCAAGCGTTGTGCAATTACACCCAAGCAAAATACTTGGCTCAGAGGACCTGCAATTTCAAAAGCCGAGCGGGTCTTTTCTTCACCTTTACAACCTTTTAAGAAATTAGCAAAGTGGTTTGACGGTGATTTTGGCACTTCCGGCATCCTAGATTCCATTTCCTTAGCTTTCGCTGCTGGAATAATCTGCAAGGTACTGGCATGTGAGCCACCTTTAAATATCAAATCCTTGCTATAAATAATTTTCCCAGGATTTAGTTTGGCGGGTTCCAATTTCCCTGTACTAGGTGCAGGAATATTGGGATCCAATCCGGATACACCATAGCCTTCGGGTATAGGTGGCAAATTATCCAGTCCATCATACCAATTGATATCGACTGCTGGCATCTTTTTCCTTTTTGGGAAATGAAATTTCAAGGTTGAAGACATGGGAAAAAAATAGGAATTATACCCGTCGAGCTTCACAGCGGACACTTCTGTAGGCAGCCCCAAATCTAAAAATTCATGCGCTGTATCTAATATATGTGCCCCCCAATCGCCCAACGCTCCCATTCCAAAATCATACCAACAGCGCCACTGACCATTCACAAAATCCTTATTATAATTATGGCCAATAGTCTGCATTTGCCAAAGATCCCAATCTAATGTTTCGGGGATCATTTCTGCGGCAGGAAAACCCTTTATATTTACATCCCAGCTATGCCATCTACGCGGCATATTCATGTGCGCATCGATGCGTGTCACATCCTTAATAATGCCGGCATCCTTCCAGGCTTTAAACTGAAAGTAATTTGCTTCGGAGTGCCCTTGATTTCCCATTTGGGTAGCAAGCTTAGGGTTTTTCCGAGCTTTATTTGCCATTAGTTCGACTTCAAGGAATGTTCTCGCCATTGGTTTTTCCACGTAGACATGTTTACCTAAATCCAGTGCAAGCATCGTTATAGCAAAATGCGAAAAATCAGGAGTTCCGACACTTACAGCATCAATCTGATTTCCCATTTTGTCAAACATTACCCTAAAATCCTTAAACTTCGGTGCATCGGGAAACAAACCCAAAATTTCCTGCGTATGTTTCGCACCAAGATCGACATCACATAGCGCAACAATATTACAGAGTCCTGTTTTATAGAGTTCTTTAATGATGTCGGCAGCCCTGTTTCCCAAGCCTACACAGGCTAAGTTGACACGTTCATTTGGTTTGGCCAAATTGACATTCCCCAATACACTATTGGACAGCATAACCGCTCCTGCAGCGATGACGGACTGTTTAACAAAGCTTCTGCGCGATAAATAATGATTCATAAGAGATAGGCTTAATTCGGTGTATTAATTTTTATGCTGCGAAATGAAACACGATCACCATGGTCCTGGAGAAGAATAAAACCTTCTTTCGCTTCGCCAAAGTTTTCCCAATCTTTGTATTTACTGATCTGAACTAAATCTTTAAACGCTTTGGATCCCCGCTCATAAGACAACATCTTAATGCCATTTAAATAGTGTTCAACTTTGTTATCTGCTGTAACAACAACTCGACCTCTATTCCACTCGCCGATCGGTCTGCGCGCGCGATCATCACGATTGGATGTAATGAGATCGTAAAGCGATGCCAAGGTACGATTTCCGTCACGTCCCAACTTCGCGTCAGGGTGTAAAGCATCATCCAGCACTTGATATTCCAAACCAATAGCCGATCCTTTTGATTTTTCTTTTAAAGTCACAAAATACTTAACACCACTATTGGCTCCCGGACTAAGCTTAAATTCAAATGAAAGATCAAACACCGCGTATTTATCTTTTGTGACGATATCGCCACCATTGGTCGATTCACCACCGTCAGATTTTAGCACAGTCATTTGGCCATCCTTAACTTCCCAACCGCGTTCCGGAAATTTATCGCCATGTATACTCCGCCAGCCCTTATTGGTTTTACCGTCAAACAAAAGCTTAACACCCTTCTTCTTTTCGGCGTCAGCCAAGTCGTTTGGCTTCAAGTTCACGATATAAAGATCTTTTGGAAAACCTTTTGATTTAAGGTCGGTTGTTTTTATTTTAATATTCTTAAAGTACACTTTCTTTCCATCCAATTTAGGTGGAATACCATGCACCTGCAACCCGATAAAGCCAGATCTATCGATCGTATCAACGACATAAGCAACAGGAATATCATTGATCCAAGTGCGCAGCTCATCACCAATGGCTTCGATTCGAATATGATTGAATTCCTCTACTTTATAGGCTTTTTTAGCATTTTCATTTAAATCGAGTGGATAAATCCATCCACGACGCGCCTCATCATAGATTCCACCTGTCCAAGCACGGGCAGAGGGGTCTATTTCTACTTGCCTTCCATATACACGTCCGCGTCCATCATTAGCCTTTGGATCAAGATGGCTCCGTGTCTGAATACCTGAGTTTGTTTCATTGCCTTCAAGTTTAACATCCAGCTCCAATATGAAATCACCATATTCTTTTTCAGTGATCAAAAAAGAATTGGGTGTACCTTTTGTCATTCGACCTACGATAGCATCACCTTCAATAGAATAAGGTGCTTTTCCGCCGACAGACTTCCAGCCATTTAGCGTTTTTCCATCAAAAAGGTTCGTCCAACCTTTCTCATTACTCTTATCTGTCTGGGCATACGACATAATAGCATTGCCAACCATCGCTGCCATTAAAACAGATTTAAATAGTGTATTTCTTTTCATTGTAAAATTTAATCTTGAGTCTATTGACCCGGTTTATTTATTCATCATTGGTTCGTCAATTATAACAAGTTAGAGACTATACTAGCGAAAGCCAGGAGACGATACTACATGTAACTTTCTAACCAGACAGACCATATTTACTTATCGGTTATTGATTCAATTGACTTAGTAAAACAATATATCAATTAATATAAGCGAAATGAATCAAATGATCTGATTTATTTACGAAAACGTTTGAAAATACCTATTACTTACCTTCAACCAATAACGGCGTTTTATTTTTCTCTGCACCTGGGTAACCTATATTTTGATTGATAACACCTTTAATATTGGTATTAATCGCATTAGCGGGCACAGGCCATAAGATATGGTGCACACTAATTTTATATTCGGCCCACTTATGTTTTACCCCTTTATTATAGAAATTACTTTTAGCAACCACTCTATCGTACCAGAAATTAACTCCAGTTTGTTTAATGTTCGCATTCGTTCCGCCTGGGCCGCTAATCTGTTTTAAATCATAGACACGACCACCAAAAATTTCGCATGGTTTTCGGGTCTTTGCATAGGTATAGGCAATCCTTACGAGCTCAATATGTCTGTTTTCTTCGTAATACAACTCACGTGCGCGCTCATCTAATAGCTCACCGATATTGATTTCGTCTGCTGTTAGCTGTGATGCACCGGCGCGTTGACGGACTTCGTTAATAGCCATCGCGGCCTGACCAAGATCATTTTTCCAATAGTAACTTTCGGCCAACAATAAATAGACTTCTGCAGAACGGTAAATATACCACGGGGTCTCCCCGCCTTCCCATTGTGTCTGCAATGGATCCGGCACAAATAATTTGTAATGCGGCCAAGAGAACCATAGCCGAATGGAATCCTCCACACTCATTCCCACCGGTTTAACCAGATTTTTTCCATACCAGGGATTGCCCGTCTTTTTTAAGTTGGGCTCATTGTATTTCAAATCTTCCATCTTTCGCCAACTATCCCGGTTAAAGATCCCCCGCAAGTCATTATCTTCTTTGCCAGGCCTCCAAATCTGATTTGTAAAATACCAGGTTGGACGCAATCGTCCTATACCACGACCATAGTTCTTATTTAAATCCAATGAAAGATCAGTTTCATCCGCTGCCAATGATAATCCTGCCCCCGTTTTTCCGTCTGGTGTTTTTATACCGCCGTTGTTCCAAAAAGGAACGCCATTACGCATTGTTCTGATACGATCAGAGCCATCAACTCCAGGATAAGAAACTACATACATTAAACCTTCGGTATTGGCACCATCTAATTTTGCTTCAACACTATGAAGGTCAAACATAAGATTGGTATTTGGTCTACTTTTATTCACCGTAAATCTACTTTTCATAAGTGGATGAATAGCAACAATTTCTTTGCCGATGGCGATTGCCCGATCAAAATCTGCCAAAGCCATACAGACCTTCATCAACAATACACCGCAGGCAGATTTGGAGGTACGTCCACGGTCTACTCTTTCGGGCACCCATTGATAGGCAAATTCCAGGTCTTTTCGTAATTTCTCGAGAATACTCCAACGATCGTAGCTATAGAAATCATATTTCGGTTCATTTATTTCTTTATCAATGAAGGGCACATCACCAAACTGATGCACTAATTTGAAATAACGGTAGGCACGTTGAAAATAAGCTGCTCCTAAAATCGCGTTTTTTTCATTTTCGTCTTTAAAAGTTCCGGCATCTATTCTTGAAATAATAAGATTGGCATATTTTATTCCCTTAAATCCTTCGTACCAATACCACCCCACTTTAGTTCTATCGTTGTGATTGAGATCTGCATCGGGGAGCAGTGCAATATCCATATCCATTTGTGGACCAGCTTTATCTGTTGTCCCCTCTACGGCTACTTCAGATTGGATAATCTCGGTCAGAATGGGCGCAGCATCGCCAAAAAACTCATGCCGCATATTTCTTTCACAGGCCGTTAAAGCGGAGTACATCCCTTGCGCATCGGCTAGCGCAACATCTGGTTCATAGAAAGACAAGGGTTTTGGTTTAAGCCAATCCTTACTGCACGAAAATGTAAAAACAGCCATTGAACCAATACATAAACTATATAATATATTTTTTTTCAACTTCATGATCTAGTGATTAAAGGGTAAAGTTTAAACTTAAATTATATGTGCGGGGGGCTGGGTCGCCAACATCTGCCAATGCATCGCTTTTCCAGCTTCTTTCGGGGTCTCCAAATTTAAAATCTTTTGTCAAGTACGCTACATTTCTAATCGAAGCTGAAATACGAAGCTGTTGGATTTTTAAGGATTGCAAGATAAATTTTGGCAGACTGTAAGAAAGCACCATATTGTCCAAACGCATAAAGGACATGTTGACGTAGTTTGTACCATTATTTTTTGATCCGATACGCGCGTAATCGTTGATCGGATTTTCTGGCGTCCAACGCTGTAGCGCATAGTCGGTACTCCGATCTGCAAAATTACTGTTGTTTGCAGCCTGATTAAAGTCTCCATAATGCCCCCAATTGGAATAAATTAAAAATGAAAAACTCAGCTCTTTATAACGCAATTCATTTCGAAACGACCACCTAAAACGCGGTGTTGTATACCCCTGAAATACACGGTCGGCATCCGTTAAGACCCCATCTCCATTTTGATCTACATATTTAAAATCGCCAGGTTGGTTACCATATTTTGCAGCCATTTCCTCTTCCCCTAGTTGCCAGATTCCATTTCGTTGGTAGGCCCATATCCGGTCGGGATCCTGTCCAATAAACCATCTATTTTTAACATCGTCCGCTTCCTTTTGGCCGCCGACATTTCCTTCACTATCTTTTACATCCACCATATCGCCATACAACTTCACAATTTTTCTCCGGTTCAACATAAAGATCGCCGTCGCATTCCAACTAAAATCGCCCCTATTCATGATGTTACTATTTAAGGTAATATCAAAACCTTTATTGGAGAGCTCACCAAGATTGGCAGCAACACTGCTAAATCCGATAATTTCTGGCAATGCGCGATCTACCAATAAATCCTGGGTTGTTGCCGTATAAAAATCCAGTGCACCACTCAGACGGCCATGGAAGACTGAAAAGTCCAAACCGGCATTATACGAACTTTTACTCTCCCATTTCAAGCCCAAATTGGCCATTCTATTTACGTATAACTGAGACGAAAGATAGAGGTTTCCACTCGCATCAATATAGGGATGTAACCCAGAGGTCATGTCGGAAAGCGCTTCGTAAAGCTCAATATCACGATTACCATTTCTTCCCCAAGAAAGTCGCAGCTTACCATAATCCAACCAGGATTTGGTATTTTTCATAAAACCTTCCGCTGTAAAATCCCAGGCAAAAGCCAGGGCTGGAAAGGTTGCCCTTGGATTTTGAGCGCCAAAGGCTGAATATCCGTCGCGTCGTACAGAAGCAGTCAGCATATAGCGATCTTTAAAGGAATAAAACAAGCGAGCCATTAAGGCATCTCCGGTTTGATATTTGTCTTCGCTTTCGTTCAATGGAATTGTACCGGCCTGTAATCGATGCCAGCCCAGAATATCAGAAGGTACAAACTGAGAAGCTGTGGCCTTGGTTCGCCAAAACTGCCCTTTCTCTGCATTTTGAAGCAATGTTACTTCAAAATTATGTACATCAAAACGCCGCTTCCAACGCAATACATTATCTAACTGCCAATTGTATGTTTTTTCAAATGAGCGTTCGCTACTTCCACCTTTTGCCTTCCACTCGGGATTTTTTGAAGAATCGTGGTTATAATACTCGTGCCAGATAAATGAAGGGGTAAAATTGGATTGCAATTCTATCCCAAACGGCAAAGTAATCACACCGTACAAACTGGAATTCAATGTATTATAATTATTTTTTCGATCTCTAAATTGATTGTCAAAGAATGGGTTTACGGGAGTGACATCGCCTGTCGGCAGTCTTTGATAAATACTAGAAGGATCATCAAGATTATTAGATCCGAAGGGAGAAATCACTGCTGATTGTTTCCAATCGGATTTTAGAAAGCCCTCATTTCGAACGGCGAAATTTGTATTCGCCCCGACTTTTAGATAGGATGTAATTCTAGTTTCGAGATTTAGTCGTGTTCTGAAATTTTTAAACCGACTTCCAACCACTACTCCCTCCCGATCAACATGGTTTAAGGAAAAATAGTAGTTAGTGTTCTCATTACTATTCGATACAGCAACAGCATAATCCTGCTGGATCCCCTTTTGAAAAATCAAATCCTGCCAATCCGTAATCTTATTGTTCATGTAATTTTCAATCTCCGGCGTCTTAAGCTCTAATCGAGAAAGCCAAGACCTGATCAACTGATCCTCTGTTACATTTGTAACGGGGGTCTTTTGATCGTAATTATACCAGTCCAATTGATTGGTTCCATTGAGCAATCTTGGGTCCACGAACATTTCGGGGTGAGCTTTAAGATAGTCGGCTGTCCGACGACCTACTTCAAAGTCATAGCGATATTTCAAAAACTCACCAGCATTCATCACTGCAGGCATACCTGCACTTTCCACTATACCAAAATTTCCATTGAAAGTAATGGACGGTTTTCCTTTTTTACCTCTTTTTGTCGTAATTAAGATAACGCCGTTGGCAGCTTTTGCACCGTATACAGCAGTTGCACTGGCATCTTTTAAAATATCTATTGACTGAATATCATTGGGATTAATATCAGCAAATGTTCCGTCAAAAATAACACCATCCACAACATTTAAGGGGCTACTACCAGCTTTCAATGTTCCCTTTCCCCTTACCTGTAAGCTTGCATCCCCCTTTGCCGAATTTCCCTGTCCAATCACCAATCCAGCTGCATTTCCCCGCAGGAGATCCTGAACTGACCTGGGCGCCTCCTTCTCAAGCTTTTCGGTCTGAACAGAAACGATTGCGCCGGTCACATCTTTCCGCTTGGCGGTTCCGTAGCCAATAACGACAACTTCATCTAGATTCTCTGTAGATTCAGAAAGAGTAATCTCTATTTCCTTACCTACTTCTACCTCAAGTTCTTTGGACAAGTACCCTGTATGGGTAAAACTTAAAGTAACTTTAGCAGTACTACGCTGCAATTTTACACTAAAGCGACCGTAGCTATCTGTTGCAGTACCTGTTGAAGTTCCCTTCACCAAAACGGTGACTTTTTCCAAAAAACGTCCATCATTAGTTTTGACGACGCCCGTTAATTCTCTTCCAGTTCCTTGTGAATGAACGGTTCCTGTCGACAGCAATAGCATACACAAAAAAGAAAAACTAACGAAAATTAAATGATTAAATTTTCTCATAGATTAAGATTTATTGGTTAGTAATAAATAAAACTATAAAAAGGCTAACAACAAGACCTTTTAGTCGTTCATATCAATTGGTTATTATTTAATCAACACAAAACAATAGTATTAATTAAGAAAATACAATCAAATCTTTTTAATTCATTTATTTACGAAAACGTTTGAATGCCTATAAAAATCAAATCACGGCATCCCAACAAAATAAAGAGGATAGATCAAACCTCAGGCTAAAAAATAATATACAGCAAATAAAAAGCCCTTCATAGGCTTTAAAACAAATAAAATTTAAAAATAAATTGAGACAAAAGAGCATAGTTTTGATAAAAAATGACATCTTTTTAAACTATAATTTCACTATATTTTAAATTAAAACAAATTTAAAATAAATTAAATTTAACGAAATAAATAATACAAACTTTACTAAATACAAAACCGACATGACCTAGAATTTTTTTTATGGTCAGGGAAACAAAAGTCACATACATTATGTACGTCAGGTCAAATGAAAGGATCGAAGTTTGGGACAAAACCATATCGTTGATGAGTTAGCCAAAACAGGTCTCCATCATTGGACATTAGAAGTAATTAGATTAATCTCCAATTCTACATGCCCGCCCTTCTCATTAGCTTACTTTTAACATTGCCCCACCTAGGCCGTATAATCTAGGTAACTTCACAGTGAAAACAACTAAAAAAGTTAGCCTCAACATAGACTCACGTTATTTGTAGGAGGAACTTGATGATACGATGGTCATAAAAAGGGCTCAACGACAGAGTCGTGTACGCAATTCGTATTATTTTAGAAAAGTAAATAAAAACAATCAGTAAAAAATTTGGAGAATACGAAAATTATATACAACTTTAAAGCACAAACACCTGCTCTAAACAGGCTACAAGTTAACAAAGGAAATTTTTTATTTTAAAACGAGGATTTTATCTTAGAATCGCTCATAGATAAAAGTCTAAAATAGTTTTTTTGCAGAAAAACTTACTTTTACTTAATGTACAAACAGTAGCATACAAAATATGACAACCAACCCCATTAAGGTATATACAGTAGTTTCAAAAGAAGTAAAAGAAGATCCAGATTTATTCACCAATCTGGAAGGTGTCTTCTCAACATATGAAAAAGCACAGGAATATATTGATCACTTCTTTGGTAATGCTAAATATGGTTATCGATCTATTGTTACGACCTATTTAGACCCCTTTCAGGAAGAAATCCAAAATAATGATTCTTATTATAGCATATCATCTCAATTAATAGGGCCGCATTTAGAAGTTGAGATCTGTAAAACTTCTTTTGCTGTTGTCCTCTCCGAAGTTGAACAATTGCGTATCGATCCGGCCACCTCAGAGAAACCCTTGGAATTAAACCTGCACTGTTTTGCTGCTTCTGAGGAAAAGGCAATGGAAAAATTCGAAAAATTAGCACAAGACTATGCAAAAGAACACAAGCTTCAATTTCAAATTAGCCCTTTTCGCATTGCAGATTCGGACCAATGCTACTAGCCTTCAATTGCAACGAAATTATAGCAGGAGATTCAGGGAAGTATTTTTTTACGGATTTCACTTAAATATTCTGGCGTAAATCCCAGATACGAAGCAATCAGGTATTGCGGAACACGTTGTAGAAACTGCGGATATTTACGGAGCATATCATGGTAGAATTCTTCTTTAGATTTAGAGAATAGATATTTAACCCGCATTTGCGCAGCAGCATAAGCCCTTTGGTAGACAAATCGAAAATAACGCTCCATGATCGGAAATGCAGCTACCAATTTTTCTTGATTTTCTTGACTGATATAAACTAAATCTGAGGTCTCTACGGCCTGAATGTAAAATGACGTAACAAGCTTATGTTCGAAAGCCATATTGTCCGTAATCCACCAATTTTCTATGGCAAATTCAGTCGTTTGTTCGACTCCCTTTTCATTAACAAAGAATTTACGGAGAATACCTTTCAATACAAAAAAATGGTATCTACACACTTGGCCCTCCTCCAGTATATTTTCTTTTTTCGCGACCGTTTTGGTCTTAAAGTAATGCAATATTTCTTCTAATTCGACCGGATCGATAGCGACAAATTTCTTTATGTGTTCTTTCAGTTTTTCCAACAGTCTGTCAATTTTTTGTACAGACAAAGCTACTCATTCATTTTATCATAAAAAATACATGCGGCACCATTTCAAATAAGCTCGAAGAGCAAGGCTGGGAAAATAAATTCAAGTAATGGATGTCATCGATATCAAAGAAAAGGACCTCATGTCCATGTTAACACCAAAATTGAAGGAATGACAGCACATTGTGACTAGTGTTCCTAAAAAGGATTCTAACAGAAAATCAGCCCGCCATTAAAATAGGCGGGCTGATTCGCATTTATGGTATCCAATACGGTTTATCAGAAAACAACCTTACTATACTAACGTAAAATTCGAACTTTTCGTACTTTATTTACTTAATCCGTAAAACCAATCTACAAAGCCGCAATCTCCTGCTAAAAAGCGCCATCTATTCCGTAATGTAGTGAACCTCATGCGCCTCTGTCAACTGCGGAACTTCCAAATTATGAAGCATTTTATCCAATACAACATCTGGCAGTGGATATTCCCGATCGTTATTCTGCGTGCGCCAAATCTTGTAGGGTTTTTCAACGTACAACAATTTCACGTAGGCTTGATAGCTGACAAAAAGATCGATCAATTGTTTTCGCATCTGGGAAGTTATATTAGTGGCATTCCAGATAAAATCCTGTCCGCAGCGTAAGTATTTTTTTGCCTGCTCTTTTGCTTCCTGTACAACCCATCCGTTTCTCTTTTTATCGGTCGGATCAATGCGATACTTGCGTCTGATGTCGTCCAGACTAATAACGGGGAGGTCGGTATTCATTGCTAAAATCTGATAATCTTTGCCCATTCCCGGCAAACCTGAAAGTACAGTCACCGTGGATTTGAATATATCAAAAGGCACATAACCAACATAACTATCGTTTCCATTAAAATATGTAAATCGTGCATTTTCAGACAAAAAAGAACGCGTGGCATCCCAGCAGCCAATCTCTTTACTATACAGTTCGAACATATCCAATGCATAGAGCAAATTATCCAAATCGCCACAATACCTTCCTTTAGCATCAGCTTCGGCCAACAACTTAAGTTGACTCATATTGACACATAGTGACGCTTCCAAGGCGCTCTTCATCGGATCGGCTTTTTCCATCAACCATAATGGCAACCCATGATAGCGTACCAATGCAACAATTTCCTCCCGTAATGCAAAAGGGGTCTCCACATCACGAAATAAAATCTCCCGTGTGGTCTGTGCTCCTTTTTTGGCATGATTTGGTGAACTGATACGACCATTGGCAGCGACAACTGTCGTCGATCTCTTCTCGACATCATGCAATAAAGCGGAAGCCCAGAGGAGCTCCTGCTTTTGTTCATCCAGATTCCGATATTCAGGCAATGCTTCCAGCTGCTGTAATACCATTTGGGTATGAATCGCGACATTCCCTTCGGCATGATGTAAAGGATCCTGTTGTACCTGTTCCATATCCCTGACCCAAGAAAATTGTTTCGCTAAAGCCGACCAATCCTTATTTGTTGCTATTGTCCATTCCATGAATAATCCCTCCTTTCCCAAATCATTTTTGCTCTTCGCCATGATTTTGTCCAATGTTCGTCGGTCTGCACATGTCCTTTTCTAACGTATTTAAAAACATTGTGCTGAAATTCGCTGACGGCATATGCATCAGCATTCCTGCAGACTAACCCCTCCATCGTACATGCTTCTTCAGTTTTAGGATCAACCGATCCAAATATAGAAGACTGCATGGCCAAATTTTCGACTGAACGCCGAAGTTCTAACTCAGTCAAATCCTTTACCATGTCGAGTTTTAAAACAGGTACAGTAGGCAAATCAAATAAACTGGCATAAAAAGTAACTTCTTCCCATGAAAGCCACTGATCTTTAATTCGAGCAGCAAAAACATAATAATAGTGCTCAAGTTGCATATACTCGATCGAATGCACAGCATAAAGATTTTCACCAAAAAACTCCAAATCACCCAGATCGTTTTTTAATCTGGACCAATGCTCCCGAAGCTGGGCCGTCCATGGCGACGTGGTTGGAGCTGCATGAGATCGTGCAAATACTCCACGCCGTGAAAGGCAATTATTCTCGCCATCTAATTTTTCTGTAAATAACAGTTGATGGAAAGATTGCATATCCTTCCAATAATATTGATTAAAACGATCGTCGCTGCTTGTCCCTGGCGAAAATGGGAAATGATAGGTACGACCATATTTTGTTGATTCCATTTTTAAAATTTAAATCCATACTAAAAAATTGAAGACATAGGCATTGGGTAAACAAATCGGGTAAATCCCGTTGTTTACTTTCTTCCTAAATATCGACAATGCATTACATGACTTTAAATTTTAAAAATTGACAACACAAATGATCTGTTGCTACAAAAGTATACAATTTATTTTAAAAACATAAATACGCTCCCTTAACCTTTTGACAGCGCCGCCCCTTCCCTACTTTCTAATCAGCCTTGATTAGTCAAAAAACGCGTCAATTAATATAATT
Source organism: Sphingobacterium sp. UBA7631 (assembly GCF_002483935.1). NCBI lineage: Bacteria > Pseudomonadati > Bacteroidota > Sphingobacteriia > Sphingobacteriales > Sphingobacteriaceae > Sphingobacterium > Sphingobacterium sp. UBA7631. Next base: position 1,389,231 of record NZ_DLIX01000010.1, read on the forward strand.
TCAATTCAGTGTATGTCGTTCCAATGGGAATAACCCTGTCTGCTACCCAAATTTGGGTTTTGTCGAACTTCATCATTTTACTTCGTGCGACGATGAATGCTCTGTGACAACGAACAAATTCGCCCTTCGGGAGCAGTTCCAGCAGCTCGCTAATGGTAATTCTAGAACTAACGCATTTATCGTTCAAATGTATTTGGGTGTAATTGCCTGATGCTTCAATATACAGGATACGGTCGAATTCAACTTTAACATGTTCATAACCATCTTTGACGAACAGATAGTCTTTGTTATGCTGTAGCTTTTTTGCCCGAAGGCTATACAATTCGCTCGCCTTGTTGCAGGCTTTCAAAAACCTGCTCATAGAAAATGGTTTAAGCAAGTAATCGATGGCGTCAAGCTCGAAACTCAATAGCGCATGCTCAGAATAAGCCGTCGTAAAAATCACCATTGGCGAAGTATTCAAACTGCGCAGAAACTCTATTCCTGAAATATCGGGCATTTTTATATCTAAAAAGATAAGGTCCACCTGCTCCTTCTGGAGATAATCAATCGCCATAAACGCATCCGTAAATGTACTTTTTAATTCAATAAAAGGGACTTTAGCTATATGGTGTTCAATAACCTGCAGTGCCACAGGTTCATCATCTATCGCGATGGCTATCATAACAATTATTGATTTAAAATCTGATCTATTTGGTCATACAGTTGTTTTCCATTACTTGGTCGAAGAGCCTTTTCCACAACTAATTTTCCTGTTTTATCAAATATAAAATATTGCGGATAATATTCGGCTTTGTCTTTTGCATTTAGCAGTAATTCCTTCCAAAAGGGCTCAATCTGTTTCCTATTTTTACGTAAATGGATTCCGGTTAAATTGTTGACGCGTATAAAGTCTTTCCAGTCCTGATCGCGATGGTCTTCATCCATATCCAAATAAACGAAGGCAATATCTTTATCCATGTATCTTTTCTTCAGTTCAGGTGTATACTTCAATTCAAACTTGCAGGGACCACACCAGGTTCCCCAAACATCCAAATAGACCACTTTTCCTTTCAATTCAGCAATCAGGTCGTCGATCGATGAGATAGGTTGATCATCTTCAATCAACCGAATCTGTTTGTTGTGTTTATTCGCCACCAAAAGAGCGTCAAGATCGGCAATATAGCTTTCAACAAGCGGCGTATGCTTATCTTTTGGAAATATCTTCCAATGTGCTCCTGCCAATGCTTTTAAATGCGTTAAATCCTTGTCATGATATAGATTGACCAATTGTTGAAAATTGTATTTTTCTACGATAGGCTTGGAAAAATTATTTAAAGCACCGATAAACCGCCAATAATCTTTACTATAGATGTTCATTAATCTATTTGCACTGTCTAAGCTTATCCCGAAATAAGGGATTGGTTCACTAGACGGAATTTTCTCGGCCCGAATCTTAACAAATGCTTTCGTTTCCAGATAACGTAGGTAATTGTCAAGGAAAGTATAAAAAGAGGGGCCGCCAAATTCATCCTGTAAATTAATAGATGCTTTTCCAAACAGCTCTAGAACCAAACTATCCGCGGTAGACTTTGGCAATTCAGCGACACGGGCAAAATCGTTCAGATGGTTCATTCGTTGCGCGTAAAACTCGGTACGTAGATAGTTTTTTAGTGAGGAAGACAATGGGCTAGTTTGGATCACGTTATTGATCTGATTGCAATCCGCTAAACAGGGAATTAACACTTGCTGTCTCAACTGAGCCAAAGAGCATTGAGCAAGATTATTTACGTTCGGGGCCTTCATAAAAAAAGGCACTTCATCGTGTTTTATTTGCTGTATAATTTTGTTTTCTGTCAAAGCACTACCTTCTGTAAATACGATCGTACTGTCGGTTAAATTCAGGATAAGATCTTTACCGGGGCTTAATAACAAGGTTTGAAATACACTGCTGTAATTTAGAGTCGCGGATTTTCGAGCTGTTATTGGCAGTGCGACCTCAAATGTGCCATCGCTGGCAACGGTTATCCGTTGCGAATTTTCTTTATAAAAACCAAAAACAAGAGGAATATTGATTTCCAAGACCTTGTTTGGATCATAATTCCAAATCTTACCGCTCAATTTAAATTGAGCATGACTGCTTAGACAATACAAGGTCATAAGCAAAAAAACAAGTATTTTTTTCATTGCTGTTAATTAAGGAACCAATAAATCAGGTGAATAATTGATTAAAAGATAATGGAACTAGTTAGATTTAAATAACACTAGCCATCTTTAAATATGTAAAGTTAAATGGATAAAAAATTCATTGGCATTTTCACGTATCATCAGTTCATGTCGATCTCGATATAGCAATGAAAGACGTTGGCGTACATTCTCCAAACCGACACCACTTTTTAGTTTTTCGGGATCACGATCACTTTTCGGATTAATGCTATTACTCACATCGAAAAACAAAACCTGGTCCCGCACTTGCAAAGATATTTTAATATAAGACGATTTCTGAAGGCTTATACCATGCTTAAATGCGTTCTCAACGAAAGGGATCAGCAACATAGGGGTAATTTGATAATTTTCAAACTGCTCTTCTATTTCCGTTATAATGGTAATTTTGTCTGACATCGAAGTCCGCAGGGTCTGTAAAGCGATGTAATTATTCAGGTATTCTATTTCACGCGTCAACGAGATTTTATCTTGCGTATTTTCATGGAGCATAAACCGCATCATATCGCCCAATCGCTGAATTCCCTCCCCTGTCCGTTCGGCTTTTTCCTGTAATGCCGTGCCATACAATGTGTTTAAGGCATTAAATAAAAAGTGTGGATTTATTTGGGATTTCAGAAAAGTCAGATTTGCGTCCGACTGACCGAGCTCCGTACGTAAGGAGGCAATTTCGTTGTGACGCATTAAACGTTTTTTAAAGAGAAACCAGGAAAGCGGAACGCTAACCAATAATTGCGTGGGTAAATGAAACATGGCAACGATAAAGATCACTTCACCGTTCTGGTTAAAGAAGAATAGGGCCAATATGCTTAATGGTATAACTAAAACCAAACTCATCGCAGCGATAATCCAAAAGAAGTCGCGGAATTTCTTTTCTTTTTCATGTAATTTTGGCAACAAATAGTATAAGGAATAGATTACGATACCAACCGCAGACAACACGACCAAAGTCCATAACACCGAAAGTTGGTAATGCGAGTGAGATATGATCAAAAAAAACAATCCGATAAACCAAAAGCCAATTCCAAAGGCCAAATCCATTTTTAGCTGCTTTTGTATAGCCGGGTTTTCAACCCTGTTTTTAAGCAGATAGCTGATCAAAAATTGCATGCAGGTGTATAGAGAAATTACGATTGTCCATAGAACTGCTTGTGTTAAGGACTTAAAAAACATGCTATTGTAGCCTCTTTGAATACTATCAAAATCCATAAGCTCATAGGTATGGCTATAGGTCCGGCATACACCTAAAATCAGTCCGGATATCAAGATCAGAGCAGCTAGTAATGAATAATTCAACAGCTCCCGTTTTCTATTGATGAGCGCAGGAATAAGAACAAAATTTAATGCGAGAAACATCAAATATAGAAGCAGATAATAGCTAAACTTGGGTACAAAAAAATTAAAAAAATAAGAGTAGTTTATTTTCTGACCAATGAAATAGTTATGCATACCACTATCATCCCGATTGTTTGTATCAACAAGCAAAGCATAAACAACAGCGACAAATACGACAGTGGCCATCCAAAATTCTATTTTTCTTACGTCTTTCAATTTCATGTTATTGGTTTTGATAAGACAATATTAACTGAAATGAAAACATAACACAGAAAAATGTGACGAATACCGCCAAAAATGTGATGAATCAAATGTTTCTTCATCTTATAGCTGGGATTCTATTGTTGTTCTTATAAAATAGCATTTGATTTTACTATCTTTAAGCAGAAAAGTATCAAACCAGCTTTATTAACTTTATTCAAAAAAACACTACATAATTAATCCACTGTTTCAAACATTCACGTCCGATTTTTGCGGCAACTGTTACGGCAAATAGCGAAGATTGCACAAAGGCATTGGGCTGTCGAATGGTCATAAATTCAGGTTTTAAAAAATAATTGATCATATGGATAACTATATCGTATTAAAAAGGTTTACTAGTTTAGAAGAAGCTCAGGAATGCCATCAGCTACTTTCGGATAGAGGTGTAAAAACGCGGTTGGCTGATAATCTACCCCCTGTGGATATTACATTTTCTGGAAATACGGTAGGACACCAATATGAGATTCAAATAGACCCCGCCGATTTCGCAAATGCAGAATCTATTTTAGAAGAGCAGGAAATGCAGTCTCTCCCACTGGTTGGAGATGACCACTACCTGTATCAATTTTCAGACGAAGAGCTCTTCGAAATCCTGCAAAAACCCGATGAATGGAACAAATTGGACTATACGCTTGCCAGAGAAATTTTATTAAAAAGAGGGAAAGATATTGATCAGGAAAAGCTTGATCTTTTGAAGAAGGAGCGGCTCATGCAGCTAAGGGAACCGGAACCACAACAGAAGTATTGGATTATTTTTGGCTATATTTCAGCCCTTCTAGGTGGTCTTTTAGGAATTGCAATCGGGTATATGTTGTTTAGTTCCAAAAAGAGCCTACCGAATGGCGAACGGATATTTTCCTATTCTGATCATGACAGAAAACATGGGACAAATATATTCTATATCGGATTATTTGTATTCACAATATCCGTTCTCATCAGAATTCTCTGGGGCTAATAGTATAATATTAAATCCTTTTATTCTTTTAGCAAAATAGATAGGTGGAGCTTCGTCATTGTGGTCATTCTGTATCCTATCACGATCCAATTAGCGTTAACAGTAGTAAATTTTTAATACTAAAAAAAATACCTATATTTAAGATGACATCTTTATTCTTGAATTATTTTTTGTAAACCTACAAACAAATTAGCTTTATGAATAGTTTAAAGACCACAGCCACTCATTTCCGTTATAAAAAGCATCCGGGAGATCTATTCAGAAATACGTCTGTTCAATTATTACCTCATCCTTATAAAAATCAAGAAGACTTTTGGGTATGGTTTCACCCCTTCTACCATCGCAGTGAAGACATTTCAGATTTAGGCGACCTGTACAAACAGCTTCACGATACGCCTTGCCAAGAAACGAGAGTATCATCAAAAAATGAGCTTTGTTACCCTGCGGTCTCGAAAGAACGTCTCTTTGAGGAAATAAAATCATTGGAGCAAAAGATCTATCAGGATTGCTTTGAAAACTTTTATTTGCTGATTATCGAAGGCCGTATCGAGCTTTTAGAAAGTCATCAAATTGAAAGTAAAGAATCTAGCTCTTAATATCTATTCTTTAAACCGTTATGCATTATTTGACTTGTGCGATTATAAGGGAGGACGATAAGGTACTCATCTGTCAGCGTCCAGCATCGGTGACGCATGCCTTAAAGTGGGAATTTCCTGGTCGCATTACCGAGTCCCACCAATCAATGAAAGCAAATTTGTCGCTCAAAATCAGGGAAGAGCTTAATATAGATATTCTTGTCGGAAGGCCGTTAAAGATGAAGCAACAAGACTATACAAGTCCAGCACCTTGTCTCTATCCTATTCTCTGCACCTTTTGTTCTGGCGAAGTTGCCTTTCAAAAATATGTTCAAGCATTATGGGTTTCCCCCGCAGAACTATTGCATTTTGACTGGACCGATAGTGATCGACCAATTGTAGACGAGTATACCAAATACCTTGAAGATTTAAATCCTCCATCTCGCATAAGGGAAGCTTTTTTAGAAATCCTGATTGGACTTATCGCCTTTACACTGGTCCATAAATTCTTCAATCTATATATAGCCTTATTGATAACATTGATCTTAATCACTGTTACCGGAATTTATACCTATTACACCCGAAAAAATATAAAGAAAAGAATCCCATAAAACTTCCCTACATTTATAAAACTAAGTAACCCATAATTTCATTTTAGCCATATTGAAGACTTAATCAAATGAAAGATTTCCCACAATTAGTTACAGAACGACTTATTCTCAACGCCATTGACACGACTGATATTCCACAGATTGTAGACTATCTGCAAGACAAGGTTTATTCGGACTTTACCTCAAATATTCCCTACCCATACCGAAAAGAAGATGCTGAATATTGGCTTAAATTAGCCGAGGAAGCGTTTGCCAATCGTAAAGGCTTCACTTTTGCTATTCGAAATAAAGATAAAAAGCTGATCGGAGCTATTGGTCTGCACGATGAAGGCTCGGATAAGGCCGAGTTGGGATACTGGATCGCTATTCCTTACTGGAATAATGGTTATGTCACTGAAGCTGCAAAAGCAATCATTGAGTTTGGTTTTAAAGAACTAAACTTCAATAAAATCTTTGCGACCTACTTCCCACATAATCCAGCCTCTGGAAAAGTCATGGAAAAAATAGGCATGAAAAAAGAAGCCCTGCTAAAACAACATTTAAAGAAAGATGGCCGGTATTACGATATTCCATTATATTCCATTTTTAGAACGGAAAAATAAAACAGCAATTTCTCATGGATAAAAAGAATATCAGGTTGCACTGTGATCATACATTTCCTACACTTATTCTTCTCTTTGGTTGTATTGCTATATCCCCAATAATAATTTCAAAGTATTCCCTGTCTCTGTTAGGGATAATAGGGGAGACTTGCTGCGGACTCATCATACTTACAGGCCTTTGGAGATTTGAGCACTTCGAAATATCTGGAGATACACTTACCAAAGTAAACTTAGCTGGATTATATCGAAAGGATTTAAATATGTGTCATATAACCAGATATACAAAAAAAGTGATTGATATGAATCACTTTCGGAATCCGGTTAATATCATAAAGTTATTCAGTAAGGAGGAAAAATATTTTAAATTCAGAACCATAAAACTTCAGGCAACAGATAATTTAACCATGATAATAAATGAACGAAATATGCAGAGCGAGGATTTCAAAAAATTATACCATATCATCAAAACTTATCAGAAACGACAAGTCAAGTATAAATCTCCAATTGTTTCGTGAAATTGACTAAATTTAAGCAACCGATAATCATAAAGGATAAAACATGAAAATATTTGCATTCGCTGGGAGTAATTCTTCCACATCAATTAACAAACAATTGGTCAAATTTGTACTTAAAAGCTTCGAGGGGCACGAGATTAATTTGATCGACCTGAATGACTATAACATGCCTGTCTTTTCTGTTGACCTAGAAAAGAATGGCTTCCCACAGGAAGCGCACCTTTTTCTAGATCATATTGCCTCCAGTGACGTTATCATTTGCTCCCTGGCGGAGAATAATCGTTCCTATAGCGTAGCATTTAAAAATGTATTCGACTGGGCATCTAGAATTAATGTTAAAGTTTTCCAAGATAAACCCATGTTGCTTATGACAACTTCACCGGGAGGTTACGGTGGTGGAAATGTAATGGCCGAAGCGCAGAAATTCTTTCCGCAGTTTGGCGCTATCATTAAAGAAACATTCTCGCTTCCCAAATTTTACGAAAATTTTGATCAGGATAATGGCGTAATCAATCCAGAACACCTCAATAGTCTGAGGGAAAAAATAGCGGGCTTTAAGGAACAGATTTCTTCCTAACGTCAAAATCCAGTGTCATTTTTCTGGGCTTTGTATGGATTACTTCGATGCAGTGAACCTGCTGGAAAAGCTTTTTAAGGTTATTTTGCAAGGCCAAGCTACATACTGGCTTGGCTTTTCTTTGCTTATTCTTACCCTTTTGCTTACTGTTTCTCTAGTATTTTGTTACTTCTTTACCAAAGAAACAGCAAAGGAATACCAAAGAAGAAGCGAGTCAATCCCCTAGGTGTCCCAAAGAAATAGCAACGGAATAGCAGAGAAATAGCGAATAAGCTGCAAGCCCTTACCTTAGCGCCCCAAAGAGCGGTGCTATAATAGAAAACAGACCCCTAACGATAGCAACTGTTAAAGGTTCATAATTAAGGAGGGGTGATTTACCCCTCCTTAAAATTTATTTAAGGAGCTCTTCGAGTTTCTCTATCAACTTTACTCCTTTTAAGTTGATTCCAACAATCTTACCTTCGGGAGAGATGAGGTAATTTTGCGGAATAGCCTGAATACCGTACAATTGAGCCGCTTGATTTTGCCAACCATTCAGATCAGACACCTGAGGCCAGGTTAACCCATCTTGTTCAATTGCCTTTATCCAGTTATCTTTTTTACCAGGTTTATCGAGTGAAACACCCAGTATCTCAAATTTTGATCCTTTAAATTTTTGATAGGCTTTCACCAGATTAGGGTTCTCTGCACGACAAGGACCGCACCATGAGGCCCAAAAATCCAAAAGCACGTATTTACCTTTAAAATCCGAAAGTTTTAACGCTTTACCTTCAGGAGTTTCCTGTTCAAAATCTAAAGCCGGCTGTCCAATTCCTAGTTTTTTTGCGAGTTGAATATCTGCATTCAATTTTTTTCCGATAGCTGTTTGCCTTAATCTCGATGACAAATTGAAAAACAAAAGTTCGGTGGTAACTACATTATCATCGTAGCTGGCAACTTCCTGCAAGGCCAACAAACTGAAGTAATTGTCTGGATTATTGACGATAAAATTTCGCTGCGCCTTCTTACGTTCTGTTTCGATCTTGTCTATTTCTTGCGCAATTTGGTTGAGCGCATTCTCGTCACGATTTTTTTCCTGATACAAATCAGCTCTTTTAGACTGCTGAACCATAAGCTTTTTCTCATAGGAGTTTAAATAATCTTGATACTGCTTATAGGCTACCTGCAGTTTACCGCCTTTCACCAAGGAAGACTCGAAAGGACGTTGAACAGTGATTTGCGTATTGGGTTCCACAGGATCTACATAAAATGTAAGACGCTCCATCGGACCACCTTTGCGGTTAAAGAAGGAAGCTCCATCTTTGGAATAAAATAACATGACTTGCGTTGGTTCCATGATTTCCCCTTTATAGATCACATCATTGGGTCCAAAATTAATAGAGTCAATTGTCAGTTTTCTGTCCACGATGTAGCGAACAAATGCTTTAGATTTTGCGGGAAATTGTTTTCCCTTTATTGTTAATTGAAAACGCTGTCCTTGAGCCAATACTGTCCCAAGACAACTTAAAACCAAAAATATTGATATAGCTATTTTTTTCATGTTGATTATTACAGTGCTTTAGCACGTGCCACAAGAGCATCGGCCAGTTTAATAATTTTTGAAGTTTCCAGTTCAGCCAAGCCACGCGCAGCTTCCGCAGCTTGAACAGCTTCCTTCTTTTTTTTCAATGCGATACAAATATCGGCCAATGTACCTTGATTGGAATAACTTGAGGGATTCAATTCGACGGCCTGTTTGGCCAGCACATAGCATTGTTTTAGTACGATTGGATTCGCAACATTTCCTTTTGCATTGGCATTGCGGCGGGCTATAAAACTCAATCTCTCGTCTTCATTTTTGAGCAGGCCTTTCCTCAATACATTCGTGAGGGTAACAAACTCCTTATCGGTACCATGTGCAGCAGTCCATTCTACTTTATACAGTGCGGCTTCTATTTTTTGTTCTGGATCTTTTAGGCCTTCAAAATAGGCTAGGCCAGCATTAAATTCATCTACTTTATGATCTCTAATATAGCCATACATAGCATAACGTAGCAACTGTACCTCTTTTTTCGCAAAATCTGCCGGCACCGCTATGTTTTTAAAATAAGATTTGTTCGACTCAAAAAATTTTCCGTAGCGATCATCTAGGCTTTGTGCCATCATTTTTATGGTCTCCCATCCATTTGGGCTCTTCAAAAATTCATCGGTAGCCACGCTGTCCAATGCTTTTTTCGCTGCATTTGCTGCTTGACTATCGGTTTGTTCCATCACTTTAATATAGCGGATCAGGAAATTCGACTCCCGCATACCCAAATCATACGATTTACGCAAATTGGGGATCTGAAAATTGGGATCATTAGCTTGCTCTGCCTGCTTCAGGAAAAGATCGGCTTCCATGCGAGACTGGGTTCTATAGATCAATGTCCCCTGCCCATCTAAAAATAAATACGTGGGAAAACTTCTGATTTGGTATAATTTAGCAATATCTACGCCCTCTCCTATCTCGCAGTCAAATTTAGTATTGATAAACCTGCTATTAAAATAACGAGCGACTTCAGGTTGTGAAAACACATTTCCTTCCATCCATTTACAGGGAGCGCACCAGGAGGTAAATCCATCCAGGAAAATCAGTTTATTTTCTTGCTTGGCCAATTCCTTTGCCTGGCCAAAAGTGATCTTCTGAAACTGTATATGTTCTTGTGCGAGCAATAGCATCGACTGTGTAAAAGCCAGTGCTGTCAATAGTATCTTTTTCATATTTTTTTATTAAGAACCTAATCAATTTCCATGTTGATAGAAATTGATTAGGAATGAGTGGTCTACATCTAATTTTTTAGCGTTCGTATTGGGGAATTCCCGGATTCAACGAAAGTACCTTTGGGGGAACCGGAAGTATCATCCGGGCATCCGTGGATTCCATTTCGAAAACTTTCCCTGCCAATGGATGTTGGATTGACTTCTTAAAATTGTCTGCTATAGCGAGTCGTTTCAAATCAATCAGCCTATCGGATGCCATAAAGGGCATTTCACGACGTCTTTCGTCAAGTACCGTCTGTAAAACAATTTTTGGATCCGTTGAGGTTAACGCTTTATTATTCTCTATTCGGCTATTTCTTAATGTATTCAAGAAGCTTAGTGCCTCCGCCGTATTACCCGTCCGAACAGCTGCTTCCGCAGCAATCAAAAACAATTCAGGCGTATTAAATCCTGTGCTAAATTCGACGTAGGGAGCAAAAAGAACCCGTCCTGGAAATTTTACAATAGTAGCACCTAAAGAAGCCTGATCGCGACAGAAAAATAATTCATAACGTTTGTCGGTTGCACCTGCTGGCAAATCTTTGGCGTAAGTTTCTATCAGCTCTTTAGAGGCATAAAATTCGGCATTGGGGCTACCTAGGGAACTTGTTCCCAATCGAGACCATACAGCCTCCATATTCGTTCTGGAATCGGGAAATTGAACCGAATTATCTGTTTTAAGACAAACTCGTCCCCAAGTCGTCTTGTCTTTATTGGTATATAAACTATAATCAATGAGCGTTTTATTCACAGCAAGTGCTTGTTTTGCATTCTCAAGGGCCTCTTTGTATTTTCCCTGATAGAGATAAACCCGACTTAGAAAAGAGAAACCGACGGAACGTACTGCTTGAAATCTATTTGACTGCACTGTACTCAAATTTGGCAACGCGTCATTAAGATCGCTAACTACCTGATCATAGATCGCCTGAACAGATACACGTTCGTATTTTTGATTGATATCCTCTTTCAGCACCAAAGGTACCCCTAGATCTTTTGTTGCACTTGCAGGATTATAATGAGCGGCATAGATATTCACTAGACTAAGGTATTCAAATGCACGACCGACCTTAGCCTCAGCCCAAACCCTTTTCTTTTCGGCTTCCGATCCCTCTGTTGCTGCCAATACATTGTTAATAACAACATTGTAAGTGAATATGTGGCTATAAGCCGATTCCCAGTATGGATCATACTGGCCATCTTCAAATATCGCACCGTGAGCAAAGCTATAGAGTTGTTTTTTTACATAGTCATAATAGTCATAGCTTGCTGCCGATTGTACATCCTGAGGATCTCCGGACTGTAAATTATCTACTAAATAGTTCGGATAAACAGCGGAAGCCCTTACTAAAGATTGATCGTTTAGAAGCAATTTGTAATCATTCAGATTCTCTGGAATTGTAAAACCTTTTGGTTTAATATCCAAGTATTTGTTACAGCTATTCAATGTCAATAAACCGAATAGCAATCCTATATATATTTTTCTCATGATATTTTCTTATTAAAATCCTACAGATACACCTAAATTGTAAATTATTGGTGCTTGTATCCCTCTACTTGAACTCGTTACCGTACTATACCCAGCCCAAACCTCGGGATCAAGATTATCCTTGTTAGCGACCCAACGCCATGCATTCAATACCTGTCCTGTTAGACGCACATAAGAAAGATTTGTCGGTGCAATCCATTGTGCAGGAAGGTTGTAGGATAATGAAATATCGCGCAATTTAATATAGTCAGCCTTCTGAACAAATTTATGTGCAGCATTGAAAATATCGGAAATATTGCCTGAAGCAGCAGAAACAAATGCGGGAGCAATATCAGGGTTACTTTCATCACCTGGGTTCTTCCAATAGTTCAACCATAATTTGTCGAAGTTATTATTGTAGTTAAGCTCCGCGTATTTACTCAAGAACTCTGGATGAACTCCCCGCATCACATGGCCACCATTGAAAATAAACATAAAGGAAAGCGTCAAATCTTTATACTTAAATCCATTTCTGAAAGAAACAGTGTAGGGAGGTACTGTCGTACCTTCATAGATTAAATCATCGACAGTCAATTTTTGCGTGGTCTCGACCAGACTACCATCAGCCTTTCGTGCCAAAGGTCGTCCCTTATCATTTAATCCCGCATAATCTATGCTATATAAACTACCCATTGGGATTCCAACCCGATTTTGGGGAGCATAATAGTAATAGTATGGGGTATTCTGTTCAACATATAGATTGGTAATCTTATTTTTGTTGTAACTAAAATTCACTGTGCTGTTCCAGCTGAAGTTTTCACGTTGAATCACCTTACCATTCAGCCCCAACTCGATCCCGCTATTCTGCATATCAGCATAATTAAGCAACACCATATCCCATCCCAAAGTTGGATCCAACGGCGTATTCCCCAATAAATCAGAAGTTTTCTTATTGTAGATATCAAGAGTAGCTGTAAGTCTATCTTTAAATAGTGAGAAATCAAAACCAACATTGAATACTTTTGTTCGCTCCCATCGCAACAATGGATTAGGCGGAGAATCAATGTAGGCTTGCATTTCACCGTTAAAGTAGTTCAGATTGTTATTCACCCTCGAAATCAAATATGGTCCATTATCCTTTGGGACATTTCCATTTACACCATAAGTCGCACGTACCGACCAACGATCTAATGGTTCCCAATCAATTCTTGGCAGATGATATAAAGCGCCTATGGACCAAAGAGGTTTGTATTGATTTTTGATATTTGTTCCAAACAAATTAGATTGATCCATCCGGATGCTTCCACTCAAAGTCAACTTACGATCATAGGTATAAGATCCATTGGCATAGAAGGAAACAAATCTATCGACTAGATCCTTAAATCCAGTCTCTTTTTTCGAAATAGTATAGCTATTAAAAAGCGCCTGTGTGTTTTGGATCTGAATACCAAAAAGCTCTTCATTAATTCCTTTGAAGACTAGGCTATTTTCATCGTAACCATACTTGTAAATATTCGTATATCGGTTATTGATCTGTCTACGTTCAGCACCGGCGATTGCGACAATTTCATGTTTTCCCTGAATATTATTTTGATAATTAAATTGGCCACGTAAGGTATAGCTATTGACATCATTACGTTGTTCAGCAAATTGTCCCCCTTGCGGAATATTGCGCTTGATTGCCCCGTCCTTTCCGATTTGGGTAGCGTCATTCACCATACCTACAACCGATTGGGCATTTTTCCTATTCAATGTGCCATTATACCCTTCGGTCCGTTCACTTTGATAGGACAGATCGAAGTCCAGTCCTTTGATAATCTTAAAATTTGCAGCAAAATTTAAGTTAAGGTATTTATTATAGAACTTTTCGTGGATCGCTGCTACATGCTTTAAAGGAATGTAGATCTCATCTTCCAGTCCCAGCGCATTCAAGCGATCAATCTCAAACTGAGATTTTGAACTATACCATTGCGCTGGAGAACCATCCTCATTTTCAAGCAGATAATAGGATGCTTTGCCTCCCATATAGTTATCGTAGAAATTGAAGCCAATATCACCCTCTCTATTTTGGTTTTTCCCCAATACATTTGCGCGTAAACTAAACCAGTCGGTAAACTTAAAATTATTTTTCAGACTAAATCCCAGCTCCTTGTTTGTCGCCCGTCCCTTATTGTAATCTCCCGGCTGCGTATAATTGAGGGAATAATGGTATGTATAACGATCGGATCCGCCCGAAATAGCGAGATTATGCTGCTGATCGAATCGGGTCGTATTCAGAAATTTATCCATTTGACTAAAGCGATCACGATTTCGATATACATCCAGCCGCTTTTCCATCTCTTCTTCCGAAATTACTCCACCTTTGCGATCGTACAAAATTCGATAAACGTCGTTCATCGCTTTTCTCGGGTCAATAACTGCATAATCTCCCGAACGGTAATTAAACATTTCCTTTTGAAAGTTGACCAGTTCAGCGCTACTCATCTGATTGAGGTAGCTACGGCTTGGAAGTCCTCTAAAAGAAAGCGTATTGCTATAATCAATCTTTGTTTTGCCTGTGGAGCCTATTTTTGTCGCAATAACAATAACACCGTTAGAGGAACGAACGCCATAAATGGAGGCTGCCGAAGCATCTTTCAAAACGGTTATGGAAGCAATATCATTGGGATTAATAGCTGTTAAGTCACCTTCAAAAGGCATACCGTCAACAACGATTAGCGGAGCAGCCTGTGCGTTGATGGTGGAGCGTCCACGAACCTCGATACCCAGGTTATTTTTCGAATTCTGTGGACTTGAAGTATTTCGCACCAAATTTAGCCCGGGCAACAATCCATCGATCCGGTCCAATAAATTAGGTTGAAGCCGTCCTTCCATGTCTTTGGCTGTCACCTGAGCAATTGAGCCTGCTGCTCTTTCTTTGCTTATTTTTTGGTATCCTGTATTGACCGTAATGTTCACTTCCTGCAATTGCTCATCCAAGGCTCTTAAGGTAATCGTAGCCAAATCGGACTTAGCTGCAATCGTAAGTGGAGCAAATCCGACCATGGTAATGTCCAAAAAGCTATTTAAACTAACGCCATTAATTTCAAAATGACCATGCTGATCTGTAACGGTTCCTTTTGGAACACCTTTTACACGAATCGTTGCACCTTGAAGTGGTCTGTTGTTATAATCGACAATAAAACCTTTTACCGTCATTAACTGATTAGTGATCGATCGTTGAGTCTGTTGAGATTTTTCGTGTACGACAATAATCTTCCCCTTGATCTCAAAATCGAGATCCAAATCGTCCAATAACTTCCCAAGAGCATTTCCCAACGATTCTTTTTTAACGGTTAAGTTAACCTTTGTATCTGGATCAATAGTTGTGGCCGCCCATACATAAGAATAGCCAGTCTGCTTATTGATCTCTGAAAAAACCTTTCTCAACGACACTGATTTCTCCTGTATCGATACGTCCTGTCCATACGTTTTAGCTCCAACATGAAGCAGACAACAAGACATTAGTATGGTTGTAAGCGATATGCGCATAATGTTTCCCCTCCATTGCGGCCTACCCCAAATATCTGGGCGATCGCTGTTTTTCATTTGTTGCGTTTGATCGTATAGGGCACGACCAAGTTGTGCATAATTTTTATACATTTGTTTTAGGTTAAGAATTAAAATTCTGTTACAGTTAGAATTACTTGATCTGAAGCCCTAAATGTTGCAAGCGTTTAGGGTTTCGTCTTTTCATTTAGGTTGTTTTGTCTACATAAATGGTCTTTCCTTTAAATTTAAACTTAATTTTCCCGGTACTCTCCAGTACGTTGATGATATCTTTCAGACTGCTGTTACGAGACAACATCGCTTCAAATTTTTCCGATTTTATTTGGTTATCGAGATAGACGACATCTACATTATACCAAGACGCTAACTCATCCATAATACCCCCTAAAGTCTCCGAATTGAACACGAAATATCCGTCTTTCAATGCATTGCGCGCGTCAAGATCAATTATTCGTCGTTCAATTTGACCGAGTTTGATATACGATTCTTCCCCTGGCAACAGTATAATCTGCCTGTCGCCCTGTCGAACCCTAACTTTACCTTCGTATAATGTCGTTTTAAAGTCTTCTATATTCTTGGTTGATTTCACATAAAAATGTGTCCCCAATACGGAGATATTGATCTTCCCTGCTTGTACCACGAAAGGTTTCAGTTTTGGAACCTCACCTTCCCATGGTAAATATTTTTTGGCAACTTCAAAATAAGCCTCCCCCACCAAACGAACCTCCCGCATACTATCTACTTCATAATAATCCAACTGCGTTTTGGCATTCATCCATACTTTGGTTCCATCAGGTAATAGCATGGTCATTTTCCCACCCTTGGGTGTCGCAGCGAATAAATTATTCACTTGTGCCGCTTTATTTTTAACGGGTGATACAAACGATAATAAAGTATCTGCTGGAGCCATCGAAATTGAATTTCCATTTCCTAGACGTACTACCCCTGTCATTTGAGCGGGTTGAATATCTTTATCCGGAGTCTCCTGATAGACCGTATCCGAAAGATTATGTATAAAAAACAACACGAGTAATCCAATCAACGCCGCGGCGATACCATAGGACAACATACGTTTATAAAAAGGTTTAGTGTATGAGGTATTGAGGTAATCTTGTTCAAAGAGGGCAAATGATTCCTCCCAATCATAACGGGCTATCCCGTCTAAATCCGCTTGCATTTGATCTTTGTTGTCAATCAGATCACATAGCCCCTTATTTGCATCAGTTTCGGACCGCCATAAGTCCAACTGTAATTTTTCGTCATCGCGCAATCCTTCCAGCTTGGATTTGCTCAGTAAATAAATGATATGTTGGGGTATTTGCTCCATATTGCTCTATATACTTAAAACAATATTTTGATTTCGTTTCTCTAAAGAGGTGGTAGATATTTTCACAAAAACCTATGTATCAGAAGTATAAATTTTCTAATAATAGAGTAAAAGCAAAAGTAGGCAAAAAAACTGGTCAGGCTTGAGTCTTAATCTCAAAAGTTCAATTCCCCTTTTCTTTTGATTGTAAATCGTACTAGTGGTTAGTCCTAAGGAGATCGCTGCTTCCTGTGGGCTTAAATCTTCAACAATCAACTTACGCATCACTTGCTTACATTGCTCAGGCAGGGTATCAATGGCATCATGGATCGTTCGAAGCGTCTCCAAATAGATCATTTGATGGCTGATCGGTAAATCGACCAGATCGACCTGTGACGTATAAAAATTGGTTTTTTGTTGAATTCTATTTTCTTGTTGGATCCTGTTTAAAGCGGCGTTTCTACAACTTGTGTAGAGAAAACCTCGGATTGATTCAACATGATCAAAATCTATCCGGCGCTCCCAAAGCTTTAAGAATACATCCTGCACGATTTCTTCGATGGTACCTTTATCAAGATTCATCTTTTCTAAAAAATAGCACATTGGACTATAGAAAGTTTTGTACAGAAACTGTAAACCATCCCTTCTGCCCTCCCGAAAAGATTTTAAAAAATCTTGCTTGCTAAATTCTTGGTTTACCTTGTTTTTCACAATTCAATATTACTTAAATTTTAAATAAATATGAAAATTTCATTTATTGTGATCAACAGTCCCGCGCTGGCAAGCAATAGAAAACGGACAGGCCAAACCGGTTGACACAATACTATTCCATTCGGCAGCGATAGCGTAAAAGCGAAGCAAGATCGATGTATTTAGATTATAATTTCTACGCGATCAATTCTGGTGATACAGACTCTTCATAGTAGGCTTCATTCCATTTTGCCAATTGGCACATAATAGGTATTAAAGCCTTGCCCTTTTCTGTCAAAGAGTACTCTACGCGTGGTGGGAGCTCCTTGTACTCTTCTCTCAAAATAACGCCATCCTCTTCCAATTCTTTTAATGAACTGGTCAAAACCTTTCGAGAAATATGTTCGATGAGCGCATCCAATTGACCAAATCGGGCTTTTCGATCGCGCAAAGTATAGATAATCACAGGCTTCCACCGGGTACCTAAAATTGCCATGGAACGCTGCATGGCACAGGAACAACTTTTAAATTCAGTCCTTTTCATTTGAATATATTCAAAATAGTTACGCGAAGGTAACTAGTTTATACTAATAATAGTTACAAATATATACTATTTAAAATATATTTGTGAAGATTCACGATTTAAAACGAGAAAAATGAGCATACAAACACTTTTTAATCCATTTGAGTACAAAAATCTAACACTCAAAAACCGCTTTGTAATGGCGCCAATGACGAGAGCATTTTCGACGGATGGAATTCCCGACAGCGCTGTAGCGGGATATTACGAGCGTCGTGCCGCGGGAGATGTCGGTTTAATTTTGACGGAAGGTACCGTTATCGAACGACCTTCATCAAAGAATTTAAAGGATATCCCAAACTTTTACGGTGACCAAGCACTGGCCGGCTGGAAAAATATCGTGGATGCAGTGCACGAAAAAGGCGGAAAAATAGCCCCTCAACTATGGCATGTTGGTTATACTCCTATGCAATGGACTCCGCCCGCTGCGTTTGAAAGCCCAGATACAATGACATTAGCGGATATAGAGGCCACGATACAAGCTTACGCTGACGCTGCTAAATCTGCAAAAGACCTCGGTTTTGATGCTTTTGAAATCCATGGCGCCCATGGCTATCTGATCGACCAATTTTTCTGGGAAGGAATGAACCACAGAACAGACGAATTTGGTGGAAAAACAATTAAGGAGCGCTCTAAATTTGCGGTTGAGGTCGTCAAAGCAATGCGAAAAGCGGTTGGACCTGATTTTGTAATCATTCTACGTCTATCACAATGGAAGCAGCAAGACTACACAGCCAAGCTTGCTCCCACCCCCGCAGCGATGGAAGACTGGATCCTACCATTGACAGATGCCGGTGTCGACATTTTTCATGGAAGCCAACGTCGTTATTGGGAGCCGGAATTTGAAGGTAGCGACTTAAATTTCGCTGGATGGCTCAAAAAAATTTCAGGACAACCCACAATCACGGTTGGATCCGTAGGTCTTGACAAAGATTTTGGCGATGTATTTACAAATTCGGAGTTCAAGTCCTCTCCCGCTTCACTGGATGAACTGGTTCATCGTTACGAACGTGGCGATTTTGACCTTGTAGCTGTAGGCAGGGCGATCTTGCAAGATCCGAATTGGGTGAAAAAAGTGCAAGCCGAAAAATACAACGAATTATCGACTTTTGAAGCGAAGAGTTTGGCGAGCTTATCTTAGTAAGCTCGAGCGATTAGGTGGATTAAAATTACGTTATTTAATATTTACGTTATTCAATAGTATAAACAGGGGCAAAAATTGATTTTCGAATCAATTTTTGCCCCTGTTTTGTAGCGATAATTCAGCACCTTGTCTCCGCAAATGGATACAGACACTTGATTAAATGAAAATCACCGCAACCAAAATATATGTCATCAGCGGATTGGGTGTAGATCAACGTGTATTCAGCAAAATAGACTTTGGCTCGCTTGATCTAACCTATCTAGATTGGATTACACCAAGCCCCAATGAACCACTGTCTATTTATGCAAAAAGAATATCGACTAAAATTACTGCAAAGAACCCCATCCTCGTTGGGCTTTCCTTTGGAGGAATGCTTGCAATAGAAATTGCCAAGATTATCGAAACAAAACAAATTATTCTGCTTGCTTCAGCCAAAGGACGGCATGAATTACCCAAACTGTATCGCTTAGCAGGCAGACTCAAAATCAACAAACTGGTTCCTAGTCCGTTACTAAAGTTCCATTGTTTTCTATCAGATTACTTTTTTGGCATACGTAACAAAGAAGATTCCCGCTTGCTAAAACAGATTTTATACGATACAGACCCCATCTTTATGAACTGGGCAATACATCAAATTCTGCAATGGAAAAACAATTCGGTTCCGGACAATTTAATTCATATACATGGTAGTAGAGATCATATTATCCCCATCAAAAATGTAAAGCCCAACTTTATCATTAGGGGTGCGGGACATTTTATGACGGTCACCCATGCCCAGGAAATTGAAAAGCTCTTGCAAGAAATCTGCTTGTAAATCACCTCCTTTTAATCACCGAGACCAATCCCAACTTTTCTAGTCGCTCAGAAAATTAAATCCAAGCGGATTCGTATCGACATGAAACACACGATATGCTGAGCAGTGCAAAAAAGTATTATTTGAAGAAAAGGACAAACAATAATTGAGAATAGAAGGTTCTTCTATGAGAGCGCGGTCTCTACGTAACTAAAAAATCGCTGTTTATTGCTTAATGGGACCAGTCCAAAGTAATATAGTAAGGTTAAATTATAACAAGAATATGCGAACACGGCTCATATTAAGTTTTTTATTCTGTCACATCTTTTTTCTCACTATGCTGGCACAAGTTAATGATACTACAGCCCCGAAATTGGAGGTCGCAGCAGCTTTAGGCCCGTACCGTCCGATCGGTGTGAGCGCTAGCTCCAACAATCGATTATTTGTTTCCTTCCCAAAACAAGCTAAAAATTATCAGTATGCACTTACTGAAATCATCAATGGAAAACCTGTTCCTTATCCAAATGAAGAATGGAATTTAGAAGGAAAAGAGAATTCCCACTTTGTAAATGTTCAGGATATATTTGTCGATACCGAGGACAATCTCTGGGTATTGGATTCTAAACCATCTGCTGCTGGATCAATTTTTGGCAAAGATGAAAAATCAAATCAAGGCCAGTTTAAATTATTAAAAATCAATACAAATACAAATCAAATTGAACATATTTATCGTTTCGACGACCTTGATAAAACCAAATCAGGTCTAAATGATATGCGTATTGATCACAAGCGAAATTTAGCCTATCTCTCCGATCCCGGCCAAGCGGCCATCATTATTTTAGACCTTAAAACTGGACTGACTAGAAAGGCTTTAACTGGAAGCCGTTTTACGCTGGCTGATCCTGATGTATTATTAAGCTATAATGGTATTGAAATGCGTAGTGAAAATGGAAAGCCTTTTTCTTCCAACGTGAAGGCATAGCATTGAGTCACGACTTTAAATATTTATATTTCAAAGCGATCAATCAGACCCATTTGTACTGTATTGCAACAGAATTTTTAGCCGACGCAGGGCTGACGGATCAAGAATTGGAGGCAAAAGTGGAAGACAAAGGAGAAGTCGGAATCACGCATGGCTTACTAGCAGACATTGATGGAAATATTTATCTCACATCGTCAATAGATTATAGTATTAAATATTTAAATCCTGAGGGAAATGTGAATACCCTGGTAAGGGACTCCCGAATACTATGGCCCGATTCTATGGGTATCAGCGGAGATGGATACCTCTATTTCTCTTGTGCACAGCTCTTTAAAGACCCGCAATGGAATAAGGGAGCTGACAAGGTAGAGTTGCCATATTATGTCTTTAAGGTCAAATTACCGAAATTTTGAAAAAAATGTTACAACAAGTGAAATTCTTAAGCATAAAACTCGCGCTGACACATCTACTTTTCACCTAGATATTATTCTATGCGCAGCCTTCACAAAATTCCCTTCGAATAGTTCCCCTTTATATTTGTCCATCTTTTCTACCCACAAGAAAAGGAACTGAAATTCAGATTCATAAAAACAATAAAATCGAAGTAAAAGCACAAATCACTAAGACATGCCTCCAACTATAAAAAAACAACAGCCTGTTAGATGAAGTATAAAATTTTTAGCAAAAACTTTTTTATACTAATATTTTTAGTATATTTGAATATCAGTTTTAGACAATGCTTTTATGGAACACAGCGCAGCATATGACAATAAGGATTTACACGTAGGTGACATCGTTCGCTTTCATACCCCCTATTCCGATGAGGATCCAAATACGATTTTCATTGTACTATGGTCATACTACGATCCGGCTGGAAAATCATCACGGGCTGAAGTGGTTAAATTTGACCAACGTTCCAAACAAACACCTGTCATTCAGAAGTGGTTTATACGAGATTTAGAAAGAGTCCCCGAAGTAAATCCAGAATTGCTGAAACAAATTGAGTTATTTATGAAAAGTAAACTTGGCAATGCTATTATCAGTAAGCTAGTCATCTAACAAATTTTAGATCTTCAAATTCGACGTAAAATATGGAAAATAAATTCAAAGAGAAGCGAGGGATGGTGTCAGGTCCGATCTGGTCTGACTGGCGCGAACAACTCCGGGAAAGTGAATTAATCGGCTTACATCAGAGACTCGAGAATCTAGAAAGAGAAATACTCCTTGATTGGCTACAATGGCATGATCCAAAAGG
Organism: Sphingobacterium sp. UBA7631; assembly: GCF_002483935.1. NCBI lineage: Bacteria > Pseudomonadati > Bacteroidota > Sphingobacteriia > Sphingobacteriales > Sphingobacteriaceae > Sphingobacterium > Sphingobacterium sp. UBA7631. Next base: position 1,411,406 of record NZ_DLIX01000010.1, read on the forward strand.
AAACTATACCGATCGTAAATGTATTGAAAATGGCGTGCAGCAGCTTTCCAAATTAAAGGCTGTCGCGTATATCCATAAAGAAATCCTGCGCATCCACATGAAAAGAAGATACAATGCCTTTTCGAATACACACGCACAACTCATCTTTAACAACTAAAATTTCAGATTATGGAGTCTTTTATTAAACAGATCATAGCGCATCAGCTTCCAAAAATTCTAGCTATGGAATCGCATCGCACAGATTGGCGTTATCAGCTCATGAACTTAAAAGATAAGACACTATTCGATAGATTAATGCTGATGAAAAGACAAGAATTACTTGCTTGGCTACAATGGCACGATAATGCTGGGACTTACGCTGATCACGACTGTATCCGGAGAGGTATTCCCTTATTTACGAAAACTCAAGCATTGACCACTGCTTATCAGCGGATTATGCGTGAACATGAAGGCTGGGACGGCTATATGGGAAATGAATATATCCGTGGCAGTGTACTTTAAAAAAAGACACCTTTTAAGCAGGAAATATTTTGTTCGCAGTGATATACGAGGCTAATGTCTTTAGATTAGGAAGTGCCGCTCCTATTGTATTATTAAAATAAGTATAGACTTCTTTTCCCGCTGCAATCCATTCGTTAATATAGGTACTGTATTCCAACAATAGGCTGTCCGGATAGCTTCCCTTATAGTCACCATTTGGGCCATGAAAGCGCATATAGATTATCTTTGCATCCGCATATTGAAGACGCATACCTTGCATATCCTTATCATGAATAACCAGATGCATTTCATAGGATTTTAAAAGTTCGAAAGTTTCTTCTCTATACCAGGAAAGGTCCCTAAATTCTACACATACCTGCCATTTTTCACTTCTCTTATCCTGGGCAATAAAATCCAGCAGTTCAACAAGCATTCCAATAGAAGCAAATTTAAAAGATGGTGGTAATTGTATGAGCAAGCACCCTTTCTTTTGGCCGATAGCGTCAATAACAGATAGAAATCTAGCGACATCCTGTGGATCAAACTTAAGTTCTTTTTGATGCGTAATTCCCTTCCATAGTTTAAAGGTGAAACGAAAATCATCGGTCGTCTCTTCGGACCATCTTCTGACTGTTTCTTCTCTGGGAATTTTATAAAAAGAACTGTTTACTTCCAATGAGTTAAATAGTAAACTGTATACAGCCAATCGACTTTTATCCTGTAACTCCTCAGGATAATAACTTTTATTCTTGTAAGGTAAAAGGATACCGCTCGTTCCAGTAAAATATGATTTTTCCATACCCTTATAACAATCGAGCAGCATGCAATGGTTCATTTTTTCTTTCATAGACTAATTATCCTTTGTATTGGTCTGCAATTGAATTGCATATAAAAAACAATTTATCTAAGTTTGAGAAACAAGTAGTACAGCAACAGCTATTTTTAAGCAACTTGTTTTCTAGTTTATTAGTGGATAATTAATCAAGCACACTATATCAATGCAAAAAAAATCGTACCTCATTTGTTTCATTATTGGCGCCATTTTGGGCAGTTGTACCGGAAATAAAAGCAACAATACCAATACAACTTTAAGTTCCCAGTCCGAACATGCTGATGAAAATCCGACATTTACCTTTGACAATATTAAACAGCACTATACGCGGGGTGAGGATCTGATATTAAAGATGTATAGCAAAAACACATCCAAAATAGACTCTGTTATTTACGCTATAAACGATAAAAAGATTGGCCAGGTCGTCGGAAATGAGCCCTTCAATTATTCATTAAAACAGGAGAAATTTGGTAAGCAAATTATTAAAGCTGTCGTATTTAGTAATGGAAAGCGAGAAGAAAATTCGGTCAACATCGATCTATTCGCCTCTAACCCTCCGCTTTTGCTAAGTTATAGCATTGTGAATATTTATCCACATGATGCCAAAGCTTTCACACAAGGACTGGAGTTTTACGGTGATAATTTGATCGAAAGTACTGGGAATGGGGTTGGTCCAAGTGGAAATAAGGGGAAATCGAGTATCCGTATTGTTAATCCTAAAACGGGTCAGCCCATCAAAAAAAATGAATTGGATGATTCAATTTTTGGCGAAGGTGCTACCGTCCTAAATGGAAAATTATATCAATTAACCTATAAAAACAATCTAGCCTACCTCTACGATATAAACAGTCTTTCTGTTATTAAGACACTTCCTTACTTTCAGCCAATGGAAGGTTGGGGCTTAACTTCTGACGGTAAAAACTTATTCATGTCGAATGGTTCTGATTATATCTATACACTTAATCCAAATGATTTCTCAAAAGTGGATTATATCCGCGCAGCAACGAACACGGCCATGGTGGATCAAATCAATGAAATGGAATGGGTAAAAGGGAAAATCTATGCAAATTTCTTTATGGAGGATGTCATTGGACGAATAGACCCTAAAACAGGTACAGTGGAGGCTTTAGTCGATCTATCCAAATTACGTGAGCATGTAACACAGCATGTGGATTTAGATGTATTAAATGGTATCGCTTACAATAAAAGATCAAACACCTTCTTTGTTACCGGTAAAAACTGGGATAAAATGTTCGAGATAAAGCTAACAGAATAGCTTTATCTCCATCAAAAAAAACAACATGCTGTTCCGGAAAGAACCAAATCGCACTATTTTTGGAGACTGTAACCTGAACTGTGTCAGAGGAATAATTCAATAAGATTATTTATATTCAATTATTCAAACGACACGGTCATGAAAGAAAAAGACCCATTCGACTTTGAACGCTTCAAGGCAGAAGCTATGCAAGGTCTTTACGAAGGTAAAAGTTTGTCTCCCAATGATGGCGTCCTAGCGCCGTTAATGAAGCATCTGTTGGAATCGATGATGGATGGAGAACTGGAAAACCACTTGAACGAAGAGAAAGCTTCGGGCAATAGCAATCGTCGAAATGGCAAGACAAAAAAGACAGTCCGAGGTCTCAATACCGGAACTTTTGAGCTGGAGACGGGCCGGGATAGATCGGGAACGTTCGAGCCTAAAGTAGTACCTAAGAGACAATTAATCATCACTGAACAGCTTGAGGGACATGTGTTGAGCATGTATGCCAAAGGAATGAGCACACGGGCGATAAGCGAGTTTATACGCGAAATGTATGCAATGGAGATCTCTGCCACAGAAATATCGCGTATTACAGAAAGTGTGCTTCCAGCGGTAAATGAGTGGCGTAGCAGGCCTCTTGAAGCTGTTTATCCCTTTGTATTCCTAGACTGTATGCACATCAAAGTTCGCCAGAATGGAACTGTTGAATCGAGGGCTATCTATAATATCCTGGGAGTTGGTATGGATGGTAGAAAAGATCTGATCGGTCTTTATAGCTCAGAAAATGAGGGAGCTAAGTTCTGGCTTTCAGTTCTTACAGATCTAAAGCAACGTGGCGTTGAAGACATTCTTATTGCTTGTATTGATGGTCTAAAAGGGTTTCCAGAGGCCATAGAAGCTATTTTTCCAAAAACAAAGATCCAGTTGTGTATTGTTCACCAGATCAGAACAAGTATGCGC
>NZ_DLIX01000002.1:0-771222 GCF_002483935.1 Sphingobacterium sp. UBA7631
TCAAGGGCTTCTTTCGTTTAGCTACCTGCCTGTACTTCCCCGACCAGCCCTGCCCTCTAGCCTTTACTGTTAAAACAGCGGATGGTGCAGTAGTATGACCATCGATGACTGTAGTTCAGTTTACAACTGTGCTGTAATGGTATGGAGCATCCTCGGAGTCAGGGGCATGCAACCGTCACCGTGGTCTATCGTATGGTAAATCGACGTAGCCAGCAGGGGTATGCAGTCGTCACTGTGGTCTAGCGGTACTGTGTAGCGTCTGTTCCAAAACTTTCGTATCTGAGTTTTTTTTATATTGCTAGAAGTATTATTGGCCACATTTGGTATGCTGTAGCGTCATAGTCACGGGGTATTGTAAGCCAAGTGGACAACGGTCGCACAAAAGCTACTTGTAATGACCATTAGCCTACCTTGTCCGAACTGTTATCCTGATAGCTTGCAAATGGGATAAAATCTCTCTTTCTGGGGATATCATTCGCATTTCTACGAGATATTATCTAATTTAGTTGTTATTGCATTATATTATGATAAAAGTAAAACAGGTATTGGTGTTCGGTTTTTTAATCGTGTTTTTTTTGAAGAATAATCGATTAAATGCACAAAATAAATCTTTAGATGATGGTGTGCTACGAATATTGGCCATCGGTAATAGTTTCTCGGAAGATGCTATTGAACAGAATTTATATGAATTGGCGAAAGCTGGGAAAAAAAAGATAGTAATCGGCAATCTCTATATTGGGGGGGCTCCTTTAAGTTTACATGTTAGCAACGCAAAAGAGGATAAGCCGGCTTATCGCTACCGTAAAATCAATCTTGACGGGCAGATGTCGGAGAAAGCAAATGAGCGCTTATCTGAAGCGCTTGTAGATGAGGCTTGGGATTATATTAGCTTTCAGCAAGCAAGTCCGCTATCAGGAGATTATGATTCGTATGCGAAGGATCTGCCGCTCTTATATGATTATGTAACAAAACATATTTTATTTCCTGAAACCAAGTATATATTACATCAAACCTGGGCGTATCAGAACGGTTCATCACATGAAGGTTTTGTTCGCTATAACCGTAGCCAAGATAGCATGTATAGGGCTATTGCCAACACTTCGCAGGAGGTGTTTAACTGGGGTAATTTCGATCTTTTGATTCCTTCGGGTACAGCTGTTCAAAATGCGCGTTCGAGTTTTATAGGTGATCATTTTACACGTGATGGCTATCACTTAAATCTGAACTACGGACGTTTCGTTGCTGCCTGTACCTGGTACGAGGCGTTATTTCATGAAAATGTACTCAACAATACATTTTTACCGCTCAAGGTAACCTATGTAGAGGGAGAAATTGCGCGAGCAGCAGCACATAAGGCTGTGGAATCACCCTATGCTGTTACCGTATTAAAAGATTTTCAATTCATGAATTAATATTTATATGAGTATCAAAAAGAGCTATTTGATCGAATTGGATCACGAAACAAAAAATACCAAACGTATTCTAGAACGCATACCAGACGATAAATTGGATTGGCGTCCACACGAAAAATCGATGAGTCTGGGAGAACTAGCTGCTCACATTGTTGGACTACATAATTGGGTACACCAAGCAATACCAAAAGATGTATTTGATTTTAAAGTGGATTATCAGCCCATTAAAGTATCTTCTGTAGAAGAATTAAAAGAGATATTAACAATAGGCCTGGAAAATAATAAGGCCGCAATTGAAGACATAAAGGAAGAAGACTGGTTTAAAGATTGGGTGTTACAATCGGGTGATTATCTCATTGCACGTTTACCACGAGCCGGAGCAATACGTTTTATTGTCAATAATCATATTGTTCATCATCGTGGCCAGTTGACGGTTTATTTTCGATTATTGGATATTGCTGTACCGGGCTTATATGGACCATCGGCAGACGAAGCAATGCCTAGTTGATGTTGTAATGTAATTATATAGGTATAAAAAAAGGGAATCAAATTTGATTCCCTTTTTTTATATGTTCGATGGTCTAATTATTTAGCCAATTCTTCTGCGATTGCTTTTCCAATTTCAGCCGGAGACTCAACAACACGAATACCACACTCACGCATAATTTTCATTTTTGCTGCAGCAGTGTCATCTGCACCACCTACAATTGCACCAGCGTGTCCCATACGACGTCCTGGAGGCGCTGTTTGACCTGCGATAAATCCAACAACAGGCTTAGTACCGTGTTCTTTGATCCAACGAGCAGCTTCAGCTTCCATTCCACCGCCGATTTCACCAATCATGATGATCGCTTCAGTTTCAGGGTCGTTCATTAATAATTCAACAGCTTCTTTCGTTGTCGTACCAATGATAGGGTCACCACCAATTCCGATTGCTGTTGTGATACCTAATCCTGCTTTTACAGTTTGATCTACGGCTTCGTAAGTTAAAGTTCCTGATTTAGAAACAACACCCACATTACCTTTTTTGAAGATAAATCCTGGCATGATACCGATTTTAGCTTCTCCTGCAGTGATAATACCTGGGCAGTTAGGACCGATCAAACGAGAGTTTTTGTCGCTCAAGTAAGATTTTACTTGGATCATATCTTTTGTTGGGATACCTTCTGTAATACAAACAATCACTTCGATACCAGCAGCGGCAGCTTCCATGATCGCATCTGCAGCAAATGCTGGAGGTACAAAAATAATAGAAACATTAGCTCCTGTAGCGTCTACTGCATCTTGCACAGTATTGAATACAGGACGGTCTAAGTGTTGTTGACCACCTTTACCAGGAGTAACACCACCAACTACATTTGTTCCGTACTCAATCATTTGAGTAGCATGGTAAGTACCTTCGTTTCCAGTGAAACCTTGAACGATTACTTTTGAATCTTTATTAACTAATACACTCATTTCTTCTTTAAATTTTGCACACAAATCTACTATTTTGCTTTCTAAAATGGAAGCAATGTGAATAGGAATGTGACCTTTATTGATAAATTTTTAATTGAAATTGCGTTTTTGGATAAAATCCCAAAGAATAATGCCAATTGCGACAGATACATTTAAGGAATGTTTGGTCCCGTATTGGGGGATTTCGATGCAGGTATCAATTTTTTCCATGACATCCTCATCTACTCCATTAACCTCATTTCCAAAAATCAGCGCATACTTTTTGTCATTTTCTGGTTCAAACTGATGTAACATAACACTATCATCTGCTTGCTCGATGGCAATAATGACATAGCCTTCTGTCCGAAGCTGATCTACAACAGCTGAGGTATCTCTGTGGTATTCCCAAGCGACCGATTGGGTTGCCCCGAGGGCAGTCTTTTCGATTTCACGATGAGGAGGTGTGCCGGTAATGCCACACAGGTATATTTTTTCAATAGCAAATCCGTCTGCAGTACGGAAGGCCGAGCCCACATTATGCATGCTCCGTACATTGTCCATAACGATTGTGATAGGAGTTTTTTCTTGTTTTTTAAACGATTCAACGTCTGTACGTTGAAGTTCATCCATCGATAATTTTTGCATGTCGCAAATATACTAAACCTAAAAAATAAAATAGATTTTGAATATTGAAAATAAGGTGTTATTTTTGCAGTCCGAATTACAAGAAAAAATTGAATAAAAATTAGCTAAAAAAAATGGCAAATCATAAATCAGCGATCAAAAGAATTAGAGCAAACGCTACTAAACGTTTAAGAAACCGTTACCAAGCAAAAACTACACGTAACGCAATCAAAAAATTACGTCATACTACTTCTGCAGAAGAAGCAAAAACATTGTTACCACGCGTAATTTCTATGCTTGATCGTTTGGCAAAGAAAAATGTGATCCACAAGAAAAAAGCTTCTAACAACAAATCGAAGTTAACAAAATTTGTTAACGGTTTAGCGTAAGCTTTTCGTATAGATTTAGAGGGGTACAGCTCGCTGTATCCCTTTTCTTTATGTTATATACTTTGGATTTCTCTTTCCAAGCGAATAGTAAATAAAAAAGCATCGAATACCGATGCTTTTTTATTTTAAAACTGAAATTTGCAGTGTATTTATTGCTGTAAATTTGGAAGTAGCTCTGCGATGACCTTTTTCAATTTGTTGGGATCTTTCATGTAAGGTTCTAAATCGTAAAGTTCCACTTTTTTGAAATCAATGGGATGGCTCTCACTCTGAAGTGAAATAGTACCCTTGTTTAAAAGCTGTCCATCTTTCTTCACTTTGGGATCGAAACCACTTACATTGCCGCCACCAATTTGGGGTTTAGTATACTGTAATACGACCTTGTTTTCAAGGATATGTTGCACAAGAGAGTCTCCCAACACCAAGAAATCAGCAGTTACCCATTGATCTCCAGCATAGGTTTTTGATGTTGAGCTGATGCAATGTGGTGTGAATAGCTTATTGTCGATCACAACGTTTGTGCCTGGTGTACAAAGATTACTTGTGGTCCGTTCGTCCTTGCCATTTCCACCCAGCAGTTGCCCTTCGATAGATATTGGAAAGTCTTGATCCACACCCATGGTATTAGGATCCTGTCCATGTAGCATGGCTCCGCTATTACGCCAAGCCCAACCTTCTCCACCATTTACCTGTTCACCGACAAATCTGTAAGTGACGCGCAACAAATACGCTGAGAATTCTTTATTGTAGAACAGATGGCCATACTGAAAATTGAAATTATCATAACCATCATATCTTACCTTGAGTAAACCGTCTTCTACACGAAATGTATTTTTATAATTATCGCCAACTTTGTGGTTTCTGATTTTTGGAGTCCAGTTCTTCAAATCTTTCCCATTAAATAACTGAATGGGTTTGGGTTTCTTATCTTGAGATTTGGCAAATAAAGAAGTGCTAAGCAATAGGATTCCAGCACTGTAAATGATATGTTTGAATTTCATCCTGAATTAGGTTTATTGACCTAAATTAGGCAAACATTTTTAAATAAGCAATTCTTTTTGTTTCACATATTCGCTTGGACGGATGCCGACGACCTTATTGAATGTGTTACTAAATGTGGGAAGGCTATTGTATCCAACTTTGAGCGCAACTTCATTTACGCTTAGTTTTTCGTCTAAAAGGAGCTTAAGTGCGGTCAGCATTCTGAGGATCGTGTAGTATTGGATAAAAGACATATTTAATTCCTTTTGAAATAGTCTAGCCAATGTGCGTTCACTAATGTTAAATAATCCGGCAAGTTTTTTAAAGCTGACATTTTCCTCTATATTTTCTTCGAGGTAAGTGACAATATCCTTTAATTTCTGATGACTAGGATAGGGTAAGGCTAATGGAAGCTCATGCAGCGATAGTTCCGGCAGGATAAGCTTGAATGCTGTAGCGATACTATATTTAGGTTCTTCGACCGGAAAGATATTGCCATTCCAGCGGTTGGTAAACATAATCAGCTCTATCAAAAGATCATTTACTGGATAAATCCCCATTTTACTGTAGAAGGGGGCGTCATTAGCGGCTTTGGGAAAATATAAATTACGCATAACGACCTCAGGGGTACTTGGATGAATACTATGTTTTATGCCAGCAGGAATCCACAAATAATGACGAGCAGGTAGGAAATACGATTTTTCCTCTGTTTTAACAAATACGACACCGCCTTCTGTATATAGAAATTGATCCTTATCATGGCAATGTTCGGAAATATGGTTCTCTGCTATAATAGCGTGGTGACAGTAAATGCTATCTTCAAATGAGTCTACTTCCGTCATATAATAACGGTTGACATATTTGGCATCTGTACTTATATCTTGTGTATTCATTTTAACCTATAATACGATGTCACAAAGGTAAGACTTTTTTACTAGACCCCACCTTTACTTCTTGAAAGTGAGTGTATGCTTACGTTAAAATGGCAATTAATCGACTAGCGAGTTAGTCTTTACTTACTTTGGTTTTATTTTTATTGTTGTAAGTTGTTTGTTTTCAGTGTGATATATATTATACATGCGTGTGATATAAACTATTTTTTTATTATGATTTGTTGTATATTTTTGATTTGTAGTGCGTTGCGTATTTTTAGTCACCTTTGGATAATTTTGTGTCAAATGATAATAAATATGCAGTTGAAAAAAGTGCTAAAATTGTTTGGTTAAGAGGTTGCAAATTATAGCAAAGAACTTTTCAACGAAGGGAAATATATAGATTTCAATTTCTTAAGTTTACAATAATGGAATAAAATCAAACTATAAAAATATGGCTTACGAAAGAATAAAAGTTCAAAGCTTACATGATAAAGTGATTACAGCAGAAGAAGCTGCTAAACTATTTCAAAACGGAATGGTCGTTGGGTCGAGTGGTTTTACCAAGGCTGGAGACAGTAAGGTGGTGTTACCTGCCTTGGCTGAACGTGCAAAAGTGTATCCATTGAAAATAACCTTGATTACTGGGGCTTCGTTGGGACACGGAACGGACGGTAAATTGGCGGAAGCGGGAGCATTATCCAAGCGGATGCCCTTTCAGGTGGATCGTATTTTACGTCATAAAATTAATGCTGGAGATGTGTTGTTTATTGATCAGCATCTAAGCGAAACGGCCGAATTGCTGCACAATAAGAATTTGCCTCAGGTGGATATTGCTGTTTTGGAAGTAGCAGCAATAGAATCGGATGGAAGTATTGTTCCAACGACTTCTGTGGGAAATTCGGCAACTTTTGCTGCATTGGCTAAGCAGGTTATTTTGGAAGTCAATACTGCGATACCGGTGACTATTAAAGGAATACATGATATTTATCAAGCCGAAGATTACCCTCGGCGTAATGTTATTCCAATCGTAGCTCCAGAAAATAAAATTGGACGTAAAACTATTCCTTTGGACGCGAGCAAGGTGGTGGGAATTGTGTTTACGAATGAGCTTGATAGCCCTGCCGATATTGCTGAACCGGATACCAAAACAACAGCGATAGCGAAGCATATTTTGCAGTTTTTCGAAAATGAGGTAGCGCTAGGCCATTTGTCAGAAAGCTTGATGCCACTTCAAGCGGGTATTGGAAAAGTAGCTAACGCTGTTCTGACGGGATTTATACATAGTAAGTTCCGTAATCTAACGATGTTTTCTGAAGTGTTGCAAGATAGCACCTTTGACCTTATCGATGCCGGAAAACTGGATTTTGCTTCTGCTTCTTCAATTACTGTTTCCGAAGAGTGTTATTCAAGAGTGTTCGATCATTTGGATCGATACCGTGATAAAATTGTATTGCGCCCACAGAATATTTCCAATACACCTGGACTGATCAAACGTTTGGGGATTATAGCAATTAATACAGCCATAGAGTTTGATATTTATGGAAACGTAAATTCTACCCATACTTCAGGAACAAATATCATGAACGGTATCGGCGGGTCGGGTGACTTTGCACGCAATGCTTATTTGAGCATCTTTGTCACACAGGCGGCCTCTAAAGGAGATGCAATTTCTCATATTGTTCCTATGGTTTCCCATGTGGATCATACCGAACATGATGTCGATATTTTGGTAACAGATTATGGCTTGGCAGATTTACGTGGTTTAGCGCCTCGCGAGCGAGCGAAAGTAATTATAGCGAACTGTGTACATCCCGATTACAAAGAGCAGCTATTAGATTATTATAACCGCGCTTGTGAGAGAGGGGGGCATACACCACATTTGTTAGAAGAGGCTTTTAGCTGGCATATCAACCTTCGTGAAAAAGGAACAATGAAAAAAGACCAATAACCGAGGGCGTGGTTACATATGGACTAAAGGTTTATAGAAAGGCGAGGTTTAATTGTAGACTTCGCCTTTCCTGCTGTATAGTTCTTTCTTGATGTATAATTATCGCAAAGAAAATCACGCATTCATTTCATTGGTTAAGATGAATCGTCGTATCCTCCTGCCGATTCTGTTTAGTCCTCAAGTTGTGGCGATTGAGACCAATCGTAATTTTTGTCCGAAACCATTGTTTGGTTTCTGGCGATTCAATTGCTTTACTGTAGCAAGCAACAAGATCGGGATGGAATTTTGCTATTGTTTTGGCTCCCCAGCCAATTCCCTTTTTTACATGAAAATCTGTTGTGTTTGACAATGAAATCAGTAGGTTCAATAAAATGTTTACGTATGTGGCTGATAGGCCTTTTTTTACGGCATAATGTGTAGCTACACCAATTGTTCGGACAATCCATTTGTCAGAATGATGAGCTAATTCTTCTAATAGAGGTATTGCTTTTTTAGGCGAAGTCAACAGCGCATGACCAATTACGCGTTCGCCGATGATATCACAGACGTACCATTGATTACCTATGGTTATATAGGTACAGGCTTTATGGATGGATTGTTCGAAGTGTTCGGGGAGACGTTGCTGGAGAATTATTCCCGTTAAAACATAACTTCCCATTTCTGTTGTGGCAATGAGACGATCTGTTAAGTGTAACTGCTCGGTTTCAGGTAGGAATAGCATAATTTCCCTGGCCGCAAACTCCAGAAGGGGAAAACGAACTTTCTTTTTCAGTAAACACGCTTGTAAGCTTAACATAAAAGATTCTATACCAGATTGCTGTCCTTGCTGTTTCGCCGCTGCGACAATTTCTCGGATCTGTACTTTACTGGTAATTTTGTCCATGGCAGTGCTCAAATCCCTATTGTTGATCTTTATAAATATTCCAATAATTAAAGTCTGTCATTGGAGCATCCGTTATTCCAATAGCTCGGCCCATTGTAACGATCTGTCCCCTGTGATATGTTCCGTGGAGGATCAGCTGTTGTATGTATTCATACTTCGTGAAGTCGCATTGAAACCATGGTGATTCCACTTTGATATTTTTTTCAAGATCCAACTCGGTTAGCCTGTGTATGTAATCCACGAGTTGAGCTGAACTTCTTTGTAGTGCTTCAAATATTTCTTCTTTTGTGGCTCGCTTTTTCTCAAAATCAAAATCATTGCTTTCCGCAATGTGGCTCCACCAATATTCCTGTGTCTGCAAGATGTGATTTAAGGTCTTCAAAATGGTCGGGAAACTTGAAGGTACCTCTTGGTTAAGTTGGTCATCTGATTTATCAGCCAACCAATTGATGTATTTATTGACGACCCAGTTGTTATATTCAGCACTTTTTGTGATTAAGGTTTTTAAACTCATAATTTTAATCTATAGTATGGTGTTAAATGAAATATTTACTAAATATAAATCCTTTTTGGAATGAATTTACATTAAATTTTATAGTAGATAGCTTGTTTGATAAGCCGCTTTGAAAGTATTTATTTCTTATAAAATTGTGACTGGTACAGGCCTGTCCATTAAGCGTAACTTATTTGAAATAAATAAAAAGTATTCTTCATATTTTTTATATTTATTTTGCAATAGCAGAATGGTTTAGCATTTTGCAGAATGTGTGTGTGGCACCAACAGAAGATTTGACAGCTGCTTGAGCTTGTTGGATTAACCAATTAAAATAAATATGATAAAATCAACGCATTGTATTCTTTCTCTACTAGCCATGTTGTTTATGAACATGGGAAACGCCCAAGTTAATTATTTGCAGGAATCCAAAAAGGATTTTGATGAACGGATGCATTGGTTTAGGGAAGCAAAGTACGGAATGTTTATTCATTTTGGGCTTTATAGTCAACTTGGAGGGATGTATAATGGGGATTCAACCAAGGGATATGCCGAATGGATACAATCGGAAATGAATATTCCGAAGGCAGCATATTCGGAACTGATCAACACCTGGAATCCTAAGGACTTCAATGCGGATCGTATTGTTCAATTGGCTAAGGATGCTCGAATGAAATATATCGTCCTGACGACCAAACATCATGAGGGGTTTTGTCTGTGGGATTCCCCCTATACAGATTATGATATCGCTTCGACGCCAATGAAAGGAAGAGATCTCGTGCGGGAGTTGTCCATAGCTTGTAAGAAAGCTGGGATTAGATTTGGTACCTACTACAGTATTATCGACTGGCATCACGATTCGCAATATGTTGATCCCAATGGTAAAGGCGACTGGGGCCAGATTCTCATTAAGCCGGAACAGAAAGCCGCTTATATTCAATACATGAAAAATCAATTGAAAGAATTGGTTGTTAAGTATGATACTGACATCCTGTGGTTTGATGGGGACTGGGTGAATTGGTGGGATATAGCCGCGGGAGAAGATCTTTATCAATATCTACGCAAATTAAAACCCACTCTAATCATTAATAACCGCGTAGCAAAGCGGGATCAATTTAAGCGTGATTTTGGAACGCCTGAACAAGAACATCCTGGAACGTTACTGGATTACGATTGGGAAGCCTGTTATACCTTGAATAATTCTTGGGGATATAAAAAATCAGATAATAATTGGAAATCTCCTACAGAAGTAAATACTAAGCTGCGCGAGATAAATGAAAAAGGCGGGAATTTGCTGCTCAATATTGGACCTGATGCTAACGGAAATGTGCCGGCTGCCAGTAAAGAAATTTTGTTGAAAGCAACAGCAGAGCGAAAAAAGAACTAATCTGAGCGAATTTGCTGTTTATTGACTTATAGACCTTACTTTATAGCTGGTTTATAGTTGATATAATCCAGCTAAAATTATATGAACGATTAAAATTATGAAGATATCTTGTATGTTATTTCCAAAATTATTATTTATTGGCCTTACCGGTGTCGCTTCACTTAGCGTGCATGGGCAACAGTCTGGCTCGGTAAAACGTATTTACATCAGTACAAAAGGAAGTGATGAAAACCAAGGAACCATGGGCAGTCCCTATGCCACAGCTGAAGCCGCACTGCGATCGGTAGAAAAACAGAAACAAGGAAAAAATACACCAGACATCGAAATCATCTTTATGGCGGGCACCTACCAGCTGGATAAACCGATTGAATTGTCTGCCGGGGTATCGGGCACAAGAAGACAACCCTTGCTGATCAAAGCTGAGGAAGGAGCACAAGTTACGCTGAGTGGTGCCAAATCGCTTAACCTCAAATGGAAACAGGGCGATCATGGTATTTGGGAGGCTAAGGTCCCAAGTGGAGTAAACTTCCAAAGTCTATATGCAAATGATAAGCATCTTGTCCGGGCACGTTATCCAAACTACGATCCTACAGTCTTGCCATTTCAAGGCTATGCTGCAGATGCATTAAGTCCCGAACGTGTAGCAACCTGGAAGAACCCTAAGGGGGGAATTGTACATGCTTTGCATGCTGGTCGCTGGGGAGGGTTCCATTATCAGATTACAGGAAAAGACGGATTATCAACTGTTACACTTGAAGGTGGACAGCAAAATAATCGTCCCAGCAAAATGCACGAGACCTATCGCTTTGTAGAAAATATCTTTGAAGAACTCGATACCTTTCAGGAGTGGTATTTGGATGTGGAGAAGGCACGCTTATATTATATGCCTGCTAAAGGAATTAATCCCAACCAGCTGAAGTTTGTAGCGCCACAATTGGAAAATCTAATCTATCTTTCAGGTTCATCTTTCAGTCCAGTGCATGATATTGAGGTTAGTGGCCTTCGCTTCATGTATACTGCTCCTACCTTTATGAAAACAAGCGAACCACTCTTACGTAGTGATTGGACGATCTATCGACAGGGAGCAGTAAAGATTGAAGGTGCGGAAAACTGTATCTTCCGCGCGAATGATTTTATCGCTTTGGGCGGCAATGCAATATTTGTTAATAATTACAATCGCGGGGTCAAAATCGAAGGCAACCGGATTGAACAGATCGGTGCAGGAGCGATCAATTTTGTAGGAGATCCAGCGGCAGTACGCTCACCGGAATTTCGATATGAAAAATTTGTCCCATTTGACCAAATGGATACCATCGAAGGGCCAAAAACCAATAATTACCCCATGGACTGTGAGGCAAGTGACAACCTGATCCATGACATTGGCTTGATCGAAAAACAAGTGGCAGGTGTACAGGTCTCCATGGCTGAATCGCTACGAATTTTGCATAATACCATTTACAATGTTCCTCGAGCAGGTATTAATGTAGGTGATGGGACTTGGGGCGGTCATGAGATCGCTTACAATGATGTTTTTAATACAGTCCTGGAAACCAGCGATCACGGTGCCTTCAACTCATGGGGGCGCGACCGATTTTGGCATCCCAATCGAAAGGAGATGGATGAACTGACGGGGAAACATCCCAATTTAATATTGCTGGACGCAGTCAAAACAACCAAAATTCATGATAATAGATTTCGCTGTGATCACGGTTGGGATATTGATTTGGATGACGGATCTTCCAATTATGAAATTTACAATAACCTTTGTTTAAGTGGAGGACTAAAACTAAGAGAAGGGTTTTATCGCAAAGTGTACAACAACGTGATGATCAACAATGGTTTTCATCCTCATGTATGGTTTCAGCATAGTCACGATGTATTCCGTAATAATATCGTGATGGAGTCCTATCAGGATATACAGGTCAAGTATTGGGGGGAAGAGGTAGACCATAATATTTACGGACGGCAGGATGACCTCGACAAAGATCGAGCAAAAGGCATAGAAAAACATGGTCGGGTTATTCAATTGAACTTTACGAATCCCGCACATGGTGATTTCCGGTTGAAAAACTGGAAGGATCAGGATTTTAAAAATTTTGACATGCTGCATTTTGGCGTTACCAGTAAAAAACTTAAAACTCTTGCCGCTAGTCCTGAAATACCTCAGTTGATCCAATCCGAAGCAAAGGAGCAGGGGAGCAGATGGTCCTGGAAGTCGGGGGTATTTAAATCAGTGGAGACTTTGGGGGAGCAGTCGGCCGCAGGCCTACCCGCGATAAACGGCGTGCTGCTGCTCGAGTTGGATGAAAAAGGCAATCTTTACAAAAGCGGTTTGCGTGTCGGCGATGTTGTATTGAATTATCAGGGCGAGAAAATAGATCAATTAATAGACCTGCAACAAGCGATAAAAAAGCATGTACACGCTGACCAGCCGAAGGTGTTCATTTTTAGAAACCAACAGCAGCAGGAATTAACCCTGCAGCTGTAGTAAATTTTCTATGGACTTATTGAAATATAGCATTGTACTTTGGTTTGTTGACATGCGATATAGCTATTGTGAGCAATTAGCAGTAAAACATGGCAGTTGTGATAGATCGATCATCTTATGACGATATTATTTTTTTGTTTATAATTTTTATTTCCATTGGGACTATTGAGCATCTTGGTCGTCATTATAACAGTGTGTTATCATTTACTGGGGTAGACACATGATATTAAATTCTTATTCGTATTAATTGATGTATAAGGCTGTACAGCACATGAGTGCTGGCAGCCTTATTGATTTAACTGTGCAATGGGTTTGACCAAAGGTAATCGCCGAACGATGAGCGAGGAAGTGAAGGTACAACACGGGTATTACAGCGAGGGGAGTCTTTGTGAGTATGGGATGGTTGAAACAAATTTCTTAAACTGGTTTAAGTTTGGACTGTTTTTGTTCTTTTAAATTTGGTTTATATCGTTTATACCCTATTTATATAATTCATACCATGTATAGTCAACTTTTTGTACGTTTAGCTGTATCTACAGCGTTTCTGTCTGCTGTCGCAGATCGTTTGGGGCTGTGGGGGGTACCGGGGGCATCACATGTTTCCTGGGGAAATTGGGCCAATTTTGTAGCCTATTCAAATACCCTTAATTTTTTTGTGCCTGAAACTTTCGGTAATATACTTGCTATCGGCGCAACATTATTAGAGGTTGTCTTAGCAATCCTATTGCTGATCGGCTATAAACTGCGTTTTACTGCATTCGTTGCCGGGATTCTACTGATCTGCTTTGGGGTGGTGATGACCCTCTCGTTAGGAATTAAATCGACGTTCGATTATTCGGTCTGGGTAGGAGCGGCTGCCTGTTTTCTACTGCGGACTGCCGATAACTTTCCCATTAGCATAGACCGGTATATTGAACTTCGAAAAAAGTAAATGGATGGGTAACTGAAGGGTCGAAGATTTGATCGTCTTAGAAATACGTTTTAAAAAGCATAAAAAATGCCGTCAAACAAAGGAGCTTAACGGCATTTTTTTGATTACATTTCCTTTAAATTTACCTCTTTCTTTTCACCGTCTTTGTCAATGGTGACGTGCTTTTCAACATTGGCTTTGTCGACATAGGATGATCTTGCCGTACCATAATTTGTCGTGGAACCTGTATAACCCCAATAGTTATAATAATTGGTGTAGCCTGATACATAGGAATAGTTGTAAGAATTGGTAAAATCGAAGCTCGCCATAATCACGTATGCACCTGGCATGAGATCTGCAAATTCGAAATGCCCCTCATCATCATACACCTTTGCTTTTTTAATAGCATAGCCAAAATCGGGATCCAATGGAACTTCCTGCACCTTTTTCTGTTTTCGGATCTTTTTATTGACTTCCAGCCATTCTTCGTAATAGGCGGAGTTGGCGAAGAGCGTAATTTCTGTACCTTTTGGGGCATATTGCTTTTTGGCGGTATTCACGAGTCCGCCAAGTTTTTTTCCGGAGCTAGATCGAGCGTAAGCCGTCCCGATAATAACACTGTTACCCTGGGAAATCTGTTGGGCAGCCTGTTCTTTGTTAAATCTATTTTTAATAGGTTGATAGTCCAGTTCTTCGTTTACGGTAATTTCCCATTTGCCGTTTCCCATGGACATTTCCCTTTGCCATAATCGGCGATCTTTCTTATCGATGACATAATTATAGATGGCTCCGGTACTTTCTTCTAAAAGTGTAACCAGCCAACTGTCGTGTTTACCTGTTTTTGGGGAGCCATAGCTGTAGCTTTTTACTTCCTTGATGGCATAGTCTTCGACGAAAATGTCCGAATCACTATTATAATAAAATTGCGGGATGCGCGCTTTATACCCTAGGTCTAAAGGGAAAGTTGAAATCAGGTGATCTGTCCAGTTAAAATCCACAAAAGGTCTAGTTGGCTGTAAGTTGATCTTTTTTTCCTTTTTCGTTTTCTTCGAATAATAATTACCTGTAATTGTTTCTCCAAAGTTGAGGTTTACTTTTGTTTCCTTGCCATCGCTAGAATAGCTGATAGACCGAAGTGTTTTTGCGTCGGCAGTCGTCGTGCGTATCGAAGTCCAGGCATTGTCTTTCGGAACATAGGTATTGGTTAAGGTCAGCTGATTGTTGGCCGCTACAATATCGTAGGTCAGTGATCCTTGTTTGTCCCAATTGTTGTCTTTAACATAATAGACCGTATACAGTGATTTTTCTGGTTTTATATAGTTGGTATTGATATCGCTGCTCCCAGGGGTGACGGTCTTTTGACATAATCCTACGGCTGGAAGTAAACCTACTCCCAATACAAAGGCATATAATTTCATATATGTAAACTATAGTTAATGAAAAAACAAGTTGTTTTCTTGTTCGATTTATTTATCTAAGGTAATAAAAAAGTTTTTTATTTTTTTGCTGGGGATCGCTTCTTCACATAGGCTGATGCTATAGCGGAAATTTAACCTCAGAGCATTTTGGAGCTTGTTTGAATGTTGATGATATACTAGAGCGAAAAGTAAAACGGAGGTATTTCTACCTCCGTCGTTGTGCTCTTTTGAGCACCATTGATGATTAGAAAAAAAATCTTTGTGATGATGGTCAATAATTATCTTCAGCTTCCTTTTCTTTGTCGATGATAGAAGAGCGCATCCGGTAGACATTCATTTCACCCAGATGGGTATAACTTTTCCCGCCGTTTTTAAGGATCATTAGCCGGAAAAATTTGGCCTTATAGTTTTTATCAAAAGCCAAACTTTGCTCTTCAGCTACATTTGATGTGGAAAGATTATCCTTTGATGTAAACACTCTTGTCCACTGCTGGCCGTCTGAACTTATTTCTATTCCCCATTGTTTCGGACGTCCGGCTTCGTCGCTATTGTTTTGTCTGAAGAAGTACTTTATGGCGCCAATCTCTTCTTCTTGGGGAAAATTTAGTTGGATCCAGTGCGGAAGAGGGGCTGTATTTGCAGACCATGCTGTATGCCAATATGTATTCTTATCGCCGTCAAATAAATTCTTTTTGGGTCCCTCGCTGTTTTCCTGCGTGTAGGTTTCTACCATATTATCGGTCACCTGTATTTTAGTTAACTCGTTCGGGAAATAGGTCACTTCCGAAGGCCTAACGATTGGCCGAACACTATTGCTGCTTATGATATCTCCCCCAATGCTTGTTTTCTTGTCTTGATTGAACAATTGGACGTTGAAGACATATTCATATTTGTTGATCAATCCGTCGATCCGCATGGTGTCGGCAAAAGAACTTATATTGATTTTATAGATTTTATCGGGATCTTTTGATCCCACTTTTTTATATGTGATCTGTCCATAAAGATAATTGTTATCTGAAGGAAGTTTCCATTTCAAAAGAGTCCCGCCAATACGTGGTTCAGCTTCAATCGAAACCAGTTGTGGTGGCTTGGTCATTTTTATTTCGTCTTTTTTACACGCTATTGCTAAAAAGAGTAGAGCGAATATTCCGATATTGTATTTCATCTTGTGCAATTCATTAAATTAATTAATAACCGGGATTTTGTACCAATTCCTCGTTTTTATTGATCTCTTCCTGTGGTATAGGCATTAAATAATTACGCTGACTAAAACTACGTGGAAAAACGACCGTTGTTATTTTGAAAAATTCTGTATCGGTAGCTCCTTGTATATTCATTCCTTTCGCCTGTTGGTTGAGGTATTGATCGGCGATCATCCAACGTCTTAAATCCCAGAAGCGATGGCCTTCCAAGTAAAGTTCAATAGTACGTTCTTGTCTGACGATGGAACGTAGTGTTGCCTGATTCGTTGCGCCGCCAATTGGAGCCCATGCGACATCAATTGTTGGGATGCCCGCACGGACCCTAACGCGGTCAATATATTGTTTGGCCGTATTCAGATCCTGACCGTATTCGATCAGCGCCTCCGCGTAGTTCAGGTACAATTCTGCTAGACGTATCACAGGCCATGGATAATTGACGGAGACCTGCAGTCTACTTTGGTTCAATTCGGGCGCAATACCTTTTTTGTTGAGATATCCTGTTGGTGAGTAGTTATTAGACCGTCCTTGGATGCCGCAATTGTCATTTTTCCGAAACTGAACTAGGATTTGATTGGCACTCCCTCTAACCACTTCATAGTAGCTGTTGTGATATGCAATCCAAGCATTGAAGCGCGGTTCTCTGTTTAGATTTAACGATAATGTATTGCCATTGGGTGTACTTGTTACAGCGTATCGTCCATTATAGTCATAATTGGGGTCTTTGTCAATCGGTAAACCATTTTTACTATAAAACGATTCGATCAGAGTGAGGGTCGGGGATACACCGTTATACGACTCACCTTGTGCGCCGCTAAGAAAGGGAGTAGATTTATTTTGAAAATCGTAGAGACCTTCCCGACGTGTTTCCGCCCAAATCACTTCTTTGGTATTGGCTTTGTCAATAAAAGTAAGGCGTAAGTCCTTTTCAATAGGATTAGCTGGTAGTACGGTATTGTAGGTGCTGTTTTTATACAGTGAAGCCCCACTTTGTTCAGCTGCATCAATGGCTTCTTTAGCCGCTAGGGCTGCACGGCGCCATTTTTCTTTGTCGAAGGTAGTACTGATCAATGCTGTGCCATCCAAATTTTTGAAATTGGCATAGAAGCTCTGTTTATCACTTCCACCGCCATTAAAGAGCGGTGATGCTGCATAAAGCAATACCCTAGCCTTTAGCGCTTTGGCAATAACCGAGGAAGCACGACCCCACTCATCCGCAGCACGAAGAGCAGGTAACTGTCCAGCTGTCTCATCCAGCTTTTTGATAATAAAATCAACGCAGGCATCATAAGTCGAACGTTTGGGATACGCTGAAGAAGGGGCATTGACGTCAAACTCTTGGTCTGCAATAACGACTGGACCGTACATCCGGACCAGTAAGAAATGATAAAAGCCGATCAGGAAATTGGCTTCAGCTTTATATTGTGCCGCCTCCTGTGGATCTATCCCAGGGACTTTATCTACATTGCGAATTAAGATATAGCATTGTCTTATTCCTTTGTAAAGGTTATCCCAGTAGGAAATGACAGGACTTGAGGCCGTATATTGCCCACGGGGAAATCGGGCGAAGGTTTCATGTTCAAAAGCAGTCGTTACCTCGTCAGAAGTCATCAAATCAATGGAAGAGGTCCCTACCCGTGAATTCGGAATCCACGCATAGCAGGAGTACAAATAACCTTTGGCTGAATTTGGATCACGAAAGGCATCTGCTTCGGAAGGACGCTCATCTGGGACGATATCCAAGAATTTGCTGCAGGAAGTGGTGGTCAAAAAAGTCGCGCATGCAAATAATGCAAGGTAGCCTATATATTTTCTTTTCATCTGATAAATCATTTTAAAATTCTACTGATAGTTTTAATCTCGAAGTTGTTCTAATTGAAACGAAGTTGGACTCCGAGATTGAATACTTGCTGTGTCGGATATCCCAAACCATTGCCTCCACCTTGTTCAGGGTCCCAAAGTTTGAACTTAGAGAAGGTCAATAGATTATAACCACTTAGAAAAATGCGTGCAAATTTGTGTGAATATCCAATCTCAGCACTTCTGAGTTTTAGGAATGCCCCATTTCTCAGCCAATAAGAAGAAGCTTCGGTATTGTTGAGATTGTCCAATTTGCTCAGCCGTGGGTAAGCAGCAAATATGTTAGGGTTTTCAGGACTCCAGCGGTCCTCGGCAATAAACTGCAATACATTGCGCACACCTTGATTTCCAAATGGATGAAAACCACTGATCATAAAAGAAGTTCTATCAACTCCCTGTAATAAAAAGGAAAAATCAAACTTTTTGTAATTGATAGAAGTGCTCAAACCATAGACGATTTCAGGTGTTGTTGGATAACCCATGCGAACTCTATCATCGCTATTGATCAGATTTAGACCATCGATATCATTGGTTAGATCTTTATATTTGATGTCTCCAGGAGCTACAAAACCGCCTAGCTGTTGTAATGGACTGTTGTCTATTTCGGCCTGATCAATAAATAACCGTTCGGCAAGATAGCCTAGGTTTGTGCCAATGGAATACCCGATTTGAGATAGGTTGCGGTATTTGGTAAAGGCAGGTTCATTATTTTTCAGAACGGTATTATGTGCATAAGTAAAGGTTCCACGCATCGATATTCCCCAATCTTTTTCGCTTTTGTTCCATTCTAGGGAGAAATCAAATCCCCTATTTCTTACCTCACCAACATTGCCATACACTTTCGTTCCTGCAGTACCAAATACGTTAGGGATTGTTGCCGAACGGTCAACGAAGATATTGGTTCTATCTTCCTGGTATAGGTCGAACACAATATTAAACTTATTGTTAAGAATACCCAGGTCCACACCAATATTTTTCTTCTCTGCAACTTCCCATGAAATCAATGGGTTTGCAAATTGTAGGTATGTAGGGCCTGTATAAGTTGTATTCTGATCGATACCGGTTGTAAACGATGCTCCATCCAATTTGAGGTCTGAAAGATAAGGGAAACGTCCGCCGCCAATCTGATCATTACCAACTTTACCCCAGCTACCTCTAATTTTTAAATTACTGACAGCAGGAAATAAATCGGTAAAAAACTTTTCATTACTGAGTACATAGCCCAAACCAACGGAAGGGAAGAAACCAAAGCGACTCCCAGTGGCAAAGTTTTCGGAACCATTGTAGCCAAAGTTGACTTCCGCAAGATATTTATTGGCGAAGCCATAAGTTGCACGTCCAGTAATACCCTGGCGTCTACGTGGTAGCGAGCTGATTAGATCAGCTGGATTATTGACATTAAAATCGGTAGTATTGTAAAGAAATAATCCCGATACGGTGTGATTGCCGAATGTTCTGTTGTATTCGATGGAAGGCTGAAAATAGATTTCGCGATCACCGCTAGTACCCGTTTCGGTTCCCAGGGAAAGATTTTGTGGCTGCCCCACCATGACTAGATCATAGTTATATCCACCTGCAGGATCGGGAGCATAACTGTTAATCATGTATTGATTGTAACCACTGGTTCTTTTTGTTGTCGTGTTGCTCCAGTTTTTAAAGGAAACCAAGGCTTTAAATTCTAGCCCTTTTGTAATGAAATCAAGTTTTTGAGCACCGTCAATGGTAGTCAATAGGGTACTCTGGAAACCATTTTGATAGCCATTGACCATGCGGGCAAAGGGATTGACAAATCCATTGTTGACTGTACCACCAGCTTTTCCTCCGTATTGAACGTCTCTTCTGTCAATACCGGTAAATGGAAACATAATAGGGAAGTCCACGGGATTAGCATTCATAATGTCGCCAAACACGCTTGGAGCATCCACACCAGCCCCATAGTAATCACGAAGTTGTGCATTGAGCTTTAACGCTATTTTGGTAGTTGAAGTAAGGTTGACATTGATATTGTTCTGAAAGCTATAACGTTTGACAGAGACATTATTGTCAAAAGAGTTGAGGTCAAATTTGCGCAATAAACCGTTGCTAATGTTGCCGGTTGCACTGAGAAAATAACCTATTTTGCTGCCACCACCTTGCACATTTAGATTGAGCTCGTTGTTGATGGTATGGGACTTAAACATTTCATTATACCAGTCAACGTTAGGATATACATAGGGATCCAAGCCTAATCTTGTGCCGTTTATTTTATCTTGGGAATATAAAATTTCACCTGTACCGCGACCTGTAACTGCCTCATTGAACATCTCCATATAACTTACACCATCAACAAATTTTGGGATGGAAGTAGGTCTTGAGATTTGTGATTGTGCACGCGCTGAAATACGAGGTTTATTGAGGTCTTTACCTGTTTTGGTGGTGATAATTAGCACGCCGTTTGCTCCTCTAGTACCAAACACAGCGGTGGCAGTAGCATCTTTAAGGACGGAGAAGCTTTCGATAACTTCTGGTGCCAATGCGTCCAAGTCACCTTTAGAGATTGCTACACCATCCAATAAGATCAGGGGATTGGTAGCTCCGCTAAATGTCGATACACCGCGAATGAAAAAGCTAGCCCCATCTGCACCAGGTTCGCCCGAACGTTGTACCGCGATTACACCCGAAAGTCTTCCGCCCAATGCATTGGAAAGGTTGGCAGTGGGGATGCGTAAGGTTTCCGGTTTTACAGATTCCAATGCGCCCACAACACTGGTTTTTTTCTGTGTTCCGTAACCGACAACAACAACTTCACTTAAGCTCTGATCGGGAGTTAGCTGCACATCAATACGACGTTTGTCGGCAATGGCAATTTCCTGATTGGCATAACCGACATAGGAGAATATTAGTGTTGAATTTGTGGGAACCACAAGAATGTATCTTCCGTTGCCATCTGTTGTTGTCCCGATTGACGGGCTATCTTTAACTTTGACACTAACACCATAAAGATTGTTTCCGTCATTTTTCACCGTGCCCACGATCTCAACCTTACCGTTTTTTTGAACGACGGGGGCGAGGGGCGTTTTTTTTTCTCGGTCCGAAATCACAATAATGCCATTGTCAATTGTAAAGACCAAAGGCTGATGTTCCAATAACTTTTCAAGGGCCTGTTTCAGTGGCTTATTCTGGATATCTATATTTTGAATAGGCCTTACTTTGTCGAGTTGGCTGGTCTTAATGATAAAATCGACGTTTGTCTGTTTTCTGATCTCTTGAAATGCTTCGGACAATGTAATCTGCTTGTGTTTAAGGGTAACATTTTGAGCAGAGGACACATGTGTGAAAAAGATAAATGCTGTTAAGAGGATCACAACTTTTGTAGATGTGTTGCATAATGATCCGATGTATCGCATAGCTTTAATAAAAAAGACAATACAATACTTACTACATAAATAATAATGCATATATTTATAAATTGGTTAACTGGTTTGATGTTGAAATGAATTCTTGTTTTCCAAGTAAAAAATTAGTCGAGAGTGCTGGCAGGCATTTTCGGCTATTTTTTTTGGAAGAAATGTTTAGGCTGGGCTGGTTTCTTTCATAATCTGTGGTTATTAATGTGTGTTATAGTTTATTGCGATATGTACAGTTTATTGTTTCGTATACTATACTTGATGGAACCGGAAAGCTGAAGTGCTCTTAGTACATCGTTTAATCGTTTTTTTCTAGAAATTTGAGCGAAGTAGGTTTCCTGTGAAATAGGACCTTCAAAAATTACTTCAATGTTATACCAGCGCGAAATTTTACGCATGATTTCCTTTAAGTTATTATTCGAAAAATTGAAATCACCATTTTTCCAATCTAATACTTGATCCAGGTTTACTGATCTTACTGCGATATTTTGATCTGTTAAAGTAGATTGTTGGCCTGGTTTTAGTAAGGTTGTATTGTTTTTGCAACTCACTCTTACGGATCCTTCTGCAAGGGATGTCTGTGTGGAAGATTCGTCATCGTAGGCATTGATATTGAATTTAGTCCCTAAAACTTCGACCTTTTGAAGTGAAGTTTCGACAATAAATGGTTTTTGTTTATTTTTTGAGACTTCAAAGTAGGCTTCACCCGTTAGTTCTACCCGGCGTTCAGAGGCTGAAAATGCGCTTGGATATTTGAGGCTGGAATTTGAGTTTAACCAAACTTTTGTGCCATCAGAAAGGGTTATCTGAAATTGTCCGCCCTTTGGTACATTCAAAAGATTCATGGCGACGCGTACATCGGTATTTCCCTCAACCGTATAATTAATTTCGCCTTTTTCTGTTTTTTCAATTGTTGTGCCGAGCTCTTCAGTTAATTTTCCATTAGCAACATCCTCCAGTACGATCGTTTTACCGGAAGAAAGCACAAGTGTTGCTTTATCGCGACCAGGTTCGATGATAGTAGCTGTATGATCATTGTATGTGCTGCGGTTAAGAAATAAATAAGAGATAGAGATAACCAGTATTATAGCAGCTGCAGCACCTGTAATCTTATACCATGTAGGGCTTTTGATTTTTTGTGGTTCGACGTCAAGATCAATTTTACTAAAAACACGGTCTAAAATCATCTTGTCTATAAGTTCTTCTTTATCTTGAGATTCAAGTTGGTTCTCGATCATCTGTTCAAGCGCCTGCTTGTTATTCGTATCCTGAAAATATTGAAATAGCTCCGCCGTCTCTTCTCTTGAAGCGCGGTTATTGAGATATCTTTCAAATAATAATTTTATATGTTTTGAATCTTTCACTGATTGGCTATTTATAGATAATACGGAAAATAGGAGCCTGTCCTCTGCTCTGATTTTAAAAAAAAAGTAAAAAAATTAAAAGGCTTTAAAATGGGCTGTTTGAATACTGATGGAGGTGATCTGTTTGTCTATAAAAACAGGGAGTGTTTTATTTTTGATTTAACACGGCACTGATAAGAGCAATTAACAGGGACGGTGTAATTTCCTTGCTCAAACAGAAACTCTGAATCTGTTTTGTAGCCTTCACGATATGATCACTGATCGTAGAAGTAGAGATACCTAAGGAGCTACTGACCTCCTCATAGCTTTTCCCTTCAATTTTGCATAAGGTATAAATGAGTTTGCGTTTTGGAGATAAGTTTTCAATAGCTTGATTGACAATTTTTTTAGATTCTTTGTATGCATATTCCTCTTCAATGTGGGAATAGTCTGATGTTGAAATGGAAATAATCAATTCTTTTAGATTTCGATTTTTGATCTCCTTGTGAAAGAAATCATACACGAGGTGTTTAGCAATAGTGAACAGATAAGACTGAAAGGACTTTTCAGGGTCTATGCCACCGCGCCTCTCCCATAATTTCTGAAATACATCCTGAAGAATTTCTTCTGCACAGGTAGGTACTTTGACTAAGTTCAGTATATGACGGTAAAGTCTAGGGCTATAGCGGTAGTAGAGCACCTCAAATGCCTTATGATTGCTTGACTTAAGAGCGTGCAGTAACGCCAACTCATCATTTTTACATGCCTCCATAATTTAAACTTGTATTTATAACCAAATTCCTCCTGATCGGAATTTAATAATTGGATATCGTACCGTATAGCAGTAGTCTTATCTTAATGATAGCAGATGAATACTACAAGTATACTTCAAGTATATTGTTGGTATACTATTGGTACTCTTCTACAATGTTACCGATTTGTTATTTGGTTTTTATACAATTTTTTTACGCAAACGATTGCTTTAAAAATAAATCATGGTGGAATTTGTCGTTTTTTTTACTACGATCCAATCCATATACATTTTGGAAAATGGTGATTTTTGTTTTTAACTTGATTTTAGATGGATATCACTATCCATAAGAAGAGTTGCTGGATTAGATTCTGAATAATCTAAACAACATGTTGGTTTATAGGTGTGTAGTCGAGAGAAGTGGATATATCACAATAAGAGGAATTGTATTCCTCTTATTGCATTTCGAAAAATTCCGTTCGCTATTTTTTATTCACTGTATTTACTTCCACTTCGGGTTTCACTTTTAGGGAAATCCGTATAGGCTTTTCCTCCTTAACTTGAATGTCTTTTTGATCTTGATTTGAACTGACATTGGCATTGGCAGAAAGATTGATCCGCTTTGGTTGACGCGGTTGAATATCTTCGACCCATACTTCCTCAATTTTAGGGGCTACTTGCACTTCTTCGGCTATCGGTGAAACTCTTTTTGATGGTGTAGACTCTTTTCGAGGCTCCGCAAATTTGATTCGCTCCACATGTACCTCATCGATTATTTTTGGGGAATTTTGAGGTGGGGCAGGTTTTTTCCGAGGTTCCGGGAAACGTACATTACCTTCCTGTTGAGAAGAAGACCTCTGCTGGGATTTTATTGGTGGAGCCATCTCTTTTGTTGGTGATTTAGGAATTCTTCCACTAGTTTTAGGAGCCTCCGATTGCCGTGATGCAGGCGGTGTTATTGCAGTGTTGGCTGTCGCGGCTTTTTTTGGCGTAGTCGGCGTTGTTTTCTGTGCCTCCACATGTGTTGAAAACAACGTGGATATCGCTACTGTCAGTAACAAAGTAAGCCCAGGCATTAACAAGAGTTTACTTCGGGTTGTTCTTTTTTGTAACATAATTAATCGTTTTTTTGTTGTTAAGAAATTAAAATTACTGGCCGGTAATGTGTTTATATCAGGGGTGGACATGCTCCACTCGATAATTAAATGTTGGTATCTTAACTTTTCATGAATCTTGACTACTGCATCATCTGCAAGGTATTCATGTGTTTGTCGGATCGATTTTTGAATGAGATAAATAAAGGGATTGAACCAAAAAAATATAGCCAAGAGCTGTATAAAAAGTACATCCATTGAATGGCGTTGATTGGCATGGGCCCGTTCGTGCGTTAGAATTGACTGATCAATATCGCCCTGTTGATAGGCCTCTTTGGGAACATAAATTTTTTGAAAAAAAGAAAAAGGTGTTTTTAAACCACGTATGCAATAAATAGACTGTTCATGAGTCGGTGTGGCACTTCGGATATAATACAGGAATTTGCGGTACAACCAAATCTGTTTCAAGAGTAATGCAATGGCGACAATTACATAAACTAGCAGAGCGAGGTTGTACCAATCGACATAATCATTATTGAAGAGTGCTGAATCCGTTGCGGGCTGTGTAATAATCGGTCCGACCGGGATTGCATCGCTGTCTCTGTCATTCAATAAGCTGAAAACATCATATGGGACAGCGATTTGGATCATTGGAATGATGACAGATAAAGGGATAATCCCAAGTAAATAACAGCGGTTGAATAGCAACGACTTCTGGTTGCGTAGTACTGACCAATAAATGAGATACAGTAAACCCGAACAGGCTATCAGTTTTCCAATATATAGCATCATGTCTCTTTATTTTTAATTTCGGAATCAATTATATTTTTCAGTTCCTCCAATTGCTCTTTGCTCAGCTGAGATTGTTTAGTGAAAAAAGAAGCAAATTTTAATGCTGAATTGTCGAAGTAGGTTTCTACAATATCATTTACATGTGCTAAGTAATAGTTGTCTTTATCGATTAGTGGATAATACTCCCTCGAATTTCCATAAAGCACATAAGATATCGCCCCCTTTTCAGTCATTCTCTTCAATAATGTAGCAACAGTTGTTGGCGCCGGTTTAGGTTCAGAATACGCTTCCATAAGATCTTTCATAAAAGCTTTTTTCATGTCCCAAATGTAGCCCATCAATTGTTCTTCCGTAGCTGATAATTTATTCATACTACAAATATAGAATATATTCTACATTGTGTAGAATTAAAAAGTGTTAAATAATTTATATTAATTTATTTTGTTGATTTATAGTTGTTTAAATTATTTGTTTTAAGGGTGAGGATAATTTTGCCGTACAATTAGTTGTCAATTCGCATATACAAACGGTAAGTATATACAAATATGAGGGCGAATATGTGCTTGTATTTTTTCAGCTAAAGAATCTGTGGTAGCCTATAGCAGTAGTTTGATACTTAGTTTACACGGTTAGAAAAGCATTCAAAGTATAAATAAAACAAAATGGAATGTATCGTTATTATATATGGCGTTGGCCCTGTGGTGGGCGACAGTTTTAAAAAAACTTAGGATAAATAATGGCAAAACTTTTTTTAGTACGGCATGGACAATCGCAATGGAATTTGGAAAATCGCTTTACGGGTTGGCAAGATATTGATATTACCGAATTGGGACAACAGGAAGCTCGGCAGGCGGGAAAGGCTTTGGCAAATGAACGAATTGATATAGCTTATACTTCAGCGCTTATGAGAGCACAGCATACATTAAAGATTATTTTACATGAAATGGGCAATCCTTCCGTCCCCATTGTTATAAATGCTGCTTTGAATGAACGTGGTTACGGACAACTTGAGGGCTTGAATAAGGCTGAAACGGCCAAAAAATATGGTGCCGGACAAGTGCATATCTGGCGTAGGTCTTTTGATGTTCCGCCACCAGGAGGGGAAAGTCTTAAAGATACATACGAACGTGTTATTCCATATTATGAACATTTTATAGCACCTAAACTGAAAGAAGGCAAAAATGTACTTGTTGTTGCGCATGGCAATAGCCTTAGGGCACTGATTATGTTTTTGGAACATCTTTCTCCGGAACAAATATTGGAACGGGAGATTGCTACCGGACAACCGATCGAATATCAGGTTGAGGGATAGTATTATACTGATTTCTAGGCTAATCTAATCATTCATGAAATGGTGAAATTGCAGTTGTGAAACAAAAAATCCTGCCATACGAACGATGAGCAGGATTTTTGTTATTTGTATCCGCGTTATACTATTTCAAAACGAATTTAAATCCTAAAGAAAAACGCGATGGTTCGAAATTAGAACCATGAGAAAGATTCCACCAAGGTTTCCAGTCGAAATGCATGGCTAATGGTGCCGAAGGTATTTTGAACTCTAGACCCAAGGCTGGACGGATCGCAAAGTCAGTATGTGTTTTCCCATCTTTCCAGTGGTAGTCGTCATACCAGTCGTCGTGCCATTTACCATAATCAATAAATGAAACTTGTGGACCAACACCAATGTACCATGAAAGACCTCGAGATCCAGGAATACGTTTATTGTATGAATAATCCACACCGATAACAGTAATATTGTCTCCAAATAATACTTGTGCATTTCCGGCGTCATTTCCGCCAAAATTGTGTTTTATCTGTGGACCGAATAGCGTTTGACCATCGCCGACGTCTATTCCAAGACCAATGGCTGTCCGATAGGGAGTTTGTGCGTTTGCTTGCTGATGAGCAGCAAATAGTAGCGTAAAAAGTGTTAGAAAAGGTAGAATTACTTTTTTCATGATAATTTAAAAAAATATTAGTTGTGCGTTTTCGATTAGAAAACTTTCGCTGTTCAAACAAATAGTTTGCCAAAGATTTTTTTAATGTTTTGATAAACAATAAATGATCTGTAACTGCTTCTTTTTTAATGTCTTTTTTTGTGCATCATCTAAAAATAAAGCCAACCGTTTTTGCTAGCGTGTGTTCTAATCACAGAAAGTCTGTTTTTTTAAGGTATAATTAGTGCGCTGGACTATTTTTTATCGATGAACTATTATTAGATGTTATAAGACAGCATGTAAGATGCTACAAAATACGGAAAATGGAGAAACTACAAATCAATACCGAAAAGATTGAAGAATGGATTGCAGCGGGATATGATGTTCTTCAGGATGGAAAATTAATTAAAGTTGAAGGTAATCTACAGGAATTTCTACAACAGTTTGCTGATGATACAGCAGATGGAGGACCAAAAATATATTTGTTGAAGGAGCTGCTTACCTGGCCAGAGGAAGATTTAAAAAAAATAGAAATGGGTTATGGAACAGATGAAAATACCTGAAGATAAAATTGTACCACTGGATTTTGATTCAGAAGAATTACCTTTTGAAATTCGTGAGCTACGTCCTGTTGTTTTTAAAGAAGAAACATCGTATTGGTGTTTACTGGGGCCCGATCCGCATCAAGGCATTTTCGGAAACGGTGAAACGGCTTTAGATGCATTAGCCGACTGGCTAGAAAATCTGCAGGTACGTTTAAAAACCGGAGACGAAAATGATGAAGTAGCGAATTACGCTCGGGAAAGCCTTAAGGCATCAAATCGTGATGTGTGGTAATATTTTGTATTTATAGCAGA
Organism: Sphingobacterium sp. UBA7631; assembly: GCF_002483935.1. Classification (NCBI taxonomy): domain Bacteria; kingdom Pseudomonadati; phylum Bacteroidota; class Sphingobacteriia; order Sphingobacteriales; family Sphingobacteriaceae; genus Sphingobacterium; species Sphingobacterium sp. UBA7631. The sequence goes on from NZ_DLIX01000002.1 coordinate 28,465, forward strand.
ATCTTCCAATATACATTGGAAAGAGTCGGTTAGTTGAATATAGTAGGATAATTTCTCAGTCTAATCGGACTCTTACAGCGTACATTAGCTAAATTAACAGTTGGGTTAATTTAATTACCATCTTATGCTCTCGAAACCTAAAAACGAGAGATATGTTGATGAAAAGAAGACTGAACCTTTAAAAATTGACAGTAAAGACAGTTTTATAGCGAATTATCTGAATAAGATCGCATACTTCTTTTATTTAAAAATCAATTTATCTATGTTTGGAGTAACATGTTAAGTCTGTATGTGGCTGACTTTTAACAGTGTTGGTTTTGCATCATAATATATTTTAGATGAACAAAAAGGAACAGGTCAAAGAAAGAATTGGACAGGCGGCCATGGAATGTTTCGAGCGTTATGGATTGGAAAAAACAACCTTGGAAGACATTGCTAAAACTGTGGGATTGAACAAAACGTCTCTTTATTATTATTACAAGAACAAAGAGGATATTTTTATTGAAGTAGCCATACGAGAGGGACAATCTTTTATCGATACATTACAAAAAAGTACATTGAAAAAGAAGGGCGTGGAGAATCAGATTTCTTTTTATTTAGAATCGAGATTGAACTATTATACCAATGTGCTCAATATGAACAGGGTGTCTGTCGAATCACTTGATAAGATTTTACCTCGTTTTTTTGAACTATATGATGCCATGATGGTGCAAGAGAAAGCTTTTCTTACGAAGCTTCTTACGCAAGCCATTGCACATGAAAAATTGGATCTAACAGATCCTGAAAATATAGCTTCTGTACTTATAAATTTTGCTAATGCATTAAAACATAGTACAGAACAACAGGCAATACTGAAGCGGCAGGTCGAAATTGACTATGCACAAAGTCTTCGGGATACCAAATTTCTAGTCGGCCTAATTTTTAGGGGACTTAGAATCTAATTCTCGATTGTCCATTTAGGAGAATCATGGTGGGTAAGGTGAAGCATTGAAGCGATAATAATACGCTAACCAATATAAACATGAAAAAATTGCCTTATTAATCCAGATTCTCTGTATCTGTGTGCCATTTAGCTTGTCTGCACAACAGATCATCAATGGGCAGGTCAGTAATAGCTCGACATCCGAGCCGGCCTATGCCGTTTCGATCCACGTAAAAGACGGAAAGGAAGGTACTTTTACAGATGATCGAGGGCGTTTTCAGCTGAAAACAAACAAACCACTACCCATTACGCTCTATATTTCCGCTATTGGATATGAATCGAAAGAAGTTTTGGTGAATAACCTGTCATCGCCTTTGCGTATTTCGTTGAATTTGTCCCCCATTTTGGGGCAGGAGGTTGTTGTTTCTGCAAGTAGAACCGTACAGAGTAAACTATCCGCTCCAGTAACAATTGAGCAAATGAGCAGCAAAGACATTCGTAATGCTGCACAATTAAATTACATGGATATGCTTCAAGGTTTGAGGGGAGTCGATGTTACCGTATCCAGTATTGGTTTTACCAGTGTTACAACGCGGGGATTTAATACCAGTGGGAATACCAACTTTACGCAGATCGTAGACGGGATGGATAATCAGCCGCCCGGTCTGAATTTTCCGCTCGGGCCAGTCATCGGGCTAACCCAGCTTGATGTCGATAATATAGAGGTGCTGTCTGGAGCATCTTCGGCCCTGTATGGTTCAAGAGGATTGAATGGTACGATGGTGGCCACAGGCAAAAATCCGTTTAAATATCAAGGATTAAGTGTACTGGTAACTCAAGGTGTAAACCATATTAATCCTAAAAAAAACAATGATCCGGTGCCTACGTCACCTTACTATGATTGGGCTATCCGCTACGCAAAACAAATGGGGAATAAAATTGCTTTCAAGCTCAATGGCCAGTATACACAGGCAAAAGATTGGGTAGCCAACGATGAAACCAACAAAAATGGTCCGGGGACAGCGCTGACAGATCCAAACTATAATGGGGTTAACCTGTATGGCGGAGCGACTTCGACCGATATCAATCCCTTTTTGGAAGGTGCACTGCAGGGAAATCCGGAATTGGCCCCCTTAATCGAACCCTTACTGAAAAATCCGAATTATGTTGCCCGGACTGGATATCCTGAATATGGCTATCTCGATAATAGAGCCAAGCTCTTTAAAATCAATGGTGAATTCCGTGACAAGGTTTCCACAAATATTGAAGCCATAGCTTCAGCCACTTTTGGTACAGGCAATATTGTGTATACCAACGATACGCGTTATCAGCTGAAAGGATTTAAAGTTGGGCAATATCGGCTGGAACTTCGTGGGGATAAATGGTTTTTCAGAACGTACACAACCCAGGAAAATTCAGGGAGAACACTGGTTGCAGGGCCGACAGCACAATATATCAATGAATCTTGGAAAACAAGTTACGACGGAGGAACAGGTGGCTGGTATCCTGAGTATACTGCTGGTCTCTTAAACGCACTTGCTTCGGGTACTTCACTCACAGACGCTCATTTAGCAGCGCGCACGCTAGCCGACCAAGGACGTGCAGAACTCGGAACACCACTGTTCAATAGACTGAAAGACAGTATCAGCAATACACCAATATCGCAGGGCGGAACGCTGTTCTTGGACCGCAGCAAATTATACAATGCCGAAGCACAATATAATTTTTCAGATCTCGTGAAATTTATGCAGGTGATTGCAGGTGTCAATTGGCGTTTGTACAATCTAAATTCAAAAAATACATTATTCCCAGATAAGGATAAGCCAATTCATGTAAAAGAGTACAGTGCATACCTGCAACTCGCCAAAAAAGTATTGGACGATCGCTTGAATATTGCTACCTCATTCCGTTACGATAAGAATACGTTGTTTGCTCAACCAAAATTAACTTCACGGGCATCACTGGTGTTTGATCTGTTTCATATTATTTACGCCTTTCTTATCAGAATGCGTATAGTTTCCCCTCCAATATACAAGCTTTACAAAATACCTTAAATGGTTATAATAGCTATTCCTCCGGTGGTTCATCGCTGCTGTTGATCGATAATTATCAGTTTGACCGCTATCCTCCTTATACCTTGGAAAGCGTGCAGAAGTTTCAGCAATCGAACGATCCAACTGTACTTCAGAAATTTAAATTTGATGATATTAAACCGCAGTCGGTTAATGCTTTCGAACTGGGTTATGCAGCTATGTTGGGTAAGCGGGTGATGATCGATGTGTTAGGCTATTTTTCAACTTGGAAGAATTTTATTGGCTATGCCAATGTTGCTAATACTCCTGGAAGCAATGATTACAATGCGTTTAAAGATCATGCAACCTATGTGCAGTATAATATCGCCTTTAATGGCGGAGAGACCGTAAATACCTATGGATACGCCGCGAGTCTTAGTTTGGATCTAGGTCGGAATTTTGTAACCAAGGCCAATTATTATTCTGACTACCTAAAAAATAAAAACAATAGTCAAATTAACAACTTCAATACACCACACTATCACTTTAATTTTGAATTCGCGAATAGTGGCTTTGGAAAAAAACAAGTTTGGTCGTTTAGTACTTCCTTACGCTATAAACCGGGCTACTATTATGTCGTGTCTGGGGGGCTTGCCGCAGGCCAAGTGCCAAGCTCGGCGGTGATCGATGCACAAGTGAGCTATAAGTTTGTTAAGGCTCGTTCCGGAATTCGCATTGGCGGAACCAATATTACAAACAAATACTATTCTACAGGTATTGCTAATCCACGTATAGGTGCAGTATATTATGTCACTTATGCTTATAATATTTTCTAATCAAAATTAAATAAATCAGACCATGAAAAGATATTTAAAACAATTGATCGGTATTGCGGTCACAGCTCTCTTGATGTACAGTTGTGCCGACCAATCGAAAGACAGTTACAAAGTCCTAACGTTTACTCCTGGACAGGAAGAGGCTATTGAGGAAGCTTTCCTCTCCATTAAAGATAGCACCAACATCGTGCTAAAAGCCGGGAAATACTCCTTCGATAATTTGAGTATCGCACAAGTAAATCATATTAAAATTGAAGGTGAGGGCTATGATAAGACAATTATTGATTTTTCCAGTCAAACACAGGGGGGAGAGGGAATACGGGTTACCGATGTGAAAGGTTTAACGATTGGGAATATGACCATTCGTGATTCAAAAGGAGATCTGTTGAAGATAAACAATAGTCAAGACGTTGTCATTTCAAACCTTCATAGTATATGGAGCTCGGCCGATTCTACGAGTGGTGGATATGGGATTTATCCTGTGCTCTGTAAGAATGTGCTTGTCGAGAATTGTTATGCCGAAGGGGCTTCAGATGCCGGTATTTATGTGGGACAGACAAAAGGTGTTATTGTGCGTAAATGCAAGGCAACGAAAAATGTGGCTGGATGTGAAATTGAAAATACAACAGATGCTGAAGTTTATGATAATGAATTCTATGGAAATACAGCCGGATTTCTGATTTTTGATCTGCCTGAACTTTCACAGCGGGGTGGAAGAGTAAAGGCGTATCACAATAAAATCTATGCTAATAATTTTAAAAATTTTGCCAAAGGTGGGAGCTTCGGAACTTTCTGGGGGGTAGGGAATGCATCACCGGGAAGTGGTATCATTATTCTCTCGACATCAAATATCGAAATTTACGATAACGTTATCGAACAAAACAATACCTCTGCGATTACGATCGCTTCAGGCTTTGCAGTCGATGAAAAAGCTGGAGAACGAATCAATGCAAATTACTCTCCAATACCCACACATGTTAAAATTTATAGAAACACCATTAAGATGGGGGATAAATTCCCGCAAGCAGCATATGAGCATCGTATCGGTCAATTGATTATTGCTACCGAAGCCCAGTTAAATAGCGTTGAGCCGGATCGAAAAAATAAGCGAATTCCAGCCATATTGTATGATGGTATCACCAGTAATGTGATCACGAATGGTCGCACTCAAAACCCAGATTCCATCTGTATCAATCAGCCGGGTGAGAATATGTTTGTAGCCGCAGATTTTAGTCACGCAGGTCAACCAGCGAAGTGGAAACCCTCAAGTAATGTACAACCTTTTCAATGCAATTAACCGTGAAACCAACAAAATTTGCCCTCGTCTGTACCGGAATATTGAGCGTGATCCTGCTAGTGCTGCAACAGAGCTGTCGGCAGGGACAAAAGAAATCATCAGACCATGGGGTTGTTTCTTTTGAATTTAAAGAACGACTTTCCGAATACGGCTTTTTTACTGGAAAACTAAATCAATTAATCGCAAGAGCCGATATCTTGGGCTACGATCTGAGTACACCTCTATTTTCTGATTATGCCGTTAAAGACCGCTTTATTGTATTGCCAAAAGGGGGGAAAATGGGCTATACAGAACATGGTCCGTTAGATTTTCCCGACTCAACAATTATTATAAAGAATTTCTCCTACATCAATGAACAAAAGCAAAAAGTATTGATAGAGACGCGCTTACTGGTGAAGGATCCAGCTGATCATGCCTGGAAAGTGATGAATTATCTGTGGAATGATGCGCAGAATGATGCGATGAAACACATTCGTGGTGCTAAACTACCGATTACATTGATCGATCATGCTGGCAACAAGCATACGACAAACTACATGGTACCCAATACCAACGATTGCAAACGCTGCCATAACAATAGCTCCAAGCTGATGCCCATAGGTCCAAAAGCCCGAAACCTCAATTTTGTGCGATTAGGCGATTCGATCAATCAACTCGCCAAATGGGTTTCTCTTGGTCGGATGGTCAATATGCCCAATCTAAAGAGTGTACCGCAATTGCCCGTATGGACTGATGAAAACAAATTCAGTTTGGAACAACGGGCAAGAGCCTATTTAGATGTGAACTGTGCGCATTGCCACACCAAAGGGGGAGACGCTTATAATACAGGGCTTTTCCTGGATTATGATGTGAAAATTCCTTCACACCTTGGTATTGGTAAAGCTCCTGTTTCAGCTGGAGGTGGAGCAGGTGGCTTGGATTTTGATGTGGTTCCAGGAGATGCCAAGCATTCTATCCTGCTTTATCGGATGAATAGTGTGGAACCGGGTACAGCTATGCCGGAGTTGGCCAGAAGTATAATACATCAAGAAGGTGTGGATCTGATTCGTCAATGGATCGATAATATGCCGTCAAAAAAATAATAATATTGATCTTCAATTGGTATGAACAAAGAGACATCAACCGATCAGATCGGTTTAATATTTGAACAGCAGCAGCTTTTTAAATATGAATTACGGTCTAGCAGTGCAGAGGAACGGATAAAGAAACTCTACAAGCTAAGGGCGCTTATTGAAAGTCATGAGGATTTAATCTATGCGGCGCTCGAAAAAGATTTACGGAAGTCACGAAGTGAAGCCGCCATAAGCGAAGTATTGTTTATTTACGGTGAAATAGCATTTGCAATACGACATTTACGAAAATGGATGAAGCCTAGAAAGGTTGGTCGCTCAATGACCAATTTTCTTGCTAAAAGCACAATTACCTACCAGCCTAAGGGTACGGCGCTTATTATATCGCCTTGGAACTACCCATTTCAGCTCACCATGAGCCCCTTGATTTCAGCTATTGCAGCGGGTAATTGTGTGATTTTAAAGCCCTCAGAACATAGCCCATTCATATCGGCAGTTATTGGGGAGATCTTGACCAAAGGATTTGACCAACGGGAATTGGCCTGTATTGAAGGTGAACAGCATGTTTCCGAAGCACTATTAGCGCTTCCTTTTGATCATATTTTCTTCACCGGGAGTCCGGCGGTGGGCAAACTGGTTATGCAGGCTGCCTCCCGCAATCTCAGTTCCGTGACCCTGGAACTTGGTGGAAAATCTCCCGTTATACTAGATGAGACTGCAGATTTGGAAATGACTGCCCACAAAGTTGCTTGGGGAAAATTGATCAATGCGGGGCAGACCTGCATTGCGCCAGATTATGTTCTTTTGCCTAAAGATAAGCAGGATGAGTTTGTAAACTATTATCTAAAGGCGGTTAAAAGTATGTTTTTCACCGGTGATGGGCAGCTGGATCGAACAGTTTACGCGAAGATCATTAATCAAAGGCACGCTAGTCGTCTTGTTTCATTAATCACCAATGCAATAGCATGTGGGGCAAAACTGCGCGAAGGCGGACAATTAGCCGATGATCTGACATTAAGCCCTGCATTGTTGATCGATGTGAGGGCCGACAACAGCATTATGCAGGAAGAAATATTTGGCCCCATACTTCCCATAATAACCTATGAAGACCAAGAAGAGGCTCTAGCACTGATTAATCGTGCTGAAAAGCCTTTGGCTTTGTATATATTTAGCAATAACAAGTCCAATATTCAATATATCCTCCAACAGGTGTCCTCTGGAGGTGCTTGTGTGAATGACGTTTTGATTCATGTTTCCAACCCTCATTTGCCTTTTGGTGGTGTCAATGGCAGTGGCTTGGGCAGCTGTCATGGGCAGTTTGGCTTTAAGGCATTTTCACATGAAAGAGCTGTCATGTTTCAGTCTAAATTTTCAGTTTCTACGTTGATTTATCCACCCTATGCTAAAAAGAACAAGGTTTTTAAATTATTGAAGAAATGGATTTAGTCACTTGAAACGGTGTTTCAATAAAGACAGCTACCCTGCCCTTTAGAGCCAGCTATCCGGGAAGGATTTAGTTGCGATTGTAGCTTGTCACTCGATTGACCCGTAATAGGAGTTCTTCCGGGCTAAACGGCTTCACCATAAAATCTGAAGCGCCAAGATCAAAAGCTTCAATGACGACTTCTTCTTGTCCCATGTTGGAAAGTACAATGACGGGGATTTTTTTCTCGAGCTTTTTTATGGAAGAAAGTACTTCTATTCCTGAAGCAAACGGCATCATAATGTCGGTAATGATCAAATCGAGATCCATTGTATTGAGCTTTTCAATTGCATCTTTTCCATTGGTGGTAGTGATAACCTCATGACCTGCCTTGATCAGTTTGTATTGAACTGTCCGTAATATCAACTCATTATCTTCTGCAATTAAGATGACCATCTTATTTTTATTATTAATATACTACTATGGAGGCCACAACAAGTTTAGATCCTATTCCATATCCTGACGATAGGTACAGAATATTTTACAATATATGTTTAGTTTTCAGCTTCTGTTTGTGTTTTACATGGTCTGAAAACATAGGTAGCAAAGAAGGACTTCAATAGCAAGAAGCTGTCCTGGTATTATTGGAAAATGATCGCAAAATTGCTTTCGGCTAATATGAAATTCAATGTCCCCAAGTGAATTTCTGCGCAAATATAGGATTGTAATAGAAATATTCAATAAAAGAAAAGCAGTAGAAGGTAAATTTTATGCTAATCTGTTGTTGATGAGTTTTGTATCCTTCCTTTTTTACAAAAAGTAAAGGCTGAAAATTAAAGATTGTAACATGATGTTACGGATAAGGGAGACGATAGCTGACAGATGTTTTAATCCCTGTATACCAGAATTATTCATTATATTTAATCAACCTAGTTCATTCGATATGTCATATAATATTCCCGAGAATCTGAAAGGTCTTTCCGCAACTGAGGTGCATGCCTCCCGAGCTAAATATGGTTGGAATCAATTGAGCGATAGCCACAAGAATACATGGTTTGAACTGCTTGTGGATATTTTGAAGGAGCCTATGCTGATTCTATTGATTATCATCTCGATGATTTATGTTTTTGTGGGGAATTACGGAGAGGCCGTATTTATGTTTGTCGCTATTGTTGCCGTTACGGCAATTTCCTTTTATCAGGACAATCGTAGCAAAAAAGCCCTGGAGGAACTTGAAAAGCTGAATGAACCATTAAGCACTGTGATTCGAAATGGGAAGGTTAGTGAAATTCCTACACATGAGATTGTTGTGGGCGATCTCTGTATTACAGAGGAAGGTCGAATTATAAACGCCGATGGTCGTATTTTACATAGTAACGATTTTTCTGTCAATGAATCTTCGCTGACAGGGGAAAGTTTTTCGGTCTTTAAGGACAGTAAGTCCGAGGATAATCTGGTCTACAGTGGGACAGTTACGGTCTCGGGCCTGGCCGTGTTTGAAGTTACTGAAATCGGTAAAGAGACACGTGTTGGGAAAATCGGTGAATCGATAAAGAATATCAAAGAAGAAATTTCGCCATTGCAGGTGCAAATCCAAAAGTTTGTAAAAGCAATGGCCATTGTCGGTATACTCATTTTTTTATTCGTATGTATATACAGTTTTATTGATAGTGGTAATTTGGTGGCGAGCTTGCTCAATGGACTTACGTTGGCGATGTCTGTGTTGCCAGAAGAGATTCCTGTTGCATTTACGACTTTTATGGCGCTTGGCGCATGGAAGCTCATGCGTGAGGGGATTATCATCAAAAGAAGCAGTATTGTTGAGACTTTGGGCAGTACGACGGTGATTTGTACCGATAAGACCGGGACTATTACAGAGAATTCCATGCAATTGAAATACCTCTATAATTATGCTACGGATTCATCTTATGATCAGGAAAGGTTTGATGAATCCGATTTAAGAGAGCTTATCGATTATGCGATGTGGAGCAGTGAGCCTGTGCCCTTCGACCCCATGGAAATTACGTTACATAAAATATATGAAAAAACGCAAAAGCGGGACCTCAGAAAGGAATATGTACTATTTCATGAATATCCTTTAGAGGGTAAACCGCCGATGATGACCCATCTTTTCGAAAATACAGGAAAAGATCGGATTATTGCTGCCAAAGGGGCGCCGGAGGCTATACTTAGCGTATCCAAGCTGTCCGATAAGGAGAAAAATAAAATTAGGGCTATTGTTAAATCCTATGGAGCGCAGGGTTTTCGCTTATTAGGTGTGGGGAAAGCGACATTCGAAGGCAATAATTTCCCTGCGAATCAACAGGAATTTGAGTTCCAATTTTTAGGGTTCACGGTATTTTATGATCCGCCCAAAAAGGGTATTCAGGACGTGTTTCAAGATATTTATGATGCGGGGATTAAAGTCAATGTGATTACCGGCGACAATGCCGATACGACTCAAGCAATAGCAGCTCAGGCCGGAATTCGTATTTTGTCTGCGCCGGTCAATGGCAGTGAAATCGTAAACAAGTCCGAAGCTGAAATTATGGCGATAGCAGAGCAAACAACGCTATTTACCAGAATGTTTCCGGATGCTAAACTGGCCATTGTAAATGCCCTGAAAAAGAAAGGCGAGGTCGTGGCGATGCTTGGCGATGGGGTGAACGATGGCCCAGCATTAAAAGCAGCCCATATCGGCGTGGCAATGGGCAATAAAGGTACTGAAATTGCAAAATCAGCCGCGGCATTGATTATCACAAACGACGATTTACAAAAGTTAATAATCGGTATAGCCGCCGGAAGAAGGATTTACGCAAACATCAAGAAGGCGGTTCAATACATCATTTCTATTCATATCCCCATTATTTTGACCGTATCACTCCCTTTGTTTTTAGGCTGGGTATTTCCGCAGATTTTTAGCCCTGTGCATGTGATTTTCCTCGAATTGGTCATGGGGCCTACTTGCTCGATCGTATATGAAAATGAACCTATTGAAAAGGATACCATGAAGCGGCCTCCTAGAGCTATGAGCGACACTTTTTTGAGTATAAATGAGCTTGGAATCAGCATTGTTCAAGGCCTGATAATCACCATAGGAATTCTTTTTGTTTATCAATTTGCTGTTCAGCAGGGGGGAACCGAGGAAAAAACAAGGGCTATGGTTTTTGCTACTTTAATCTTTGCCAATATTTTACTGAGTTATGCCAATCGATCTTTCCATTATAGTATCCTGGAGAGTTTTAAAAACCGAAACTTGCTGCTCGTTGGAATTTCGATCGCTGTGCTTCTATTTTTAGCGGTGATATTATATGTTGCTCCGGTTGCCCAATTTTTTGCTGTAACAGCCCTAAGTGGATATGAATTGGGAATAGCGCTGTCCGTGGCTGCAGTATCCGTTTTATGGTTTGAGGTTTATAAATTGATCCGGAGAATTTCAGTTCAAAGAAAATCTGATAAATCTTAATATAAGATTAGGATTTGAAATTTACACTAACAGCGATTAGCTGAAAGGCAGCCTAAGCTCATGATGCGATGCAGTTTCAAGTGCGATATTTGATGGCGAAATGATTTCTGTAGTGATTTGAGGTGGAAAAATGATGGTATCAGTCTTACTGAATAAATTTCGAAGTAATTCCTCTTTTCTTGATGTAGAAATTCAGCGCTCGCCCTGCTTCCGTAGGTCGATCTGTACTTAATATGTCTGCGCCGCGATCAATAAACCCAGCATAAACTTGAAAGCCTTTTTTGTCGGCCTGTTTGTCCAAGTTCCCCAGTGTACCCAATATGCACATGATGCCATGGTCATGTAGTATTTTGGTTAATGCTGGATCTGCTTCACGTGTTCCGACGAAAGCTAACAAGCGATTGTCGGGTATATCTTTTTCATTTAGACGAGCAAGGTCCTCAATGTTATTGACCGAAGCCGAAATCATGATGTCGCTCGCCAGACTGTGCACTTTGGCCGCTTGGTTGGCACTATACGTGATGATGACTACGCTGGATTCTGCCCTTTGTTTGCGAATAGCGTTGATAACGGCTTCATAAGGGACATCATTTTTAATGTCTAAGGTGAAGATTACCTTTCCTTTTCCCCAAGCAAGTGCTTCTTCCAGCGTAGGGATCCTATAGGGCGTTATCTTTTTGTTATTGTCCAATAGACGAAGACTTTTGAGCTCAGCCAATGTGCTGGCGTTCACAGTCCCTCTACCTGTGGTTGTTCGGTTTAGCGTATTATCATGCATTAATATTAATGCCGAGTCTTTACTGATACGAACATCACATTCAACAAGGGCTGGCTGTAAGCTCGCGTTATAGGAAAAAGTTTCGATTGCATTCTCCGGGTATCCGGATGCGGGGCCCCCACGATGCAAACTGACCAATGGATAACGATTATCATCATAGGTCAAAAACTGATATAATTCCTCCACATTTTGGAGCTGTATACGTTTACCCACCGGCAAGCCATCCGTATTGGCTCCATTACGAAAGCAACTGCTTACGATAAAGCAGATCAATAAAAGGAAGTAGTGGGGGGTACGTATATTCATTGTCTATCTATTGTACTGATTAATCAAATCGGCCAGTGTCTCGACACTCGTGTTTAATTGGTCAATCGTCAAATGTGCCTGTGTATAATAAGGTTCTCTTTCGATCAACTTTTCTTCAATAAATAGCCGTAGTTCCTCCGGTGATTTTCCGATCAGAATGGGCCGTTTGTGTAATTTAGATTGAGAAAGACGGTCAAAAAGTGCTTTGGGCGACATCTGTAAGTAGACGGCATAACCATTCGCCTTGATCCATTCCATGTTATCAAAGAAACAGGGGGCGCCACCACCCGTAGATATTACGGCAGCATTCTCCGCAAATTTACGCAATTGCTCGCGTTCTAATGTCCGGAAGGCGTCTTCACCATGCTGACTAAAATATTCGGTAATGCTCATGCCAATTTGTTTGACGATTTCCTCATCAGTGTCGATGAAAGGGAGCTCGAGTTTGGTGGCAAGTTTCTTACCCAGGGTAGTTTTTCCACTTCCCATATAACCAATCAAAAATATAGGTTTAGGCATAGGTACTATTTGTCTTTACTTAGAAATTTATCTTCAATGGTTTTGGCATCCGGAAAATTATTATAGTGCCATTTTCCGACGACGTTGCCTCCTTTTAGGAGCAGTACACCAGGATTTGCTCTCACCATGCTTTTCAGAGGAATGAGATCGGCATAGAATATCTCCGCAATTAATTGCATTTTATCACTCAGATATTGCGCGTCTTTGGATGCAGAAGCAGTCAATAGAACAACGCGCAGTCCATTATAATCTTTTGTTAACTGAATGGCTGTCTGATTGATCTTTTGGATAGCATCAATATTGGTCGAAGAAAGATCTTTTGCAACGATCACAAGGTTATAATACGGGTTGGCAATGATTTCCTGTGTATGATCTGCACCATCAGCGTCTGTAATTAAGAGATCAGGAATAGGGATGTCATATCCTTTTTTTACTAATCTACTCTCAGGCTCACCTATAATTTCCCATGATTCATCTTCCCATAGCTTGTCAGCCATATAGACTTTGTCATTGACCTTTTTGGTTTCGCCCGTCTTTTTGTTTTTCATGGTATAGATTTGCTCAAAGACATCGCCTTGTTTGCCTTCAGGTAATACCATTAATGAAGGTAAGTTGTTGCCAACTTTGTAGGGTAAGAAATCAATAAAGGGGAGGTAGTTTACGGTGTAAACACCAATACCTAAGGAGATGATCGCTGTAATCAAAGTAGCAACGAATTGATTGCCTGATCCTTTGATAATTGATCGTAATTGTTTTCGGTTAAAAAATATAATAAGGATCAAGGCCAAGAGCACCAGATCTTTAGAAAATGATTGCCAAGGTGTGAGTGGGATGGCATCGCCAAAACAACCACATGAGGTCACGACCTCAAAAAATGCCGAATAGAAGGTTAGAAAGGTGAAAAACAGGATCAGCAGCAGCAGGCCCCAGGCAACGGTATTTGCATAAACCCCAAGTAATAAAAGTGCGCCTAACAAAATTTCAAAACCACATATCACCACGGCCATGGCAGTGGCGTATTCATTAAAAGCTGTGAGATGAAAGACCTCAAAGTATTCCTGAAGCTTATAGCCAAACCCTGTCGGGTCATTTGCTTTAATAAAACCGGAGAATATGAACAAAAGTCCCGTAAAAATCCGGCAAAATCCTAAAAGATAATTTGTTTTGGTACGCTGCTGTGTGGCTGTCATAATCCGATTATTGTTGTGCAATTCCTAATTTAATTAATGCAAAAACTGCGTAGTTGAGCATATCTTGATAGTTGGCATGGATGCCTTCAGAAACAAGGGTTTGCCCATCATTATCTTCAATTTGTTTAACGCGGTGAATTTTCATCAAGATCAGATCTGTCATGGAAGAAACACGCATATCGCGCCATGCTTCACCATAATCGTGGTTTTTGGCAAGCATGAGATCTCTGGTCTCGGTAACCTTTTCGGTATATTTCTGATTCACAAAAGTTGGATCCAGATTTTCTTCACCATCTTCACCCAAATCAATCTGAATCATGGCCATGACACAGTAATTGATAATACCGATATATTCGTCGACAATGCCTTCGCCAACTTTGGAAACCTTTTTGATTTCTAGCGTGCGTATACGTTGTGCTTTAATGTAAATCTGGTCTGTAATGGAAGATAGGCGCATAATCCGCCAGGCCGTTCCATAATCTTTTGTTTTTTTAATAAATAAATCCTGACAATGTTTGATAACATTGTTATATTCCTGAATGGTATCCATATCGTTGATTGAAGAAACTTGATGAGACAAGTTGTGATTACACTACAAATATAATTAGAAAATAATACTTCCAACGGTCAAATGAATGTACAATTTGTGCTTTATTGCTAAAATATAAGCAATAATTTTGGATATTACCACACTTAATAGTTCGCAGGGACAAAGAGTAGCGGCATTGTGCAAGTACATGACGTGAATTTCTCGTTTCCTATAGCTGCAAACGTTTAAATATAGGTAACTTTAGATAAGTTTGATCAGTTTGCATGGTATTGCCAACTTTGAAGATCGTAAAAATATAATTCATGGATTTTAAACAACCTGTTATTAGAGATGTAGAGATCATCCGATATGTTCAGCCATTTCGGGAAGGAGGGTCTTTGCCCGCATTAGTCGATGCCGATGACGGCTTTAGTTATGTTATAAAATTTAGAGGGGCAGGTCAGGGACGAAAAGCATTGATCGCAGAACTGATCGGTGGAGAGCTAGCAAGATTGCTAAAATTGAGGGTTCCCGAAATTGTATTTGCGGAGCTGGACGAATCCTTTGGCCGTACAGAACCCGATGAAGAAATTCAGGATCTGCTCAAATTTAGTGTAGGCAAAAACCTGGGACTTCATTTTCTGAGTGGAGCCATCACATTTGATGCGAATGTTGATGCCATCGGCGCGGAGGAAGCTTCGAAAATTGTCTGGTTGGATTCTCTCTTGATGAATGTTGACCGTACCGTTCGGAATACAAATATGCTGATATGGCATAAAGAACTTTGGTTGATAGATCACGGCGCTTCCTTATATTTTCATCACAGTTGGGATAACTGGGAAGAACAATCCCTAAAACCATTTGTTCAGATTAAAGATCACGTACTGCTCAAAAATGCGAGTATGGTGGAGAAAATAGATCAGGAATATCGTTCCGTTTTTACGGAAGCGGTATTTCGTGGAATATTGGCGGTGGTACCCGATGAATGGCTGGAAGATGCCGAACGTGAGCTCTCCGCAGCCGATGCGCGCGAAGTGTATGTTTCTTTCCTGAAACAGCGTGTAGCCAATTCATCCATTTTTGTAAAACAAATAGAAGATGCCAGAAAAGACCGTATATGAGTATGCTGTGGTACGTTTGATACCACGAGTGGAGCGAGAGGAATTTATCAATGTAGGCGTAGCTCTTTATTGTCGTAAGTATCGTTTTGCGAAGATGGTTTATCTGGTCAATGAACAAAAGGTGCGTGCTCTTTGCCCGAATATCGAGTTGGAGTTGATCGAAAATCATCTGTCTTCCTTCCAGCGAATCTGCCACGGCGAAAAAGATGCCGGTAAACTTGCCGAGTTAGATATCACTGAACGGTTTCGTTGGCTCACAGCGAAGCGGAGTACCCTGATTCAATGCTCGGCATCACACCCCGGATTATGTGAGGATCCCGAAGCAACATTGAACGAGCTGTTTGAACGCTTGGTTCGCTAAGCTAAAAGATATGCTCTGCTCATCAAATGAGCTCAATGATCGGCAATGGGGCTAAGTTTTGATAATAAGGCTTAATCTATCAATATTGTATAGTATATTTGTTTTAATAAACTAGTGAAGATGCATGATTTTTATCAACATATCTATGAACAGCAATTGGCTGTTCTAGAAATGCCTTCTAACAAGAAGATCTGCGGCTGGGCTATCCGAATTGTGGATGTGCTCTTCCCCGAACGAAATTCTAGCGAGATGAAATCGGTCGATGATGTGAAGCTCGCTTTTGAACAATTTGAATTGGAGCTTGAGCAGCTCCTGAGCAAATCCAAAGCTTGTCAAAGCTGCAATCACTCGGAAGTAGCGCACCAGTTTTTTGAACGGATTCCACAACTTTATGAATTGATGTGCTGGGATGCAGATGCATTGATGGATGGCGATCCTGCAGCACAGAATAAAAGAGAGGTTGTACGTACTTATCCCGGTTTCTTTGCGATCTGTATTTTCCGGATGGCGAACGAACTACATCGCCTGGGTGTTCCTTTGATACCGCGCATATTGACAGAACATGCGCATTCCAAAACGGGAATTGATATCCATCCTGGAGCAACAATAGGCCATCATCTGCATATTGACCATGGCACCGGATTGGTTATCGGCGAAACCTGCACCATCGGTAATTATGTGAAACTTTATCAGGGTGTAACCCTGGGGGCCCTGAGTGTGGATAAGGTGTTTTCCAATGTAAAACGCCACCCGACAATTGGCGATCATGTTATTATCTACTCTGGAGCCACAATCCTGGGCGGCGAAACACACATCGGCCATCATTCGGTCATTGGCGGGAATGTCTGGTTGACAAGTTCTGTCGAGCCTTACACCACCGTATACCATCAGGCTACATCAAAATTTATAGATTCAAAACCAATAATATAGATACCATGGGAAATATCATAGATACCATAGGAAATACACCCTTAGTCGAGATTACACAATTTCATACAAATCCCAAGGTGCGGATCTTTGCAAAAATGGAGGGTAATAATCCTGCGGGCTCGGTGAAAGATCGTGCAGCACTCAATATGATCCGTTCGGCGATGGAGCGGGGCGATATTACAAAAGATAGTAAATTGATCGAGGCAACGAGCGGTAATACGGGGATCGCACTTGCTATGATCGCCGGTATATATGGACTTAACCTCGAGCTTGTGATGCCAGCTTCTTCAACGCGGGAGCGAACGCTTACGATGGAGGCTTACGGGGCGAAAGTTACTTTATTGGAATCCATGGAAATATGTCGCGATTATGCAGAAGAAAAGGCCGAAAAAGAAGGCTATTTTATATTGAATCAATTTGCAAATCCAGATAACTACGAAGCACATATCAAAACAACGGGACCTGAAATCTGGCGTGATACTGCGGGGAAGATTACACATTTTGTAAGCGCCATGGGGACTACGGGGACAATTATGGGAAATTCCATCTATTTGAAGGAAAAAAATGCAGCCATTCAGATCGTAGGCTGTCAGCCCACTCCTGAATCTTCCATACCAGGCATACGGCGTTGGCCCGAAGCCTATCTGCCTAAGATTTTTGATCCAAGCAGGGTAGATCGCGTTATCGATATATCCCAACAGGAGGCAACAGCGCTTGCCCGGGAACTTGTTAAGCGTGAAGGGGTTTTTGCAGGAATGAGCACCGGCGGAGCTTTTGCAGGAGCACTTAAAATTGCAAATGAAATCGACGAAGGCCTTATTGTATTTATTGCCTGTGACCGAGGTGACCGCTATTTGAGTTCAGACCTTTTTGGCTAAGAACCCATACGAACAATACCAAGCCCACTATGGATCTTTGCTGATTTTTAGCAATCTTTAGTGGGCTTTTCGCTATTTAAGCATCGGCGCCAAAGGTGAGTAGATTGCTGTCGGGATCTAAAATCGAAAACTCCCGCTGACCCCAGGGCTTAATCTCAAGTTTGCCATTAGGGTGAATCTCAACGTGATTTTCTTGAAAAGACTGATACAGACAATCAATGTCGTCTGTGCGTATATAAACCATACCATAATTTTCTTCTGGTGGAAGTTCTTGGAATTCAAAAAAATGAATTTCAATATGGTCTTTTTTTAGCATCAGGTAACCTTCGTAATCGACTGCTCCACATAATGAAAATCCAAGTTTATGTAGATAAAAATCTTTTGTGATGGTTTTGTTGCGCATGGGTAGTTTGGGATGAATGGCTGTCAGTGTCATCGGTATATAATTATTAAGTCAAGTTTAATTCCTATGAATAACCTCGTTGAAATATAATCATTTATCGTAATATTTTAATGTTCTAATGGGAAGGATTCTTTCATTTTAATAGCGTATCCTTTAATTATTTTGGTTAAAATGCAGTTGTCTGTTATAACCAATTGTTATGACTTATTTGTAATTGTGTCTTTTAAAATAATTGAGAGTTATTCAATTTTGTGCCAAATCAATGCATCATTGTCATGGACAAAAAAATAAATACGACAATTCGTTATAAGCAGCTGCTCAATCGAAAGGTCTCCGTTCGGGAAATCATTTTTATACTCTTATTTGTATTATGTCTTACCCCATTTGTGTCGGCCCCTCTTGCCTTACTTTTGGGTATTATTGTAGCGCAATGGATTGGCCATCCCTTTCTGGCAGTCAATCACAGGGCAACACAGATTTTGTTACAGATTTCTGTGGTTGGACTTGGATTTGGAATGAATATCGATACAGCTATCCAAACGGGTAAGCAGGGGTTTGTGTTAACCGTTATTTCTATTCTCGGAACATTATCATTGGGCTATCTATTGGGTAGGTTACTCAAATTGGAAAAGGTGACCGCTTATTTGATTTCTGTCGGCACTGCCATTTGTGGAGGAAGTGCCATTGCTGCGGTTTCACCGACGATAAAAGCCAATGAAAAGCAAGTAAGTGTGGCTTTAGGGACCATATTTGTACTTAATGCCATTGCTTTATTTGTATTTCCTGTCGTCGGTCATTTGCTTGATCTCAGCCAGACGCAATTTGGTTTATGGTGTGCGGTTGCCATACAGGATACCAGTTCTGTCGTTGGTGCGGCAAGTAAGTACGGTAATGAAGCACTACAGGTTGCGACAACCGTAAAATTGACTAGAGCGTTATGGATTATTCCAATTGCCTGTTTGAGTGCTGTAGCATTCAAAACCAAAGGGACAAGAATTAAAATACCGTATTTTATTGGTCTCTTTGTATTGGCGGTTATCTTAACAAGTTATATCCCTTTTTTTCAGTATATAGGAGGCTATGTCGTTTCTATTTCAAAGATGGGGCTTACCTTAACGTTGTTTTTAATTGGAGCAAGTTTGTCGAGGGAGGTCTTGTTGGCAGTAGGTTTTAAAGCAATACTTCAGGGGGTAGTGCTGTGGTTGGGATTATCAATACCAGTACTCATCTATATCTATTTTTGTCTCTAGGGATTTAACGTATACCGCAGCATAATCATATCTTTCAACAACTGGCCATTTTCATAAATAGGCAGCTCATAATTTTCAATGAAAAAATCTTTACGGATGGCGTATTTAACAAAGCCATTTCGTTCATAAAAGCGAATTTGGGCCAGGCCACAATCTGCAGTACCTACAATCAGGTTCGGGTATTGCCGGTAGTTTTCCTTGATAAAATCAAGTAGTTGACTTCCGAGCCCCATGCCTTGATACGCTGGTGATACGGCAATGTTTTTAATCTCTAATGTATCCGTATTGACGGGATATAAACAGAAAACAGCGATCGGTTTTACCGTTTCATAGACAACATAAACTAGCGATTCATAGAGGTATTTGTCAATTGCATGAATGGTTTCGTCTGCTAAAAGCAACAAATCATAAGGATATTCCTTATGATTTGTAACAAGTTTTATTTGAAAGCTATTGCGCATGTATAAGAATTCGCTAATGGCCTATAGTCTAAGGTTGGAATTAATTGAAATGATATAAGAAGATCACATCACCCACGTACGCCGGTTTTGCACTATCTTTGATTTTCAATGTAGCTTCGATGGTAACTTTGACAACCCCTCTCAAATTGACAACCGATTTTACTTGTGTATGGAGCTGTACAGCATTGTCAACCAAAACGGGTTGTGCAAAACGTAGGTTTTCAATCCCATAATTGATTTCCATTTTGACATTTCTTACTTCAGCAATTTGTTTCCATAAATAAGGAATGAGGGACAAGGTCAGATAGCCATGAGCAATAGTCGATTTGAAAGGACTATCAGTTTTGGCCTTTTCACTATCTAAATGAATCCATTGGTGGTCAAGGGTTGCATCCGCAAATTGATTAATTTGTTTTTGATCAATAACATGCCATTGGGATTCGCCTAATGATTTTCCTTCAAAGGCTTTGTACTCTTCATAATTGTTAATTATTGTCATATGTAATCTTTTTATCGCGTTTTGTTGGTATCGTTCTCCGCTTTCTATGAAGAAGGGGGAGACGAATTAGTGGCTAAATATAACTATACTTTTAAGAATCCTAAGCATATCCTTTATTTAAAAGATGATCGCAAGGAAAGACAAGCTAAGCTCGTCCGTCGTTAATGCGATTGTCCGAGCTGTGTCGTTGTATAGGTATTTTCAACGTAAGATCTGAAATTTTCGAGTATGGCCTGCCATCCATTACGTTGCATATCAATAGGATTTTCCGTTTCTGCATCAAAAATTATCGTGACATCCGTAGCAGACTTTTTTGCATTGAAGTTGATTTCAACATGACGACCATCAGGCATAACATAGGCTATTTTTTTAAAGGGTTCAAGCGCGGTATAGCTGCCTTCAAAATCAAAGCCCATAGATCCATCTTTTGCCTCCATTCGGTTTTTGAACTTTCCGCCAATACGTAAGTCATTGATCGAACTTGTACAGTGCCAGTCATCTGAAGCATGATTCCATTGCATGATATCCTCGGCCGAGTTATAGGCATTCCAGATCGTTTCTACGCGTACGTTGATATGGGTTTCAATCTTTATCCGTTCCATATAATGTTATGATGTTTTCTAAGTTAATAACAGGAAAATTTGTGTTTTGTTATATCTATTGCCAGATAATTATCAATATATAATAAAAAGTGTGAAGTTGAAACTTATTTTAACGCAACCAAATGGTTTTGATGGAGTTTTGTTAACTTTAAGCTATTTAATACTTAAATCCGATTTATATGTCTTCCAAATTGCTTGTTATCTTCTTTTTTCTGCTTTCACCGAGTTTGATGTTTGCGCAGCACTATAAAACGACAACCGACGTTGCCTATTGTAGACCAGATGAACCAGATTCTTATAAGAAAGAACGTTGTAAATTGGATATTTATATACCGACTGATCGTAAAAATTTTGCTACCATCGTATGGTTTCATGGCGGCGGACTAGAGGAGGGAAATAAATTTATTCCACTTGAACTTAAAGAAAAAGGTGTAGCGGTTATAGCAGTCAATTATCGGCTAAGCCCCAGAGCGAAAGCGCCGAGCTATATCGAAGATGCTGCTGAGGCTGTTGCATGGACATTTTCACATATTGCAAACTATGGCGGAGATCCCTCAAAAATTTATGTGTCGGGACATTCAGCAGGCGGATATTTGGCTTTAATGGTTGGTTTGGATAAGCATTACCTGCAAAAATTTGGTGTTGATGCAAATAATATAAAAGGGCTGGCACCGATTAGTGGGCAAACAAATACGCATTATACGATTAAAAAGGAACGTGGGCAATCCATGGTGATCCCCCAGATTGATCATTTTGCACCGCTTTCGTTCGCACGGAAAGATGCACCGCCAATTCTCCTGATCACTGGGGATCAACAATTGGAAATGGCGGCACGGTTTGAAGAAAACGCCCATTTGGCAGCGGTCTTAAAACAGGTAGGGCATACCAGCACCTCGTTGTATCAGCTACAGGGGTTTGATCATGGGGGAGTGTATGCGCCTGGTTGCCTGTTGATACTGAACTGGATCAAAGGACTCGAAAAGTAGTTTTTATGCGGCCAGGCCGAGAATCGGAAATACAGCAAATCAAAATATTATAAATAAAATAAAAAATATTACAATTGTACATTCGAAAATTCTACCGAAATTTATCTCCAAAGTAGCACATCTCTACTTTTCAAATTAATCCGTTATGTGGGCAAAACGTAATATCGTATTTATAATCTGTATGCTGGGGCTTTTCTTAGCACCGTATAGGTTATTTGCCTGCCACGAACCGTCCGAAAAGCCAAAACAGGAAGAAAAATCATGTTGCCTTGATGAAAGACAACAGGTAAAGGACGTCGAAACAGCAGATTGTTGTAAAGATGAAAGAGCTGAATCACCAAAATCAGATCATCATGCGGATGACTGTGGTAAACATTGTGGCGAAAAATCATGCCGTACCTCTCTGCAATGTAATCCTATTGTTTCAGTGATCGAAGCTCAGCTTATTTTACCCTTATATGCTGATGCATCAAGCGCTTATGCGCGCTATAAACAGCCTTATTGCGCTGATGCCTATTTTTCCATTTGGCAACCTCCTCAGATCGCCTAGTGTTAGACTGATAGCCCATGCTATGTCTTTTTGGATCGGTTTCTCTATCCAAAGCCCCGTTTTATTTTAGCTTATGAAAATCCCTTTGGATCTATCGGATTCAATACGCAAATACAGTAAATCGCTGTAGAAGGGTTTTTCGTCGGTATTCTTTTATATACTACATATGATAATCATGAGATTAATGTCATTACTTGGTTTGGTAATCCCTGTATTACTATCCACCCAACATACACATGCACAAATTAAAAATGCAAAGACAGCGACTGTAAAGATTTTTGGAAATACACCGGCTGTTAAAACGATCATTGAAAAAGAAGGTCGGGACGGACAATTTGCGAAAGTTGACTGGAATCAGGCAACCAAACTGGCGGTTGTTACCTACGACTCGTCAAAAACAAGCGCGGATGAGGTTCTTAAGCGCATTGCATTGGCAGGGTTCGACAATGAAAAATTTCTGGCTCCAGATGATGCTTATGTTCAATTGGCAAAAGCTGAACAATATGAACGAGTCCTAAAACCAGCATTAAAAAATGATACTGAACAGCAGGTCGATCATACGAATCATCGTCAGGGCGTACAAACAACAATTCAGCCTTCGGTGAACTCAAAAGCAGCGGATGAAAAGACCGCATTTGCACTGTTGGCAAGTTCTTACTTTGCGCTAAAGGATGCATTGGTGAAGACAGATGCGGTGGCGGCAGCGGCTCATGCCGAGGCATTTCAAGCAGCAGTCAAAGCTGTCGATATGAATAAACTTGGCCACGATGAACATACCGTATGGATGAAGGTGATGAATAAGCTGGCAAGCGATGCGACAGGTATAACTAAAAATAAAGATGTTGCTAAGCAACGTGTGGCTTTTGCATCTCTTTCAAATGCGTTGTATGAGCTGCTGAAGGTGAGTAAAGTGGACGGACCTATTTATTATCAGCATTGCCCTATGTTTAGTGAAGGCAAGGGAGCGCATTGGCTAAGTAAGGAGAATGCCGTGAAAAACCCATTCTTTGGAGCGCAAATGATTAGTTGTGGAAGTACAGTAGAAACGTTAAACTAATCGCCTGTGTTATGAATTATTTCCTAGCGATCCTATCGGTTGTTGTATTGTCTTTAACGGCCTGTAGCGGTTCACAAACAAATACCAAAGCTGAAGATCAAATAGCTTCGACTGATCCGGCGATCAGTTTGCCTGTACAGTCAGTTCAATATAAAGTGGGTGATCTCGTCCCTACAGCACAAGTTTGCATGGTGAATGATGCTTTTATGGGGAAAAAACAATTGCTGGTCAGATACGAGGGTAAGGATTATTATGGTTGCTGTGAAATGTGTAAAAAGCGCATACCGCAAGAAGCTGCGGTACGTGTAGCCATCGATCCTTTTTCAAAAAAAGAAGTGGATAAGGCGACGGCTTCCATTGCAATTACCGGCGATCAAGGGGAAGTTTCCTATTTTGAAAACGAAACAAACTATCGAAATTATATTAAAAATCTAAACCTATAAATTCACGTAATTATGAAAAAGTTTATGCTAATTGTGGCGATCGCATTGATATTCGTTGCATGCAACAATTCAACATCGAAAAATACACATGCAGATCATACGGTCCCTGTTGCTGCGGATACCGCAACGACGAATGTCGACAAAAGCAAAGGCGATAGCGCTTTGACTAAAGAGGCTGCCAGAGTAAATAATACAGCTGCAAAAATAGAACCATCGGCGGGGAAAGTTGATGTAACAGCAGCTAGCAATCCTTTTGCAGGCTTATACAGCGCCTATTTCGCGCTGAAAGATGCATTGGTTAAGGATAATGGCGCGGCTGCACAGACAGCAGCGAAAGGAATACAGGCTGCCATTGCAAAACTTAATAACGAGCAATTAGATGCTGTTCAAGGAAAACTTTGGAAGGAATACCAACGGAAATTGGCTTTCGATACAGAGCATATTGCTGGGATTACGGAAAATGAACATCAGCGAGAGCACTTTGTGACCCTTTCCAAAAATATGTATGTGTTGATGAAATCTGTCAAACCTGAAGCTCCAGTCTATTATCAGCATTGTCCGATGTATCGTGATGGAAAAGGAGCCAATTGGTTGAGTACACAAAAGAAAATTGAAAATCCTTATTTAGGTCAATCAATGACCACCTGTGGATCTATCGTAGAAACAATACATTAATACAATGAAAAGCTTATTCGACGGACTGCCCAGCTTACACCCGCTATTGGTACATTTTCCGATTGTGCTCTTGCTGATGGCCTTGATTAGTCATATAGGTGCCTTATTGTTAAAAAAACATCGACGTCCTTTCACTGTGCTGACTTTCGGATTGTTATTACTGGGAACACTTGGAGCTCTTGCTGCAATTCAGACCGCAACCCATATTTCAGGCGATGCAGATGAAAAGGCCTTCGCGCTTTTTGAGATCCATCAACGTTTTGCCTGGATCAGCTTTTGGATTGCAAGTAGCACTACAGTCCTGCATTTTGTTGGATTGCGAAAAGATACAGGTGCTTGGATAAACTATTTGATATTGATTTTGTTGATCAGTTTATCGGTGACACTATTTATCACAGGGCATCACGGTGCTAGACTGGTCTACCAATATGGCGTAGGACCGATGGGAAATGGAATACTAATGAATTAAATGAATAAACATGTATAAAAAGAGTAATATATTAACGGTTGTCTTACTATTGATGACACAACTGACAGTGCTGGCCCAGAAAGTGGTTCGTCATGACCTTTATGTAAGGGATACCATTGTCAATTATGCCGGCAAATCAAAACGGGCAATCGCTGTAAACGGACAGATTCCAATGCCGACCCTGACTTTTACTGAAGGAGATACGGCGGAAATCGTTGTTCACAATGAGTTAAAGGAAAGTACTTCGCTGCACTGGCACGGTATTTTTCTGCCGAACAAAGAAGACGGTGTGCCACACCTGACGCAGGAACCTATAAAGCCGAATTCGACTTATACCTATCGTTTTCCGATAATTCAACACGGTACACATTGGTATCACTCGCATTCGGGCCTCCAGGAACAGATCGGTATGTATGGTAGCCTTATTCTCAACAAGCGTGCAGATGATAAGACTTTCCGAAAAGGAATTGATGATTTACCCACGATTCCGGTCATATTAAGTGAATGGACAAATTATAACCCCGATAACATTCAGCGAATGCTACACACGGCCAACGATTGGGCCGCGATAAAAAAAGGGTCTACACAATCGTACGTCGAAGCAATTAAAGAAGGGAAGTTTAAGACGAAAGTCACGAATGAATGGAAACGTCAGCTGGCGATGGATGTCAGTGATGTCTATTATGATAAGGTATTGATGAACGGGGCTCATTCCACGGATTTAAAGTCGGTGAATGGTAAAGCTTTGAAAGCAGGAGATAAAGTGCGTTTACGAATTTCCAATGGCGGTGCTTCGTCTTATTTTTGGCTGCGCTATGCAGGTGGCAAAATTACCGTTGTTGCCAATGATGGGAATGATGTGGTTCCGGTGGAGGTCGATCGATTAATGATTGCGGTATCGGAGACTTATGATGTCGTTGTAACCATACCAAATGAAGGTACAGCTTACGAATTCATGGCAACAACAGAAGATCGAACACAATCTGCCAGTTATTTTGTCGGAAATGGTATTAAACAATTGATTTCCCCGCTTCCCCGCCTTAAATATTTTGAGGGCATGAAGATGATGAACGATATGATGAAGATGAATGGTGATCTCAATGATATGGGCATGAAGATGAGCTTGAACCAGATGGATATGAATGTGGTAATGTATCCCGAAATTACAGGTGATGGAAAGAAAAAAGAAGATCACAGTAAACATAGCGGTATGAATCATGGACAAATGAACATGGACGAAGATCCCAATCGTTATAATGCCAATGCATTGGGCGATATTGTCACGCTCAACTATGCGATGCTGGAGTCTCCCCAGGCGACTGAACTACCTAAAGAAGCGCCGATACGAGATCTCAAATTTACCCTGACGGGAAATATGAGCCGTTATGTATGGAGCATGGACAATAAAATTCTTTCTGAAACGGATAAGATACCTGTAAAAAAGGGCGAGGTATTGCGCATTACCATCTATAATAACTCAATGATGCGTCATCCAATACATCTGCATGGCTTTGACTTTAGATTGTTAAATGGAAAAGGATCAAAAGCGCCGTTGAAAAATGTGGTGGATATCATGCCCATGGAGACGGATACGATCGAATTCTTAGCGAATGAAGAAGGAGACTGGTTTTTTCATTGCCATATCCTGTATCATATGATGGCGGGGATGAACCGCGTTTTTGCTGTGGACGATTATAAAAATCCCTATCTTCCAGATAAAGCTAAAGCCTATAAGGAGTTGCAGATGGAAAGTAATATGACTCATTTCATGGCGCAAAATGATTTCGCTACCAATGGAAATGACGGTCAGGCAATGTTTCAGAATGCACGCTGGCAGCTTGGTTCAGAATGGCGTTTGGGGTATAATGATATGCACGGTTATGAAGTGGAAACCCACTTGGGTAGATACTTTGGGAAGATGCAATGGTTTATGCCATTTGTAGGTTTTGATTATCGTTATCGTCGAATGGGGGAGGATGAACATGAGAAAAATATTTTTGGACAGGCCAATAAAAAAGATAGTCGCAAAGCTTTAAGTCTGGGTTTTATGTATACTTTACCCATGTTGGTCAATTTTCAGGCAGAGGTGTATCACGATGGAATTGTGCGATTGCAGCTTATGCGTGAGGATATCCCGATCGCTAGAAGGATCCGTGGCGATTTTATGGTCAACTCAGACCTTGAATATATGGCTGGACTAAATTATGTCATCACCAAAAATATGGCTTTTAGAACACATTATGATAGCGATATGGGCTTTGGTGTGGGCTTGTCATTAAATTATTAAAAACGTAGATTTTATATTGGATTTTTAAAGGGGGCTTTGCATTGCAAAGCCCCCTTTTTCTTGTGCTATAACTTGTGCTATAAAAAGAGTGGATAAGTGGCGTACTGTTTATGAAATAATCCTGATTTTATTGGGAGATAAATCGGACTTTAGCCGCGTTCATCCGAATGAGGTCCCTATAAGGTCCGAATAAGGTCCCTATAAACTCCCTATTATTGAATATAAAAATAACTTGTTATGTAAGCCTTGTCTACAATGTATTTTCATGTTTTGCCCTTCGGGTTATCGCTAGCTTAGTGCTTTCCCCGCTAGCGTATTCCTTTCTCCGCTACTCTGCCTATAAAAGGAAGATAGATCAATTCTTATTGGGGGATGGCGAATCTGGTTTTGGTAGATGGAAAGAAAGAAAAACGCCAGAAAAGGTTTATTCCTGGCGTTTTATACTAGTGTGAATTTTATGACGACTAAAGTTTTTGATCGCTTAAATCATCCATTTAAATATGCTGGCTCCCCAAGAGAAACCTGCACCAAAGGCGGTTAACATGACTAAATCACCGGTATTTAATTTTTTAATATTCTGCCAGATACACAACGGGATCGTGGCAGCAATGGTATTTCCTAGGTATTCGATATTACTTAATGCTCTGTCTTCTGGTATATTCAGACTACGCCCAACGGCATCAATGATGCGCTGATTAGCCTGATGTGGAATTAACCAGTTGATATCTTCAATCTGTAGGTTGTTGCGTTGTAAAACCGTATTACAGGCGTCGCTCATAGACTGAACAGCATTTCTAAATACAGTTTTGCCATCTTGTTTCAGGAATCTGTTGTCGTTGACAGGAAGATTACTGTCGATTGGATACAAAGAACCGCCGGCTTCGATTTTTAAGAATTCCTTTCCCGCGCCATTACTACATAGATAGGCATCCATAATTCCACCTTCTAAAGATGGCTCAAGCCATATCACACCAGCGCCATCACCAAAAAGAATATTGGTCGAACGATCTTTTAAATCGACATAAGTACTGATGTTGTCAGCACCGACTACGAGTACATTTTTATAACGGCCTGTCTCAACGAGAGCTGAAGCCATGTCTAAGGCATATAAAAACCCAGAGCAAGCAGCGTTGACATCAAAAGCCCAAACATTGGTAAGACCTAATTTTTCTAAAATGATATTTGCTGTTGCCGGCATTGGCATATCGGGTGTAGAAGTCGCTACAATTAGCGCATCTACATCGTTCAGATTTTTATGATATTGTGTTGCCAAATCTTGTATAGCTTTTACAGCCATGTCTGATGTGGCAAGATTTTCTTCTAAAATTCTCCGCTCCTTAATACCTGTACGTTTGATAATCCATTCATCGGATGTATCGCAAAACTGCTCCAAATCTGTATTTGATCTCTTATTCGGTGGAATATATCCGCCAATACCAGTAATTGCTGCATACGGCCTGCTGGGTATTCTCTCAGTCATAAATTAATGTACTCTATTCTCTCTCTTATTATAGCTATCCTATTAGGAATGACTCGTGTGTTTTTTGCGCCGTAAAACTACGGTTAATTTATGCGATTAATAAGCGAAAAAAATGATTTATGGCAAAAAATTACGTTTTGCCAACACTTTTAACTGTTTTTTACATATTGTCTATACTAATCTTTTAATCGGTCTTTATGATGCGGAATTAAATATTGAATGCGCCTGTTTTTACGAAATATTAATCTAACTATGTTCGTCCAATTCGCAAAATAGTCTAGTTGCTTTTTGTGTTTCAAATCATCGGAAGGAGCGTTTCGCCTGTTTCAAAAGTTCAGCTAAAATGATGATTCCTTCCTCGATCAATTCCTCAGATAAGGATCCATAGCCAAGTCGTATTCCACCAAAAATATTTTCTCTGCTGTAGTTTTCGGGATGCGGTATATGGACTGATCTTTCCTTTAATTTTTGGGATAAAAATGCCCAGTCGATCTGATGTTTAAATGATAGCCAAACCGCCAATCCTCCTTGTGGAGAAGTATAGCTCACATGATCCTGCAGATATTTGTCTACTTGGGCGATCATGAAATCACGTTTCTTTTTGTAAAGCAGCGTTGCTTTTCGGATATGTCTACGAATTGTTCCATCCTGAATGAGTTCCAGGACAGCTTGCTCCATAATATTGTCACCTTGTATATCGATGATGTAGCGAAGTTCGGTAACCTGCTGGAGTAACTGCTCGTTTCTTGTCGCCAGATAACCGATACGGAGTGCTGGTGCAACAACTTTGCTGAGTGTACCGATGTAAACAGTATTGATCAGTTCCTGCTGTGAAGCGAGTGGGTAATAGGGCGCTTGTTCAAAATGAAATTCGTAATCGTAATCGTCCTCAATGATCGTGAAGTTATGTTGGTTGGATAATGCTATTAATTGTGATCTCCGTTCTTTGCTTAAGGTCACAGTGGTTGGATATTGTCGATGTGGAGTAAGATACAGTGCCCTAATATTGCTTTTTTTCAATAAATGTGGGAGAAGTTCATCAACAATAAGACCATCGGTATCGACAGGGATCGGAATCAATCGCGCACCTGCTTTTTCAAAGATTTTCCAGGCTGAATGGTATCCAGGGGACTCCACAAAGATATAATCATCGTGCCGTAATAGGCATTGGGCGACCAGGTACATGGCCATTTGACTTCCACGACTGATGCATAGGTTATTTTTATCAATGTGCATGTTGCGCTCGATGTTGAGCATATTGGCGATTTCTTCCCGAAAATCAAGATGTCCTCGGGGATCGGCATAACCCATCATTTTCCAACGTGCGCTGCGCTTAAAAATCTGACGATAGGCCCGTCCGAGCTGTTCTATCGGGGCAATCTTGCTGTCTGGATTACCATCATCGAATATAATACGTGTGGGGGCTTGATGATCAGATAATTCGATCTTTTGTGCAACATATAGGTTAGAGCCATAAGGTAATTGAGCCGCTACAAATATACCTCTACGTGCCTGACTAACCAGCCAGCCTTCGCTCAACAGCAACTGTATGGCATCAATTACCGTGTTTCGGTTTAATTTTAGTTGGGCTGCAAGAGATCTGCTACTGGGTAAGGCCGTTCCTTTCGCCAATCGACCTGATTGTATATCAGCAGCAATGTTATCCGCTATTTGGATGTAAATCGCTTTTGAAGAGGATCTGTCAATATCTATCGTTAAATTCCAAGGTCTAAGCATGAGGCTATTGTATCGGGTAATTGTTCAAATATACAATTGTTCTGCAGGATTAAAACACATCGGATAGATGATGCATGATCAGTGCTGCGCTATTCTATTTAAGATGAGTTGTTTTGTTTATTGTACGTGACGGCTGGACTAGGAATAAATAACCATCTTGGACTAGGAATGAAAGGAGATTTAAGTTGATTTTTGAGTTTTACTAATCGAAGTCATTCATGAAACCATTTCCCGTTTTTGAGAAAGTTGATATTGCGATCGAACGAGCCCTTGGTTGCTTTGTTTATGATAAACAGCAGCAGGCCTATTTAGATCTATGTGGTGGTCATGCCGTTATTTCTGTTGGGCATAGCCATCCGCATGTTGTTGAAGAAACTATACAACAGATGAATAAGATCGGATTTTATTCAAATGCAGTTACAAACGATCTTCAGGATCGTTTGGCCGAGCGCTTGGGCAGTGCCTGTGGTTATCCTACATATGCTGTTTTTTACAGTAATTCGGGGGCCGAAGCAAATGAAAATGCACTGAAGTTAGCTTCGTTCCGTACGGGAAGGAGGAAAGTATTGGCGATGTCAAATGCGTTTCATGGGAGAACCTCAGCCGCGGTTTCGGCAACGGATATCCGGTCGATTCGTGCACCATTAAATGACAGTGAACAATTTGTCTTTACACCCTTCAACGAGATCTCCAGTTTGAAAAAACAATTGGAAACCGAAGAATATTGTGCTGTAATCATTGAACCTATTCAAGGTGTCGGGGGGATTCATCGGGCAAGTCCTAGTTTCTTACAGGAAGTAAGAGCAATCTGCACGAAAACTGGGACTATGCTTATTTTGGATGAAATTCAATGCGGGTATGGGCGCACGGGACGTTTCTTTGCACATCAGCATGCTGGGATAGAAGCCGATTTAATTACGGTGGCCAAAGGGATTGCAAATGGCCTCCCGATGGGGGCGACAATTATTTCGCCTAAAATAAAGCCGGTCACGGGGCAATTGGGCACTACTTTTGGCGGTAGTCATGTGGTTTGCGCGGCGGCACTGGCTGTACTTGATGTCATCCAAAAAGAGCAATTGATTGATAATGCCGCAGCTGTAGGTGAATTTCTGTTGAGAGAATTAAGAAAAATTCATGGCGTAAGTGAAGTGAGGGGGCAAGGATTGATGATTGGCGTAGAGTTTGAAAACGATATTCAACACCTACGGGAAGAACTTTTGTTTTCTGAAAAGATTTTTACAGGATATGCAGGACGCTATACCCTCCGCCTATTACCGCCGCTCTGTTTCACCATGAATCACGCGGAGACATTTTTGAAGAGTCTACGGAAGCTTGTGCATAAAGAGAAACTAGCCGATGATGTTTCGGTATATTGATTGGACCCGCTGTATTGATTTTTTGCGAAGTTTTAACGAAGGATTCTCCAGATGAGCTGTTGCGCTTTGATAAATGTTGTAAAAGAAGTAATTTCACATCTAGCGTATTTAATCAGTAATAGCGTATAATGGATTTCAAGACAACAAAAAAATATTTGCCTACAGCGGGTTTAGTGAGTATTAAGGAAGATAAATTATTATTGGCGTATAGCAACAATAGAAAGGCATGGTATCTGCCAGGTGGGAAGATTGATGCAGGGGAGGAAGCCCTGCAGTCCCTACGTCGCGAGATTTTGGAGGAGTTGAATATCAATCTGGATCCGGATAAAATCTCGTATTATTGCCATGTAACAGCTCCGGCGTACGGGCTTGTGCCAGAGGTTATCATGGAACAGGATTGTTTTCTGTACCCATTAACAGAGCAGATCGAACCCAGTAATGAGATTGGCGCCGTTCGTTATTTTTCACACCAAGAGTACCAGAAAGAACCTATCCAGGTCATTGGCGTTTTGCATGTGTTTGACAAGTTGAAGGCTGACGGATTGATTTAAAAAATCCTGTCGCCGCTAGATGCCATAGCCTTCATTGAGGCAGCTGATACCCTTTGTGTCTTTTAAAGGAATAATTTTTTGGCTTTTGGTATCCATTCGCCATGCCTTGATGATTTTGTCGAAATATTCTTTGCTTTCATCGACCCGGCTAATAGCTATAATTTCGCTGTCTGGTTTGTCAACTTGCTTGCAGTTGCATAAGCTGAGTTGCTCGTTGGACTTCAGTTTTTGAATATTGATGGTATCCAAAATCTTGTATTTGACTTTACCTTTGCTATCATCGGGTAACAATTCCTCTAAAATACAAACACCATTTTTGGCATTTGTAAAATAGCCGGCAGCAAAGCGAAAGTCTCCTTGGGTATTCTTGTCGGTTTCAATAAGCGCACCAGTTGTATAGGTATAAGATTTTAATTCAGCAATTTCATTGATCTCACGGAATACTTTCCCATATAAGGGGTTTTTCTGATCGTTAACGGTCTTGAAACTGGACCAACTGCAAATGGATAGCATTGCAATGGGTATAATTAGTATATATCTCATGGTTTTCAAAAATTAAAAACGTTGTTTAAGTTAACAAATCTTTCTGTTATATTAAACAACGTTTTTACTGCAGCACTATTGTGTTGACAGACTTTACTAGAACTTATTGCGAGTTTATTTAGCCTGTGATTCTTGCGTCTTTTGAGATTCTTTATATACTTTGTTGTCCTCGTCATCCATTTCCATGTCGAGATCTTCTTCTTTGTATTTTCCCATTTTTAAGTGAAAGTTATCTGGAGTGCCCGTAATTCGCATAGGTATCCCAAAGATTCCAAAAGGAGGTAAGCCCAGTCGAAAACCCAGGTTCATCCGCCCATCTAAGGTCACTTGACCTTCAAAACGAGGCCTGAATCCCATCATTTTCATTTTCGTGCGTTCGATGGTCATCACATTATTTTTGATATGGGATTTAATAACAACTTTTTTCACTTCGCCATCTTTCAATTTTTCCTTGGAAGTAGATTGACTAATTCCATTAAGTAACTTGAAGCCTCTGAATTTAATTTGATTCAGTGTTAGGGATCCATCGCCGACGATGGAGGGCATTACTGGTTGCATATTGCCATTCAATAAACCACCCAATTTATAATCCAATGAAACCAGGCCATAAGCATTTTTGGCAGAGCTAACCATTTCTCTGAATAGCGGTATCTCTTTGTAAGCGCGTTGAATATCAAAGCTGTCAGCTTTCACAGCATAATCAAAACTTGCTCTACGTGGATTTATAGGACGATAGCTTCCGTTCATATCTACTTTCAGTCCCGCTAGTTCAAAGTTTGTCTTATGAAGAATCATCTTACCGTCTTTTACCTGTAGGTCACCTTTGAAGTCTTTGATATTCATTTTATTATATGCTATGGCATTGACAAGCCCCAAGACCTGAACGTCCAAATTTTTAGGCAGAAGAACTACACCACTTTGCGAAGAGCTTGCAGTCGTCGATGTGGCCGGAGAAGCAAAAACCATAAAATCATCCACATTGATTTTCTTGCTGCTGAGTGTAAATTGCCCCTTTAACGGTGCTTGACTACTTGTTGCATAATTAATAATGTTGTTGAGATATCCTTTGATGGAAATATCATTCTTCGCATAGGCTACCAAGAATTTATCGAAATTCATTTTCTCCTGATAAAAACTGAAGTTCCCACTTCTAATTGCAATAGGCTGTGGAAGCATGTCGGACTGAACCTGGATGTTTCCAATACTTAACTGACCACTATTTTGGAGTCGGTTATAATGACCATTGGTGGCATCGCTCTGTAAACCTTTTAAACTGAAATCCGTATAGATAAAACCATCGACATTGGTACCATCTAATGCAAAGAGTTTATAAATAGGGCCGAGATTAAGCTTACCCTTGGATTGTATGCTGTACTTTATATTATTGAAGTTCTTGAGGTCTGCATTCAAGAAAAATGGTTCGCCAGCAAATGTAAATGATACCGGTAGGATTTTGACATTCAGATCTCGAAGTGAGCCTTTTTCGTTATTGACAAAAGCTTCGACCTGAATATTTTCCATCGGGATAGGATAATCATTTGACTTGATCAAGCCATTCTTCATCACGATGGATGTATTGGTTTCGGGAAAAATGTTTCGTTTGAGATCCACATAACCTTTTGCCATGAGGTTGACATCCACTAATCCTGCCAATTCAACTTGTTTAATGGGATAGAAATTTTTGATATCTGCTAAATTAAATGAAGCTTTTAAATCCGAGTTGACCGCAATTTTATTAAAATCTGTTATTGAAATAAAACCCTTTATATAGTTGTTAAGCGCCTGAACAGAAATATCATGGATTGCTATTGATGCACTTTTTAATTGGCCATCGGGATCCTTTGCTTCCAGACGATAAGCAATTTTGTCCAACCCCTGTGGGAGGTTCGCCAATTTGAATTTACCATCTACGAGTGTATTTTTGATATCAAAAGTAGGAATGGATGCAATGTATTCCTGTTCGCGTTTTTGAAGTCCTACCTTACGAATAGCTTTGGCGTATGTTCCGTCGATTTTTGCGTAAAGATTCCATTTTCCACCAAATGAAAAGTCTGGGAATTGTAGGGATTCATTGAGTTTACCGAGATCAAGATCACTTTTTATGTTGGCATGCACGGTTACAGGGTGTAAACCCGCAATGTTGCCCTGTGCATTGAAATAGCCTGAAGCAACTTTAAAGTCAAATTGTTTCAGATCAATTTGTAGTGAGTCTGGATTCAGTGCCGGCAGGTCTATCCGTAATTTTGCATTCCAGTCTGTCAGCGGATTGGTGGATTGTTTATACGCGAGAAAGCCATTGTTGACCATGAGTCCAAGGGAAAGATTAGGCATTTTGTTGTTGTCGACAATATAGTCTCCTTCTAAATTGACAAAAACCTCCGATGTACCTTTCACGGAGAGGTCCTTGATCCAAGAAGCGTAGCTATTTGGGACTAATGAAAGTAATTCGGCCAAGGTGCTTTCCTGTGATTTTAATTTGAAATCCAGGTGATAACCATGGGAGATAAAAGACAACAACCCACGGAAACGAACCGGTAATTGATTTATTTTAATATCATTTCGTTCGAAGACGAAAGATAAGGTATTGGTATTGATCCGTGTTAGCAAATTGGCATCGATCGACTTTTTGTCCACATACAATTCATTGTCAAAGGAAAATGAAAAGGATGCAATTTTTGCACGTGTGTTCAAGTCAAAGATATTTGACATCAGATCTCCCTTACCCTCATATTCCAGATCTTTTGCCTCTATCTGTAGCGGAATGGAGCGATCTTCATAATGGAGATTTGTTTTTTCAAGTTTAATCAGTTGGAAGGCTAAAGCACTGCTTTCGGAATTGTCTTGTGTTTTTGTAGCATCAGCGGAGCTAGATTTATAAATATTGTAATTGGCATTTCCCAAAGAATCAACCAGGATATTGATCTTCCCGCTGTTCACGATAAACTTGTCGATTACAATTTTAGATTTGAGAAGACTCATAAGGTCCACGCCAAAACTGACTTTTTTTGCAGCGAGCAGCGTGTCGTTTTTGAAAGGTTCGGCCCCTTTTAGTAAGACATCATCCATCGATGCAGTAAGCAAAGGGAATTGATCAAAGAAGGTTAATCTTACTTCGGAATAATTTAATTCACCTGTAATGTGCTCGTTTACGAGCGATTTGACCTTGCTGTTTACTTCATTTTCGAATATATAAGGAATAGATAATATGCTGATAACGAGTAGTACGGCGATGCTTGTAAAAACGATAGCGATACGTTTCACAACTTTTATAAATGTTGCTTTTGACACTTTGGAATTTTTTGTGGTTACAAAAATCAGAAAATTATTATTAATCTCAGTTATGTGATGCATTTATTTTGAAAAGGGCTTGGATTATGTCGTTTTTCATTGACAAGAGGCCGCGTTAAAGCCTTTCTTGCGAAGTGCTTTGCATAGGCTTTTAAAAATTTCATGTATTTTTGCAGCGTGAAATTTCGATTTAAAAATGCCGAACAGAAGAATAGTATCATCCTGACTGCCTGTTTGTTTTTGTTGTTGTTGATTGGGGGGGGCTTGCTCGGTATTATCCATCATAAAGTAGACCTCCTTAAGAAGAGGATACTGATCGATTTTGCAGATGAGAATATGTTGCTTGTCAAAAAGCAATTGGAGTTGTTGCAGCAAGATCTATTCCTTTCGGAAAAAAAGATCTTAAATCAGCCCGCCTTTGATCTAAAAGAAAGTGCTGACTCGCTGTTGGTCGTTTTGCCGGTTGGACAAGCGGACTCTGTCAATCAGCGAATGCTTACCTTGTTACGCACACGGACAATAAATCACCGACTATATCACATTTATCTGGATGTAGTAAAATTGAATGCCTATTTCGCGGAACTCAATTTCGGAAGACGAGCTTATTTCGAGATTTACGACGACCGTGGATTATGTGTGTATTCTCCAGATAATCGAAAGTGGGGCAAGCGGGCCAGTACAGCAGTTGCAAAACAAGGACAGATTGTGAAATCTGATTTTCTTCAGCTGGACGTTATGGTCAATTCGTATCCCTGTAACATTCTTTTAGTGGGTGGTGAAATCAAGGTGTATGTCTTGTTGCTGAGTATTGAAGAGGAAATCCAAGAATTGCTAACGTATAGCATCTTGCTTGGTGTGGGCTTGATGTTGGTAGCTATGGTGTTAATCTACTTTAATATCGTGGAGCGTCGCAAGATTCAGCAACTGAAACTGCAATCCCTGAAGCAAGAGAATGAATATACGCGCATGCAGTTGGTTCAACTGCGGCAGCAGATCAATCCGCATTTTTTATTCAATACATTTGGGTCGCTTCAATACCTGATTGGAAAGGACAATGATCTTGCGAAGTCTTTTATTGGCAAGATGACAAAAGTCTACCGGAAGATGCTCCGCACAGATGAAGCCGAATGGTCATCATTAGGGGAGGAGCTGGAATTGGCCAAAGCCTATTTCTTTTTACAGCAGGTGCGGTTCGGAGCGGCCTTAAGTGATATGGAAATTCGGCTGCCAGCAACATGTTTGGATCGGAAAATTCCACGTTTGGGCCTGCAGATGCTGGTAGAAAATGCGATCAAGCATACCCGTATTTCGATCGAACATCCGCTGAAGATTCAGATCATCTATCTTGTTGAAGAAAACGTGCTGGAAATCCGCAATAACTGGCAGCCCAGACAGGGGGCAGAGCTGGAAGGTGAGGGGTACGGACTTAATTATTTAGCATCCATCTATCGTTATTATGCGATGTCGGGCTTTCGGTACGGGATAGAATCGGACTTTTTTTCGGTATACTTACCACTCTCATCCAGTTGAAAATGAAGAATAAAAGATGGTCGGTTTACGTGTTCATGTTTTTGTAGCGCGTGTTCATACCTTTAAACTGCGTGTTCATCGCTTTGCATACTTTTCTGTATAATATTTTTAACAAATTTGGCTCCTAATCTAGAAATATTAGTTCGTGGTTAGCCTAATCCTATCCGATCAAATAGCATAAATTTTAAGTATAAATGACTTGGAATTGACCTGCTTGGAATAGACAAAATTACTTTCTAATCGTTCTGTAGTAAGCTAAAATTAGCTTATGGATAACACGAGATAATAGCTTGATGATTCGTCATCACTTTTGAAAAACACATGGAGTGCAACGAGCTCAGATATCACCTTTGAAAACAAGGGCTCAAAATATTTATTTGATGAAAAACACTTACACTAAGTTAGCCATAGGTCTTTTATTTTCCGCTGGTCTAATGCAATCTTGTTCATTATTGCAAACAGTAGGCCTGCGAAAAAAAGAAACGGTTACTTCTGCTAAAGATTCTATTGCCAAGAAAGATACGACAGCTGCGTACGGCAAATTGTTTAAAGATGCCCGGGTTGATACTGGTATGTTTACGGTAATTCGTAAGGAAAATAATTACTATTTTGAAATTCCATTGAAAAAGATGGGGCAGGATATTCTGTTGATACAGAAGCTGTCTTCCGTTCCATTGGCTTTAAATGAGGCTGGGGTAAACAAAGGAATGAATTATGAAAATAAGGTCATCCGGTTTACACTCCGCAAGGAGAAGAAGGAGGTGTGGGTTTCGGAGATTAAGCCTCAGGTTGAAGTCCCTAAAGGTGACGCAATAGCCGCTTCGGTATACGATAATTACCGCCCTTCTTATATTGAATCTTTTAAGATTGAAAGTTATTCAAAAGATTCAAGTGCTGTTGTAATCAAAGTCAATAAGGTATTTGATGGTTCAGAAAAG
The DNA here is from genome assembly GCF_002483935.1 of Sphingobacterium sp. UBA7631. Taxonomy (NCBI): domain Bacteria; kingdom Pseudomonadati; phylum Bacteroidota; class Sphingobacteriia; order Sphingobacteriales; family Sphingobacteriaceae; genus Sphingobacterium; species Sphingobacterium sp. UBA7631. The sequence continues at coordinate 67,228 of NZ_DLIX01000002.1, forward strand.
AGTTTTACGGATGTGTTTACTTCCTTGGGTTTGGGAACTTCACCTAAAACCAGTATATCTACAGTTGAAGATATCAAATCTTATGCGAATAATATCGTTGTGAAGTCTGTATTTTCTACCAAGGTGACGGAAGGTAATGAATCTGTACCGGTTTCTTTGGAAATTACAAGTAACCTTTACGAACTGCCTGAAACGCCTATGGTTGCCCGGTTTGCAGATCCAAGGGTTGGTTTCTTTACTTCGCCGCGTTGGTATTTTAACGATAAACAACAAGAACTGGATAAGAAAAATCTGGTCAATCGCTGGCGTTTGGAACCGCGTGACGAAGACAAAGCGCGCTATCTGAAAGGGGAGCTGGTCGAACCCAAAAAACCGATTGTCTTTTATTTGGACCCAGCGACCCCAAAACAATGGCGTCAGGCCATTATTGATGGCGTACATGATTGGCAGGTCGCCTTTGAAGCTGCTGGCTTCAAAAATGCAATTCTGGCCAAACAACAGCCCGATAGTGTCAAATTTGATCCAGACGACGCTAATGTTTCTTCTATTGTATACGCAGCATCTGCTCAAGCTAATGCCATGGGGCCATCTGTTGTTGATCCACGCTCAGGGGAGATATTAGAAGCTGACGTGATTTGGTGGCACAACGTCATGACTATTTTGAACAGTTGGATGCGCATACAGACCGGTATCGTAGATACATCAGTACGTGCTAATGTTTTCTCCGATGAGAAAATGGCACATGCTATTCGTTTTGTGTCGTCCCATGAAATTGGACACACGCTTGGATTGATGCACAATATGGGCTCTTCGGCAAGTTTCCCTGTTGATTCGTTGCGTAGCAAAAGCTTCACCGCTAAAATGGGAGGGACCGCTCCTTCCATTATGGATTACGCACGTTTCAATTATGTGGCGCAACCTGAAGATGGTGTGGAACAGATTACTCCCGTGATCGGTGCTTACGACAAGTACGCCATTGGCTGGGCCTACCGCTGGTATGGCAAAACACAGCCTTGGGATGAAATCCCTTTGCTGAGAAAGGAAATTGATAGCCATGTACATGATCCTATTTATCATTACGGTGAACAGCAAGACTCTAAAAATATCGTTGATCCGCGGGCTCAATCGGAAGATCTTGGTGATGACGCCATGAAGGCTGGCGAATATGGTATGCTGAATCTGCGTCGCATGATGCCTAATATTATCAATTGGACAACCAATGTCGGCGATGATTACTACCGTGCCGGTAAGTTGTATATGGGCGTGGTTGGACAATGGTATGCATATGCTGATCATGTTTTAAATAATATTGGTGGTATTTACCTCGAAAATGCTGTTTTGGGTGATCAAAAAGATGCCTATAGCCCAGTACCAAAAGACAAACAACTACGTGCTTTGGAGTACCTCAAGAAGAATGTCTTTTACATGCCCGAATGGTTGTTCGTTCCGGAGCTGATGGCAAAAACTTTTCCATTGAAAGATTCTCCGATAGGACCATTTGAGTACGCTCCTTATAACTTACAACGTGAATTTCAATACGCTATGTTGTATAAACTGGTCAATGATGAACGTTTGCTGCGTATGGTTGAGATGGAAAATCTTTTCGGAAGTAAGAAAGCATGGAGCGCACCGGAGTTTTTAACTTCTGTACGTCAGACGGTTTTTGCTAAAACCATCAGCGGACAATCGTTGGATCTTAAAACACGGATGCTGCAACAAAACTATGTGGATGTGCTGATGGTCTCTACCAACAAATCGATGGAGAAACTAAATGCGAAGAAACTAGCAGGTATCGAGCAGCTGGTTGAAGCGACGCAACCTGACCTATGTTTACATCCACAACATGCATCCTCTTCAAAAGCTGGACTGCGGAATGTACATGTCACTGGTATGATCCGTACTTCGGATATGCTGACTTATAAACGCGCTGAATTATATGAGATTTACCAGTTGTTGAAACAAAAGCAGCGGACTGGTGATGCGACGACAAAATCGCATTACATGGATCTTTTATTGCGTATTGCAAATACCTTAGAATTAAACTAATATATTAACATCTACCAAAATGAATAAGTTTTTAATACCGTTGACCTTCATGTGTGTGCACGTTGCGCATGCGCAGGAATCCAGAGAATTGAAAGGAAAGGTTCTGGATGCGGTCACTTTAAAACCTGTCGTGGGGGCGACAGTTGTCGTTGAAAGTTCGGCAGTAGCAGAAGATATCGGTGTACCTAATCAGGTGCAGCAGTCGGCATTGGGTTCATTGACCGATGCGGCTGGTGAATTTCGCTTAAAAGTGCCTAGTAATTTAAAATATGTAACGATTAGCTATGTCGGGTACCAGCGTATTCAGGTGCCGGTATTTCAGGATCATAAGACAATCTTGCTTCAGCCAAGTGGTGAATCTTTAGATGAAGTGATCGTAACAGGTTATACGGATATCAAAAAACGTAAGAATACGACGGCTTACAATAAAATCAATGTCGCTGATATCAAACAAACCGGAGTTTCATCGATCGACGAAATGTTGGCTGGTCAGGTCGCAGGCTTGCAGCTGAGTAATTTTAATGGTGGACCTAACAGCGCGCCACAGATCCGTATCCGGGGTACGGTATCACTCAATGGCACACAAGACCCCTTATGGGTCATCGATGGCTTACCGATTGAAGGAGCTGAATTGCCCAAACGAATTGACAAAGACAATTTAAATAGCTTGAGTAATCTTCCGATTGCGGGTATCAATCCTGACGATATCGCCGATATTACGGTATTAAAGGATGCAGCGGCGACTTCCATCTATGGCGCGAGGGCGGCAAATGGAGTCATTGTGATTACCACAAAAAGGGGGAAATCTGGACCTGCAAAACTGCAGGTATCAGCAAATACTTTTGTGACGCAACGTCCGGATTTCGGTAAACTCAACCTGATGGATGCCAATGAAAAAGTGGACTTTGAACTCTTGATGGCCGACCGCACCGATTTAAATTATCGTGCGGATAAGGGGGCCGTTATGCGGATATTAAACAAAGCAAATGCATTGGATGCTTACCGTTCGGGTGGTTTGGCAGCCTTATCACCTGAAGTACAGCAGTCAATCAATCAATTGCGCACACAACAGACGGATTGGGGAAAAGAACTTTATCGTCAAGCTTTGAATCAGCAGTATTCAGCTTCAATTTCTGGTGGTAATGACGGGCATCGTTATTATTTGTCCAGCGGTTTTTACGATGAGAAGGGAGCAACAAAAGGAGCAGATCTTCGTCGTTATTCTTTGACATTAAATAATGACTTCAATATTAACGACAGATTCAAAGCTGGAATCAATCTATTAGGATCCGTTTCAAATAGGCAGAACCCAATCCAGGATGACGATGCCTTTACTAATCCTAGTAATTATATGCGTTTGGTTAATCCATACTTGACTGTACGTGATCAATCTGGTAAATACAATTATGATCCGGATATTGAAGGCTATGAAAAAGATACCTATATTCCTTTCAATGCTATAGAAGAAAGGGAGAATACCAAATATACGTTAACGAATAAGGCACTGAAAGCGATTGGTTACCTGGAATATACTATTATTCCACAATTGTCATTACGCTCCGAATTTGGTTTGCAGTTTGATGAAAACAGCACAGAAAAATTTGCCGATCAGGAAAGTTATAATACGCGCAAGTTGCGGGCTTCGACGCGGTATTACGATTCTGCAACTAAAACGTATAAATATTTCTTGCCTACAGGAGGTAAGATCGAAAATATCAATAATAGTATCTTCCAATATAATTGGAAAACTTACCTAAAATATAACAAAACTTGGAACGACAGACATGAGCTGGAATTGATGGGAGGAACAGAGCTGCGCCGTAGTACGAATAAAGCCGTATCAACCAAAGGTTTTGGCTACAATCCAGCGACTTTAACTACACAAAGTATTGTTTTTCCAAATAGTAATGATCAAACAAACGCCAAATTCCTTCAGTATAGTAAGGGATATATCGAGAACTCATATGCCTCTTTTTATGGAAATGCGACCTATACGTTTGATCGTAAATACAACGTCAATGGTAGTATTCGTTATGACGGCTCAAATATGTTCGGTGTAGATCCGCAATATCGTTTCTTACCAATCTGGTCTTTGTCCGGATCCTGGAACGTACTTGAGGAGGACTTCATCAAAGGAAAAACGGCGTTATCGGATCTCCGTTTACGTGCTTCCTACGGTATCCAGGGCAATGTCGATCGGAATACCTATCCATTTATCGTTGGAAGGTATGGAAATTCGACTTTAATTCCGGGTTATAATGAAGGAACAGTTACGGTTGAGATACCTGCAAATGATAAATTACGTTGGGAGCGTACGCAATCTTATAATGCTGGAGTTGATCTAGGTCTATGGAAGAATAGATTGAATATTACGGTTGACTATTACAACAGAAAAAGTACCGACCTAATAGCTTATAGTGCATTGCCTTTAGAAAACGGTTTCCAGAATGTGCAGGTCAATTGGGCCTCAGCACGAAACCAAGGTGTAGAACTGACCATATCAAGCCGTCAGATTCAAACAGATAAATTCTCCTGGTCAACGGACTTTAATATCGCACATAATGACAATAAGTTATTGAAGGTTATGAATGATCCGAAGGCTTATGCACCAGAGGCACAGGAAGGGCGCCCAATCAGTGGTCTATATGTGCTGGAAACGGCTGGACTGGATAAAGATGGTGTGATGCAATTTAGAAATCAAGATGGATCGGTTTCAAGCTTTGAAGAGTTTTATGGTTTATACGATCCTTGGGCTGATTTCTTGCCGGGTTATATGTCGCAAACCGACATGACAGCTGCAGAATACCGTTCTAAATTTAAATACAAGGGTAGTAAAGATCCGAAGTTTATCGGTGGTATGACCAACCGTTTCCGTTATGCTAACTTTGACTTGGCGATTTCAGCTGTCTTCAATCTGGAGCGTTGGGTAAGCCGTACACCGACTTATAATCCAGCGAAGGTCGACCGCGGACAGAATTATACAACAGATCTTTTGAATGTCCTACAAAAGGGTGGTAATATGCCTGCTTTGGGAAGTATAAGTTCTGAATTAAATGACCGCTGGATGGCCTACGCGTGGTTGGAGAGTAATGATCCAATCAATTCATTCAGCCAGTATGATATTTGGGCTAAGAAAATGAGTTATGTCCGTATCAATAGCGTACGTTTGGGATATACACTACCTCCTGCACTAAGCAAAAAAATTGGTGCAAGCAATTTACGCGTGAATGTAGAAGGACGTAATCTATTTGTTTTCGGAGCAAATTATGAAGGGTATTTTGATCCGGAGACTTATGGAAACTATTATGCGCAGCCGATCAGCAAATCTTTTGCTTTTGGTCTGTCAGCAAGTTTTTAATTCTTTTAACTGATTTATAACATGAAAAAAATAGTTTATTTTGGAATGGTAATGGCTGCTAGTGCATTGGCATCCTGCAATAAATATTTAGATATACAACCGGTAGGAACGGTCATTCCTGCCTCGGAAAGTGATTTTAGAGGGTTAATGACAAGTAGTTATACTGGTTTTCCTGCGCATAAGTCTTATTTGTCCTTGCGTACAGATGAACTATTGTTGGATGAAAGTTCGACAGATGCGGCTAGAACCAAAGATATCTATCTTTGGAACGATCAAAACCCCGATCCTGCAACAATTGCTTATCCTTATTTGGCATTCTATAAAAGTATTTTTTATACGAATCAGATCATCAGTACGATCGATGACAAGTTGGCTAGTAATGGTACAGTAGACCAGATCAAGGGTGAAGCTTATCTCATGCGGTCTTATGCTCATTTTGAGTTGTTAAATCTTTACAGTGAGGTCTATTCGGCGAGCAATGCAGGGCTTCGGGGCGTTCCTTTATCAACAAAGATTGACCTGGAACAACGTTTTGTTCCCGCGACCATTGGAGAGTCTTATACGCAGATCCTGACTGACATGGAAAAAGGGACAGCGTTACTGACTGTGGATGATCAGGCAAAAGGTGTTAACTATCGCTTTAGCAAACGCGCTGCTTTTGCAATGGCCTCACGCGTTCATTTATACCGCGGTGAGTGGCAGGAAGCAATTGATGCCGCTAAAAAAGCTTTGGTTATAAATGACAAATTGGTTGATCTCAATGTTGCTGGAAGCCTACTTCCGAATGATTTTGAATCCACAGAGATGATTATGGCTTTGGAAAAAGTATCTGTTCCTGGAGTACGTACAAGTTCCTTTATTTCACCGGCCTTATTAGACAGTTATTTAGCAGGTGATTTGAGAAAAGGTCGTTACTTCCAAAAAAGTGGGGGCGATTATGTATCCCTCAAAGGTGGAGACAACCGTTTTAACGTGAGTTTTAGAAATGCTGATCTTTATTTGACGATGGCCGAATGTTATGTTCGTCTGGGAAATACAGCAGAAGCATTAAAATACCTGTCTGCTTTAAAGAAAAACAGATTTACCGCAGATGCATACGCCAAAGAAACGAAGGCCGACGCAGGTTTGTCAAAGGAGCAATTGCTAGATGCGGTTCTGCTGGAACGCAAGCGTGAACTGGCGCTAGAGGGATTACGCTGGTATGATCTAAAACGGACGACAAGACCGGCGATCACACACAGTAGTTTCGGTAGGACGGTAACCCTGCAGCAGAACGATCCACGTTATGTGATTCGTTATCCACAGGAAGCAATCAATAATAATCCCGATCTGTTAAAATAATCGATTTTTTTTTATCCTATATATATTAATCCATTTTCTTTTTTTGGGGAAATGGATTTTTTATTACATTCAACCCATGGGATGGAAAATACTGATTGTCGAAGACGAAGACTGGGCTTTTGTAGGCTTAAAGGAAATGTTGACTGCGCTCTATGGAGAAAGCGAACTGATCTTTACCAATGCAAAAGAGGTTCAGGAAGCGGTGACGACGATCAATAGAAATCAATTCGATCTGATTTTTATGGATATCCACCTGATGGATGGGCTGAGCTTTGAAATTTTTAAACAGGTATCGATCGATGTGCCACTGATTTTTACGACTGCTTACGAACAATATGCATTGGAGGCCTTCCAAAATAAGGGTTATGCCTATCTGTTAAAGCCTTTCGATAGCGACGAGTTGGCGGAGATCATGAAACGTATCGAACCGCTACTACCCAACGTAGAACCTCGGCTCAAACAGCGCTTCCTAGTGAAATACGGTAATTTTTTAAAGTCGCTGGCCATTGCTGATATCGCCTATTTTATGGCAGAAGACAAAGAACTGTATGCCGTAGAAAAAGGATCGGGAATTGCATATATTATTGAAGATACCATCACACATCTCGTTTCACAGGTGGATCCCACAGTTTTCTTTCAGATCAATAGGAAATTCCTTGTTCGGATAGATGCCATCCAGTCCATGTTAAAGATTAGTCGAAATCGAATCAAGTTAGAGCTAATGCCTTCAACCCCAGAAGGAATTGTCGTCATTGTTAGTGAGGAACGGTCCCCGAAGTTTCAAAAATGGCTTGATCAATAATGGTGAGTTAGCTAACGAAAAAATATTTTTCTAGACATAATTATAAATTAAATTGCTGAATATTAATGTTTTTTGTTTTTAGTTCTTAAAATCTAGTAATTCAATGGATTTTGTTATATATTTGCACTCGAATAAAATCTATTAAACAAGTAGTTTTTATTCGAGTGCAAGAAGCCGCCGTGTTTTTTGTTTTTAATCACACTTAACTTATTTAGTAAAGCATTCTTACGATGTACGCAAAACTTAAATACATTCCTATTGCTGCTATAGCATTATCGGGGGTCAATATGAACAGGCTCTATGCTCAGCAGCGGGCTATACAAGGAAAAGTTGTCGATGCCAATACCGGTCACCTACTTCCTGGAGTAAATGTTCGCATTTCGGGGCAAAATCAAGGAACCTTAACGAATTCAAAAGGAGAGTTTACAATCAATGTCACAGGTGACGTATTACCTGTATTGGAATTTTCTTTTGTTGGTTATGAATCTCAACAGCTAAAAGCAACAAGCACAAACTTAACATTGTCCTTGAAACCCTCCAGTACAGATCTGGAAGAGGTGGTGGTCGTGGCTTACGGTACTGCCAAACGTACAAACATAACGGGATCGGTCAGTACAGTAAGCAGTAAAGCGATCGAAAATAGACAAGTGTCAAATATTACCAAAGCATTAGAGGGACAGGTACCGGGCTTACAGTCCGTGGCGTCCTCGGGACAGCCAGGTACTGAAGCAGCCATCCGTATTAGGGGTATCGGCTCCATTAATGCCTCCAGTGCACCTTTGATCGTGTTAGATGGTAGTCCCTATGCAGGAGATATTAACTCCATCAATCCGAATGACATTCAGTCCATCTCTGTTTTAAAAGATGCAGCATCAAGTGCACTTTATGGTTCCAGAGGGGCAAATGGGGTGATTATCATTACCACAAAGTCGGGTGTGACTTCCGACAACACCAAGATTAATCTCAATTTTACACAGGGCTATTCAACACGTGCAGTTCGTGACTATGATCAGGTGTCGACCGATGAATATTTTCAACTCTATTGGGAAGCTTTAAGAAATAAAAACCTATCAAATGGCCTTACGGCAGAGCAAGCGGCGTCCAATGCAAGTAAGACCGTATTGACAGATTTAAATATTAATCCTTACGGCAGTCAATACCCACAGCCGGTCGGCGTAGATGGTAAATTGGTTGCTGGAGCAAAAGCGCTTTGGAATGATCCATGGACCGACGTATTGCAACGTACTGGGGTGCGTACACAGGCAGACCTCGGATTTAGCGGTGGTAGTGCAAAGAGTACCTACTACATTTCAGGAGGTTATCTCAATGATCAAGGAATTGCAATTGAATCGGGCTTTAAACGCTATAATCTGCGTGCAAATATTGACAGTAAGGTCAAGTCTTGGTTAAATGTAGGCCTGAATATAGGTGGTAGCAGTACACAACAAAAATATCCGCAGTCTGAAGACAGTAATACGGCTAATATTATAAATTTTACGAGACTGGTCCCGTCTTTTTATCCGTACTATGAGCGGAATGCGGATGGCTCATATGTCCTTGATGGAGCCGGAAACAAGATTTACGATTTTGGAGAATATCGTCCAAGTGGTGCGACTCCACGTAATAATCTGGCAGCATCTCTTCCTTTGGATCGAAATGATATCCGCCGTGAAAATCTATCTGCACGAACCTATCTGGAAGTGTTGTTTTCTAAAAACTTAAAGTTCAAGTCGACTTATAGTCTTGATTATCTCAATGGAAATACGCACGACTACACTAATCCATTGTTGGGCGATGGTGTGAACACCGGGGGGTATGTGTATCGTTCAAACGTCCGTACGGTCGCACAGACCTGGAATAATTTGCTGACCTATGAAAAGCAGTTTGGTTTGCATTCCCTCAATGTATTGGCCGGACAGGAATACTATGATTTTAACAGCAGTAATATAAATGGTAGCAGACAACAGTTTGTACTTCCTTATTTTGACGAACCTGCTGCTGCATCTCAACTTAATAATTTTACAGGATCCAGTGTTGATTATAGGTTACTGAGCTTTTTGGGAAGAGCGGAGTATAACTATGATAACAAATACTATTTTTCAACTTCCTTACGGACAGATGGCTCATCTCGTTTTTCGCCGGATAAACGTTGGGGTACATTCTGGTCTGTGGGCGGCTCATGGAAACTGAAGCAGGAGGATTTTCTGAAGGATAATACAACGGTTAATCAGTTAACCGTCAGAGCGAGTTATGGTGGACAAGGAAACGATAATTTAGGTACCTATTATGCTTATAAAGGACTTTATACGATTGCCAATAGCTTAGGTAAGGGCGGTACCTATACCGGCAGGTTGGCTACACCGGATCTAAAATGGGAGTCGAACCTTAATTTGAATGTGGGGGTTGACGTATCCGCTTTTGAGAACCGAGTGTCGTTAAGTGTGGAGTACTTTAACCGTCGAAGTAAAGACTTGCTATTTACAATGCCAATGGCTTATTCAACAGGATATACAGGCTATGATGCAAATATAGGAGCGCTGAAAAATACAGGTGTCGACGTGGATATTCGTACTGTCCCGGTTCGAAATGAAAATTTTAAATGGAATTTAGACGTCAATCTTTCGCATTATAAAAACAAGATTACAGCTTTGCCAAAAGATAACAAACCGATCATTACAGGGAATAAACTCCTGCGCGTAGGCGGAAGTATCTATGATTTTTATCTGCCGGAATGGGCTGGAGTAAATCCAGATAACGGTCTGCCGCAATGGTATACTGCTGATAAGGACGGTAATAAAACAGGTGAAAAAACTTCGGAATACAGTAAGGCCGGTAATTTTATTGCCGGAACTTCATTGCCAGATCTTGTCGGCGGGATTCAAAACAGTTTCACCTACAAAAATTTTGATTTGTCTGCTTTATTGAGTTTTAGTTTGGGTGGACAGATATTAGATAACGATTATATTCAGCTTATGCATAGCGGTAATAATCCAGGACGCGCTTGGTCAAAGGAGATCCTCGAGCGCTGGACGCCTGAGCATACGCAGACCGATGTGCCTAAATTGACAACTGATAACTTGAATTGGACTTCTTCGTCCACACGCTTTCTTTACAGTGGCACTTATGCACGCCTTAAAAATGTAAGTTTAGGTTATCGATTACCTTCGGATTTATTGAAGCGGATAGGTGTAGAAAAACTTCGCGTCTTTGCAACAGCCGAAAATCTATTGACATTTTATGGTCATCAAGGAATGGATCCAGAACAGACGGTAAATGGGGCGACCTATTTTCGCTATCCGGCAATGCGAACAATCTCTGGTGGTATTCAGCTTGTTTTTTAATGCCTTATTGTTAATCTGAGAATTTAAATGAAAATCATGAAACTAAAAATTGTATATATCATATTGGCGCTCTTCCTAGTGAATGCATCATGTAAGGATGCGCTTGAGCTGGATCCGACGACCGCAGTGCCTGAAGGTGAAGTTTTTAAAAACACCGACAATGTTGCTACGGTGATCAACGGTACCTGGAAGTATTTAAATGATACCTATTTTACCTATGCTAATCCGGGATATACAGCGGTGATGCGTACTAGTGATGCGATGGGAAGTGATGTGGCGGTGACCACCAAATATGGCTATCGTGATGCTTATGCCTTTACCGAATTGACAAATAATCGATCAAATCGTGTCAATTCTTTTTGGATTATGTTGTATAAGGTGATCGATAACATGAACAATGTCATTGCAAAGGTAGATGGGGCCGAAGGCTCTACTGAAACTAAAAATGTGTTAAAGGGAAGAGCTAAAGCATTACGTGCATTTTCCTACTTAAATCTGGCCACATTTTATCAGTTTAGTTACCTCAAGGACAAAAATGCGAAATCTGTTCCGATTTATACCGAACCCAGTACACTATCGACTGAAGGAAAATCAAGGTCAACACAGGCAGAAGTGTATGAACTTATCTTGAAAGATCTCAAAGACAGTGAAAGCTTGTTGGCTTCTGCTGGTCGAGCGGATAAATACGAAATCAATGCAGAGGTTGTTTATGGTTTGCTCGCTCGGACTTATCTGCAGGTTGGCGAATGGAAACTGGCCGCAGCGTATGCTGAAAAAGCAGCTCAGAAGTATAATTTAATGACTCCGTCAGATTATCAGGCGGGTTTTAATGATCTTGGAAATAGCGAGTGGATTTGGGGGCATCAGCAAACTAACGAGCAAAATGTGGCAAGTTATACATTTCATTATTTGGATGTTTCGTCAGCTGGATCTTATTACTATAGTTTTATGGCCGATCCTTATTTTAAAGATTTATTCGATACCAGTGATGTGCGTTACGCTTTATTTGAATGGGATAATTTACCCGGTCGGGAGGGCTTTCTACGGTATAAGAAGTTTAAGTTTAAATCGAATTTGATCGGTGACATTGTGTATATGCGTGCTTCGGAAATGGTTTTGATCGCTGCCGAGGGGTACGCACGGGCTGGTGAAAAAGATAAAGCAGTAGCAGCCTTGAATAAGCTGCGTGCAGCGAGGAATGCAAAGCTGTTTTCAGGAAATGATACGGATCAATTAATTGCAGCGATCCTGATTGAAAGACGAAAAGAGCTTTGGGGGGAAGGATTTGCCCTGTCGGATATTCTTCGGACACAAGGAAAGGTTGCACGAAAATCTTATGTTGATGCAGACGGCAAGCCTATTCAAGTCCAAATTGTGGGTGCAGATGGCAAACCGAAGCTAGTGAACGGGCAGGGGCACCGGGTTATTAAGTTTCCTAATGGATCTAATTTTGTGGAAAATAGCCCTTATTATTTGTTTGCTATCCCATACGAAGAGACTGTGCGGAACCCGAATCTGTAAAGTTAGTTGTTGGTTTATTATTGAAGAAATCCGGTGTACCCTGTGCATCGGATTTTCTTTTTTCCCGCTCGCCCTTCTTCTTAGGCTGTATATTGTGGTTCCTTATGTTGAAGAATGCTTCCTTTTTTTAGTGTCGCCCTGTTGGCCCTGCTGCGCGTTGGGCTCTTCTCGATTTAAAGGTTGTCATCTTTTTTCTCTCGTATGGTATTTTTTCAGCTGGCTTATCGTGTTACTGTAAATTTGGACAAGAGATTGCGTCGGTAAATAGGGTGAGGGTTAGTTTTCCACATTATGTTAATAACGTTGTTGAAAACCTGTTTAAAAGAAAAATACAGTTATTAACAGTACTTATTAACATTATGTTGATAACCTTTCTTTTTCTTCTTTTTGCTTTTGTTCATCCAGATGATGTATCCTGTGATGGGCAAGGAAGCACAAAAGAGACTGGCAAGGCAAGCGATAATTTTTGTTGTGAGTCCACCGATGGCACCGGTATGAATATCATAGTTAAGTGCACCGAGCTTATCCCCATACTGCAATTCGTTGCTGGATTTGACTGCTGTAAGACTGTTTTCTTCTTTATTATAATAAAGCCAGTCAAATACACCACTTCGTTTTTCATGATGTCTCACCTGTATATCCATTGCTGTTTCGGTCTCTTTTTTTAGTCGGATCGACATCATTTCAGCATCCGGATAATTTGCCAAGGCATACCGCAGCGCATTGTCCTGAAATTTCTTTTCCACAGCGGGCAAGGGTATAGGGGAGCTACGTGTGGAAGAAGCTGTTGGCGACTGCAATAAATTGAATGTTGCGCTATAGGTCTTTTTAAAATCCGGAAAAGCAAAAGCGAGTCCCGTAATGGCAAAAATCAATCCGATAAATAAACTGTAAAATCCGATGACATTGTGGAGGTCGTGGTTCAGTCGCTTCCATTTGACTTTGGTATCTAACCAAAAACTGCGCTTGAGATTCTTGCCCTTCCATTTTTTTGGCCACCAAAGAACAATACCACTAAGTAAGATAAGGACAAAAATGACCGTTGACCAGGCGACGATAGGGTGGCCATATTGCTTGCCGAAGAGGAGGTTTAGGTGAAGCTGAAGCACTAACTGAAAGAACTCTGTTTTTGAATTCTCTACTTGCTGTACCTGGCCAGTATATGGATTGATGAAAACGCGTTTGTAATAGCGGTAATAATTCCAATGGCCAAATGCTTTTTCGTCCGTTTTTATGGCACGAAATACCCAGGTACGATTCTTCGAAGGATAGAGATCAACCCGCGTGATTTTTTGATTTTTTTTGAGGCTTTTCTGTGCGCTGTCAAGAAGTGTGCTTAATGGTAGTGGAGTTTTTGAGTGGATGGTTGTATCGGAGATAAAATATTTTTCAGGATAAGCCCAGAGCTTGAGCTCATCCTGAAAGGTGTATATGCTGCCCGTCAGGCTTAGGATGAATACCACAACTCCGGTGATGATTCCGAGCCATTTATGCAACCAAAGAATGACGGTCTTAAACATATTAAAATTTATAATTGATGTTAAATGAGGCCAACATACCTTGTCCTTTGACGTATTCTTCATTTAAGGCACGATATTGACTGACAACAGGGTAATAGTTTTTATTGAATAAGTTTTCTACACCCATACCGATAGACCATTGTTTGTTTACTTGGTAATTTCCATTTAAGTTAAATAGGTCAACAGTTTTAACGGGGCCTTCACTGTTTTTGTAGACGCCTTTATCGTTTGGAAGAAAGCGATCCCGGGACCCGGTATGTACCCAAAAAAGCTGAAAGGTTAAGGGTTTGATTGGCGTGTAATAGATGTATCCCGTTGCTTTGTCTGGCGAGATCCGTGAACCATTGAGGTAGGATTTTGATCCATCGTCTTTTTTTGACTTTCCTTCCACATAGGCATAGGTTCCACCGATGGTCAATTGAGGCGAAATATGAGCGCTTAATGCAATTTCGTAACCATACACATCTTCTGGAAGACGTTGTGGCATCAGGTAACCGCCAATGTCCACCAGTTCAACACCCATTTTTGAAGTACTGTAGTAATAAGATGCTGATAGCTGGAAAATGCTGTAATTGCTTGAGAATCCGATTTCGTAATTATTGGTGATAATAGGATCAGTTTTTAGGCTATCTAAATCATTATCTGTTGCCCGACGTACAATACGGCCAAGTTCATTGATCGCGAAACCTTGAGAGAAACTCACGAAGGGATTAAAGATCGCGAATTTGTTGTAACGCAAACCTGCATTGAAGGTCGCTCCTTTGTAGGGGATATTGCCTCCTTTTACAGCAATACTTCCTTCGTTGTTGGGACCTGTAGCGATGGTATTGAAATCCTTTATTTTGACTGTTGCATTTTCATAACGTACACCGCCTTTAAAGATTAAGTTTTCTAGGAAATCAATTTTTACCTGGGCGTATGGAGCAACGTTTAACATATTCATATAGGGAATATAGACCCTGCCATCGGTCAGATTTTGATCCGTAACATCATTTAATAAATCCACACCATAGGTGATATCCGCATTGGAACCCAATACCTGGAAAGGTGTGTTTAGGTTAACGCGTAGGCCTTTTTTCTCCGAGTTGATCTGTGTTTGTCCCGGACCGTACCATGCAGAGGCTTTCTCAACATAACGGTTCATGGATCGAAATGTATTGTAGTATGCAGAAGCAGTTAAGGATGTCGAAGCGAATAGATTACTTTTAGTATAGGTCAACATGGCATTATGGTTATACGGAGTTCCGGCAGGTTTGCCTGGATCATCGCCTTTTACGCCTATCGTTGGCGTTTGACCATATACACCTGTTTGGCTGATGTATCTGTTGTGTTGGTTACTTCTGTAGAAGTTGTACACTGCTGTAATATTGGAACTACTATCGATACGGTATCCGGCCTTTAAAAATGCATTGTATTGATAGGTGTTCGAAAGACCGTCTGTCTGACCAAGGGGAACTCCGTCGCCATCGCGCTGCAAGCCAACGTAATCGGCCGAACCGCTAACGGTATAATTCCATCTGTTTTTTTGTCCGTACAAGGTTTGTCCTATGCGATATCCCATGGTGCCGGCGCTGTGTACGGGATTGAATGTTGTTCGTAGACTGGTGATTCCTTGGATAGCTGCAGCGTCTTTGGAGGGATTGCGTGTAATGTAATTGATAATCCCGCCTGCCGATCCATTTCCATAGATGGATGTGGCACCTTTGATAACCTCCACGCGCTCGATGACACTCGGGTCAATGGTCCGGAGATCACGTTGTCCATTCATCAAAGGTGTAGATTGCGGAATTCCATCGATCAACACCAGTACAGATCGCCCACGCAGTGTTTGTCCAGAATTGGTCGCTTTGTTGGTTGAGGTTCCCAAGCCCGGGATGGTATTACCCAAAATTGTGGAAAGATTGGTGCTTATCTGACTTTGAGCTTCGATTTCTTTTGTGGTTAAAATAGAAACTGAAGAAGGAACAGTTGAAATGTTTTCCGCTTTACGTCCAGCTGTTACGATAATTTCATCTAAAAGTTGAGTAGAATTGAGCTGAAATAACAGGGGCTGTTGAACGGTATCTAAATTAACCATTTTTTCAACCGTTGAAAAGCCTGTATAAGACACACGCAATTGAATGGGATTATTCAACGGTCTTTTGGCAAAAATGAATTGTCCAAGTTGATTAGAATAGCCGACGTTTTTTCCGTCAACTTTGATATTCGCTTGACTTAATGGTTTATTGTCACTGTCCTTGACAATTAGGGATAATTCTTGTGCATTGAGTTGAGCGCTTAAAAGCAAAAGTATTCCACTGCTGAACATTGTATAGCATGTTCTATTTTTCATGGTAATTTATTTAGATCAAATATAAATTAATGCGCAAATATAGTTTATTTTATCATTGTGCCAACAGCTATACGTTATTTTTTTGATTTTTATAGATGTTAGGTCGTGATTTTCAAGTTCATTTTGTCGCACTTGATGCATATGAATTGGTAAGCAAATGTTTACGGGCAGGGGGTTACACGAATTGAATGCTTTATTAAAGATTTATTGATCTTGGATGATTAATTTAGCATACTGTTTTTTGTGTGTCGCAGGCTTAGAGATTTTAACGTAATTATAAATTCATGAGAAGAACATTTTTTGCTTTTTTTCTTTTTGTTTCGTCGTACTCAATCGTCGTCGGACAAAAAATCCACTCACTCGCGTTTGCTTCTCCACAGGCGATGCGAGATTATTTTACCTATGCTAGCGACAAAAAAATTGTCAGTGGTCATCGGGGAACGATTGAGGCTGGGCTTCCAGAAAATTCGATTGCGGCATTTGAGGCCGTGCTGCAAAAAACAACGGCTATTTTTGAAATCGATCCGCGTTATACCAAGGATAGTGTTGCTATTTTGATGCATGATGCGACATTGGATCGAACCACAAATGGAAAAGGAAAAATAGCAGACTATACCTGGGATGAATTGCGTAAACTGAAGCTAAAGGATCAGGCTGGAAATGTGACCAACTATGGTATTAACACACTTGATGAAGTTATTAAATGGGCAAAGGGTAAAACTATCCTCAACTTAGATAAAAAAGACTTACCATTGGCGGCTACAGCAGCAATACTAAAAAAATACAATGCCTACAGTTGGGTGTGGGTTACGGTACATAATACTGAACAGGCAGCGTTTTATTTGGCGCAGAATCCAGAACAGTATATGTCCATGCATATCAAAGATCAAGCTGCATTGGAGAAGTTTAAATCCGCTGGATTACCCTACGACCGTATGATTGTCTATATCGGGCCAGAACTAAAGGATTCCAATCAGGCGATGTATCAATTTTTCAACAGAAAGGGTGTGATGTGCATGATTTCAGCAGCACCTACCTACGATAAATTGAAGACAAAGGCAGAACGTGCCGAGAAGTATAAGGCCATATTTGCGGAAGGAGCCTCCATTCTTGAGTCTGATCTTCCTATGGAAGTTGGCGAAGTAATCGATTCGTTTTGACGAATTATTATCAATCCAAATCGATATTGTCATCTAAAAATTTAAGATACTTAGGTGATTCATCGTCGAAAATGTCTCTTCCTTCCATCATATAAGCGCGGAGAAGATATTCCTGGGCAGACTCGCTATTATTGTCTTCCAAATAGCACTGTCCTAAGCGCAGCATGATAAAAGGG
Source organism: Sphingobacterium sp. UBA7631 (assembly GCF_002483935.1). Classification (NCBI taxonomy): domain Bacteria; kingdom Pseudomonadati; phylum Bacteroidota; class Sphingobacteriia; order Sphingobacteriales; family Sphingobacteriaceae; genus Sphingobacterium; species Sphingobacterium sp. UBA7631. Next base: position 84,825 of record NZ_DLIX01000002.1, read on the forward strand.
TTTTCATAGGCATTTTCGATAATGTTCTGTTTTGCCTTTTCAAAATGGGAGAGTGCATTGCGAAAATCGTCCATTAAGAAAAAGGCATCTCCAATGGAAGCTTCGAGCCAGAGGCTTTCCGCATGAACATTTTGCGGACTAGGGACTAGATCAAGCGCTTCGGTCCACACCCGAATAGCTTCCTGATAGTTGCCTTCATCACATTGGATGTTTCCTTCCTCGCTAAGTTGGTCTATTCTGTCTAATGTTTGATCATCCATAGCATTTTATTCTTTAGAGTGCTATACGAAGATAAGAAATCTACAGAAAAAAAGCGGAAAAATTAACTTCTTCCGCTTTTTTGAAATTGTTTTAATCTACATTTATTCTACATCAAACCACAATTTAGTGAGTAATGTATTGCTGCCCTGACGTGCGATAGCTTCCTGATAGCTCGTTCCGTTGAGTGATTGTTCGGTTCCCGGGTAGAGAAAACGCAAAGGAATTTTGCCATTTAAAGCACCAGCTTTCGCTGGTGTTAATTGCGGATAATCTAACCTACGCCATTCTGCAAAGGCTTCTAAGCCCTGTCCATACAAGGCAATCCATTTTTGTTCGCCAATGGATTTTTTGTAGCTATTGGAATCGAACTTAATGGCTGCCTGGCTGAGATAGCTAACGATTTGATCATTGCCAACGTTGTATTGCTCCAAAGAAGCACGGATTGCCTTCTGATAGTAGTCTGCTGCGTCACCTGTAATAAATCCTCTGCTGACTGCTTCTGACAAACCAAAAAGTGTTTCCGAAAAGCTTAAGATTACTGCTGGAGCATGTGGGTCTCTAAAATAGATACCAGGTCTTGAAGTACGGGCGAATCCTAAGTTACTGGCGTCGCTTGCCGTTAAACCATTTGGTACGCCGATATATTTTTCTGGCGTTGAGGTAGTGGTTGTATCGGCATAAATACCTAAGCGCGGATCGTTAAGTGAACGCAATTTGTCGACAATTGTCTTACTGACTCTATAGTCTTCCCGTGCTTCAAACGATGCACTGACCGGATTACGATAGGGAGCGTCGCGATAGATGAGCTGTGCATTGTCTGCATTTGAAGTCAAATAGCCACTTCCTTCTGCAGCGATCTCCTGTAATGTTGTTTTGGAGAGGCTTGGTAATCGGTCTGCGATACGTAAAGCAATACGTAGACGGAGGGCATTTGTAAAACGCTTCCATTGTGCGATCTTACCGTTATAAATAATGTCTCCTTCAATATTTTTTCCACTCGGATTTAATAAAGCCTGAGCACTTTTCAGATCGTTTAATAAGCCTGTGTATACTTTTTCTTGCGTATCGTAATGTGGTGTAAGATAAACGTCAATATTTCCCGCTTCTGTGTAAGGTATTTCACCATAAGCGTCCGTAAGTAGCGAGAATACCCAAGATTGTAGGACGATTGCCACCCCCTTATAGTTGTCATTTCCTGTGCTTGCCGCCAGTTTTTGAATGATTTTCAATTGGCTAATGCTTTTCGAGTACCAGGTAGACCAACCCTCGTTAAAATCATTATTTGTAAAGATGTAACGATCGGGATCAGTATACTGTATTCTCGCCCAATGTTGAACAAATAACAAGCTAGACGCGAGGTTGTTACTTATACCCCAGTAGCTATCTGTTGTCGTTTTAATCGTACTGGTCAGCAGGTAGGCCGGCTGAGGAGTTTCTGCTTCATTCTGATTTTGGTTTACTTTTGCCAACTCGTCTTTACAGGACGCCGTTAGGCCCAGTAAGAGAAAAAGTCCTGCTATATGTTTGTTATTTATTTTCATTTTCTATCGTTATTTGTTTATCAATTAGCTGTTATCAACGGTACTTGTACCTTATTTGCTTTGTTAATTGCCAGTTACTTGTATAAATCCGTAAGTTTTGTTCTATTTTTAATCCGATTGTTTCATTTTCTTAAAACTTCAGGTTCAAATTGAAACCAAAGCTTCTGGTTGTCGGCAATTGCAAACTTTCCAAACCTTGGGCATTTCCTGTATTAAAAGCTGTTTCCGGATCAATGTTGGGCGCATTTTTATGAATAATCCACAAATTACGACCTACTAAAGAGAAAGATGCTCCCTGAAAACCAATTTTGGAAATCCAGCGATTGGGTAATTGGTAACCTAGTTTTACCTCGCGCAACTTGACATAGGAAGCATCGAATACATTTGCTTCATTGGTTCTATATAACGTTTTATAATATTGTTGTGCCGAAACAACTTTCGTGTTTTCCGAACCATCTGCATTAACGCCATCTGCAATAATACCGTCATCATAGGTAATACCGTTGACAGTATAACTCAAGCCGCCATGTTCAGCATCTCTTCCTGGAAGCGTGGAGGCTAATACTCCTGTTCCTGTACCGGTAGCATTCGTGCCAGAATACAGCTTTCCACCATGTTTGATGTCGATCAAAAAGCTTAGATCAAAGTCTTTGTAACGGAATTGATTGGTAATGCCACCTAACCAGTTGGGTGTAAATTTTCCAAAATAATGGTTGACAGGGTCGGTAGCAGGTGTCCCATCTGCATTTACAATAATACGTCCGGCGTCATTTCGTAAAAAGCCGGTTCCGTAGAGAGTTCCGTAGGGTTTCCCGACTGCAGCCAGGACCTGTACTGTTCCCGAAGAACCGATCGTATAGCTTTTTAATAATCCGGCATCATCTAATTCTACGACTTTACTTTTATTCGTCGCAAAGTTTACATTGATGTCCCATTGAAAATCCTGTTTTTTTAACGGGGTAACACCGAGTTGAATTTCCAACCCTTTATTATTGATTTTTCCGGCGTTGACAAGTTGTTTTTTGTAACCTGTTGAAGGGCTAACATCAACGCTTAGGATTTGATTGATACTATTGATATCATATAAACTTAGATCCAAACGTACCCGACTTTTGAAGAAGGCCAACTCGGTACCTAATTCCGTCGAGGTTGTTGTTTCAGGTTTTAGATCTGGATTTTTCTTGATGTCATTGACTGATAATTGCGGGCTATTTCCGTAAGGCGCACTAAAAAGATAAGAATCTATTAAATTAAATGGATCGGTGTCTTTACCTACTTTAGACCATCCGCCACGTAATTTCCAAAAAGAGAGTATATTGCTTTGAATAGCAAGAGCATCTGTCAATACGATACTTGCGTTTGCTGATGGGTAGAAATAAGATAGGTTATCAACGGGTAAAGTTGAAGACCAATCATTTCGTGCCGTCAGATTCAAAAAAGCATAATTCTTATAGCCTAATTGTGCGGAAGAAAAAATGCTGTAAGCTTTCAAGGGACTATACTCACCTGTTGAGATCAACGCATCTCTCGAGTTTGCCAGCGTGTATACGTCAGGTACTGCCAAACGCGGTGCCTTTTGGTTATTCCGTTGTCGGGACTGGCTTCGTATATTTCCACCCCCTAGGATGTCCAATGTGAAGTCATTGGAAAGGGGACGGTTATAATTTAAAGTAAACTCCGTATTATTTTCATTTACGGTGTAAGCATCCTCTTCGTAAGAGCCATAGGGCGTACCATTCGTGCCATATGCGATTCTAATTTTACGCCGATCCGTATAATAATCGTTACCTGTACGGAAGTTTGCCGTCAAATGCTTATTGATTTTATAGTTCAAACCAATATTGCCAAAAATGCGGTCGCGCTGCTGCTGAACCGTATTCTCTTCCGCAATGAAATAAGGGTTGCTATAATAACTATTGTTCCAATTGACTAGATTGCCGTTAGCATCCCGATAATTTTTTAGACGCGAAACATCCACTTGCCTTCCAAACCACGTAAATTGTAACATGTAACCATTTGAACGGAAACCGCCAACACCTGGTAAATTACCAGAATTCGTGCGTACATAGTTTGCGTTGGCCGTAAGGGTTAGATCTTCTGTGATTTTATAACGTGTATTAATATTGAAATTGTTTTTTTCAATGGAAGAATTTGGAACAATCCCCGTTTGATTGCTATTATTATACGAGAAACGGTAATCAATTTTGTCAGTTGCATCGGCAATTGAAATACCATTGTTTAAGGTTCTTCCCGTACCAAAGAAACTCCTGACGTTATCTGGATGTGCTACAAATGGCACGGCTTCACCATTGGAATAAAACTGAGGAATCAGTCTGCCGTCCATCTTTGGCCCCCAGCTTTCGTCCACACCATCATTTATCCCACCACCCTTGCCATCTACATAGCTAAATTTTCCATCGGCACCTTGTCCGAAAACATTTTGATAATCGGGTAAAACGGCAAGTCGTTCGATTGTATTATTTGAATTGATGTTTATTCCTAGTCCTTTGCGTTTTTTTCCGGATTTTGTTGTAATCAAAATTACACCTGCGGCGGCCCTTGAACCATATAATGCAGCGGCATTAGGTCCTTTTAGTACACTGATCGATTCAATATCTTCACTGTTGATGTCTGAGATTGCATTAGCATAATCCCGATTACCGCTCGTACCCAACTGGGAATTATCAACGGGGGTTCCGTCGATCACAAATAATGGCTGATTATTTCCCGCAATTGATGTTTCTCCGCGGATAATAATCCGGGAGGACCCCATATTACCTTGGCTATTTGTTACCTGAACGCCAGCAACCTTTCCCGCAAGTGAATTGACTAAATTACTTTCTTTAGCTTCCGAAAGATCCTTTCCTTTCAGCTCCTGAATAGAATATCCCAATGTCTTTTTTTCCTTCGAGATATTTAATGCCGTCACAACGACTTCGTCGAGTTGTGAAGTCGTTGGCAGAAGTTGAACAGTCGTGAAACCTGTAGGATTGGTTTGAACAGTCCTAGTTTCAAAGCCAATGTATTGAATGCTGATGTTGAGTGAGCTTCCGGTCGAAGGGAACTCAAATAATCCATTTGCATCTGTTTGAACCTGCTTTTTACTGCTTGTTTCGGTAACTGTAGCCCCTTGGATAGAATTGTTGTTGTTGTCGACTACCTTTCCTTTTATAGTGGTTTGTGCGTATAGCGCGCCAGTACTAAGACAAAGCGCGGCCATTACGACAAAATTTATGTTATTTTTTGCCATACTAATTATAATAGTGAGTTTATTGTTTGAGTTGGGTTATAGGAGATATTTGAAATTTACTTGTAAAAACATCCCCTTAGGACATTCGTTTTTCAAGGATATTATCTGTATGCTGTTTCATGTGTTAAAAAATGTTAATGCAAATATATAAAATCTACCTGATAACTATACTTTGTTTTTTTGTTTTTTGTAATTTTTGAGTCAGAATGATGAGATGTAGTCGTTAAAGGAGCGGGGAGGCTAATTAATCAAGTTCGTTTTCTTTCCGGAATACCTTCATATGTTCTATGCAATATGTTGCCTATCAGAATATTGATTGGCGGATACGAATCATAAACGGCGACGCACGAATTGTAAATCTTTGTATTCTTAAATAGGAAAGGGCAACATTCTTGTTCAGCCATTCCATGTAATAAAACGTATAACGCAATGATTATTTTTGGCACAAGAACAAAGGTATTAGCTAACAGATCGCAATCGGCGATTGGCAACTGTGCATATTGTGGTACTGCTCAGTCTCTTTTTGCATACAGACAAGTGAAGTATATTCATATTTTTTGGATACCCCTATTTCCATATGCCTCGGAGATTATTACCATGTGTACCCATTGCAAAAAGCTAAGTTATCAACGTGAAATCGACCCACAAACACTTCAGTCCATATCATCGGGAACTATCCGTAAAACACCTATTGGATATTTTGCGGGCTTAGTTCTGATTGGACTTTTTGTATCCGCTATTGTTATAGCAGGAATTTCCGGTGCAAAAAAGAAGGAAAAATACCTGAAAGATCCAAAGGTTGGCGATGTGTATGAGGTTTCTTATACAAAAGATGGAAAAACCATGCGTACGCTTTATCGCATCGCCAATTTAACGAAAGACTCTGTTACCTTTGACCTAAACGATTATGAAGCGGATAGCCGAAAGGGCCTACGCAAATTGCGCGAGCAACATGCAGATAGCTATTCTGAAAAGCAACGTTTATCACGAGCTGAACTTGAAGAAATGAAAAGTAAGATATCGAATATTGAAAGATTGTAATGATTATTTTTATCGTTGTTATAAACAAGCTTCAGCTCTTTACCTGATCTATTTCTTTGTTTTGACAATATTAAACTTGTGAATATAACCTACCATAAAATATTGTTTTAATGTTAGTGAATTTCCAAAATACGTCCTGTTGCCCTGACTGCCCCAATAATTTTGGGTATTCTGATTCAATATGTCAAAGCCAGTCAATTTTAGCTGTGAATTGTTTTTCAATGTGTAATAGACTGAAGCATTTAAGATATGGTAGTTTTTTCTTCCACTCAATCCGCTGGCCCGGTTATCTAGCGAGTAGGTAGATTCCAATGAAAACCCGTGGATCGGATTAATATTCAATCCTGCGCCAATTTTATGTGTTGAATAGGTTGATTCAATAAAGTCGGGGTTATCTTTTACCGAATTTATGTTTTTGTTCCAAGAATAAGTGTACTGTGGTGATATCGTCACCAGGTTTTTCCACGTGGCGGAAAATTGTTGGCTGGCATTAATCCCTATATTGGTCCCTTTATTATCAACATCATTGATGGAACTATAATTTTCATAGGTGTAGATATTGTTGTTTTGCGATAGATAGAATGACCAATTTTTATTAGCTTTTAGGTTGTATCTCAGGTAAGTATAGGCACTATAGTTATATTTTGAGCCAGCGAGAAACATCTGGGTGGTCATTTGTCCTGTATTGTTGTTTCGCCAGCTACGGCTCCCGATGCTGTTATTGACATAATTGATATTTCCATTTACATTAAACTGCAATTTCGAGGTATACTTATAGTAGGATATACTAACATTCTGTTTTTCGATATTGTTGAATATAAAAGATGTCTTTCGCGTCTACAATGGATTTAGATCCATGACGAGCTGTTGAATTCCGTAGAGTTCGGGAGACTCGAGATCTTTGTACCAGCCGAGGTTTAGATCTTTATAACGGATGTTAATATTGGGAAGCCAGTAGCCTAAAGATGATTTCTCGACCGAATTGATTTTAAGTAAATCAAAATGATTTGCCTTTACTTGATAGGCTGTTCCAAACTTTACATTGAAATCTTTGGTTGGTCTCCAGTAAAATATAATCCCCGTAATATAATCCTGGTATTTGTAACGGTAACTATTTTCATAGGGAGCAGCATGTACTTCTCCTGTACTGTCGCGGTTGATGTACACACTCTCCTGTGGTCCCTGCCGGTTGGTGACATAGGTAAAATAATAATCAAAGTTGAGTTTTTTAATAGCTTTATTGTAATAGGCCGCACTAAAATAGAGGTTGTTGGAATTATTTTGTGTTAGGTTTTTATGCCATAGACTAGTTTGAGGATTCGCTGTATCGTAAATATTGGTAAGCTGGAAAGAGCTGTCGGTCTTTTCATTGGTATTGATGGAAACCGTATTTCTAAACGATACAATATGATTTTTATGGAGTTGTTTTTCGATATAGAAACCATGTGAATAGTTCAGTGTATTTTCATTATTTCCTCCTGTACCTGTTGCGTCATTTAGTTTTTTGAGATCCGTATAGGAGCGGCTCCTTCCTAAGGTTGAGCTGTTTTTTGTATTGATACCCAAACTCGGTGTAAATTCAAAGTAGGCTGTGGTGTCCATGCGATGACGGAGCAGGGTTTTGATATTATGCCCTACAGATCTCTCCTGTTGTTGGTAATTGGATTCTGAATATTGTTTTTCCTGGTCGAATAAAGAAATTTGATTGCCTGTATTCTGATTTTCGGCTTTATTATATTTCAGCATATACATGATATTCAACTTGGTTTTCTTTCCCCAGTCATTGTTGAGGTTAAATCCTAAGCCAATATCGTTGGCTTTACCTGAATAGTTTCTACCTCCAAAATTATCAAAACCATAATTTTCGGAACGACCAAGCCCAGCTTCTTGGTTCAATTCATTGTAGTCAAAACTTTGGCGGTTAATGTTATTTCCGAAACCGATTAAACTCAGCTGGAGTGTATCCTTAAATGTATTGAATAAACCGCCAGCCTCATATTTACTCCGGGTACCGGCACTGCCATAGAGCTTACCGAAGCTCGCTCTGAGGAAATCTTTCTTAAATTTTAAATTAATCGTGATCGGCAGTTTATCTTCGTCTTCATTATCCTTTTTTGTTTCACCCTTATCACGGTACACCTGTACAGTTTTAATAAGCGAAGCGTCCAGGTTTCGTGTAGCAATACGGAGATCACTCGAAAAGAAATCCTTTTCATTTACTTTTACTTTTGAAACCTCTTTTCCTTGATAGTAAATCGAACCATCCATATTGACCTGCAGACCAGGAAGTTCTTTGAGCAATTCCTCTACGTTGGCATTGGGGCGAGTTTTGAAGAAGTTGGTGTTATATTCTAACGTATCTTTATTCATCCGCACGGGGGGAATGATATTGACGACTACTTCATCGAGACTTTTGGAATCGAGCTTTAATAGAGTGAAATCATAATTTTCTCCGTTAGGAATATTGAATTCTTGACGAAAGGGATTTGCATTGACATGTGAAATAAAAAGTGTTAGTGCGGTGCCTGTTGGAATTTTAACAAATTCAAACTTACCTTTTGTATCAGTAAGGAGATAGGAAACCACGGAAGAGTCTTTTGAATTGAGAATCGTTACAGTTGCTTTTTCTAATGGTTCCGCGTTTTGAGAAAATACCGTTCCGAGAACTTTTCCCTTCGATTGGCCTATAACTATAGTTGTGGTTGGTAATAAAATTAAAAATAAGTAAATTTTCATAAAATTTAAGTACGTATATCTTGGCTATATTGAGGGTAAAAATGATTAAATGTAAATCATTTTAATACAATATTAAAGAAATGAATTTTATATTATAAATGAAAATTTATTAAAAAAACAATCGATTGCGGATTTTATTTGTTACAATATCTTTTGAATTATTTGTTTGAAGGGCAATCTTTTTGCGATGATTATATTGTGCTTCACGATATAGCTAGCATTTCGATAAGCAATTTGAAGAAGGGTATTGTATTAAAATGAGGGTATCCAGTAAATCGGATACCCTCATGGCATTATTGGTCGATGTTGATTTTGTAAATTGCTTCTGCTTCTTTGTCATCAAATTGTCGCATTTGCGTGAGAAGTTTCTTTTTCATCCGTTTGACGACGCTTCGATAGGTAGGATCCTTGTAGACATTATGGAGTTCATTGGGATCCTTTTGAAGGTCAAAGAGTTCCCAATTTTCGATCCGTTTATAATAGCGGATCAATTTATACCGATCATCACGAACACCAAAGTGGGGGCTCACGGCATGTTCGCCATTTTCAAAATAATGATAGAACAGATCTTTCCGATGTTCCTCGCTGTTATTTTTCAGAACATGAACAAAAGATTCACCTTGCATATCTTTCGGTTTTTGGATAGCAGCTAATTCCAATAGCGTGGGAGCGATATCAGCGTTGACAATTTTAGCATTTATAGTTGAGTTTGGGTGTAACAGGGCTGGGTACCGCATGACCATTGGTGTACGAAAAGACTCCTCATACATCCAACGTTTATCGAACCAGCCATGTTCACCCATATAAAAACCTTGGTCTGAAAGATAGATTACAATTGTATTTTCAGCGAGGGATTTTCGATCTAAATAATCCAATACTTTCCCGATGTTGCGGTCCATGGATTGGGCAGTATTGAGATAATCAATCATATATCGTCTAAATTTCCATTCAGCGAGCTGTTTTCCTGTCAAATTACCCTGTTTCAACTGTTCATAAATAGGACGGTAATAGGCGATATAGCTGTCCTTTTGAGTTTGGTTCATCCGCTTGAAGTTACCGTCGGCCATCATGTCTTCCAACGAATTGAACATTTTGAGATCGTAGCCCATTTTCATGTCCTTGTCAATGGACATTTCCTGCAATGCAGCTGCCGGCCTACTTTGGTAATTGTCGTAGAAAGTAGCCGGTAAGGTGAATTTTACAGCATCATAGCTCCCAAAGTCCTTTGGATCCGGCATCCAGGTACGGTGTGTAGCTTTGTGACCGATGATTAGACAAAAGGGCTTCTCAGCATCTACGGTATCTAACCAATCAATTGCTTTTTCGGTTACGATATCGGATACATACCCTTCAGTGCGTTTGCGGCCCTCTTTGCTGATAAAATCTGGATTAAAATAGGTTCCCTGCCCAACAAGAATGTCATAATAGTTGAAACCTTGCAGTTTGTCTCCTAAGTGAATTTTACCCACCCAAGCGGTATTGTAACCTACGTTTTGGAGCTGTTTCACAAAAAGATCTTGGCTAAAGTCGAATTCAGAAGTTTCATTGTCTTTGAATCCATTTTTATGGCTGTACTTGCCCGTCAATAATGTAGCCCGGGATGGTCCGCAGATGGAATTGTTTACAAACGCATTTTTAAATAGAGCACCCTGAGCAGCGATGCGATCTATCTGTGGTGTTTTTCCGTATTTCGAACAATAGGCGCCTATTGCCTGATAGGCATGATCATCGGAAATAATGATAATGATATTAGGCTTTTTTTGTGCAAATGTATTTTTATGCAGAAATGTTGCGAGTACAGCAAATAAAAAGATCCTGAGTTTCATTGTGTTTTCGGTTTAAATTGAATGAATCAAGCTTTTTTAAGCTATGCGATTTGAAATAGTATAGCGTTAGCGAAGCATTATAATGCTGACTAAGATAATGATTATTATGTATTACATAAAATAATTAAGTGAGTGAATTTACTTTTTCATATCATTGCCGCTGTATTTTTGATTCGGATTACAATGAGAATAAAGGATAGATCAGATCTTTTTTATAGGACAATTATGGGATTTAAGGCAATATTAAGTGTATACTCTTCGCTTTAGTAGATGCTTAAAGCCCAATCATATAATCGGGCCTTTCTATCGTAAAGTGAATCAATCCTGTTAAACAGATTATCCAATAGATTTCTTATATAAAAAGAGGCGCTGATAATGATTATCAAGATGCTTGCGCATGGCATTTCGAAACACCTCAGCATTGCCCACCTTCAATATATCTACTAGGCCTCGGTGTGAGATAAAGCTTTTCGATGAGCTGGGACTGGTCAGTAAGCCACTGCTGTGCACATACTGAAAAACAGGTAAAAGCATGTTCTGAAAGTCTTTGAGAATCGTATTTCCAGTTATTTCGTAAAGCTTACCATGGAAGGCAATTTCAGTTTCAATGTCGAAAATAGTATTATCTGCATCTATAGGTTCTTTTGCAACGATCGCTTCCAATTCCTCAATGTCCTTTTCTTGTATATGTTCAAAGAGAATATCCGCCATACCTATCTCCAGAACCATACGCATTTCAAAAAGATCCTGTAAGGTCTTGTTTTCCATAATGGTCGGATAAAGTGATTTGCGTAGGGGTTTTATAAGATCTGGACTCGTTAAAACAGCTCCGCGATGTTTTTTGGACTCGATCAATCCGACCATACGCAACCGCAACATGGCTTCGCGAACCACCGTACGACTTACGCCAAGGGTTTCTGCCAGCTCAATTTCCTTAGGTAAAGCATCTCCAACCTTTAAGCCTTGATTGACAAAAAGATTGATGATTTCTTTTTCGGCACGATCTACAAGAGAAGAAGTATCAATTGTATTCAGATGTTCTATGAGCGAAGAATTCGGTTCCATATATATTACATAATAGCGCATTAGGCGCGTTAAGGCAAAGATAATTAATAAATGTGATTAATATGTTATACATAATTTAATTAAAATTTGTTTTTTACATTTTGTAATTTATATATTTGCATATATGTAATACTTAATACAAACCAATATGTATTCAAACCTAAAATTACGAACCCTTCTCAGCCTGTCTATTTTGATGGGCAACATGCTCTTAGCGCAAGCACAAGACCATGCCGTGCGGGGTAAAATTACCGATGCAAAGACAGGGGAATTGCTTGGCAATGTGACTGTAAAAGTCAAAGGGTCCAGCCAATCTTTGCAGACAAACGCTGATGGAACATTCTCGATCAGCACGAATCCCAATACCGTATTAATTATCACGTCTACGGGGTATAGACCATATGAAGTGAAAGTTGGGCAATTAAATCAATTGGATATCAAACTCGAGTCCAAGGTTGAGCAAATGGATGAAGTCGTGGTGGTCGGGTATGGAAAAATGAAGAAGTCGAATTTAACGGGGTCTGTAAGCAGCTTGGATAAAAAAGTGCTTGAAACTGGAGTTCGCTCGAACCCAGCTTCTGCTTTAGCGGGTACGATACCGGGTATTCGAGTGCAGCAAACTTCAGGAAGACCGGGAGCTGTACCCACGGTTGTGCTTCGAGGTGGGACTACGTATGGCGGCGGTGGCACGCCATTGGTTATTGTTGACGGCTTGATTAGAAATGGATTTAATGACATTAATCAAAATGACATTGAATCGATAGATGTCTTAAAAGATGCTTCTGCTACAGCAATTTATGGTGCTAGGGCTGCAAACGGTGTGATATTGATAACCACAAAAAGGGGAAAAGAAGGTGTTTCCAATATTACATTGTCGTCTAAAGTTGGTGTCAATAAATTGAACAACCCTTTTGATTTCCTAAGTGCCAAAGATTACTTAAACTGGAGTAGAAAAGGTGTTCAGGTATCTGGGCAATATCAACCGTCCCAATTGAATCAATTAACGAGTGTGGGCCCCTTTGGTACGGGGAATAAATATAAGGATGATAAAGGAAATATCCTAGATGGTAATCTTACCAGCAATGCCGTGTGGAGTACCATGTTGCTCGATGATACCAATCGTGAATTGTTGCAACAGGGATGGCAGACCATGATTGATCCTGTAACTGGAAAAGAACTAATTTTTAAAGATTTTGATTATGCTAAATATGCACTTCGTGATGCTAGTTTGACGCAAGATTATAATATCGTATTACAAGGTGGGAACGATAAAGGTAAATATTATGGAAGTGTGGGGAAGTATAACGAGAAAGGGATGCCAATCAATACTTTTTATGATCGTACAACTTTTGTGTTAAATGGCGAATATAAAGTTAAACCTTGGCTACATTCATTGTCAGGGGTGAATTTCGCGTATACGAAATGGCGTGACGCTATTAACGGAGAAGGAAACTATATGACGCGGGCACTGGGGGCCCCTCCAACAATGCGTGGTACAAATGCCAATGGAGATCTGCTCGTTGGTCGTGATTATCAAGATGGGAACCCTCTGGTAAATGATGATAAGTTCATTCGTAAAAATCTAAATCAGAAGCTTACGCTTACCCAAGCTTTTACAATTAATTTTTTGGAGAATCTTAGCTTACGCGTCAGTGGAAACTGGTTTTTTAACCAGTCTACTTCGGAGTCCTTTAATAAGGATTATATAGCCAGCCCAGGAAATTATGTTCGCACAAGAAATTCCTCGGCTTCCTATGATAAAATATATAATCAAACCTATAACGCAGTCTTAAATTACAGAACTGAAATCGCGAGTTCGCATCATATTGACGCGATGTTGGGGTCGGAATTTTTTGATACGTATAACAATGGATTTACAGCTGCGGGAAGTGGAGCTCCAACAGACGACTTTATGGATCTTGGATTAACGAGTCCAGAGGCCAATAAAAGAAGTATCGATTCATACCATGATCGACAACGTATCATGTCCTATTTTGGACGAGTAAACTATGACTATAAAGAAAAATACCTTTTGACATTGACTGCACGTAGAGATGGTTATTCGACATTACTAAATAATCGATGGGGAACCTTTCCTGGAGTTTCAGTCGGTTGGGCTCTACACCGTGAAGATTTCCTGAAGGATTATTTAGGCACTGATAAAGTCGTAAATACGTTAAAATTACGCGCTAGTTATGGAGGGAACGGTAATGTCAGTGGAATCGGATCTTATACACTTCAAGGTTCATATGGCACAAACAAGTATGATGGGCAAGTGGGGTACACCATGTCCACGCTTTCAATTCCAAACCTCAAATGGGAGAGTTTGATTACAAAAGAAGTCGGACTTGAATCCAGAATCTTAAATAAGATTGATTTGAGTCTTGCCTATTATCATCGGACGACTAAAGATAAGATTGCAAGTTTATCATTACCAGCTTCAGCCGGTTTTACTACAATTACGACCAACAATGGTGATATGCAGAATCAGGGAGTCGAAATTGGGGTGAATTATCAAATGCTGAGAAGGAAAGATTGGGATCTAAGCTTTAATTGGAATACGGCGTATAATAAGAACAAGATCTTAAAATTGCCTTTTAATGGCGTTGAAAATAACAGACAAGGCGGTTTACAGGTTTATGATCCAAAATCCAAAGAACTCATTTGGGTAGGAGGCAATCAGGAGGGGCAAGACCCGAATGTTGCTTATGCTTATGAAGCCATCGGGATCATTCGGACAAAAGAACAGTTGGATAGCTATGCCTTGCAATTGAAGGATCTGATCGGTGCACGTACATTGGTACATCCGGATGTCTATAATGCGTTGTCCAGTAGTGAGAAGAATTTATACTATCCATTAGCTTTAGGCGATGTTATGTGGAAGGATGTAAACGGAGATGGTATAATCAATTCTTATGATAGGGTGTATATGGGAAATACAGTGCCGAGATGGACGGGCGGATTTGGTGCAGCTTTGCGCTGGAAGAATATTAACTTGAGTACCCGTTTTGATTACGCATTGGGCTATGTTGCTTATGACGGACCGAGAGCCTGGTTTCTTGGAATGATGCAGGGAACATTCAATACGACAACAAGTGTATTTGATACATGGACACCTGAAAATCCAAATGCAAAATATCCGACTTATTATTGGGCAGATCAATTATTTAAAAATAATACGAGTCGGGAAAGTAGTATGTTTTATAATAAAGGAAATTATCTGGCATTTAGAGAGATTAATGTCTCTTATCGCTTGCCTAAATCCATTGCTAACCGATTAAAAATGGAAGATTTAAGCATCTCCGCCACAGGCCAAAATTTACACTATTGGTCAAAAAATACATTGTTCTCCCCTGAAAGTGGAAGTGTGGGACAAAATGGAGGCGGATACCCTCTTCCTAAAACATTTATACTTGGGCTTCAATTAACATTTTAATTCCAAATTATGAAAAAGATATTTATATATATAGGTCTTGCAGTTTTTCTGTTTTCTTCTTGCAAAGAAATTGACTTAGACCTTAGTCCCGAGGATTACTTTGCCAGCGGCAGTTTCTGGAAAAGCAACGAGCAGGTTGCTGGTGCTATGTTGGGACTCCACACCCAGTTACGTGGACAACAGCAAAACTTATGGAATTTGGGTGAACTGCGTGCGGGAACCTTAAGAGATGGTACCAGTTTTACAGGAACAGCATCATTGAACTCAGCAGGGATAATTACACAGGATATTCGTGAAAGTTCTCCTGGCATATCGGGCTGGGCTGGATTGTACGCGCCAATTTTTCAGGTAAACAATTTTATTTATCAGGTTGAGAAAGCCGATTATTTGACAGATCTGCAAAAGGGCTACTATTTGGGGCAAGCCTACGGACTGCGTGCTTTTTATTATTTCTATTTGTTTAGAACTTATGGCCGGGTGCCTTTGGTGACAGAACCACAAGCAGCAATTAATACCCCGACCTCGGCAGAAGAAGCATATAAGGCGCGAACAGAAACGGAAAAGGAAACCTTAGACTTTATCAAATCGGAAGTTGATAAATCGGAAAAATCGTTTTCAGGAAACTACGAGACTAAAAATCAAAAAGCACAATGGTCTTTGGCGGCAACAAAAATGTTAAAAACGGAGGTATATTTATGGTCGGCCAAAGTTGATGTGGATGGAAAGGCCCCAGAGAATAGTCTTGCGGAATTAAAACTTGCAAAAGCCGCTATAGAAGAAGTAATTCCTAAATATACGCTTGTCAGCAATTTTGCAGAGTCCTTTAAATCTGCCAGTGTACCAGCGATGAAAGGTAATGCTGAAATGATCTTTGTACTTCGTTACCTAAATGGAGAAGCGACTTCATTTTTCAGTAATTTCATTTATGCGGCAAGTGATGATATCACAGGCTATGTAGATGATAATGGGCAGGCAATTCCAAAAGATCCTCTTCAGGCTGGATCCACGGGTTTGATCCGTTACGAGTATAAAATGGACCTCTACAGATTATATGAAAAGGCTGATACGAGGGCAAATGCAACATTCCTTAATTTTAATAAAGGAAATACATCTGCCATAGTATTTAGAAAATTCTTGGGAACTTTGATAGACGGCGTTCGTAACTATTCTGATGATTATCCTGTTTATCGTCTATCGGAAGCCTATTTATTGTTGGCGGAAATTAAGAATAAATTGGGAGAGGATCCAACTGCTGAAATCATGGCTGTACGTAATCGGGCATACGCTGGAAAAGCACCTTTGTTTATAAATAGCAGTTTTGAGGCAAACGAATTAGCGATCTTCTATGAACGTACAAAGGAATTTGTGTCCGAGGGCAAGCGATGGTTCGATTTGCGACGCATGCAGGATTCTGCTGGAAAACCATTGGTGTTTCGTAAAGATTTGAACTTAGTCGGCGTATTGAACAATATTGATGGTCAGAAACATAAAATCTTATGGCCAATAGACTTGGGGACACTTACTGTAGATCCCAAATTAAATGATCAGCAAAATCCAGGTTATAAGGGAACCTAAAAACGAATATCCTGTCTCAATCCCACGCGAAGGTCTGAGACAGGATATTGTTAACTTTTTATATAAAATACCATATGCTAAATCAAAAAATCTCAGGATTAATTGCAGCGCCATTTACTCCTTTCGATGAAAACGGAGAATTGAATCTTGAGCTGATTCCGCAATACTATGCGATGTTAAAGCGCAACCGCGTCACGGGTGCCTTTATTTGTGGCTCTACCGGAGAAGGGGTGTCGTTGACTTTTGAGGAAAAAGTTGCAGTGATGACAGCTTGGGCCAGATTGACAAAAGAGGATGATGCATTTACACTCATGATGCTTCTGGGCGGAACAAATATCAAAGAATGCCAACAATTGGCTAGGCTGGCCGAGCAAGCAGGGGTCGATGTCGTGTCATTTACTGCACCATCTTATTTCAAACCTGCTAATGTGGATCAATTGGCAAAATGTTGTGTGGAAATTGCACGTGCGGCACCGAATACGGCTTTCTATTATTATCATATTCCTGTATTGACCGGCGGAAATTTCCAGATGATCGACCTGTTGAAGCAGATTGATGGGGTGATACCCAATTTTAAGGGAATCAAATATACACACGAAGATTTTATGGATTTTCTAAGCTGTATGAATTATGCAGATCGCAAGTATGATATGTTATGGGGAAGAGATGAGAATATGCTGTCCGCTTTGGTATTAGGTAACAAAGGAGCGGTCGGAAGTACCTATAACTACGCAGCACCTTTATACCTTGCACTTATGGAGGCTTATGATAAGGGAGAGCTTGAAAAAGCTAATGCTTTGCAGCAGCAATCTATCGATATGATCACGTTGTTAGGGAAGTATGGTGGTATTTCAGTAGGGAAAGCGTATATGAAATTAATTGGGCTTGACTGCGGAGCATTTAGATTGCCCGTGAAAAATATGTCTGTTGAGCAGTTTGAACTGTTTACGGAAGATGCGGTGAAAGTTGGCTTTCAGGGTTTTTGCGCACATTAAGTTAGCTCACTTGTTCTTGTGGGCTAACGTGTTTCCCTCAGGAGATAACTAAGAATAGCTTGGCGAGTATGTTCAACAATAAATAGATATGACAAAACAACATTGGATGGGAGTTATCGTGGGAATACTGTTTACAGGAGCTGTTGATGCGCAAGTCGGTCAATTGGAATGGCATAAAGGCATTACGTTGCCGGCTATGCAAGATGGAAAGGCGCATATTGGTTTGGCAGGACCAATAGCTGGTGTCACAGGCGATTGTCTTCTGATTGCCGGTGGAGCGAATTTCCCGCATTTACCACCCTGGGAAGGCGGTGCGAAAGAGATCCAAAAAGAAGTATTTATTTACAGAAAAGAAGGGGTAAGACTACGCTTAGCAGCGCAGGATAGTCTTTCTATGGCGGTTGCATACGCTGCCAGCCTGAGTCTACCCGATGGATTGCTGGTTATCGGTGGAGAGACTCCTGAAGGAAAAACAGCCGCTTGTCGACTAATTAAATACGATGGCTCTAACAAGAAAATTTCGGTGTCAGACTTTCCGGATCTCCCATTTCCGCTTGCCAATATGGGAGCGGTAGTTTATGGGAATAAACTCGTCATCGTCGGTGGTGAAAAGCAGGATACGGTATCGGACCAAGTGTTGCAATTGGATCTGGCGCATCTTGAAAAAGGATGGGGCTGTGTGGGAAAATTACCCTATGCCGTCTCCCATGTACAATTGTTGTCTGATAGCCAAAATAATCTTTATCTACTGGGTGGAAGAAAGGCTCATCCTGAGAGCCCTTCAACGTTATACCATGAATTATGGTGCTCTACCGATGATGGTCGTACCTGGTCTAAACAGGCAGACATTCCTTTTCCTGCTGCGGCAGGAACCGCATGTTTATTACCCGACCAAGGAATATGGTTGCTGAGCGCAGATCGGGGTGATACCTTCCATCGGGTGGAATCGTTGATCTTTGACGCTAAAAAGGAAGCGAATCCATCGAAGAGACAGCAACTTATTGATGCTAAAAACAAATTGCAAATCAATCATCCTGGTTTCGGTAGAGCAATATGGCGCTATGATTTGAATCTTAAAAAATGGAGCCGGA
This sequence comes from Sphingobacterium sp. UBA7631, assembly GCF_002483935.1. Classification (NCBI taxonomy): domain Bacteria; kingdom Pseudomonadati; phylum Bacteroidota; class Sphingobacteriia; order Sphingobacteriales; family Sphingobacteriaceae; genus Sphingobacterium; species Sphingobacterium sp. UBA7631. Next base: position 103,642 of record NZ_DLIX01000002.1, read on the forward strand.
TGGCGGATCTGCCATCGGATGGGCCGGTGACCACGACAGCGGTGGTCTGGGACGACATGATCATTTTGCCTAGCGGCGAAATTAAGGCAGGCGTTCGTACTCCTGAGATTTTAGTAGCAACATTTTCTAATAAATAGGATTGAAAAAATAAGATATAAAAAATTCATATAACCCTGATAAAGCTTAAGATGATCTCTTCTTTACGACATAAATCTTTTTACCCGTGGCTCGTTGTAGCACTCCTTTGGGGGGTCGCTCTGCTGAATTATATGGACCGGCAGATGCTATCAACTATGCGCGAAGCCATGCAGGTCGATATTCCACAATTGCAGCGTGCTGAGACTTTTGGTGTATTGATGGCCGTGTTTCTTTACATCTATGGTCTTATGAGTCCGATAGCGGGTATCGTTGCCGATCGTAGCAATAGAAAATGGCTGATCGTAGGCAGTCTTTTTGTTTGGTCAGCGGTAACTTATGGTATGGGGATGGCGCACGATTACACAACACTATTGGTACTACGGGCTATTATGGGGTTTAGTGAAGCGCTGTATATCCCGACAGCCCTTTCCTTGATCGCCGATTACCATACTGGAAAAAATCGATCGCTGGCCATTGGGCTACATATGACAGGACTCTATACGGGGCAGGCTTTAGGCGGTTTTGGTGCAACATTAGCCGCTTCAAAAGGATGGCATACTGCTTTTCATTGGTTTGGAATTATCGGAATATGTTATGCCCTCCTACTTGCAGTCTTGCTCCTGGAGAAGAAGCACGGACCGTCAACTGATGAGCGTACTTCAGAAGATCAATTACCCCTCTCTAAAAGCTTACTGCTGCTATTTTCCAATGTAGCATTCTGGATTCTATTGTTTTATTTCGCCGCTCCAAGCTTACCGGGTTGGGCCATCAAAAATTGGCTGCCAACATTGTTTGCAGATAGCCTAAATATTCCAATGGCCAGTGCAGGTCCATTGTCGACAATTACAATTGCGATCTCATCCTTTATCGGGGTTATCGTCGGCGGAATACTCAGTGACCGATGGGTGCAAAAACATATCCGCGGTCGCATCTATACCAGTGCCATTGGCCTTGGACTGACTATACCGGCTTTATTGTTTTTAGGGTTAAGTCAGACCTTACCTGCAGTTGTGGGGGCGGCAGTCTGTTTTGGAATTGGCTTTGGTATTTTCGATGCCAACAATATGCCTATTCTTTGTCAGGTTGTTCCCAAAAATTTGCGGGCAACCGCTTATGGCTTTATGAATATGGTAGGTGTATTTGCTGGAGCTGTCATCACACAATGGCTGGGAAGATTTAAGGATGAAGGCCATTTTGGGTTAGGATTTGCATTATTGGGGGCTGCGGTACTGTTAGCACTTCTCTTGCAAATCGTATTTCTTAAACCGAAAACACTGGAAAAGTAACCGCAGCTATATCCTGAATGAATAGATCATGAATATGAAACCCTTCATCCACATAATGCTTATCAGTATTTCAAAAAAAGGAGGCCTACTTTTTTGTTTGATCCTTTCCATCTTAATTTCCTTGGGACAGCCCCGGACAAAGGTAGCTTGTATTGGTAACTCCGTAACCTTTGGTTATGGCCTCGGCAATCCTAGGCTGGATTCTTATCCAGGGCAGCTTCAGTCATTGTTGGGCCAGCGGTTTGAAGTACGGAATTTTGGCCATTCAGGAGCCACTCTTTTACGTAAGGGGCATAGACCTTATTTTAAAACAGAGGAATACAAGAAGGCCTTGGATTTTAAACCCGATGTTGCCATTATACATTTGGGACTCAATGATACCGATCCGAGAAACTGGCCAAATTATAAATACTCCTTTGCATCAGATTACGCGGATTTGATTGATTCCATACGATCCGTTAATCCCAAAATGCAAATTTACATCTGTCGATTGACGCCTATCTTTAGCGGTCATCCGCGTTTTCTCTCAGGAACCCGCGATTGGTACAACCAGATTCAGGAATTGATTCCTCAGATTGCTCAAAATAATCAAGTCAGACTGATTGATCTCAACACCCCGCTTCGGTATCGAATAGATCTTTTCGACGACTACTTGCATCCAAATAAGCAAGGAGCAACAATGATTGCGAGACAGGTGGCTAATGCACTGGTACCTCTTAGCCAAAAACTACAAGTGGCCGAAACCATCGGTTCGGATATGGTGCTCCAGCGTAATTGGGAGAATAGCATCTTTGGTAAGGGCACTGCTGCCGCTGAGATCAACATTGTTTTCAATAAGAAAAGCTATAAGACTAAGGTCAATCCTGATGGTTCCTGGGAAATCAAGTTGCCCAAAATGGAGGCTGGGGGATCTTATGACATCGAAGTAAGTTCCGGCAGAGAGAAAATAGTGTTGAAAAATATTCTTTTTGGCGATGTATATCTCGCTTCGGGACAATCGAATATGGCTTTTCAACTTCGCCGTGCCGCAAACAGTGATCCGTTGATCAGAAATGCCGGTAGACTACACAATCTGCGCCTTTTTAAGTGCCGCAACCTTGTGGAGACCAATGCAGTTGCATGGGATACCGTAACCTTAAGGGAAGTAAACGATTTGGCCTATTTCAACGGCAGCTGGAGGCAAGCGAATGAAGATGAAGCAGCACAGTTCTCTGCAGTTGCTTATGCTTTTGCTGAACAAATAGCCAGAGAACAACATATTCCGATTGGCATTATTGATCTGTCTGTCGGTGGATCCAATACCGAATCGTGGATTGACCGTAAATCATTGGAAAACGATGATTTGCTGGCTTCTTATATTCATAACTGGCAAAAATCTGATTTTGTGCAGGAGTTCTGTCGGGAACGTGCGGGTCAGAATCTCGCTGGTTCGAACGTGAAAAATCAACGTCATCCGTATCAACCAGCTTACAATTTTGAAGCTGGCGTTAGCAAATGGTTAAACACCGGGTTGAAAGGAATACTGTGGTATCAAGGTGAAAGCAATGCGCATAATATAGAACTTTACGAACGTCTTTTTAAAACATTGGTTTCTTCCTGGCGGAAGAATTTTCACCAAGAACTGCCCTTTTTCTTCGCGCAGCTCTCCAGTATAGACAGGCCTTCATGGGGAGATTTTAGAAACGCACAACGCTTATTGGAGAAGGGCATTAAAGGTACATACATGGCCGTAACGCTCGATGTAGGAGATTCTTTGGATGTACATCCCCGTGAAAAGATTACAGTAGGCCAGCGCTTGGCAAATTTAGTGCAGGAACACTTGTATAACGTTGAACTGAATGCCGATCATCCTAATCCGGTCAGTTGTACACTTCATGAGGATAAGCTGGTATTGATATTTGATCATTGTAAAAAATTAAAAACTCAGGAAAATACAGCGGTAAGAGGATTTCAGCTGATGGACAATAAAGGAAGGATTTTCAATGTAAACGCAAATATCGTATCGGATAATACCATCGAGATCGTTAAACCGAATTTCCAAATCACCAAAATCCTGTATGGATTCGAACCATTCAGTAGAGCAAATCTTCAAAATGAAATTGGAACACCGGTATCCACTTTCGCTTTGACGATTCAATAAATAGAAATGAATTGATGTAAGTAGTAAAACACATGAAACAGATAAGTATAAAAGATACCGCAAAAATAATAGACAGGGATTACTTGAAGGATTTGGAAGTATTCTATCGTGATCAGCTTTTAAAAGACACTGTACCATTTTGGTTTCCACGGTCCATTGACCATGAATATGGCGGATATTTGTTCATGCGCGATCAGGATGGGACTTTGATAGATACCGATAAAGCCGTATGGATACAGGGAAGGGCATGCTGGTTGCTGGCCACACTTTACAATACGGTTGAACAAAAAGAGGAATGGCTGGAAGGAGCCCGAATCGGCTATGAATTTTTGAAAGGGCATTGTTTTGACGCTAATGGAAAAATGTATTTTCATGTTGACCGCCTAGGCGATCCTATTCGTATGCGTCGCTATTTCTTTTCGGAGACTTTCGCGGCAATCGCCTTTGCAGCCTATGCAAAAGCGACTGGAGACGAGGAGATAGCAGATGAAGCACGACATCTGTTGGGAATTTGCCTCGCGTATGCAAATGGAGAAAAATTGATCGAACCAAAGTATGAAGCCACAAGGCCAATGAAGGGAATAGGTGTGCCGATGATTATGATCAATACGGCACAGCAGATTCGTGAGACCATTGGGGATCCGCGTTGTGATCGTGTCATCAGTGATTGTATCGCACAGATTGAACGTGATTTTGTTAAGGACGATATTCGCTGCGTGATGGAACAAGTAGGACCTGAAGGTGAAATTGTCGATCATATTGACGGTCGTACACTCAATCCCGGACATGCTATCGAAGGAGCTTGGTTTATCCTACATGAAGCTAGATCCCGGGGAAACGATCCGCATTTGATTGATCTAGGCTGTCGTATGTTGGATTATATGTGGGAACGGGGCTGGGATAAAGAATATGGTGGTATACTCTATTTTCGAGATGTCTATGGAAAGCCAGTACAAGAATATTGGCAAGATATGAAATTTTGGTGGCCGCAGAATGAAACGATTATCGCAACATTACTCGCTTACCTGATGACTGGGAATGAGAAATATAAAAATTGGCATCAGCAGATCAATCAGTATGCCTATGATCATTTTCACGATAAAATCAATGGTGAGTGGTATGGTTACCTCCATCGTGATGGGAAGATTGCCCAAACCGCAAAAGGGAATTTGTTTAAAGGTCCTTTCCATCTCCCTCGCCAAGAATGGTATTGTATGCAAACTTTAAAGGAATTTAATTCTCTTAAGTAGAAGATTATGGAGCACCAAAAGTCCATTACATGTACATTGCTATCCGGTCTGCTGGTTATTCTTATTTTAATCAGTCCTTTATGCTGTCTACCGGATTCAATCAAACCTCCTTTGCTTCCTATGCCCCATGCTGTGAGCTGGAAAACAGGGCGTTATTGTTTACCGGATCTTGTCCATGTGCATATCAAAGGGGAGGTTGAAAATGCTGATAGGCAGATGTTAAGCCTCTTGTTGAAAGATTGGAATGTAACTCAGATTATTTTCGACAACTTCAAGAATAAAAATATCACCATTGTTTGTGATCACGAATTGGTTTTACCTTCGGCATCATTGGAGGCTTATCGGATCGACGTAGATGAACAGGGAATACAGATCGAAGCCAGAACGAGTGCCGGTGTTTTTTATGCCTTACAAACTCTGGGTCAACTCAGAGGCAGTGATGGCAAGTTGCCCTATTGCTCCATTACCGATTATCCTTCCTTTCGCTGGCGCGGTTACTTGGTAGACGTCGGACGAAATTTTCAGTCAATGGATGTGCTAAAAGAGCAGATCGATATCATGGCGCGCTATAAACTGAATATTTTTCACTTTCATTTCACTGAGGATATTGCTTGGCGACTGATCAGCAAAAAATATCCCGGTTTGACCGACTCGACGAATATGGAGCGTTGGAAGGGAAAGTATTATACCGTTGAGGAAATGCAAGAACTAATTCGGTATTGTCGTGATCGGCATATCCAACTTGTACCCGAAATTGATATGCCGGGACATTCAGCAGCATTTCGCCGTTATTTTAAAACTGATATGCAGAGCGATAGCGGCATAGCTATCCTCAAGGAACTGGTTAAGGAATTTGCAAACACTTATCCGGGACTACCTTATCTGCATATTGGGGGGGATGAGGTGAAAATTCATAATCAAGAATTTTTACCGATGATGACAACATGGACGGAGGATTTGGGTCTAAAAACTATTGGTTGGGAACCCGGCGGCAATTTGCAGCCAAACACAATCCGGCAGCTTTGGATGGGTGGCCCAAAAGCTATTACCAATGATTCGCCTTTTGAAGTCATTGATTCAAAGCACTTGTACATCAATCACATGGATCCTTTAGAAACGGTGACGACCTTGTTCTATAGGCAGTTGGGCGGACAGTCTGCAGAAAATGAAAAGTTAATGGGTGCTACGCTATGTTCATGGCCCGATCGCGCGGTGAAGAATGAAAACGATCTATTTCGTCAAAATGGAGTTTACCCCGCTTTATTGACATTTGCGGAGCGCAGCTGGCGAGGGGGAGGGGATTTTGCATGGCGTAGTAATATCAAAACGGATGTGAAAGGATTGGCTGATTTTGTCGAATTTGAAAAGCGTTTACTTACACATAAACAACTGTATTTTAATGGTCTTATCTTTCCCTACCACCAACAAAGTAGGCAAAAATGGATATTATACGGGCCTGTGGAAAATAAAGGCGATCTGGGTATGGCCTTAAAAAATGAAGCTACAGGAGATTTTAACGCTTTGAAAAAGATCGGCGAGTTTTACGGAGGTACCATTGTATTGCGCCATTGGTGGGCTGATGTTGTTAAAGGGGCGATTGACCGTCCACTTGAAAATAGTACCGTGTATGCCCTGAGCAAAGTGTGGAGTGAAAAAGGGGGCAACCAAGGTTTTTGGATCGGTTTTAATGATCTCTCGCGTTCGTATGCCAGTGATTCACCACATTTGGGGACCTGGGACGATCGAATGAGCACACTTTGGGTCAATGGACATAAAGTGCTTCCGCCAGATTGGCAACAGGCGGGTAAAAGGGGAGACCTTGAAATCCCCTTAATTGATGAGGGATACAGTTACCGAAGTCCTACGATGATTCAATTGCGCAAGGGCTGGAATACCATTGTAGTCAAACTGCCCGTGGGGAAATTACAAGGGAAAGACTGGCAAAATCCACTGAAATGGATGTTTACCTGTCTCCCGATTGAAAGGGAGCAGTAAATCGTATATCTAAATGCATGAATGCAGATGAAATTTTTAAAGAAAAGTAACAATAAACTTATATCGATATGAAGAAATTAGGGACAATGGTGGTATTTGCAATGTTAGCCAGTATCTGCCACGCACAGGAAGTGAATGTGTTTGTTTCAGGCGAAGAGGGCTATAAAAGCTATCGTATACCTGCCATTGTAAAGGATAAAAATGGACAGTTAATTGCTTTTGCCGAAGGTCGGGTGGATCATGCTGGCGATTTTGGTAATGTGGATATTGTTTATAAAACCAGTAAGGATAATGGAAAGACCTGGGGGCCATTGCAAGTCGCTGTGGACAACGATAATTTACAGGTGGGAAATCCAGCACCTGTAGTTGATCTATTGGATCCAGCATATCCTCAAGGACGTCTCTTACTTTTTTACAATACGGGGAATAATCATGAGGGAGAAGTGCGCAAAGGGAGTGGCCTGCGGGAATGTTGGTCAATTAGTTCATCCGATGGCGGTAAAACATGGTCCAAGCCACAGAATATTACGCTCGAGACACATCGCCCCAATCAACCGTCAGTAAATGCGCAATATACCTTTAAGGACGATTGGCGAACCTATGCGAATACACCCGGGCATGCTTTACAATTTGATTCTGGTAAGTATAAAGGACGCATTTATATTCCTGCTAACCATTCTGAAGGAAATCCAAAAGAAAATGGCAAGGACTATTTTGCGCATTCGTATTACTCGGACGATCATGGAAAGACCTTCAAGATAGGGGCGAGCGTGAAATTTGAAGGATCAAATGAAACCATGGCCGCGCAAATATCGCATACAGGACTGTATATGAATTCCCGTAATCAACAAGGTAACGTAAAATCGAGGATTGTGTCCTATTCCAGTGATGGTGGTGTCAGTTGGGATACAACCTATTATGATAAAAATCTGGCCGATCCAGTCAACCAGGGCTCGGTACTTTCCTGGCAAAAGAAAGGAAAATATGTATTGGCTGTTTGTAATGCTGCATCAACCCATAGAAGGGACAATCTAACCGTTCGTTTAAGTAAAGATCAGGGCAAAACATGGTATTTCAATCAGGTCGTTGCCAAAGCTCCCGAAGGTGTGAAAGGGGATTATGCTGCTTATTCCGATTTAGTACTTTTAAATAAAAATAAACTCGGTGTTCTATTTGAAAAAGAGAATTACAGCAAAATTGTCTTTCTGCCAGTAAATTTTAAATAATCAGGCACATCGTGTTATCGAAATAATACACATTTTCTTTCATTTCTTCCTTTTGGTTAAAACAGGAAGGAAGAAATGAAAGAAAAAAATGAATCTTCGTTTCTAATGCAGCTTGCTCCACAGGCTGTCAAATAACGCTATAAACTTAATTAAAACCAATAATCCAAAACTAAATGAGAAAAACCAAATTTTGGCTGGTGTTGAGCCTAATCGCAACTAGCCTGTCTATTTTTGCCTGCAAAAAAGACTCGACAACAACAAAAACTTCGATTCCGGAAGTAAGTAAGGCGAAGGCCTCGACTAAGCTATTCAATGCTACTGCCGTAGCGACAACAGATTACGAACTGATCTGGTCGGATGAGTTTAATAGTAACGGGGGATTTGATTCCACAAAATGGTCTTATGCAGACAGGGGCACTGTCGCATGGAATAAGTATATGACCTCCTTGCCGGCTTATGCATCCCAAGACGGGAGCAATCTTGTATTGCGTATGGATAATGCTGTTGTAGCCGGAGATCCTGTTGCCTATCATGCGGGTGGAGTTAAGTCGATGGGAAAATTTAGTATGACTTATGGTAAAGTTGAAGTGAGGGCTAAGTTTACACAAGGAAGAGGCTCCTGGCCTGCGATTTGGATGATGCCCGAACCGGCTACGGCGTATGGAGGCTGGCCAGCCTGTGGTGAAATTGATATTATGGAGCATGTCAACAACGAAAGTGTGATGTATCATACGATCCATAATAGCTCGGTTACCAATGCAAATGGTGGAAGCACCGCTTCAAAAGCGGCCACTTATAATACGACAGATTACAACTTATATACGATGATCTGGAGTCCAAACGACATTCGATTTTACGTCAACAATGTATTGCAATATACCTACGCAAGGGTTTCTGGTGGCGGAACGCAACAATGGCCATTTGACGTACCTTTTTATCTGATTTTAAATCAGGCCGGTGGAGCTGGATGGCCAGGAGCGATCACAAATGCTGACCTGCCCTTTAGTATGCAGGTTGATTATGTACGTGTGTATAAGCTACCTTTATTTAGCAATGGCGATTTCGAAAGTGGTACCATCTATCCATGGACAACATGGGGTGGCGGATCATCGGTCGTTTCCACCGACGCCCGGACAGGAAGCAGATGCATCCGCGAAACGGGCGGGGAGACATCCATTGAACAATACCTGACCGGTTTAACGCCAAATGCGACCTATCGGTTCGGTGGCTACGCCAAAGTGTCTACAGCTGGCCAGTCAGTTAGTATCGGCGTCAAAAACTTTGGTGGAACTGCAGTCAATGCGACTATTGGTACGACCAGCTATTCCAATGCTTCGGTTACTTTTACAACTGGCGCCAATAATACTACGGCTACGGTCTATTTCTATAAACCCTTGAGCGGTACTGTGTATGGTGATGATTTCTATTTAGAAAAACTGTAAAACACCTTAGTTGAAAGAGCAGCGGTTTAGTTCAACCACTGCTCTTTTAGCGATACTGCGTGATGACGAGGGCATCGGTCCGCATGGAGGATGTCGGTATAACTTCATAACTACCTAATGAAAAATTTCAGATAATGCCGAATAAGGGCCATGAATCGTTGCGGTAGTTAACGGCAGTATCTCCTTATTTCCTTAAAACGAGTGTATGTCCATTTTGATAGAGTGTCATTTTGTTTTCGTTACGTTCAAAGACGATCTTTACACCAAATTGCGGTTGGACCAGCGTGTTTCTATCCTTCGCTTTTAGCTGAAATGAAGATTGACCAACGACCTGTCCAAATACCTTGTTGCCCTCTCTCGTAATATTTATCTGAATAGGAGGTTGCTCGCTTTTATATTCGCCAATGAGACTTGAAATTTCTTCCTCCGTCAATTGTAATTCCGCAAGATCAGGAAGTGGAAAGGGCCTTTTATAAAGTTCGCCCAGACTGAACTTTAAAATTTCATTATTAGTATAATTGTTGGCATTACTAATGATAGCGACATTATAATTGCCATCATCAAAATGGCCAGCGACAGAAGAGTAACCGTCTATACCGCCTGTGTGGCCAAAGCCTACATGTTCATAGAAGGGCAATTGGAATAAGCCGATCCCATAGCCCTGATCTATTTTTTTCATCTCTTCCAGGCTTGCAGCATTGATGATTTTATGGCTAAATAATGCATTGAAAAATCTGGCCAAGTCTGCCGGAGTTGACCACACTGCGCCAGCACCAAGCGGAACTGAGTTGTCCGTGTGTGGTTCAAGGGTCCATTCTTGTGTATACCGATAAGATTCGCTCAGATCACTGCCGTTATTTTGTGGACGGCCGAATGTGGTTTGTTCCAACTTTAGTGGCTGGCAGATATACTCTTTCAATAAAGAAGCATAGTCTTTTTTCCATACTTTTTCCAGAATATAAGTAAGTAGAATGTAGTTTGAATTACTATATACATGCTTGCTGCCGGGGTCAAATTCAACTCCGCCTTTGACGATACGTTCAACAAGCTCTTTCTCTGTCTGTGGTTTAGTATTCCATGTCAAATAATCGTTGTCATCCGTGATATTGTGTAATCCGCTGCTATGATTTAACAGTTGGCGAACGGTGATTTTTCCAGCGTCTGGAATATCTTTAAAGAATGCGGAAATTGGTTCGTCTAACTTCAGTTTTCCGAGCTCAACTGTTTTTAGTACAAGTGTTGCTGTGAAAGTTTTGGAGATTGAACCTATTCCATAACGCGTATTTATGTTGGCTTTCTTTTTCTGCGCCAGGTCTGCATATCCAATCGCCTTTTGATAGAGTAATTGATCGCCTTTGCTGATCGCAATACTGCCCATCCAGACATTATTTTTATCCATAACGGCCATCAGGCTGTCCATGCGAACAGGTGTGAATTCCTGGGCTTTGAGAATGGGGCTTGATAGGGTTCCTAAGAGGAACAATAACACTGTGGTTCTTTTCATAATTTATGGGGAATAGATTTTTTGAGTTTCAAAATTAACGTGGAGGAATAGTAAAGTCCACTGATGATAAATAGAAAGGCCGGAATGAAATAATTGCCCAATTGTTCGTAACGTAGGGCTTCTTCGTGCTGTAAAATAAGTTTGCCGAATATGAAAAACTTGTTGGGCGCATAGAAGAATCCGACTCCCTGAGGATCAATAAACTTGGCCACGATGAGAAATACGGCGATGAGCATCAGGGTATAGATGATATAATAAATCATGTTTATGATCCCTTGTGTGAGCATGATAGGTACCCGTAATAAGGATAGGGATTTACGAGGAGATTCTATTGACGGGGCAATGGACGTTGACAAAATCATTTCCTTGATAAAAGTCTCTGGTAACCCGAGTTTATCTAAGATTTCTTGGAGCTGACTAGGCATGGCGTCATGGATTAATTGTGGGGGAAGCTGCTGTTGCAATGCCTCAAATATGTGGCTATTGATTTCACATAAGATATCCTGTCTTTGCTCCAAGGCTAATTTTTTTACAAGAGCCGTCGCTGTTGACATGTAGTCTTGATATAGCTGAGCTGAGGATCTATTTGTAAAGGGTATCTGGTTATAATGCATGCGTCAAAGTGGTTAAATGTTGGTTTAAGCTTGTCCAGTACGTTCTCATCTCTAAGAAAGTACTTTGGCCTTCCTTTGTTATTTTATAATATTTTCTTGGAATCCCAGTTTCCTGAGGCACCCAGTTCGATTCGACCAGGCCTTCGTTTTTTAAACGGATCAATAAGGGGTATAATGTTCCTTCAGCAATATCAATGGCCGTTTTCTTCTTGACCTCCTGGATAAGATCGTAGCCATAGTATTCCTGATCATAGGCAAGAATACCTAATACAACAAAAGAAAGACTTCCTTTTTTTAGCTGTGAAATCCATTTGTCAATAAATTCTTTGTTCATGGAAGTAAATATATAACAAAATACATAGTAATACAATGTATTGTTTTAAATTTTTAATATACCTTTTAATGAAAGAAAGTGTCCTAATTAAAAAAAGATGGGGGAAGTGGATTTGATGTTACTTCGATTGAGTTTTTGCTAAAAAAAACACTTGAAGTGGGGAACTTCAAGTGTTTAACCTAACCAATTATTAACCTAAATTTATGAAAAGTATACTTTCTCAAGTATAACAAGCTATATTCAATATCTGTGCCATTCTATTTGTTAGTTTTATAATATTTTTCTTTGTGTTATTTTTGTTACGTATTATCTCCGGATTTGGTTGATGTTATATCTTATTTGGTAATATTTTTATGTTTTTAAAGATATTCAACAGCCTAAAAAAGTTCTGAGTTAATTTTCTATACTATTTTTGACTACTTTATTACCCAAATTGTCCTTTTGTGTATATAAAAGAAAACAGCCCCTGTCCGAAAATAGGGTAATTGTTATTACACAACGTAACACTTGAAGAGTTCTTTCCACTCATCATCAAGATTGCCTCTGTATACATTTTGTTTGGCGCGGCGATACCAATATTCTGCATTCCATTGATCACCTTCTTTGCGGTGTAAATAAGCATGAACATGTGCTGCGTCGGTTCCCCCCAATTGATCGATGAGGTCGTGCGCGGTTTTCCAATTTCCTTTCAGATCATACCAAAGTGACTTTTGTACCGCTGTCCAATGCTGAAGTGGACTTTCAAGTGATTGAAATTCTTCTATTGTCATATTTTTTTATTCAGTTATTTCTTTGCTCCAAATTTCATAAATATCGTCTCCTTTCGAGCTTTTTCCTCTATGCTGCCATCTGCCATCTACAATTTCACCGTCAAAGGCCAGTTCTTGCCCAACTCGATTATTGTCTCTCGAAAAGAATTGTATTTTTTCAGTATACCGATTGTTATCGTATTGATAATTGCCCCCGCCAGTACCATAGAAACCTTTTTGTGCAGGATTAATCGCTATCCATTGAAAATAGCCATCAACCAATATTTTGATTGTTTTGCGGTCTGCTTTCGGAATATCCTGCATTTTTTCTCCTTGTTGGCGACCAGTGATGCGCCAAAGTGCGTCCAGGTCCTGCGGGACTTTTTTCTGTTTAATATAGAGATGATAGCTATTGGCTATTTTTAGGCGAAGGGAGTCTGCTTCACTCCGATACGGCAATTGAGTTGTTTTGCCGATGGCAGATGAATCCTGTGAATTATACTCGATGGCGATATTGATCAGATTAGGCTGTTTATCAAGTGGCCCACCCCAAGTATGTTGAAAACGTTTTCTGACATCATCGTAACTTATAAACGAGATATAATGATCTTTAACGAGCATTAAGTGTTTATTGATGCCATCCTGGTATAGATAGGCTCCGTCGTGAAGTTGCTGTGCCTGGATTTTAGAAAAATAAATTCCAAAAAATAGGAAGAATAGTAAGGTACAATTTTTCATAACGGGTCTAAACTTGTTTCCTCTAAAGATACAAAATAAAACAGCGATACGAATGACGGACATTGGATTTAATCGAATCAAAAAAAAGCTGACCAGTCGCCGCAGCGCCGCCAAAAAATGTTAAGCACTTTTATGAGGGGCAGTCCGGCGAACGGTCAGCTTTTCGATAGGATGTTACAACTATCTATTTGAACTTACTCGCCAATGCAGCGAGCTTGCTGGCCATATCCGTTTGTGGCTCGGCCTGCTTTTTAGGTTCATTTTTTTTGTTTTTGGGTAGCGCAGGTTTTTCATCTGTTTTCATTGACAATGCGATACGACTACGCTTTTCGTCTACTTCTATTACTGTTACCATGACGTGTTGCTGTACTTTGACGACTTCATGGGGGTCCGATATATAGCGATTCGATAATTGGCTTAGATGTACCAAGCCATCTTGATGTACGCCAATATCAACAAAGGCTCCGAAATTTGTAATATTCGTCACGATTCCTGGCAGCTTCATACCCACTTTTAAATCCCCAATGGTATTGACGCCATCTGTGAATGAGAATGCTTCGAACTTTTCCCTTGGATCTAATCCGGGTTTCGCTAATTCATTGAGAATGTCATTCAATGTCGGTAATCCAACTTCCTCTGAGATATAGTTTTTCAAAGGGATCGATTTTCGCAAGTCAGCGTCAGTCAATAGATCTTCTACTTTTTTGCCAAGGTCTTTGGCCATTTGTTCGACCAATGCATAACGCTCGGGGTGTACCGCCGACGAATCCAGTGGGTTTGCGGCATGGCGGATGCGTAGAAAGCCTGCAGCTTGTTCAAAGGCTTTATCGCCAAGGCGAGGAACTTTTTTCAGTTCGCGCCTGGAGGCAAAAGGACCGTTCTCATTCCGGTATTTGATGATCTGTTGTGCCAGGGATGGACCAAGACCGGAAACGTAGGATAAAATTTGTTTGGAGGCCGTATTCAATTCGACACCGACAGCATTTACGCAACTGATGACGGTATCATCCAATGAAGTCTGGAGTTTATTTTGATCTACATCATGCTGATATTGTCCGACACCGATCGATTTTGGATCGATCTTAACCAGTTCAGCCAATGGGTCCATCAACCGTCTACCAATAGATACTGCGCCGCGTACCGTAACATCTTGATCTGGAAATTCTTCACGGGCAGTTTCGGAAGCCGAATAAATAGAGGCTCCACTTTCATTGACCATTACGATGGTAACGTTATTTAATCCGAGTCTCCGTACAAATTCTTCCGTTTCACGACCGGCGGTTCCATTGCCGATTGCGATGGCTTGGATATCATATTTTGATACTAGATACTGAATTGTTTTTTTTGCTTCTGCAAGTCCATTGGCGCCTGTATGCGGAAAGATGGCCGTATTTTCTTTAAGCTGTCCCTGTTCGTCCAGAACAACCGTTTTACAGCCTGTACGAAATCCTGGGTCGATCGCGAGCAGCCTTTTCTGCCCTAGTGGAGCGGCTAGTAGTAGTTGACGCACATTGTCGGCAAAAACTTTGATGGCTTCTTCATCGGCTTTTTGACGTGTCAATACACGAATTTCCGTCTCCATAGAAGGTTTTAACAGCCGCTTGTAGCTATCGACCAAGGCGAGTTTTACCTGAGCTGCGGCATCGTTGGAACCCTTAATATAGATCGATTCGATACCTGGTAGGATTTCTTCTTCATTGATATCGATATCTAAATAGAGTAATTCCTCTTTTTCTCCGCGGCGCATGGCCAGCACACGATGTGAAGGTGCATTTTTCAACGGTTCAGACCATTCGTAATAATCTTTATACTTTAGTGCAGCTTCTTCCTTTCCAGGAACTACCCGTGAAACAAATGTGCTTTTTTCGAGGAATATCGCTCTCGCTTTGGCTCTCACTGTCGCATCTTCCGCAATGATCTCTGCGATGATATCGCGGGCACCGGCTAGTGCCTCCTCTGTATTCTTAACGCCTTTTTCTTCATCTATTAAACTGTCGGCAAGGGGGAGGAAATCTCCTATTTCTTGTGCTAAAATAAGATCCGCTAAAGGTTGCAGACCTTTTTCACGTGCCACACTGGCGCGAGTTTTACGCTTGGGTTTGTAAGGCAAATAGATATCTTCGAGACTGGCCATGGTTTCGGCACCCAAAAGCTGCTGCTCAAGCTCCGGTGTCAATTTTCCCTGATCGTTGATCGATTTAAGAACAGCTTCTTTACGTTTATCTAAATCACGCAGCTGCTGGAAACGATCTCTGATCGTGGTGATTTGAACTTCGTCCAAACTACCCGTCATTTCCTTACGGTAGCGTGAGATAAACGGAACAGTAGCGCCTTCGTCTAATAGTGCTATAGTCGTGCGAACTTGTTTTTCGCTAATAGAAAGCTCATTAGCAATGGTAATTTCGTGTGTTGATAAGCTCATTGTCGGTTTAATCTTAAAAAGTAGAGCTGTTGAATGGTGATTCAACAGCTCTAAGTATATCTAATTATAAACTAAAGTAGTAAAATTAAGCAGGTTTACTGGTATTGTCCTGCTCAGGAACTTTTTTATCTTCTACCTCGTTGTTTTTCGTTTCAGCAAAATGATCGTTATACCCGTACGTGATGTGAGATGGCTCTTCGCCATAATCGGGTTGTTTATGTGGGTTATGCTCAACGACACCGGCAGGTGTTGTGAATTCATATTTTTTCTTTGGTTGATCTGTTTCTGAACCTTCTACGGCTTCCTGTGGCTTAGCCCCTTCTTCGTGTGCTGCTTGAGCTTGCTCTTCAGCCAAACGAACATCATTAGGAACAGTTTCTTCTTTTACTTCTGTTTTAACGTCTATGTCTTTCTCGAAATTATTGATTTGATCTGAAATTTCACGTTTGATACCTTCTGATGCATCTTTGAACTCACGTATTCCTCTTCCTAAACCTCTCGCCAATTCAGGAAGTTTTTTGCCTCCAAAAAGTAACAAGATTGCAAACACAATTAAGATCATCTCTTGTGTTCCGATGTTTAGAAATGCTATTACTGGATTGTACATACTCTTTTTCCTCTTCTTTTGATTACTAACTAGATGCTAAGGTACATTTATATTTCTATAGTTCTTAGACCCAAAAGTAAATTTAAGATAATTTTAAGGTATTTGAAACATAAAAATTACTTAACAAAGTGCGGTTATTTGATGGGTGTAAATTGTTATATTTTTGCTAAATATTTTTTAATATGACGATAGGGCGGAAATATCTTCGTATTTTTGTGGCTATTTTTTTGGGAAATCGATTATGTTGGGAAAATTTAAAACATTTAAACCGTATTACAAAAGTACGATGGTATTGGCGGGGCCGGTGGTGATCTCACAATTGGGACATACGCTGGTGCATACCGCAGATAGTGTGATTGTTGGACATTTTGCAGGAACCATTCCATTGGCGGCAGTTTCGTTGGTACATGCTGTTTTTATGGTTGTTATGGTCATTGGTTTGGGGATAGCGTATGGCATCACGCCATTGATTGCGCAAGAGAATGGCCGTGATAATAAAAAAGAATGTGCTATTTTGTTGTCTAATAGCTTTTGGTTAAATATTATTGCGGGACTCTTGTTATTCGCATTGGTCTATTTTGGTTCAATGTTGGCGATCGATCACCTCAACCAAGATCCGGCTGTGGTGAAGGAGGCAAAGCCTTATTTACTTATTCTGAGTTTATCGATGCTTCCATTAATGGTATTTAGCACCTTTAAGCAATTTGCTGAAGGCCTGGGGTTTACTAAGCAAGCGATGAATGTAACTATTTGGGGGAATGTATTGAACATTATTTTGGCGATCATCTTTGTCAAAGGGATGTTTGGCATCAGCCCAATGGGGGTCAAGGGAGTCGGATACAGTACATTGATCGACCGTGTGTTAATGATGTCTGTGATGATGACCTATGTCTTGCGATCGCAGAAATTTAAAGGATATATTCAATACTTTAAAGTGACATTGGTCGATCGGGAGCGATTGTTGAAGATCGTACGGATCGGGGCACCCGTGGCTATGCAATATGTCTTTGAAATTGGGGCTTTTGCAGGGGCATCCCTATTAGCCGGTACCATAAGTGCGACAGCGCAAGCTTCTCATCAAGTAGCCATACAGCTGGCCGCGATGACGTATATGATGGCGAGTGGTATTGCTGCTGCTGCAACAATCAAGGTGGGGAATAGTTATGGTAATCGAAATCTTTTTCGTCTCGAACGATTTGCCATCACGTCGTATCAATTGGTGTTGATCTTTATGGTGATTACAGCGTCTTTGTTCGCGCTATTGAATGATTATTTGCCTTATATCTTTACCTCAGATCATGCCGTGGTGATTATTGCTTCTCAGCTGTTGATTATTGCGGGCCTTTTCCAATTGTTTGATGGTACGCAAGTTGTCGGTCTGGGAGTGTTACGTGGGATGGGGGATGTGAATATACCAACCCTAATCACATTTATCGCTTATTGGATTATTGGGCTACCAAGCGGCTACCTCATGGGCGTCGTATTTAACTGGGGTATCAAGGGGATTTGGTATGGGTTAACGCTGGGCCTGCTAAGCTCTTCGCTTTTACTGTACCTGCGGTTTCAATTGGTGATTAAGAAGAAAAAAATACAGTTCGAACAAAGTATGTTTAAGTAACAAAACGTATATACTAGATAACAAAAAACGGCTCTTAACAGAGCCGTTTTTTTATTCTGATTGTTAGATTACTCTATTGCTATCCCAGTTTTCCAGGTAGTCGGCCACACGTTTTAAGAAAGTACCTCCGAGAGCACCATCGATTGCACGGTGATCGTAAGAGAGTGACAGATACATCATATGTCTAATACCAATCATATCGCCATACTCTGTTTCTATGACCGCTGGTTTTTTCGTAATGGTACCGACAGCCAAGATTGCAGCTTGCGGTTGGTTAATGATAGGCGTTCCCATAATATTACCGAAAGCGCCGATATTGGTGAATGTAAATGTACCATCTTGGGTATCGTCAGGCTTCAATTTATTCGCCCGTGACCGTTGTGCGAGGTCGTTGACACTTTTACTCAACCCGACTAAGCTTAATTGGTCAGCATTTTTGATGACCGGAACGATGAGATTGCCATTAGGCAATGCTGCAGCCATACCAATATTGATGTTTTTCTTCTTGATGATATTGTAACCGTCGATCGATATATTGACCAATGGAAAATCTTTGAGAGCCTTGCTAATAGCCTCGATAAACAAAGGGGTAAACGTGATGTTTTCTCCTTCGCGTTTTTTATAAGCATCTTTAACTTTATTGCGCCACAAAACTAAATTGGTGACATCTGCCTCAACAAAAGAACATACATGGGGAGAGGTCTGTACGCTTTTGACCATATGGTCTGCTATCAATCTCCGCATACGGTCCATTTCAATGATTTCATCACTGCCATTGGCAACGGTGTGAACATGCGACGGAGCGCTGGAGGTTATTTTTGGAGATTCCGTACTCATGCCCGTGCTAGTGTTCGTGTGCTCTGCCGGAATGGCTTTTGTCGATTTTGAGGAGGAATCCCGATGCGATACATACGTTAAAATATCTTCCTTAGTCACTCTTCCCTCTGCTCCGGTACCCTGGATACGGTCAAGTTCATCCTGGGACAATCCTTCGTGACGTGCTATATTTTTCACTAAAGGTGAATAAAAGCGAAGGGTATTTTCGTATGAAGAAGATGGAATTTCAGCTGTTACATTGGGCAGCTGGTCTACACCTGGGATGTTCAATGCTATGATCTCTTCGGGAGTTGCCGCTGAAGGAGCGATATTTTCTTGTGCTTGAATCGCAGGTTCTTCATTTTCGCCTTCAATTTCTATAATTGCAACGACTTCACCAACTTGGACAGTCTGGTCTACGGTATAGCAATGCTCTTTTAAAACACCTTTTACAGGGGAAGGTACCTCTGAATCAACTTTGTCAGTTGCAATTTCCAATAAAGTGTCATCTTCCTCAATCAGGTCACCAGGTTGTTTTAACCATTTTGTGATTGTTGCCTCGGATACACTTTCTCCCATTTTTGGGAGCAAGAGTTTATATAAAGCCATATTTTTTAGCAATCTCGTTATAGAAAAACGAAGTTAAATAAATTGTGGTTTACTTTCAACAATTTAAAATATTATTCCTTAAATAACGTGTTTTTTGAAATATTATTTTACTTTATTGTGTATCCTGTTCTTTTTCTTTTA
Source organism: Sphingobacterium sp. UBA7631 (assembly GCF_002483935.1). Lineage (NCBI taxonomy): Bacteria > Pseudomonadati > Bacteroidota > Sphingobacteriia > Sphingobacteriales > Sphingobacteriaceae > Sphingobacterium > Sphingobacterium sp. UBA7631. Next base: position 123,271 of record NZ_DLIX01000002.1, read on the forward strand.
CAAGCAACTTCCATAGAAGTAATAAAGCATTCATACGGGTACGTTCGATGTTGATCAGTCTGTCGTTATCAAATTGAAACTTCTTGGTTAAAATTTCCTTTTTCCCGGCAACAGCCACCCAAATAGTGCCAACTGGTTTCTCAGCTGTTCCACCACCTGGCCCCGCTATTCCAGTTGTCGCAATAGCATAGTCGGAAGAAAATGCCTTTTTTGAACCGGAAGCCATTTCGATAGCAGTCTGCTCACTTACTGCTCCATATTGGATTAGTGTTTCTTCCTCGACGTTCAACAATTGTTGTTTTAACGCGTTGGAGTAGGGGATGGTACCACCAAGGAATATCGTGCTGCTTCCCGCTACCGCGGTTATTGAAGCGGCGAGGCTACCTCCGGTACAACTTTCTGCAGTAGTCAATGTAGCACCTCGGCGGCCAAGCTCTTTAATCAGATAGGGCTCGATGCTTGTGTCATAGTCCGCGATGACATGGTGTTGTAAACGATGGAGTAGCTTTGTTTTAAAAAGGGCAACCTGGAGCATAATGTCAGATTTATTCCTGCTTTTTCCAGAGAGTCTCAATCGGATAAAGGCCAAGGTTGGTAGATAGGCCAATTTTATGCTGGAAGGAAGTTCTGCTTCGATATCCTTTATTTCTTCTGCCAAATATGATTCTCCGATTCCGCCAACCAAAATGGTCTCGTGACAGATAAATAAGTCAGGATCCTGTTTGGCTAATAGGGGCAGCACATGTTTTTCCATCAGAAATTTCATCTCAAAGGGCACGCCAGGCATAAAAATAAACCTCTTTTGGTCCTGATGGACCAGCATGCCGGGCGCGGTGCCATAGTCGTTAAATAAGACTTCACAATTCGCTAAAACATCGGCCTGCTGTAGATTGATGTCGAGCATCTTTAGATTGCGCGATTCAAATATGTTGGTCACATGCCGAAGTACATGCTCATCGCGGATCAAGGTGGTTCCAAAATATGCTGCGGCCGTTTTTTTTGTCACATCATCTTTCGTCGGGCCCAGACCTCCAGTGATTAAAATAAGATCTGCCCGCGTTGAAGCCTCTTTCAATGTCGTTGAAATAGCCTCTTCTGTATCAGGGATCGATGTCATTTGAACGATATCGACTTCGAATTGGAGCAGTTGTTTGGCAATCCAGCCTGAATTGGTATCAATAATCTGACCGATGAGAATCTCATCGCCTATGGTAATAATCTCTGCTTTCATCTTTAAAATAATTATGCGACACATCCCTACGGTGAAAAATACATATGTGGGTATGTATCGTGTTTGATTTTCTCAATCTTCTGGTGTTAAAATGTCCATGCGCTAGCGCCTAAAAAATGAAAATTCAATCCCAGAAGATTCAGTATATAAACTTACATAAAATTGCGGCTCAACGAAATGTTTAAGATGTATTTGATGGAAGAAGTTTTTTGAAAAGAAACTGAAAATTCTTTTTGGCCAATATGAATATAACATTTCAAAAAAAAAGCAGTTATTTTAAAAATAACTGCCTCCTGAACTGGCTCTTTTTGTGAGCTTAAGATCTTGTAAGATCGATGCCTTGGCACGAATGGTGACGTTGTAGCTTCGGAACCGCCCAAAAGGCATCCAGCCAAATGACATATCCCAACAATGCAGATCGCGATAGATATTGAAAGAGGTCATGACCACTTCCTTCTGTTTGAAATCGTACCCCGATTGAAAGGTGACTTTCCATTTTGGCGTAACACTGAAGTCGCCATGTAAATTCAATGTGCTTGTGATCTGGCTCTGCATTCTTCGTGTACTGGAGTTGAACGATTTTGCCATATTGAAACTGAACGATGCCGCAAGGTTCCATGGGATGTTAAAGTCCACAAATGCGTTTGGATCTGAGCTGATTCGAGCTAAGGCTTGTGCCTGTTCGGGAGTCATACCCGCTCCTGTCATTTCTTTTCTTAAAGAATCAATATTGTTATTACGTGATTTCGCAGCCTTAGGATTCAGACTATAGTCAAAGGAAAGACCAAAGTTTGTCAGGCGCGCAAGGCTACCGTCTTTAATGGCGTAGCGATTGACACGGACACCATTTTCGTTGACCGAATAAGGATCAAATGTACCGTTGAAGTTTACATTCATCTTTTGGTCGAAAAAAGCTGTACGGCCAGAGAAAGTAATTGGGGACAACTTTAGCGAGTCGGCCACAAAGTTGTAATTTCCACTGAACGTCAGACCTTGAAGAATAGGGATTTTCTTCATACCGCCATCCGTGGTGTCAGATTTACTTTTGACCTTTGCTTCGATATTATTGTCAATGGAGAAACCTATCCCCGCAGATTTTCCTGCGGAAGGGGAACCGTAGACACCCTGGCTAAAGATTGAGTATACATTTCTGTTTCCATATTGATCGTTATAATGCTGATAGAAACCATATTTTGGATCCGAAAAGTCGGGTCTATAGTTCAGGTTGATTGACGGTGTAACAACGTGTCTGATCTGCTTAAGGTTACCTATTTTAGGGAAATAATTACCATAAACCTTGGTCGAAAGTCCGGTCGATACCGAGTAATCGTATGCACGATTGAATCCCTGAACGGTATCGATACGTTGTTTATAACCTGCAGCGGTATTGTCGATGCTTTGTCGCGTACTTTGTAAATACCAACGTTCGGTATAGTTTACACTGGTATTGAACTGGAAATATTTAAAAGCATTGAGTGATAGACTGATTGGAATATTGTGTTGGAAACCATTTTGGAATTTTTTGAAACCTCCTGGTTTAAACAACAATGTATCAATGGTACTGACCGAGTTTTGCGCCTGGAAACTATAACCGACATTGATGCGTTGATACCATTTTTGTTCACCGACACGGTCTTTGCTGTCAAATGGATTAAAAGAGGATACGTTTAAGCTGATGTTGGGTAAACTCATCTGTATACTGCGTGTAGCCATGTCCTGGTTATGCGTTAAGCTGGCCGTGAGGTTTACCTTACCATCGGCAAATACTTTTCCATAACTGATGGACGATCCCATACGGTTACGGGCAAGATTTTCATAGGTATTTTGTGTACTTCCGGTTCCGGTATTTTGAAAGAAAGAACTTGTACCAAAGTTAACACTTGCAGAGAAAGATGTTCCTGGATTGGCTTCCTGCCGTTGGGTATGGTTCCATGTGACGTTAAAATCCTTATTGGAGCCGTAATTGGGTGTTCCTTCAATACCTGTTTTGGTATTGGCGTAACGGATATTAAAACCACCGTTAAATTTGTAGTTGACGGTATAGCGCGTATTGATGGAAGCTTCCCACGAACCTTTAGAATACAAGGAACCTCTAATCTCACTGTCCCAGTAATCGTTGAAGGCCAAATACCAACCGATATCCCGCATGGAGAATCCTCTGGTATAATCTTCTCCAAAAGAAGGGAAGAGAAACCCGGATGCTCTTTTATCTGGTTTTGGGAAAAATGCAAATGGAAATGCCACGGGCATCGGTACACCCATCACGACAAGGTAGGCCGGACCAGAAATAATCTGGTTCTTAGTGACAATTCCTTTGGTGATATGAATTCCAAAATGGGTATGCGGATAGGGTAGATTACAGGTACTATATAATCCCTTGTAAATAGACATTTCGTCGTAGATATTCTTTCGAACAACATTGGCCTGGATAAATCCACCATCAACTTCGGTCATAATACCGTAGGTATTTCCCTCTTGCTTTTCGTAATCGTAGTAGAGTGAATCTACTGTTTTCGGTGATTCACCATTACCCATGATGACAATAGGACGCCCTACATATTTACCACTTTTGTCGTAGATCCCAGAAGCAAAAATCTTTTTCTTGTTTCGATCAAGACGGATATAATCGGCAGAAAGTTCAAAATCTTGGTACTTTACTTTTGCTCCGCGATAAAGGTGACTGATATTCTTGGCAACTTCAGATTTCTGCGAGTCAACCGCAATAATGCTCACTTCGGCCTGCAAGCCACTTCCTTTTTTCTTGGTTGTATCGTTTACAGATTTGGTCGTATCTGCAGTTTTCGATTTACTCGTATCTTGCGATTTATTGGTCGCCGAAATAGGATCTTTACCTTGAAGTCCGTTCTGTTTTAATGGAATATTACTTTGAGCAAAGCTAGCATTGCTCATTGCAAGAATGATAAATAGTGTTAAAATGTTGATTAACGACTTCAAAATTAAAGACAAATGTTATTTTTGTGAAATAATGTTAAACTTCGAGAGACAAAATTAGTCAAAAAAGCAATAGAAAATATGTTAAATATCGTTATCTATTAAAGAAATAATATTGACGCATTTTGATTCGTTTATAGTAGAGCAAATAATTATTCAATGAAATCAGATTTAAGAATTAGAAAATGGTGTAGCGTTGTGTTCGCTACTTTGGGATTTTTTTTATTGAATTCTTTCACATTAAACAATGGGCAAGCAGTGCCTCCAGACTACCAAATAAAAACGATTGTAATTGATGCGGGCCATGGCGGTAAAGATACCGGAGCACAAGGGCGGCGATCGTTGGAGAAAAATGTAGCCCTTGAAGTTGCGTTAAAATTGGGAAAGCAGATTCAGAAAGATATTCCGGGTATCAAGATCATCTACACGAGAACGACGGATGAATTTGTTGAGCTTTACAAACGTATTCGCTTGGCGAATGCCAATAAAGCAGATTTATTTATTTCAATACACTGTAATTCCAGTGGTGCTAGCGCACATGGTACCGAAACATTGGTCTCGGGTTCGCATCGTTTGGGACAGCAAGATGCTGCAGTTCGTGAAAATGCGTCCTTGTTACTGGAATCAAACTATAAAGAAAATTATCAGGGATTTGATCCAAAAGACCCTGAAAGTGCTATCATCTTCTCCTTGATGAAAAACCGATTCCGTGAAAAAAGTATTCGTCTGGCGCAGATGATTGAAGGTGAGTATGTGAAGGCAGGGCGATATAGTAGAGGATTCTGGGAGAAAGGCTTAGCTGTATTGGCTGAAGCAGGTATGCCCGCTGTGCTTACAGAAATTGGCTTTATTAGTAATAGAGAAGAAGAGAGCTACCTATTGTCTGATGAAGGGCAACAGGAAATTGTCAATAATTTAGTTTCCGCTCTGAAAATTTATAAAAATTCTGTAGAACGCTAAACAGATTTGCTTTTATGCTGTTTTAAACTTAAATTAATGATCATTACTAAATAGATTATTTGTGAAAATTTCAAACGAGACAAAAGTCGGCATATTAGCAACAGTTGCGATAGTTTTATTATTTATTGGCTATAGCTTTCTAAAAGGAAATGATGTTTTTAGCAGCGACAACACATATTACACAACTTATGAAGCTGTCGATGGCCTAACTCCATCAAAACCTGTTTTAGTAAATGGTTATCAAATCGGTCGTGTATCAAAAATGATTCTCCTACCTGATGGCAAAATTAAGACAGAGTTCAAAATACACTCCCATTATGACGTTCCAAAGAATACAATTGCGCGGATTTCAAGCACAGATTTGTTGGGAAGTAAGGCCATTGTTTTCGAAATGGGCAACAGTAAGGAATTGGCAAAGGATGGGGACTTTTTAGCTTCAGGTGTCCAACCGAATATTATGGATAAGGTTGAACCCATTCAAAAACGGATCGAAACAATTACCATTAAACTGGATTCAACATTATCGGTTGTCAATAATGTCTTAGACAAACAGTTTCAGGATGACTTTAAAAGAAGTATTCATAGCATTTCCACTTCTTTGAAAAATGTAGAAGGCATCACCAAAGATGTCGAAGGTCTAGTGGGGGATGAAAAGGGGAGACTCAATCGAATCATGGCCAATCTCGAATCAATTACATCCAATTTTTCACAAAATGGCGAGAAAATCAATGCGATCATGTCTAATCTGAATAATATTACCGATAAGGCCGCCCGATTGGATTTTGAACATACCATGAACAAAGTAAATGCCGCAGTCAATGATTTTCAGGAGATCACGGGAAAAATCAATAGTGGTAAAGGATCTATTGGTTTATTGTTAAATGACGAAGCGTTATATAATAATCTCAATAATGCTTCAAAGGAAATGGATAATTTGATGAAGGATGTGAAAGAGAAACCCGGGAAATATATCAAACTTTCCATCTTTGGAAAAAAAGGCGAGAAATAGATTTCAGCAATCAGATCAAATAGGATACATAAAAAAGCCTGCATATTGCAGGCTTTTTGTTTTTATATGTTCACTCCCTGAGTAACGCTTTTTGGAATTTAAACAGGTGAAGGCCGACTTTGTCAGTTGCGAAAATACCTGATTTTACAAGCGGATTTTACACATCTCGTTATAAAGTTTCCTTAAGCCAGGTAAAGAATTCTCTTTGCCAAACTTGTGCGTTTTGTCCTGACAGTACCCAGTGATTTTCATCAGGTAGGTAGACCAAACGGCTCTTAATTTTTTTGAGTTGAGCCAATTGGAATGCCGCTAACCCTTGTCCGATTGGAACACGATAATCTTTTCCGCCTTGAAAGATTAAAATTGGCGTGTGCCAATTATTTGCTTTTTCAATGGGGTTGAATGCGGTATAGGATTGCTCATTTTTGCTATCCCAGTACGCCCCACCCAGTTCGTGGTTGGCAAAAAAGAGTTCTTCTGTGGTACCGTACCAGCTTCTCATGTCGAATAAACCATTGTGCGCAATGAAAGTTTTGAAACGGTTTTGATGCACGCCAGCTAGTTGATAAACAGAGTATCCACCATAACTAGCTCCAATCGCCGCGCGACGAGTTGTATCTACATAGGATTCTTTGGAGATATCGTCTATCGCTGTCAAGTAATCCCGGATTGGCTGACCGCCCCAGTCCTGAGAAATGGCTTCATTCCACTTTACCCCCCAGCCAGGCATACCCCTACGGTTTGGAGCGATGACAATATAACCTTGTGATGCAATCAATTGTAAATTCCAACGGAACGAATAGAATTGCGTCAGTGCAGATTGAGGGCCGCCTTCACAGTACAGTATGGTTGGATATTTTTTTGCAGGGTCAAAGTTTGGCGGATAGATTACCCATGAGAAAAGATCTGCTCCATCGGATGCTTTTGTGATACGCTTCTCAATTTTGTTTTCGCTGATGCTTGCATATTTTGCATCGTTGACTTTGGTGACCGGAGTTAATGCTTTGGTTTTTAGATCAAAGCTGAAGATTTCTGTTGCACGGGTAAACTTTGTCGAACTAACGATTAATTTGTCCGCTACTTGGCCTACAATCCCGGTGATGTCAAAGTCTCCTTCCGAAATTTGCTGTATTTTTGGTGAACTTTTAGCTTTGATATTGGTCGGTACTTCAAGTTCAAATAATTGAACGGTACCTTTCGTAGCAGCTGTAAAATAGATTTTTCGATTGTCACTGCTCCAGATAAAACTATTGACCGTACCATCCCAATGTGCTGTTAGATTTAAACGAATTGAGCTGTTTTTGTCAAATAGTATGATATCATTTTTGTCCGATTCATAACCATCGGTCTTCATGCTGAGCCAGGTTAGGCTTTTTCCATCGGGAGAGTATGTTGGAGCAGTATCATACCCATTCATGCCTTCTGTCAGGTTAGAAGTCGTTCCGGTAGCGATATCATAGCGATAAATATCGGTATTGGTACTGACGGCATAGTCTGTTCCGAATTTCTTTTTACAGACATACAGCACGGCTTTGCTATCTGGAGACCAGGCAAAATCTTCGGCGCCACCAAATGGTGCCTGAGGGCTATAAAAGGCTTGGTCCTTCAATAGGTCTACCGGCTCACCAACTTTGCCATCAATAAAACTCGCCACAAAAGGATGACTAAACTTACCATCATTGAAGGTATCCCAGTGCCTATAATCTAAGTTATCATAGATATAAGCGTCTGACTTTGGTAATTCGGGGTATTTATCTGTACTGTGGTATTTTTTTACCAAAACGGACTGGCTGAAGAGTATTTGCTTACCATCAGGCGAAAATTTGATATTTTCTAAGGCGATATCGCCATTTGTCAATTGAAGTGCTTCACCCTTAGATAGGTTCTTCTTCCATAACTGCCCTTTTAACAAATAAATTACGTCGCCATTTGGTTCGATCTGAACGACTGTTTCACCGCCTTTTTGATCGGTGAACTGCTGGTTGGTACCATTGATCAGAGAAACCGTATATAGATTTTTTTCACTTGAATTGCTTTCCAAATTATAATTGGAAACACCATATACCAATGTTTTGCCATCTGCAGAAAGTCCTTCGGCCGAAACACGACCAAGATCCCAAAGTGTACTTGGGTTGATTGGTTGTGGCGATTCCGACACTAATTTAAAATTGCTTTTTCCACCTTTGCTTTCTTGCGCATTGCTTAGGTTACACGCCATAATCGCTAATGTAAGTATTGTAAGTTTTTTCATCTGTTTAAACATATCTATGCCGCTGAAAAATTTCTTCGCAAGTTACAGAATTTGGTCATAAATGCTAAGTCAAGTAAAAAAATAGCCATCTCTTTCATGTAGAAATGGCTTATGAGAATTGTAAATCCCTATTTTTTAAGTAATATCTGAATCAAGACCCAGTAAAGTCGCAGATGTTGTCTATTGATCCACATGGCTATTGTCAAATTGGTACCAGTTTATTTTTGTTGAAACGCGCATCAAAATCGCCAAAATGATAAAGATGCCAATTGTTCCAGCGATAAGGGAATAATCCCGAAGTTGCATAAGGATATAGATGAAGAGATAAAATAAAGCCAGAATTGAACTCAGCAACAGCGCCGATTTCTGGTCTTTGGTAATTGATTTAATGAAACTGCCAATCAGCATAACTGTCGCTACAGAAGCGGTTAAATAAGCTAGATTAAATCCAATATGCTCGGAAAGTGCGAGTAGTAATGTGTAAAAAAGAACCATTGCCGCTCCAATTAGAATATATTGGATGATATGGATCCGTTTTTTCTTGATCACCTCGGTGAATAGGAGGGAAGTAAAGGTCAGAATGATGACTAAAATACCATATTTGGCAACCCGCGTTGTTTTTTGATAGTTGTTGATATCTGGTAAGAAGTTGATTGTAATCATGTCCGTGTTATCCAATAGGTTATTTGCAGAGGCAAGTGTAGTGGTGACGGTTTGTGCTGCTTTTTGTTCATTGCCCTCATTTCCATTTTCGAGCTTGTTATCGAACTGATAGATTGGACGGGCATCGCCAGTCCATTGTTGGGGCAGCTTCCGACTGAAAGATGGGATTTCCCATGAAGCCGAAAAATTGGATGTTTCGGTATTACGTTTGCTCGGTAAAAATGCACCAGTGAAACTTGGATTAGCCCAGTTACCCTTAGCCTGGATATTTGTCTGATCACTAAGAGGGAGGAAATTCAATGATTTGGATCCTTTTAAGTTTAGCTTAATCTTGAAACGATTGTCCGTTTTCTGCGGATCCAAAGATACCGGACAGACTAAATTTTGAGTGAATAATTTGAGATTATTAAAGTCTGGATCGAAAGTTAACTCGTTACCATCCCAATTCAAGGATGGGCGCTTGCCTAAGCCTTTAAAATCCTGGATACCGAAAATAAGCTTGCTGCCTTTCCAGTCAATTTGCTCATGAGGGACCTCGAGTTTTTCTAGGGATATTTTGCCAAAGGAACCTTCTAATGTGATGTTGCTGTTGTAAACTACGGTATTATAAATACCTCTAGCGAGATGTTGTGGCGTTATATCTGTTGCGATATTGGAAGTTTTGGGTAAGACAAATATCCATTTCAGCTCTTCTCTAAGGTTAGATTTCTCGGCTTTTTCGGCAGAAAGTGGGATACTCTCGCGATAGGGGATGGCGAGTACAGGGCTTGAGATAACCTGATCCTTTCCCCAATTTAATGTAATTCCGTCCGATACTTCCTGTTCGCGGTTTTTCCGCTCTTCAATCAAATCGCTGATTAAGGCTAGCGGAATAAGTAGTATGAGGGAAAGAAAGAAAATGACAAATAGCTTCAGGACAGTAGAATTACTGATTTTCTCAAAAATTGAGGTTTGCGCTGTCGGAGATGAATTGTTGTAGTCCATGATTTTATCGGTTTAAGTTAAGTTGAATGTTTTTGCTGTATAAGGCAATTTGAAGCTCCGTTAATTGCCAATGAAGGATTTCTTTAAATTCTAAATGATGAAAGCTCTGGAGCGATCGCCCCTTTTGAAAATGTTTTTTGTAATAACCGAAGTATTCAGGAAATAAGGTACCGCCAATAAAAATCATTGCCATGAGATACAGACTCATCTTTCCATTACCAAGCAAAAGGAATTGCATGGCAATTTCATCTTGTATCTCTGTTCCGGTTTCAGTCAGGATATGAAAGACATCGTGATTTTCCAGTTTGGGCATGACATCGAAACCTTTATTTTCATAAAAGAGCCCCAAATTATGGCCGATGCTTCCAATGGGGTAGGTCATGAAATCTGCTTTAGAGATTCCCCAGGCTTTTTTGTTCCATTTAAAGATGTTTGCATATACTTTGGAGGACCAATTGTAGAGATGCAGCATCAGTTTCAATCTAATTCCTTTCATTTAATTATGTTTTAAAAGTACTTTGGTTTTCAAAGTAAATGGATAAAAAAATTATTTGTATTGCTGTTTTATTAAATTTTCAAGTGCAATAAGGTGATTTTCAAAGGCTTTAAGTCCTTTTGTTGTTCTTTTGTATCTGGTGTTCGGCTTCCGGTCGACAAAGCTCTTTTCGACAATAATGTATTCTTCTTTTTCCAAAGTTTTTAGGTTGGAAGCAAGGTTACCATCGGTTACATCCAACAATTCTTTCAATGAATTAAAATCATATTCTTCATTGGCAGCGAGAACACTCATAATTTGGAGGCGAACTCTGTTTTCAAATATTTTGTCATATAAGGAAAGATCTAATTTCACGATTCGTACTTTTTGTAAACGATAAAACCATAGATGATGTGTAGTACACCAAATCCCAATCCCCATAATAGTAATCCGATTTCTGGAAAACATATACCAATCAAACCCAGGCAGATTTCCAGTATACCCAGGCCTTTTGCTTCGGCAAAGGTATAGATACTTCCCGCAGTCAGTGCCAGTCCATAAAAAATCAGCAGCATAGCAGCAATCAGCTGGTAGTAGCCTTGGACAAAAAACAACAAGGATATCATGCCACCCGTTAGTAAGGGGATTGAAACTGCAAATAAAAGAGATTTGCTTGTAATGTTCCAAATCGACTGCTTATTTTTTCTCGCCTTTTTACGTGCCATTAGCCAGCCGGTCACCAGGGATGTTAAGAGGACGATGAGCGCAATCATTAAAAACAGTAGGGGCCTATTCAGATTTTGGCCCAAGAGTAGAGCGGTACTTTCGGGTTGGTGTATAATATAGTATCCCAATAGCGTTCCCAGCAAAGCATAACAGCCCATGAGTACACCTGATAATCCGCTTATTGAAACAAATTTGGACGATTTTTCCATTAATGATCTGATCTGCCCAAGTTCTCTAAATAAATCTTTCTGTTCCATAAAAGTACTTTGATATTCAAAGTAAATGAATAATAATGAATTATGCAAGGGGTTGGGAGAATATTGAAAAAAAATAAAAAAAAGAGTAGAAAATACTTGCAGGATATAGGTTTGGTTTCTATCTTTGTGGCATCAAAAGAAATCCTAATGCGGAAGTGGCGTAATTGGTAGCCGCACCAGACTTAGGATCTGGCGCCGCAAGGCGTGGGGGTTCGAGTCCCTTCTTCCGCACTTGATGTCCTCCCGAACTTAAAACCTCGGGAGGATTTTTTTATGAATGCGATATAGCTAAAAAGAGTATGAATATTTCACACGAGAATGTAGATGCAATCAATGCGGTAGTCAACGTCGCATTAGCACCTGAAGATTATAATCCTCAAGTCGACAAAGAGATTAAAGCGCAAGCTAAAAAAGCAAAATTACCAGGGTTCCGTCCAGGTCAAGTTCCAGTGGGACATATCAGACGCACTTATGGTAAATCTATTTTATTTGATGAGATCAATAAATTAGTGAATGAGAAAATCACTAATTATATTGCTGAAAATAAATTAGAAGTTTTAGGTCAACCACTTCCTTTGGAAGATGATGCACAATACAGCTGGGATTATAAAGACAATTTCAACTTCAAATATGAAATTGGTCTTGCTCCTGCTTTTGAATTGCCTTTTACTGCTGAGACTGAATTTACTTCGTACGAAATCAAAGCTGATGAAGAGACATTGGCAGATCGTATCAAGAACTTGCGTCGTAGCTATGGAAAAATGACTAATCCAGAAGTATCTGAAGAAGGTGATGTATTATATGCAACATTGAAACAAGATAAAGAGGAAGGTCTAGAAAAAACAACTTCTATCCGCACAGATATCGTAGAAGATGCTAAGATCAAAAAATCATTAGTTGGTCTTAAAAAGGACGATGTTGTTAAGATTGATGTTAAAAAAGCATTCAAAACTGAAGATTTAGCACGTATCTTAGGTATCACTGAAGAGGAAGCAACTGCTTTAGACGTCACTAAATTTGAATTGACTGTTAAGAATATCAACCGCTTAGAAGAAGCTGATCTTAACCAAGAATTTTTCGATAAATTATTCGCGGAAGGTGAAGTAACAGAAGAAGCTCAATTCACAGAAAAAGTGAAAGAAGAAGTTGAGAATTTATTCAAACAAAATTCAGATCAAAGATTACGTAATGATATGTATACTTTTGGTATGGAGAAGGTTGATGTAGCTTTCCCTGAAGAGTTCTTGAAAAGATGGTTGAAAGCAACTAACCCAAGCATTTCTGAAGAAGAATTGAACGAAGGTTTTGCTGATTTCTTGAATAACTTGAAATGGACAATCATCGAAAATCGCGTTGTTACTGAAAATGGTCTTGAAGTTAAATATGATGAAGTTATCAATTTAGCAAAAGAACGTATCTACGCGCAAATTAAGATGTACAACATCAACGAAGAGCCTTCTGATGAGCAGTTGAATCAATTTGCAATTCAATTGTTGCAAGATAGAGAACAAGGTAATCGTTTGTTCGAAGAAGCTAAAGCTTTAAAAGTATTTGATCACTTGAAAGGTTTAGTGAAATTGAATGCTAGTGAAATTGAATACAAAGAATTCGAGAAATTGGCATAAGCGATTTTTAAAATAAAAAGAAAGTCCCGCCGATCTATTTGGAGGGACTTTTTTATTTTCAATGCAGCGCGTCGCCTGGTGGCAGCTTAGACACTATTCGTTTATTGTTGTTCAGATCATCCAAAGATTGTTTGTGTAGGCTGTTATATGGAGCTGAAATACAAAAGTTCTGCTGATGGCATCGAGGCGTACTCCCAGAATAGGGACAATGGGGTTGGCATAGGAGTTGGGCTGCTGGAGTTGGATGAGGTCTGCTGGATTTAAAATGGTCCGCTTGAGTTGGATGGGGTCTTCTGGAATTGAAATGGTCCGCTTGAGTTGAACGAGCTCAGCCAGAATGGAAAAAAGACCTGTTGAAATAGCCAAGGGTCTAAACGAAACGTTAATTGACCTTGCTTTTCTTTGTTTCAGTAGGAGCTGTCGTAATCGTCTTCTTGCCAAAAGGGAATAGCCTTTTCAAGAACTCTGAGAAGCTGTTAAATTCCTGCCGATAAAGTAATCCGAAAGCACTTATATACTCGCCGTCGTTGGGGCTAAGAAGAAAGTTGCGTGTATTTAGGCGATTGGAAGCACGTAGGACCAAACGGCCGTCTTTTCTTAAATAAAACATAGCCTCGGCATCGGTTGAGACCCGATCTGAAAATACATTCAGATCCGTTAGAGCCTGACTTCTACGGTCGGAGATACCGCCTGTCAAAACAAGCCTGTCGTTGAATAGGCGCAGCGAAGCAGATGCATCATTTAAAGATTTGATATTAATATCAAAGAAATTGATGTTAAGCGATTGGGCTATGATGTTGTTGATCTGGTTGAACGCTATTTCAGTTCCCGCAGATAACAAGGTATTGTTTACTTCTTTACCGAAGTCTGTTTGTGTACCAGGTGTAAAACTACGTCTCACGATTAGGCTAAGCGCTTGTTGATTGACATTGTTGGCATCTGAAAAGTATCCTTGTAGTTCATCCTTAACCCCGGGGTTTTGTGGAAAGTTGATATCAAACGTGATTTCCGGCTGACTTAACTGCCCTTTTAGGATCATGTCTGCCTGTGCCAATACACGCTCGGGGTTTTCTTCCCGGCCTGCGGCATTGTACAAAGGCGCTAAGCTTGTTCTTTGTTGGTAGATGGCATTGATATTAATATTCGCTTCGGTTGGGTTTCCTGCCCATCGTACGGTACCGCCCTCTTTGAGATCAAAAATCTTGTTGATGTAATCTTGGGCAGTGAAATTGAATTTTCCACTGTTGATGATAAAATCCCCAAACATTTCAAAATCTCCCAATGAAGATATCCGCATATTGAGATTGCTGTTTCCTCTTCCTGATAATTCGCCCATACTGGAGAATAGATTTATTTCGGCATTCGGGTTTATCAAGAGGTCCATATTCATCGTCAGACCGTTGAAATCTCGTTTTTTTGTGTTTTTCTTCATTTTGGTCGAATCCTTCTCAATAAAGTAGATAAAGTCGGTATCTGAGATCGTACTGGCGCTATTGAAAGGGATATTGATAACAGTATTTTCTTCGGATTTAGCACGTATATTGATGTTCATGGCCGAAGTTAGTCCTTTAAACTGGAAGGTTCCCGAAGCGTAAGCGGTTCCGTAGTAGACGTTATTGTCCTTTACCGTGGTATTTAATACCATGAAATTCTTCGTTTCTGCAGTTACATCGATATCGGGATCACTCAATTTGTTGAGATCTACAACGCCATCAATGGTTGCTACATTGTTTTTGGGATCGTATACTTTTAGCCCTGTCAGAAAAATTCGGTTATTGGTAACCGCAATTTCGTCAGAAAGTCGGTAGGGTGTTTTGAGGTAATTGATGACCATCGAAGCATTATCCAATTTTCCGGAACCTGTAATTTTGGGGTTGAGGATATCGCCTTCGATATCGAGGTCTGCATTGACCTTGCCCTGAATATTGGATACCAGGCTTCGTAAAAAGGGCTGGAAAACAAACACATCTGTGTTTACGAGTTTAGCTTTGAGATTAAGCTTATTGTTTTCACTTAAATGGTTATAGGAACCTTGTAACTGAATTAATTTATTTCCTTCCTGTATCTTGCTGTCTAGTTTTACCAGTTGATTCTCGGGGTCGTAGTTGGCACTCAGTGCTAATGAGCCGATCGGAATATTGTTATACAGGATAGGCGATGTTTTTATATTAGCGACAATAAAGGGTGCTTTGAATACAGAATTAACTTCAATATTTCCGTTTAAGTTGCCGGAGAGATTGATGCCATGGGGCTTGGTAATACCATTTAAGGATGTAAGATTAAAGTCCTGAAATTTGAGATTGATCTGATCACTGACTTCGTTGGACAGGATGCCATCGATGTGGACTTTTTGTTCGTCGTGACTCAGCGTCAGTTTTTCAAAATACCATTTTCCTTTCGATATTTTCAATTGTGCATCATTATTGACAAGCCATCGCTCTCTATTGATTAAGATATTCGATGGATAGAAATTGATATAGGCAGGTTTGGCATGGGCGAAGCGTATGACGCCATTAAGATCCAGACTATTGCTTGCTTCAAGTTCCGACATTTTGATGTTAAATTGTAAACTGTCGTTTGCCAAGGTATTTGAAATATTGACGTTTTTAATATAGGTACTGTCGGTAAAATTTATGCGATCGATGGAGGTCTGCAATTCCATATTTTTCAAATTGGCATTTTGATCCACAATCAGGTGAGTTAGTCGAATACCATTGTATTTGAATTCGGGTGCGTAAAAATTAAAACTGGCCGTTTGTTTTTCACTTTCAAATTTTGCATTGAGTGTAGCGCCGCTGTCTAAAGCAATGTCCTTTCGGAAGAATGTTGCGATTGGTTTAAAAGAAGTTATATTAATATTCAGGTCAAAGTCCTGGCGATTAAAAATGTTGTTTTCAAACCCGATTGCCGGAGCGTATCGCATGGCTAAAGCTTTAAAATAAGGAACGATTGTATTGAGGTCTATTCTTCCTTTGAGATCAATGTGTCCGATAGCCGACTGCAAGGTAAGGGAGCGTGCATTTTCATCTCCTTCGGCAAGGAAATTGATATCGCGGATGACGAATTGACCCTTAGAGGAAGTGAAATTGACACTGTCTGATTTAAATTCACCGGTAATATTATTGATGTTGTCCCCAATTAAACTGGTGTGGAATTTCGTGTTAATAATATTGATGGAATCCCCCTGAAAGAAGTTGAGCTTTTTTAGATTCGCTTGTTGGATATCAGCATCCAGGTGATAGTTGGGTTTGAAAGACCAATCGATATCTGTGGTAAACTGTAGTTTTAAATTTGGATCATATATTTGCCCTGAAGCAAGAACTAACTGTTTATCTGTATTTCCTTCAATTTGTATATATTGATAGCTGTAATTCTTGAAATTGAAATTGCTGAGATCTCCTTTTATCTTTAAGCTCAGTTTCTTGGGGTCGGTACCTGTTCCGTCAACCTGTAGGTTGAAGCCTGTAGTTCCCAGATCTTTTAGTTTTGTTATCCTACCTACATCGAACTTTTTAGATTGAAAATTTCCCGCATATTTTATTTCCTTCTGGATATCCAATAAGGCGTCCGCTTCAACATTACCGATTGCAGTCGTGAATACTCCCTTGGTCTTAAATTTATTGTATAGGCCATTTAGGCTACCTTTGAATGAAAATTTGTCGAATATCTGGACAATTTCAGGGAGTTTAAAATTTTTTAGATTTCCGAGATCGCTAATAACGTCATTTAAGTCTTTGTGCTCAGATGAAATTCCTACACTGGGAACAATAAATTTAGTTTTGTCAATATCAGGTAGACCGATAATCTGAAGCTTACCTGCCAAACTGGTTTTTTTTCCAATTGTTAAATCGACCTGTGATGCGTTGATGGAAGATACCGTTCCTTCTAAATTTGCGCGCTTGATATTCACGTCAAATTTGACTTGGTGCATAGGAGAGGAAAAGAAAGCAATATCCTCGGAGTGAATACGGGAGTCCCGAGCAAGAAGTTTTACATGAACTTTATTGATGAAGTCCGAAAAATCGTCAAAGCTGTTGTAGCTAAGCTTGATGTAATTTTTGAATGTAGAACGGTTGGTGGCTAGCATAAGCTCGCTGAGTTCAATGCTTGTCTTGCTTACTGTCGTTTGTCCAAGAAGACCTTTGATCACTAGACCTTTCTTTTCGCGCAGATTGAATGTCTTTATGTTCGCCGAAATTTGATTGGAATCTATTTTTATCTTATCAAAATGGGCGTTAAGTTTGGAAATACCTAAATCTCCAAAATCGACCACTTTATTGTAATGCTTACGTCTATGGTTAACATAGCTAAATGTATTGTTCTTAATAATCAGTTCCTTTATATCGAAGATGATTTTTTTTGAACTTTTCTTTTTTTCTTTTTTAGGTGGGTTAAAGTAACGGATTAAAAATGAGATATTGGAGCTGTCCTGAAATTGCTCAAAAGTGGCTTCGGTATCTTCAATGGTTAGTTTGTTGATCACAATTTTGTTCAATTCAATGAATTGAGAAAGGTTGACGTTGGCTTCTAACCTTCCTGATTTTAATATTTCTTTTCCTTGTGGACTATAGAGTTGAAAATCTTCTACTACAATAGATTTAAAAGGTTTGAAATAGATGCTTTTGAGGCTTATTTTGGTGTTTAGTTCGTTGGATAAATAGTCGACAGCTTTTTGGGCAACATAATTTTGTACCGGTTTCAACTGTAGTGATAACGCCAATGCAAGCAGTATAATGAATATACTACCAAGGACTATTGACACTATTTTAATTATTTTTTTGATACTTTTGTATTAAAATTTATTACCTCAAGCTATGGCTATTATTTTAGGGATTGAATCCTCTTGTGATGAAACCTCCGCTTCTATCTGTATTAACGGTGAAATTCATTCAAATGTTATTGCAACTCAGGCAATCCACGCAAAATATGGTGGAGTGATTCCCGAGCTTGCTTCACGTGCTCATCAACAAAATATTATTCCAACAGTGGAAGAAGCCATTCGCCAAGCAAAAGTAAGCAAAAATCAAATAGATGCAGTGAGTTTTACGCGGGGGCCTGGATTATTAGGTGCACTTTTGGTTGGAACATCATTTGCAAAATCATTTGCACTTGCACAGAATATCCCTTTAATTGACATAAATCATATGCAGGCGCATATCCTGGCTCATTTTATTGAGGATCCGAAGCCGAATTTTCCGTTTTTATGTCTTACTGTTTCTGGTGGTCATACGCAAATTGTATTGGTGAAAGATTATTTTGAAATGGAACTTTTGGGAGAAACATTGGATGACGCGGCAGGGGAGGCTTTTGATAAAACAGCTAAAATCCTGAATCTACCTTATCCCGGTGGACCGCTTATCGATAAATTTGCAAGAGAAGGTAATTCAGCCGCTTATAAGCTGCCCGAACCACAGATTCCAGGTCTTAATTTTAGTTTTTCAGGATTGAAAACTGCGATATTGTATTTGGTTCAAGATCAATTGAAGCAGAACCCAGATTTTCTGACACACCATATGGCCGACTTATGTGCTAGTGTACAATCGCGTATTGTATCAATCCTACTGAATAAATTGAAGAAAGCAGCAAAGGAAACTGGTGTTAAGGATATTGCCATCGCGGGTGGCGTTTCGGCGAACTCTGGCCTGAGGCAAAGCTTAATTGAAATGGGCGAGAAATACAATTGGAGGGTGTTTATTCCAAAATTTGAATATTGTACCGATAATGCAGCGATGATTGCTATTGCAGGTTATCACAAGTTTTTAAAGAAAGATTTCGTTGGTCAGGACGTTGCTCCTATGGCTAGGATGCATCTGTAGTTAATACGGGTATATGAGTTTCCCCGCACACTGTCCTTCGGTGCCGGGGAAACTTAAACTTGTTTATTTATAAGGGGGAACTGTACCCATAAGCTTGTGCCGCAGAGGTAAATAAATTTTTCTTTGGCTGGTAAAAGTTCAGTTCATAACCCTCAGCACCCCAAAAAATGCTGATAAAACTAATTCCTTGCTCAGAACGCAATACGGTTAGTATCTGAAAAGCCTCGTTGTCAAACTGACCGCCATCATCAACACGCCAAGTGCTGATATCATCGTATAAAGCCGGGAAATCCAAATTGATCAGCTGTTCGTCCTTTGCGTAGGAAAATACAGCTAAAGCAGAGTCTTGTTGATTTTCAAACACCGTAAGATTAAACTCGGACTGATCACTGAGGATCGCAACTGTCGTACTTTTATTAATCTTCCTATTGTATTTCTTTTCAAGCTGCTCCTTAATCTCTGGAGAAGTTTCTTTTTGAACTTTTGTAAACTTCTCAATTTTATACTGATCTATAAAAGCTTTGTTGACAAGCATACCAAATTCGCCAGACTTGATCGCGTCACTAATTTTAAATAACGAACCTTCACTATTCGCAAAGTTCCGGGCGGTCTGTCTTCCGTTACTCTCTTTGTTGTCCATTTTATTCTGAACAAATTCAAGCGGGCTTACCTGATTTTCCACAATCACATAGTTGTATTTTTCAGGTCCTTCCATCGCTTGATCCATAGGTAAAGCGATAAGTGAATCTTTTTGTTGGTTTAAAAAACCAAAATATGGCGAAATAGTCTTTTCCTTGTTTTCGTGCTTGATTGCAGTTTTGGATTGATTTTGATTGTTCCCGCAAGCATACAATGTAAGTAGAAAAATAGCTGAAAAAAGTGACTTCATAAGTATTTTGAATTTTTTTTGTGAAATATAAGGCTTTCGCTCATCATAATGAAAAGATTTAAACTTTAATGTTATGATGAACTCTAAATTGAATATCTACCGCAAAGAATGGCTGGACGTTATTTTTGCTGGTCGCAACAAAATGTACGGAGCTTACGAGTTGCGAAATCTCTCTGATAGAGCAACAAATATGGGGTTAGGAATTGTTGTTTCTTTTGCAGTTTTGCTGATTGCAGGATCCTATACATATAATAAATATTTGAAGCAAACTGTTCCGGCCGTGATTTATGAAGTACGAGATATTGGACCCGACATGCTGGAAGAAATTCAAAAGAAGGTGGAGGAAAAAGAGGAGGTTCCTGAAGAACCTGTTATGATGCAGGAAAAAGCCCCGCAGCAGGTTGCCCAAGATGTATCCAAATTTGATTTGGTTCGGATGCCCGATATAAAAGTGACCGCAGCGAGCAGAGTTACCGAAGAGCTTGTGAGTCAGGATGAGTTGAAAAACCCCAATACAATGACCTCAAGGATCACATTGAAAGCAAGTCCATCGGGGACATATATTGCGCGCGGTGAATTTGGTTCTTCAAAAAGAGATGGTGATATTACTGGTTCTAAAGATGGTTCATTATCGGGAGGCGGAACTGATGATAATGCTAACAATACATTTACATCAGTAGAAATTATGCCAACACCTGTGGGGGGACTGCCTGCCTTTATGAAGTGGATCGCCGAGAATTACAACTTTCCACAACAGGCCTTAGACCAAGGAGTTTCGGGTGTTATAGAGGTTTCTTTTGTCGTTGAGAAAGATGGATCACTGACAGATATTGCTGTTAAACGTGATATGAAATTTGGTACGGGAGATGCTGCTATAAACTTATTGAAGAAAGCGAAAAAATGGAAACCAGGAGTGCAAAACGGGCTTAAAGTACGTGTAGCGTATACTTTACCGATTCGTTTAAGTGCTGTCTCCCAATAAATGCTTCTTAACTTTATTTAACAGATCATCAATTAAACTTTCGATAGCCGAGACGACTCTTACTGATAAATAAGTTGAAAATGAGTACTTATTAAAAAGAATGATTGTTGGTTTTATAAAAAATAAAGAAATGAAAAAGTTGATGTTAAGTTTGGCGCTATCTGGATTGATGTTAGCCGGTTTCGCTCAAGAAAAAAAAGATGTTAAACCAGAAATGAAAGAAATGCAAGCTTCTATGCATAAACATAAAACAGGAAGAATGCACGATAGTTTTAAAAATAAAACTCCAGAGGAAGTTGCTAGAATGAAAACTGATCGAATGGATCAAAAGTTGAAATTTACAGATAAACAGCGTAAAGATATCTATGCTTTTAATTTGAAGCAAGCAAAGGACCATCAGAAATTAGCTGCTGAACGCAAAGAATATCGAGCAAAAGTGAAAAAGCAACGTGTGGCAGAACATGAAAAAATGATGGGAATGTTAACTCCAGAGCAACAAAAAACGCTAAAAGATTCCTATGCTGAAAATCGTAAAATGCATAAAGAACATTGGAAAAAAGACAGACAGCTGAAAAGAAAGGACTTTAGAAAAGGAGAAGTGAATAAAACAAATGATGCTGAAGTAAAAGCTTCATAACAATTAAACAAGGATAGTTTTCATATTAAATAGTGGTGAGTGTTAGTAGAGGAGGGAACCATTGGTTCCCTCTTTCTTTTTTGTTATTCTTTATTTTTTTGATGTTCTTTCCATTGTTTAGAGAAAGATTTGTCTGCCAATTTGGGTAGCTCTCGTTGATCTCCCCAGGTTTTCTGAAAGAATTTTTTGAGGAAGAAATTCTTGAATTTTCCGCCAAAGAAATCAATCAGTTTTCTTCGCATTATCCCGTAGGTGAACCACTGCCAGACTTTTTGTTCCGTTTTTGTTGCCAGCCCCTGATCAACTGAATCTTTTCTGTTAACGAGAAGCATGCGCTGTATGTCAATACCAACGGGGCAGACCTCGGTGCATTTTCCGCAGAGTGTGGAGGCGTAGCTCAGGTGTTTGAATTCCTTCATGCCATTTAAATGTGGTGATATGAGCGATCCAATTGGGCCCTGATAAGTCGTTTCATAGGTATGTCCACCGATGTTCTGGTAGATTGGGCATACATTTAAACAGGCTCCGCAACGAATGCAGTACAAACCCTGACGTTGTTCTTTCTGCGCTAAGAGCTTACTGCGGCCATTGTCAAGCAGTATAACATACATTTCTTCGGGCCCATCTGATTCATAAGGCTGTTTTGGCCCAGTGAGTAGCGTATTGTATACTGTTAGATTTTGACCCGTGCCATGTGTGGACAGGAGTGGCCAAAAGACTTCTAAATCTTGTACATTGGGAATGATTTTTTCTATTCCAACGACGGCGATATGTGTTTTGGGGAAGGTCGATGTCAATCGGGCGTTTCCTTCATTTTCGGTAATTGCTATACTTCCAGTTTCGGCAATTAAGAAATTGGCTCCTGTAATCCCAATTTCTGCCGATAGGTAACGATCTCGAAGTAATTCACGGGCCTTCATTGTAAGTTGCTCTGCAGATGCATCTAGTGGTGTGTCAAATTTCTCGTGAAAAAGCTTGGCAATATCTTCCAGGCTCAAATGCATGGCCGGTGTAACAAAATGATAGGGCTTTTGATCCAGCAGCTGAATGATATACTCGCCAAGATCAGTTTCTATGGCTTCAATATTTTTGGAAGCCAGAAAATGATTAAGCTCAATCTCTTCTGTCGCCATCGATTTTGACTTTACGACAGATTTTGCTTTTTTACGTGCAATGATCGAATAGATTTCGTCCAAGGCTTCCGTAGCATCATTGGCCCAGATTATTTTTCCGCCTCGAGCCGTGAAGTTTGCTTCAAATTGCAACAAATAGCGATCGAGATTTTCCATGACCTTCCATTTGATCAGGTTCGCTTTTATCTTACTATTTTCAAGGTCCGCAAATTTGCTCTTGCCTTTTTCGAAAGCCATGCTGTATTTGTCGATATTGTAATTGATAATATCGCGGTGTTTGGTGTCAAATGCTTTTTGCGCACTTTCCTTAATAAACGTATTAGCGGTACTCTCTGCCATCTAATCTGCTAATTTTTCACAAAAAAAAGTTGGTAAAAATTACCAACTTTTAAATATACTGTTAATAAATTGTTTCTCGAAAATCGAGTTAAATAATTTATGCTTTTATCGCAATATTTAAGCTTAGCTCGTCCAGTTGCTCTTGGTGAATGGTTGACGGTGCGCCAATCATAACATCTCTTCCCGAGTTGTTTTTTGGGAAGGCAATCACGTCGCGGATGGAATCTAAACCTGCCAATAAGGATACGAGTCGGTCAAAGCCAAAAGCCAATCCGCCGTGTGGGGGAGCCCCATAGGTAAAGGCTTCCATCAGGAATCCAAATTGTTTTTTTGCTTCTTCAGGGCTGAATCCCAAATGTTTGAACATGAGCGATTGAAGGTCTCTGTCGTGGATACGGATTGATCCACCGCCTACTTCTACACCGTTTAAAACAAAGTCATAGGCATTTGCCCTTACTTCTCCAGGATTGGTATCTAAAAGTGGGATGTCTTCCGGTTTTGGAGATGTGAATGGATGATGCATGGCATGGAAACGGCCACTTTCTTCGTCCCATTCCAATAGTGGAAAATCAACAACCCATAATGGAGCAAAGGTTTCTTTGTTGCGGAAACCAAGTTGTGACGCAACTTCAAGGCGTAATTCATTGAGTTGTTTGCGAACTTTGTCTGTTCCACCAGCCATAATTAACAATAGGTCGCCAGGTTTCGCGTGGAACGCTTCTGCAATTGCCGACAGTTGTTCTGGTGTGAAAAATTTATCAACGGACGACTTCACTGAACCGTCTTCATTCACACGCGCATATACCAAGCCTGTTGCGCCAATCTGTGGACGCTTGATAAAATCTGTCAATGCATCCAGTTGTTTTCTGGTGTAATGCGCACAATTTTCCGCATTGATACCAACCACTAGCTCCGCTGCATCAAATACAGGGAAACCTTTTCCTTTGGCAACGTCGTTTAGTTCGACAAACTGCATTCCAAAACGGATATCTGGTTTGTCTGATCCATATAGGCGCATCGCATCTGCGTAAGTCATACGTGGAACGGTACCTAGGTCAATTCCCTTGATTGTTTTGAAGATATGTTTTGCAAGACCTTCAAAGATATTTAACACATCTTCCTGTTCTACAAAAGACATTTCACAGTCTATTTGCGTGAACTCTGGTTGACGGTCTGCACGCAAATCTTCATCACGGAAACATTTTACAATTTGGAAATAGCGATCAAAACCTGAAACCATCAATAATTGTTTGAAGGTTTGTGGGGATTGTGGTAACGCATAAAATTCTCCAGGATTCATACGGGAAGGTACGACAAAGTCGCGTGCTCCCTCTGGAGTTGATTTGATCAGATAGGGGGTTTCTACCTCCAGAAAGTTTTGGGAGTCAAGATAACGGCGTACCTCTTGAGAGGTCTTATGACGTAAAATTAGGTTCTCACGTACAGGATTACGACGTAAATCCAGGTATCTGAACTTCATTCTGATATCATCACCACCATCTGTTTCATCTTCTATTGTAAAAGGAGGTAATTTAGCGGCATTTAATATTTCAAGATTTGAAACCTTGATTTCAATATCTCCAGTAGAGATTTTAGCATTTTTATTAGAGCGTTCGATAACTTCTCCAGTTACCTTGATGACATATTCTCTTCCGAGCTCACGGGCACTTGCGCGCAAGGACGCATCATCATCTGCATTGAACGTTAATTGTGTGATACCATATCGGTCTCTAACATCGATGAAAGTCATACCGCCCAAATCGCGCGATTTTTGAACCCATCCACTTAGGGTAACCGTTTTCCCTAAGTCAGCTAGTGTTAATTCTCCACAAGTGTGTGTTCTGTGCATATCGTTATGAAAATTATATTTGACGCAAAATTATTGGTTTTACTCGACAATAACGAATTCTGTTCAGGTTATTTGAGGAGCCTTCTCCCACTTTCTGCCACATCTTTTGTTTCTGTTTTTGACTCCTCCCACTTTGCCCCCTTTTGGGACATAAATTGGCTAAAATTAAATTTCTAAAGAGGAAATTTTTACAATTCATTGCTGATTTTGATAAAAAAAAGAGCAAAAAATCACTTCTGGCGTAATAGCTTATTTTTCAGGAAAATTGGCTTTTAACTGCTTGTAAATAAGGTTTTATATGTATTTTTTTTGAAGTCGACTTCTGTTTGTTGTAGCGATTTGTTGATGTGGAAAACTTTTTTATGTTATAAAGTGGGGGAAAGTGGGAGAAAGTGTATACTTTTACATTTAAATTAGAATAGGATAATTGACGACATGACTCAGTTGATCGGAGAATTCGAATGCAAGTTAGACGCCAAAGGAAGAATGGTGTTACCAGCTGCGCTCAAGAGGCAAATGCCTCATGTAGAGCGGGATGGTCTTGTGGTGAATCGCGGTTTTGAGAAACATCTTGTATTTTATCCAAGGGAAGAGTGGGATTTGATGACGGCTAAACTGGCTAAATTGAATCAATTCGATCCTAAAGTTCGGGCGTTTGTCCGTGCTTTTACGCGTGGCGCTACGGAATTGACATTGGATGCTGCGGGTCGTGTTTTGTTACCCAAAAGTTTGCTGGAATTTGCAGGAATAAGCACTGAGCTGGTTTTGGCTTGTCAATTTAATAAGATTGAGGTTTGGTCAAAAGAAGGGTATGAGGAATTGATGGGTGATGGCGGTGTAGAGGATATATCATCTTTGGCTGCGGAGGTAATGGGAGATATTAATTTTGGACTATAAGCGTATGGAGAATGTATATCATGTTCCGGTAATGTTACAAGAATGCATGGATGCTTTGGCTATTAAGCCGGATGGTATTTATGTGGATGTGACTTTTGGTGGTGGTGGCCATTCTCGAGAGATTCTGAAGAGATTAGGGCCGAAGGGGAAGTTGTTTGCTTTTGATCAGGATCCGGATGCATTGGAAAATGCAGTTGACGATCCTCGTTTTACGTTGATACACCAAAACTTTAGGTTTCTAAAGAATAGCCTTCGTTTGGAAGGTGTACGTTCTGTAGATGGTATTTTAGCAGATCTAGGTGTTTCTTCGCATCAATTCGATGCTGCAGATCGTGGCTTTTCTATTCGCTTTGATGCAGACTTGGATATGCGTATGGATCAGGTGGGCGATTTGGATGCAAAGTCGCTGTTGGCAACCTATTCGGAGGAGGATCTGCATCGTATTTTTGGTATGTATGGTGAAATCATGAACGCCAAGTCGCTTGCGAAAACAATTGTTACTGCGCGTTTGTCACAGCCGATCCAGACTGTTGCTGAATTGAAAGAGGTGATTCAACGTATGGTTCCAAAGGGTAAAGAACATAAGTACCATGCACAGGTATTTCAGGCTCTTCGTATCGAAGTGAATCGCGAGTTGGAGGCGTTGCAGGAATTTTTGTTGCAGACAGTTGATGTACTCCGTGTTGAGGGCCGATTGGCTGTGATGTCCTATCACTCTTTGGAGGACCGTTTGGTTAAGAATTTTATGGCTAAAGGTAAGTTTAAAGGGGAAGTTGAAAAGGATTTTTTTGGAAATGAAATTAAGCCATTTCATGTGTTGAGCCGTAAAGCAATTACGGCATCTGCACAAGAGTTGGCGATAAATAATAGATCGCGCAGTGCGAAACTGCGTATTGCTGAAAAGTTGAATTTGTCTTAAAAATGGAGCGAGAGGATGAGCAGAAATACGATAAGACAGAAAGAATTGAGTGAAGAAGTTCAGGAGGAACTGCAAGAAACTGTCGAGGAAAAGGCGGAAGAAACAGAAGCGTTTATTAAAACGCTTTTTACCGTTGGAGACCTTTCGTTAAATAAAATATTGCATTACTTGCCTTTCGGAGCTTTTATTGCCTTTCTGATGTTACTGTATATTTCCAATCGTCATTTTGCAGAGCGAACTATTCGGAGTATCGATAAAGTGAGTAAAGAGGTAAAGGAATTGGGCTGGGATCATAAGTCTCTCTCTGCCGAACTGATGAAAATGTCTACACAGACAGAAATTGCCAAACGTGTCGATTCTTTGGGGTTGAAAGAGCGTGTGGAACCACCGATCAAGGTTGAAGTTATAAAGAATAAAGAAGATAAATAGGAAGAGTTATGAGTATCAGAAATACGATTCTTGTGCGTGTCTATTTTGCTTTTGGGCTTATCGTACTACTTGCGTTTTTGGTATTTGGAAAAATGGCCAAGTTGCAGTATGTCGATGGAGAGCATTGGAAAGCTTTAGCGGATAGCCTTTCTATTCAGGAACGGGAGGTGGAAGCTGCTCGTGGTAATATTTATTCAAATGACGGAAGCTTATTGGCTACTTCGGTGCCTGAATATGAGCTTCGTTTTGATGCAATGGCGATTCCCGAAGAAGATGAAGAGTATTTCAATTTGAAAGTTGACTCCTTGGCTATTAAACTTGCTGATTTTTTTAAAGATAAATCATCTCGGCAGTATTTGACATTATTAAAACAGGCTCGGAATAAAAAGCAGCGCTACTTGTTGCTCAAACGTAATGTGTCACACCAAGATTTAAAGCGGGTAAAACAATTCCCTTTACTTAAATCTGCACGTGTCAATAAAGAACGTTTTCCAAGTTGTTTGATTACAGATAGGCAGAATAAGCGTATTTTACCTTTTGTCAATCTCGCTGCGAGAACCATCGGTTATAAAAATGTGAAAGAAAATATTCATGTTGGTTTGGAAGGGGCATATGGCGAATATATCGACGGAAGAAGCGGAAAGAGGTTAATGCAGCGTATTGCTGGTGGGGTATGGATTCCTGTTAACAAAGATATTGAGGTTGCCCCGGTTGATGGGTCTGATATTATCTCTACTATTGATGTGAATATGCAGGATATGGCGCAAAGGGCTCTGGAGAAGCAGATGATTACGAGTAATGCGGATGAGGGCTGTGTCGTGATGATGGAGGTGAAAACAGGCGAGGTGCGTGCGGTGGCTAATTTTATGCGCGATAAAGACGGAGTCTACCGTGAAAAGTTCAATCTTGCAATAGCACAAAGTGCAGATCCAGGTTCAACATTTAAGTTGGCTTCTTATCTGGCTTTGATCGATGATAAGAAAATAGACTCGAGTACAACTGTGAATATTGGTAATGGTAATTGGCCAATTTATAAGCATACGATTCGTGATTCACATGCGCCTAAGAAGTCTATAATTTCAGCGAAAAGGGCTTTTGAGGAGTCGTCGAATGTGGGTGTTACGAAGTTTGTATATCAAGCCTATAAAGATAACCCGGATCAGTTTACATCAAAGCTACATTCTTTTGGTTTTGGTAAGACGCTCGATCTACAGATTCCCGGGGAAGGTGTGCCTTTGGTGAAAACGTCGAAAAGCAAAAGCTGGAGTGGGTTATCGTTGGTACAGATGGCTTACGGCTATGAAATGAAAATTACACCATTGCAAACGTTGACATTTTATAATGCTGTCGCAAATAACGGAAAGTTGATAGCGCCGCTATTTGTTAAAGAAATTCGGCATTTAGGAAATACTATTCAAACGTTTCAAGCGAAAGTGATTAACGAAAAGATCGCTTCGGATCATGCTTTAGCAGAGGTGAGGGGAATGATGGAAGGTGTTATGACTGAAGGAACAGGTAGAAGTGTTGCTAGTCCGTTATATAGCTCTGGTGGTAAAACAGGTACAGCACAGATGGCTGATGGTTCGAGGGGGTACGGTGCCAGACGATATCAATCTTCATTCGCGGGGTATTTTCCTGCGGAAGATCCAAAATATTCCATTATTGTGGTAATCCGTAACCCGAGAAATGGATACTATGGTGCATCGATTGCAGGGCCCGTGTTTAAAGAACTTGCAGACATGGTATATGCAAACGATATGGAAATGGAGGGGAAAAAGACGTTTAAAGCGGTCAATGTAGGCGGAAGAATGCCATTGACTTTGCAGGGTTCGAAGGAAGCTAGTAAAAAAGTGTACGATAGGTTGGGAATTAATACCGTGAATTGGGATACAATTGCCCGGGGAGAGGTGGATACCTCTACACGAGGCGTGCCATTTATGGATTTAAAATATAAAGAAGGAATTGTTCCGAATGTGGTTGGCATGGGTTTGATGGATGCTTTATATGTTGTGGAGAATGCCGGATTTAAGGCGCGCGTGACGGGAAAAGGAAGAGTTGGAATACAGTCGTTAGCTGCGGGGCAGAAACTGCCTTTTGGAACGGCGATAAATTTAGAACTTAAGTAAATGATGGATTTAAAAAAAGTATTGCATGCTATCCCTGTACAGCAGGTTGTAGGGAACCTCGAAGAGGTCGATGTGCACTCTTTGTGCTTTGATTCCAGAAAAGTGGAGTTGGGAAGTTTGTTTATCGCAGTGCGGGGTGTTCAGACAGATGGTCACTTGTTTGTAGACAAGGCAATTACCTCGGGGGCAAGAGCCGTTATTGTAGAGGAGTTGCCCGAAGAGACGTTAGACTCTGTCGCTTATATCTTGGTGGCTGATTCTGCTTATGCTTTAGGGGTTGCTGCGGCTAATTTCTACGAAAATCCTGCTGAGCAGTTGAAACTTGTTGGGGTGACCGGTACGAATGGTAAAACGACAGTAGCCACATTGTTGTTTCAGCTGTTTACTGAGCTAGGCTACCATGTAGGCTTATTATCTACAGTACAAAACCAAATTGGAACAAAGATTATACCAGCAACGCATACAACACCAGACCCTATTCAATTGAATAAATTGTTACGGGATATGGTTGATGATGGCTGTGATTATGCGTTTATGGAGGTTAGTTCGCATGCTGTCGTTCAGGAACGTATTGCAGGCTTGGTGTTTGCGGGTGCAATATTCACGAACATTACGCATGATCACCTGGATTTCCATAAAACTTTTGATAACTATATTAAAGCGAAAAAGAAGTTTTTTGACGATCTGGATGCGAATGCTTTTGCTTTGACGAATGCTGACGATAGAAATGGTCAGGTCATGCTTCAAAATACAGTGGCACATCGGAAAAGCTATGGCTTACGTTCTGGAGCGGATTTTAAAGCAAAGGTGATCGAAAGCCATTTCGATGGTATGTTGATGAGTGTTGATGGACAGGAAGTATGGGTAAAATTGATCGGCGATTTCAACGCATATAACCTTTTGGCGGTTTATGGTGCCGCTATCTTGCTTGAGCAGGAAACGGTGAAAGTATTGACCGCACTCAGTACCTTGAAGGGGGCAGAGGGGCGGTTTGAAACGATGAAATCGACTTCTGGTGTTTTTGGAATTGTGGACTATGCGCATACTCCTGACGCAGTTGAAAATGTATTGAAGACCATAAGTTCATTGCGACGTCCAGAACAAAAAATTATTACCGTATTGGGGTGCGGAGGCGATCGGGACAAAACTAAACGACCTGAAATGGCTGAAGCGGCTCTGCGTTATAGTGATCGATTTTTGATTACGTCCGACAATCCGCGTACAGAAGATCCTTATCAGATTATTAAAGATATTGAAGCCGGTGTAGCAGCAGACCAAAAGGCGAAGACGCTTTCTATAGCTGATCGTAAGGAAGCGATAAGGACAGCATATCAGCTGGCTAATCCTGGGGATATTATCCTGGTTGCAGGAAAAGGGCATGAGAAATATCAAGATATAAATGGTGTAAAACATCATTTTGATGATAAAGAAATTTTAGAGAATACATTTAACGAACAATAGAAATATGATGTACCATCTTTTTACGTGGCTTAGCGAATATATTCATATACCTGGAGGAGGTTTGTTTCAATACATCTCTTTTAGGACATCTATGGCTGTAATCGCTTCATTGATTATTACCACGGTTTTTGGGGGAAAATTGATTCAATTCTTGCATAATAAGCAAGTTGGAGAGACAATTCGTGATTTGGGGCTTGAAGGAGAAAAAAAGAAAGCTGGTACGCCGACAATGGGTGGGATCATCATTATTGCAGGTATTCTTATCCCTACCTTGTTATTTGCTAAATTGACGAATATCTATGTGATTATCATGATTGTGACAACACTTTGGATGGGCGCAATTGGATTTTTAGATGATTATATCAAGGTCTTTCGACATAATAAAGAAGGCTTAGCTGGTAAGTTTAAAGTTGTTGGACAAGTTGGCTTGGGAGCAATAATTGCTTGTACGATGTACTTTCATCCAGATATCGTAGTTCGAAAAGGGGTCGATAAACCAACCTCTACCAAGCCTGTTGAAGTGGTTATCAATGAAGGTACAGGTGAGAAGACCTACGCTGAAAACGTAAAATCATCGAAGACGAATATTCCGTTTTATAAAAATAATGAGTTTGATTATGCCAAGGTGTTTAAAATATTTGGACTACAGAGCGATTATCTGACTTTTATCGTCTTTTTAGTTGTTGTTATTTTTATCGTTACGGCAGTTTCAAACGGCGCAAATATTACGGACGGTATCGATGGTTTAGCCACGAGTACATCCGCCATCATTGGTGTTACTTTAGCCATTTTAGCGTACGTGTCGGGTAACGTGATCTTTTCAGATTACCTCAATATTATGTATATCCCCAATTCCGGAGAACTCGTGATTTTCGCTGGGGCATTTGTTGGCGCTTGCGTAGGTTTCTTATGGTATAATACGTATCCTGCTCAAGTTTTTATGGGTGATACGGGAAGTTTAGCGATCGGCGGTATTATTGCTGCCTTTGCTATTTTGATCCGGAAAGAACTATTGATCCCAATTTTGTGTGGTGTGTTTCTGTTGGAAAACCTTTCGGTTATTCTTCAGGTGTCGTATTTCAAATACACGAAGAAGAAATATGGTGAGGGTAGACGGATCTTTTTGATGTCACCATTGCACCATCACTTTCAGAAGAAGGGGTATCATGAAGCGAAAATTGTAACACGTTTTGTTATTGTAGGAATCATATTGGCCATTCTTACTATTGTAACATTGAAAATTAGATAATGATGTCAAATATTGCAACAACATATTATCCTCAATCTGGAAGTCTGGTCATTTTAGGGGCAGGCGAAAGCGGTGTTGGAACGGCGATTCTTGGGAAAGAAAAGGGATTTGATGTATTTGTGTCAGATAAAGGGCTTATTGCAGACCACTATAAGGAACAACTAAAAGCGGAGGGAATAGCTTTCGAAGAAGGTCAACATGACGAAGGCCGTATCTTGAATGCTGCACTGGTTGTAAAAAGCCCTGGTATTCCAGCGACCGTACCATTGGTCGTTGCATTGAGAGCAAAGAATATACCTGTGATTGCAGAAATTGAATTTGCGGCGCAATATACGGATGCAAAGTTAATCTGTATTACAGGGTCAAACGGAAAGTCTAC
The DNA here is from genome assembly GCF_002483935.1 of Sphingobacterium sp. UBA7631. Classification (NCBI taxonomy): domain Bacteria; kingdom Pseudomonadati; phylum Bacteroidota; class Sphingobacteriia; order Sphingobacteriales; family Sphingobacteriaceae; genus Sphingobacterium; species Sphingobacterium sp. UBA7631. The sequence continues at coordinate 155,509 of NZ_DLIX01000002.1, forward strand.
GACGACGATGTTGACTTATGAAATGCTTAAGCATGGCGGTTTAAACGTCGGATTGGCAGGTAATATCGGGAAAAGCTTTGCATTGCAGGTGGCTAAAGAACAGTTCGATTGCTATGTATTGGAAATATCGAGCTTTATGCTGGACGATATGTACCATTTTAGAGCAGATGTTGCTGTTATACTGAATATTACTCCTGATCATTTGGATCGCTATGACCATAAAATGGAAAATTATGTGGATTCAAAATTCAGAATGATTCAGAATCAAACGGAGAAGGATTATTTTATATACTGCCTGGACGATCCGGAAACAGTTAAAGGATTGGAAAGACATCATAGTAAAGGGACCTATTTGCCTTTTACACAAGAACAACTTGTTGAATTGGGGGCTTATTTAAATGCCAACAAAACAATAATTATTAATACACCAAATAACGATACATTCACTATGAGAGCTGAGGAATTGTCATTGCAGGGGAAGCATAATATTTATAATAGCATGGCTTCTGGGTTAATTGCGAAAGTGCAGGAATTGAGAAATCAAGTGATGAAAGAAAGTATGGGATCGTATGTGAATATTCCACATCGCCTTGAACATGTAGCCTGTATCGGCGGTGTAAATTACATTAACGATTCAAAGGCGACGAATGTAAATTCGGTATGGTATGCTTTGGAAAGTTTCTCTACACCAATCGTGTTGTTATTGGGGGGCGTGGATAAAGGAAACGATTACAGTATGCTTGCTGATTTGGTCAAAGACAAGGTGCGCGCTATCGTTTGTCTAGGAAAAGATACGGCTGCAATTCATAAAGCATTTGAACAAGATGTGGAGATTATTGTCAACAGTACCTCCATGCAAGATGCCGTGGTATTGTCGTCCCACTTAGCTCAAAAAGGTGACACCGTCTTATTGTCTCCTGCTTGCGCTAGTTTTGATTGGTTTAAGAATTATGAAGATCGTGGCGATAAATTTAAGGCTGCTGTAATGGAATTATAAATGGTGTAACCCAATAAGAGGAGGAAGGATATGCTACAGAATATAATGTCTAAATTGAAGGGTGATCGATGGATATGGATCATTGTGATTATCTTATCGGGATGGTCACTTTTGGCTGTATACAGTTCGGTGGGTACCTTGGCTTATAAAGAAGGGAAAGGGACTGAAATGTATCTGTTAAAGCATTTCTCTATTATTGCCATAGGCTTTGTCCTGATGTATCTTTCTCACAAGTTAGATTATCGGTATTATGCGGGTATATCCAAAATAATGATGGGTATTACAATCCCTTTATTGTTGTTTACGCTGTTGTTCGGAAGTAAAGTTAATGAAGCTAGTCGTTGGTTGACTATCCCTGGTATAGGTTTGACCTTTCAAACATCGGATTTAGCAAAGTTGTCACTTATCGTCTTTCTTGCAAGGATGTTATCCCGAAAGCAGGAAGAGATCAAAGATGTGAAAAAATCGTTCTTACCCATTATGGGGTCGGTGTGTGGTGTGTTTATTCTGATTGCCTTGGCCAATCTATCTACCGCATTGATGCTGTTTGGCGTGAGTGTTTTATTGCTCTTGATCGGACGGATTAGTTTTAAGCAGATTGCCATTGTTTGTTGTGGCGGAGGGGTGCTCCTTATGATGGTTATCTTCTTTGGTCCCCGTAGAACGACTTATATCAGCCGGGTAAAATCTTTTTTTCATACTGAAAAAGTGGATAAAACGGTATCCTTCCAGGATGATAAAAATTATCAGGCAAACAATGCGAAAATTGCTATAGCAACTGGTGGGCTTTTTGGAAAAGGACCGGGAAATAGTGTGCAACGTAATGTGTTGCCGCACCCTTATTCCGATTTTATTTACGCGATTATCATTGAAGAATATGGAACAGTCGGGGGGGTGATTCTGCTATTTCTGTATTTGGCATTTATGTATCGATGTATACGTATTGTCACGATGAGTCCCAAAGCTTTTGGTACTTTTCTGGCTGCGGGTTTGGGATTTAGTTTGACAATTCAGGCTTTGGCCAATATGGCTGTTGCCGTCGGATTGGGACCAGTAACGGGGGTTCCGCTTCCACTAGTGAGTATGGGAGGAACCTCGATTTTATTTACGAGTGTCGCCTTGGGAATCATCCTGAGTGTGAGTAGAAATATTGAAGAATTAAAAGGTAAAGAAGAGCTGGATGAAAAGCCTAAACCGAAAAAAGTGGTTATAGGATCTATTCCTGCATAATAATAAATTAAGCATGGCAATTCGCGTAATTATCAGTGGTGGTGGAACCGGAGGACATATCTTTCCGGCGATTTCAATTGCAAATGCGTTGAAGGCAATGGATCCTGCAAATGAAATTCTATTTGTGGGTGCCAATGGCCGGATGGAAATGGATAAAGTGCCCGCAGCAGGATATAAGATTGTTGGACTCGACATTCAGGGAATCAATAGAAAGCAGCTGTGGAAGAATATCTTTTTGCCGTTTAAGCTTATGAAAAGTTTAAATAAAGCAAAAAGCATAATTAAGGATTTTAGACCGGATGTGGCTGTAGGGGTAGGTGGTTTTGCTTCAGGTCCATTGCTAATGATGGCCAATAAGCTGGAGGTGCCAACAGTCGTGCAAGAACAGAATTCCTATGCTGGTGTAACCAACAAAAAAGTTGGTGCTAAGGCTGCAAAAATATGTGTGGCTTATGAGGGGATGGAGCAATTCTTTCCTACGGACAAAGTATTGCTCACCGGCAATCCAATAAGACGCGAGTCTATTGCGATAGCGGGAAAAAGAGAGGAGGCCTTAGCGTTCTTTGCGTTAGATCCACACAAAAAAACAATTTTGGTACTTGGCGGTAGTTTGGGGGCTAAAACATTAAATGAAAGTGTTGTTGCTTACCTGAATGAGCTAAAGGAGGAAGAAGTGCAGCTGATTTGGCAATGCGGTAGTTTCTATGTTGAAAACCTACAGGCGGAGTTGACAGGTAAACTTCCAGGTAATATCAAGATGCTGGCCTTTCTTCAGCGCATGGATTATGCTTATGCTGCGGCAGATTTGATTATTAGCCGTGCTGGAGCCGGTACCATCTCTGAGCTCTGTGTGGTTGGAAAACCTGTTATCCTTGTGCCTTCACCCAATGTGGCCGAAGATCATCAGACCAAAAATGCAATGGCATTGGTCAATAAAGGCGCTGCATTACTGGTGAAGGATAGTGATGCACAAAGAGACTTAATACCTGCTGCTTTAACTTTATTAAAAGACGCAGATCATGTCGCACAATTAAGTGGGAATATTAAAAAACTCGGTAAGTTGAATGCTGACGTGCAGATTGCCGAGGAGGTGTATAAATTGGTTAAAAAAAAATAGACGAAGTATGAATCTAGATGCAATAAAACAAGTTTACTTGATCGGAATAGGTGGTATAGGCATGAGTGGCCTTGCACGCTATTTTAAGCATTTGGGCTGTGAGGTGAATGGATATGACCGTACAGAAACTGAGCTGACTAAAACCTTAGTCAAGGAAGGGATTGCGATCTCCTATCAGGATGATATCAACACGATTGATGCTATTTTTAACGTACCTACGACGGAGACATTAGTCATTTTTACACCGGCTATTCCTAAAGATTCGAAGATTAAAGCTTTTTTTGAATCACAAGGACATACGCTCTATAAACGATCTCAAGTTTTGGGGATCATTAGTGAGAGTAGATTTACAGTAGCGGTTGCTGGTACACATGGTAAAACGACAACTTCTACAATGGTGGCACATGTATTGAAAGATTCGGGCTACGACTGTTCGGCCTTTTTGGGTGGAATCAGTTCTAACTACGGTACCAATGTGCTTTATGGAAATAATAATACAGTTGTGGTTGAGGCTGATGAGTTTGATCGTTCATTCCTGACGCTTCACCCCAATATCGCAATAGTAACTTCTTCTGATGCGGATCATCTGGACATTTATGGCGATCGGAGCCATTTGCTTGAATCGTTCCAAATGTTCTTGGATAAAGTTGTTGAAGGAGGTACACGTATTATAAAAAAAGGCCTCGAGTTTGAGGGGCAAATAAGTTATTCAGGCCATGAAATCGCTGATGCATATGCTTCCAATGTGCATGTACGCGATGGAGAGTTCTTTTTTGATTACAAAGATACCAACGGACGAATAGATGATATTCATTTGGGTATCCCTGGTATCCACAATGTTGAAAACGCGGTAGCTGCGATTGCGGTAGCCCGTTTACTTGGAATTGCAGACCAAGCTATTAAGAAAGCGTTGACGACATTTAAAGGCGTGAAAAGAAGGTTTGAATATATTGTCCGTAAACCTGGAGCGGTGTATATTGATGATTATGCGCACCATCCAGAGGAACTGCGTGCATTTTTAACTTCGATGCGGAAATTGTATCCTACGAAAAAGTTAAATGTGGTCTTTCAGCCGCATTTATTTACGCGTACGCGGGATTTTGTGGATGGTTTCGCCGAGGTATTGTCCATGGCTGACAAGCTGTTGTTAATGGAAATCTATCCTGCACGGGAGCTTCCTATTGAAGGGATCAATTCGAGTTGGTTATTGGATAAAATTACGGCAGCGGAAAAACAGCTTGTAACTGCAGAAGAAGTCTTGGAATTTGCACGCGATGAAAAGCCGGAACTGATTGTTACAGTTGGGGCAGGTGATATTGACAAATTGGTTAAACCGTTACAGGCAATTTTAGAGCATGCTTAAAAAATTACGTAACATACAATGGAATCGTGTCCTCTACTTTACACTATTTTTTATAGGTGTAATTGTTGTCGTCGTGATTATGACTATTGTGGGGAAACGTGATGAGCAGCAAGTTTGTAAAGATATTAAGATTGTCATTGAAGGTACAGAAGCCTTTATTGATCAGGCGGATATCTCTAAGTTAATAGAACATAACTATGGTAGTTTCGTGGGAAAGAAAGTCAATGGAATTCCCTTTCAGAAAGTTGAAAAAACCTTACGTAAATTACCTTATGTGTCCGATGCCAGTATACATGCCGATATGGATGGTACGATCAGAATTAATATTAATCAGCGCGAGGCTGTTATGCGGATCATCAACAAAAATGGAAAGGAGTTTTATGTTGACCCCAAAGGATTGAAGATACCGACAACGTTGAAGTATATACCGCACATCATGGTTGCAACAGGGAATATCGCAGAAGGATATAATGAAGCACTGGATACCATAGCAACACCATTGATTAAAGATTTGGTTAAGGTCGTTGAATTTATCAAAAATGACGAATTATGGAGTAATCAGGTTGTGCAGATATATGTGAACTCGGATAAGGATATTGAACTTGTACCTCGTGTAGGGACACAGCAATTAATTGTTGGATCGGCAGATTCATTGGAACAAAAATTTGAATTATTAAAGACCTTTTATACGCAGATCATGCCAAAGGTAGGTATAAATGCTTACGGTGTTGTCAATGTGAAATATGGAGGTCAGATCATCTGTGAAAAACGAGGAAACTGGAGTTTTTCAGGCGATCAAACAAAAAAAGTAGCAAATAATACATTATAGTAATACAGCAACAATACAGGAAATTATGAACTCAAAGGCAGCAGAAATTGAAAGAGAAAACCCAATTATCGTGGGACTCGATATTGGTACTACCAAAATTTGTGTTACGGTTGGGAGACGTAGCTCAGGAAACAAAATTGAATTATTAGGTGTGGGGAAAGCGGACTCTGCCGGTGTAAGCCGCGGAGTAGTTGCTAATATCCAGAAAACTGTGGGAAGTATTTTAGAGGCTGTTGAGATAGCCGAAGCACAGTCCAATGTGGATATTAAAGTGGTGAATGTGGGAATTGCTGGCCAACACATCAAAAGTATTCAACACCGTGGAATATTTACCAAAACCGATGGTGACGACGAAATCATTCGACGCGATATCGAACGACTGATTTCGGATATGTATAAACTGGTACTGCCTCCAGGAGAAGAAATTATACATGTTTTACCACAGGAATTTACGGTAGATAACGAGCCGGGGATTCGCGAACCTATCGGTATGGCGGGGCGTCGTATTGAAGCAAATTTCCATATTATATCGGGACGTGTAACTGATATTAAAAACATCAAAAAATGTATTGATAATTCCAATCTGGAAGTTGCTGAATTGATTCTCGAGCCTTTAGCGTCTTCAGAAGCTGTATTGGATGAAGACGAAAAAAATGCTGGTGTTGTATTAGTAGATATCGGTGGTGGAACCACAGATGTTGCCATCTTCCATGAAGGAATTATTCGTCACACAGCCGTGATTCCTTTAGGCGGTAATATCGTCACAGAAGATATCCGTCAGGGATGTTCTGTTTTGCGTTCCCAAGCTGAATTGTTGAAAACTCGCTTTGGATCAGCTTTAGCTGATGAAAACAAAGAAAATGAGGTGATTTGCGTGCCCGGATTAAAAGGTCGTGAACCAAAAGAAATTTCTGTTAAAAACCTAGCTTATATCATCCAAGCTAGAATGGAGGAAATTATTGAGCACGTGTATTATGAAATCAAATCTTCTGGATATGAAAATAAACTGATCGGTGGTATTGTGATTACCGGTGGTGGTGCTCAATTAAAACATTTGGTACAACTTGTTGAATATATTACTGGAATAGATTGTCGTATCGGATTTCCGAATGAATATCTTTCTAAGAATGAGGTTTTACCAAAACCGTTGTTTGAGGAATTGAAAAGTCCGTTGTATGCAACAAGTATCGGCTTGTTGATCAAGGGAATCCAGTCGCACGAGGAAGAGGAAGATAGCCGGAGAGAAATGCACGCCCCATCTAAAAAAGTGCAGGCCGCTACGGTGACAACAAAAGAAGTTTCTGAACAGCAACAAAAGGAGCAAGGATTATTGTCATGGTTCAAACGTTTTATCAAAGACGGTAATGAAATCGATGACGCAAGTTTTTTAGATAAGAAGTAAGTTTTCCACAATAGTTGAAGTTTTCCACAATTTAACAAATGTGGAAAACTTTTGTTGAAATTATATTATTATTACATTACATATAGTGGGTTTGATTCGTTTTGATATCATCTTCATTGTAAGTTAAATAGGGATAAGTTATGTCAATACAGTTTGAAATGTTAAAAGAACAATCTTCAATAATCAAGGTTATTGGGGTTGGTGGTGGTGGCGGCAATGCCGTAAACCACATGTATAAACAAGGAATTAGTGGGGTAGATTTTATCGTGTGTAATACTGATGCGCAAGCATTGGAATTGAGCCCGATCCCAAATAAAGTTCAATTGGGGATAAGTCTGACCGAAGGAATGGGAGCAGGAGCAGATCCTGATGTAGGTGAAAATTCAGCGATCGAAAGTATTGAAGATATCAAACGTATGTTGGGTACCAATACCAAGATGTTGTTTATTACAGCTGGTATGGGCGGTGGTACTGGTACCGGTGCTAGTCCTGTATTAGCGAAAGCTGCCAAAGAATTGGGTATTTTAACTGTTGCGATTGTAACTACGCCCTTTACGTTTGAAGGTAAACGCCGTCGTTCACAAGCGGAGGAAGGACTTTCGGAATTACGTAAATATGTAGACTCTTATCTTGTGATCTCAAATGACCGCCTTCGTGAGATCTTTGGTAATTTGACGATGACTGCGGCTTTTGCAAAAGCAGATGATATATTGACTACCGCGGCAAAAGGTATCGCCGAAATAATAACTATCCCTGGTTATGTAAACGTCGATTTTAAAGATGTTCGCACTGTTATGAACGATAGTGGTGTTGCCATAATGGGAAATGCTGTTGCCGAAGGTGAAGATCGTGCATTACGTGCAGTGGAAGGTGCCTTAGCTTCTCCATTGTTGAAAGACAATGAGATTGAAGGTGCTCGCTATATTTTATTGAATATTACTTCTGGAACGAAAGAAGTAACTATGGATGAAGTTGCGATCATTACGGATTACATTCAGGAAAAAGCTGGTTTGTCAGCAGATTTGATCTGGGGTAACTGTATTGATGAGAATTTTGAAGACGAATTGTCAGTAACAATTATTGCCACTGGTTTTCAAACATCTGAAGAACGTGATAAAGAACGTGAAAATACAAAGGTGTCTATGCCCTTAACTGCTGAACCGGCTAATTCTTTTATCAAACCTGTTTCTCAGGTAGCACCAAGAGAAGTTCCAGCTACGAATAGTTTCGTAACTCCGGTTCAACGTGTGGATACACCAGCACCTTCTACAAATACTTCTACTCCAAATAATTTGCAATCTGACTTGTTCACTTCGCCCAGAAATGCGGTACAACAACAGGTAGCTGTTGAGGAACCACAGGTAATACGTCATGATTTGGGTTTTGATGGTGGTTATGAAGAGGAAACTACATTTGGAGATAGTGATTTTCAGTTGAAAACCTCACCGTCAGTGTTTCAATTCCAGATGCCAACAGTGTTTGATTCTTACACAGCTCCTTCTGCGTCAGGATATGAGGAAAAACCTACATTTTCATCAAGTACAACAAATGAGCAAGTAGAAGTCCCTCAGGTAGAAGAAGAGCAAGTTTCGTTTGAAGATCAGCTGGTTCGTACAAAAGAACGCATCTTGCGTCTTAAAGAATTGAGCATGAAACTAAAATCTTCTAATGGTCTACATGAGTTGGAAAACGAGCCTGCTTATAAGCGGAAACAAATGTCATTGGAAGATACACCGCATTCTTCACAATCTCAGGTGTCTCGTTTTACACTTTCCTTTGAAGACGGAAATACTGAAATTAGACCGAACAATTCTTTCCTACATGATAATGTAGACTAATTGATTCACCATAAAATAACAAAAAGCCATCCAATCGGATGGCTTTTTTAGTATCTTTAAATACCGAAATAAGACAATTATACAAGCTATGACGACAAAATTAAATAACCCTGTATGGGTAATGAGTTCTGCATTTGATAAATTATCCTTACCAGAGTTGATTCAGACGACCAAAAGAATCGGAGCAGGGGGGATAGACCTTTGTGTGTTTAGAAAAGATGGTACCCGTGAAGATCATACCGCAACGCATTTGGATTATGATGATTTTACTCCTGCAAAAGCGAGGGAAATCATTGAGCTGTTCAATCAGGCTGATTTAAAACTTTCGCTTGGTGCTTTTGAAAATATGATTGGCGGAGATCCTGAGCAACGAGTGAAGAATCAAAATCATTTATTGAAATTGATCCGTATTGCACATTTGCTGGGAGGTGATGCAAATAACGTTAAGGTAGGGACATTTGTGGGCTACAATCATGAATTGGGCAATCAAATTGATGGATTTCAGAAAAATCTTGAAGAATACAAGCGTGTATTTGCGCCCATTGTTAATTATGCAGAGAGTTTAGGTGTAACGATCCTTTATGAGAACTGCCCAATGGAAGGATGGCGCTCATCACGTTATAGCTCTACCTATAACAATCTTCCAGCAGTGCTTGCTGCTCGTAAATTAATGTATGCGATGATACCAAGTAAGGCTCATGGTGAGATCTATGATCCTTCACATGATGTCTGGCAAAATACAAACCCAATAGACGTTATTCGTAATACGGACATCACGCGCTTACAACGTATACATGTGAAGACTACGCGTAATCTACAGACTGCTGCACGTATTGATTGGGGCGGGATGTATCCCATGCAGCATGTTGACGCCGAATTGGCTAAAAAAGCGAATGTAAGTATACCGGGCCACGACTGGGATAGACATCATTACGAAGCTATGTTGCCAGGCTTTGGCGGATCTGACAGTATGGATTGGCGCGGGTTTGTTGACTTATTGCAAGAGCGTGGTTTCAGTGGTCCCTTTGAGATCGAAAATGAAGCTAAAAACTCGAAAGACACGGGTGATTTTTCTGCAACGGTTCAAGGTTTTACAACCTGTCTTAACTTTTTGGCACCGATGCTATGGGATTTAGAAGCAGAGGTGGGGTATTCTTATAAGAAATCTCAACCTTTAAAAGATCTGAACGTAAAAGATGTTCCTGTTGTTACGATGGATGAGTTAATTTAGTATGATAAAAATACACTCCAACAAAATGACTAGTTGTTGGAGTGTATTCTGAACAGTTCGATAAGTTCAGGAATATTAGAAACATTGAGTTTTTCAAAGATTCTGCTTTTATACGTGCTCACTGTTGAAGGGCTTAAGTCCAACAAGCTAGATACTTCAATAATCCCCAGTCCCTTTATCAATTGTTTAGCAACGTCCACCTCTCTATTTGACAAACGTGCCAACGGATTTAGTTTTGTCAGCTCAGACTTACTCTGCGTCAATTTCTGAATGTATAGGTCCTGTACGTTGCTCGACATATACTTTCCTCTATCCTGAATAGCCAAAATAGCATTGGAAAGTTCAGCCATAGCTGTTGTTTTGTTTAGGTAGCCTACTGCTCCGGCTTCGATATAACGTAAAGCATAAAGTGATTCGTCATAAGATGAGAAAATCAAAATTTTAATGCTTGGCCGAATTTGAAGGATTTCCTCAACGACACGTATATTATTTCCTCCCGGCATATTAATGTCCAATAATAATAGGTCGAAATCCTCTACCTTTATTTTTTCAAGAACCTCGTCAAAGGTTTCAGCTTGGAATATTTCTGCTTTTTGAAGAGTTTCTTTAATAATAACGGAGGCTCCTAATCGTACAATGCCGTGGTCGTCTGCTATAAGAATCTTTTTCATAGATATGCTATCTGATGCTGGGCTTTAATTACTGTATGAAATAAAGTACTAACAATATACAATATATCTTGATATTTTACTAGTTAACGGGCAAATATAAGAAATTAAAGTTAATAAAAATTAGTGGGGTGCGGCGTACATGTCTTTTTTATAAAATAGGACATGGGTTAGAAAATATAGCACAATATGAGTTTAACGATAAAAAATTAGCATATTTTAATTAGATTTATGTGACAAATATTAGTTTTGTCATAATTCATGGACTAAAAAATTTAAATATGGGATTTTTAAAAGAGTTTAAAGAGTTTGCAATGCGTGGCAGCGTAGTAGATCTAGCTGTCGGTGTTGTCATTGGTGGAGCTTTTGGTAAAATTGTTACCTCATTGGTTGATGATATTATCATGCCACCCATTGGTTATTTAACTGGGGGTGTTGATTTTTCATCCAAAAAATTGATTTTGAAAGCTGCTGATGAAGCGACTAAACAAGCTGAAGTATCTATTAATTATGGAAACTTTATTAATGTGGTTATTCAATTTTTAATTGTAGCATTCTGTATTTTTTGTGTTATTAAGGCTTTAAATTCGTTGAAACGTAAAGAGGAAGCAGCTCCGGCGGCCCCTGCAGCACCGACAAAAGAAGAAACGCTTTTGACTGAGATCAGAGATATTCTGAAAAATAAATAGGGCAGGGTTTATACTTCATTTATAAAAATCAGCACAGTCAAACTGTGCTGATTTTTATTTTACGGTAGTTGAAAAATTGTTTTTTGAAGCTGTAGCTGAATAAATTAGCTTATCCGTTTTACATTAACTTTAAATGTTCGTAATATTGTTTGTTTTTGTCTAAAATAAACTTTACTTTTGCATTCCTCTTGGGGAGTTTTGTATTAATTGAAGTAAGAACAAATTAGCATAATAGCGTCATGAAAAGAACATTTCAGCCATCGCAAAGAAAAAGAAGAAACAAACACGGTTTTAGAGAGCGCATGAGCTCTGCAAACGGTAGAAGAGTATTAGCTTCACGTAGAGCTAAAGGTAGAAAACGTCTTACAGTGTCTGACGAATACCGTCACAAAGGTTAATCTTTGACAAGGATCGGTGGCCGCTTATAAGAGCTTTTTCTAATAAGATTAAGTCATCGTATGAAAAATACATTTACAAAAGAAGAACGGTTATGTGCGAAAAGGCGTATTGATACGCTTTTTAAAAGCGGTTCTTCTTTTGTCTTGTATCCATTTAGAATTGTTTTTATCTTCGAGAAAAACAATGAGGCTGACGATATTCCCTCCAGTCAGTCTATTATTTCCGTATCCAAACGTAGGTTCAAAAGAGCAGTTGATCGCAATTCGATTAAACGAATGATGCGTGAGAGTTACCGTTTACAAAAATCGAATGATTTGATTCCGTTTTTGTTGAAACATAATGTAACTTTGTATCTAGCTATTCAATATGTAGGCAAGCAGATCTTAGCGTATGATGTGTTTAGCACCGCAATGAATAAAATGCTGAAAAAATTGCAGGATGAATGTGCTGAAGTTTATTTGGAAAAAGGGGATTAGACCCTTGTTTAGTTTTATTTTCTTGGCTATTATTCGTTTCTACCAAGTTTTTATCTCACCGTTTTTAGGCGCTAATTGTAGATATACACCTACCTGTTCTCAGTACGGTAAGGAAGCGATTCTGAAATATGGTCCTTTCAAAGGTGGGTGGATGGCTTTGAAACGAATTGCACGTTGCAATCCCTGGGGCGGCCACGGGCATGATCCTGTACCTTGATTTCTATAATGACGATGAATAATTTAATTTTACAAATTGATACTTCAACCACGATTTGCTCGGTTGCTTTGAGTGAAAATGGTCAAACGTTACAGGTTCTCGATCTCGATGAACCTAATGCTCATGCGGCTAAATTGACTATTTTGATCGCCGAAGTCCTTAAACAGACTAACCGAACGATGCAGGATTTAAGTGCTGTGGCGGTGAGCATGGGACCTGGCTCTTATACAGGTTTACGTATAGGGGTATCTACGGCCAAAGGTCTCTGTTATGCGTTAGATATACCTTTAATCGCTATTAATACGTTAGAAGCTTTGTTTCTAGGGTATAAGGAGCAATTTGGTTTAACAGCAGGTGATGCTTATCTTCCCATGATCGATGCCCGTCGTATGGAAGTGTATACAGCTGTTTATGACCATAATGCTGCATTGGTGAAAGCAACATCAGCAGAAATTATCGATTTCGATTATTTCAATGAATTATTGCTGAACTACAATCGTGTCCATTTATTTGGTTCGGGTGCCGATAAATTTGAAGATTTGTTCAACGCAACGGATCGAGTCAATGTATTGAGCGGATTTGATGATTCCGCGGCTTTTCTGTCGACGTTGGCCTTTGATAAATTTCAGCGGAAAGAGTTTGAGGATGTTGCTTATTTCGAGCCATTCTATCTTAAAGATTTTTTGGTTACTACGGCAAAGAAAAAGGTTGGCTTATCATAGCCAACCTTTTCTTTTGAACCACAGATAAATGGCAAGGGATATGGCCACCATGATCCCCATGGCTACTGGATATCCATAGTACCATTCAAGTTCGGGCATATTTTTGAAATTCATTCCATAAATTCCTGCCACAAAAGTGATGGGCATAAAAAATACGGAGAAAATTGTCAAGATACGCATAATCTCATTCGTGTGATTAGATGAGATGTTGAAATACACATTAAGCAGTTGAGCTACATTTTCCGATAAGTTTTCGTACAAGGTTGATGTCCGGACCTGCAGATCTTTTAAATCCCGGGTATAGACATCTTTTTTTGACGAAGAATGAAAATGCTCGACGACCTCCCTGTAGAGAAAGATGACCTTTCGCGCAACATCAATCTGCCTTTTGATAAAATAAAGATTTTTCAGTATCGGCTGTTGTTTCATGCGTTTGAGGAATATCAATTCTTCGTAAGCATCGATTCGTGTGGAAAGTTGCTCTAACGTTTGGCTAAAGGTAAATACAGCTGCAGTCGTGATAAATACAGCCAGTTTACGGCTATTTCTTGTCTTGATGGACGTGAATTCAATATTTTTAAGTTTTTCTAAAAACTCGATGCGACGTTTGTGTACCGTAATCACAAAATCACTTCCATAGAAGATGGTCAGGCGATCGGTGATTTCTCCGATACTGTCTGAATTTTCTTTGAAATTGTCCGACATGACACGAAGAATCACAAAAGTATAATTCTCAAATTCTTCAATTTTAGGTAGATGTTCTGGTTCTTTGGAATCCTTGATCGAAGCTTCATTCAAATTGAAGCGCTCTTTGATGAAGGCGAAGTCTTCTGAAGTTGGCTCAGCTATATCTATCCATTCGTAGTTTGCGATTTCTTTTTCAACAATCGTTCTGACCATAAATCTAATTTTAGTAAGGACAAGATAAGAAAGAAAATAAAAAAAGCCATCAACTTAGTCGATGGCTTTCCTTAATTGTGATGATCTTCTATTTGTTTGAAGATTTATATTCTTCGTTCAACTGTTTGATTACCTCATTCGTGATTTCCAAAGATGGGTCGGCATACAATACAGTTGGGTTGGTCTTCGAATAAGTCAGCACCAACTTGTAGCCATTTTCTGCAGCATGCTTTTTCAGGAATTCAGTAATTTTATTATAGACATTGTTGAATTCTTCAGACTCGTCTTTTGCAATGGAAGAAGAAGCTGTTTGGTCTAAACGTGCAAGCTCATCTTGTTTACGTGCTAGTTTTTGTTCCGTAGCTTGTCTATCAGGAGCAGACATTGTAGCGGCATTTTTTTGATATTCGGCAACTTCCCGTTGGAACGCAGTACTTTTGGATTGCAGATCTGTTTGTGCTTTCTTTACTTTGTTTTCAAGCTTTGATTTAATGTCTTTAAAATATTGATATTTTTCAGAAAGTGAATCCGAATTTAAATAGACGATTTTATCTTTGTTACTTCCCTGGCTCTCCTTGCTTACCGTATTGGAATCATTTTTTGCAGGTTCGTTTGCTGTTTTTGCACCTTGGTTACATGATGCAATAGTTCCAACCAATAAAAGGCCAAAGGAAACTTTCGATACAATTGAAAATATAGTGTTCATTTTTTTGTTATTTGCAAATTATTACTGAAAACAAACCTAACATAAAAAAATCGAAATTCTAGTTTTTAGTAATAAAAAAGTAAAATTATCCCTGGTATTATAATTCGGAATATAGGCTCAATACTTCCTTATGGACTTGATAAATCGGCCAAAATTTCGTATTTTTGAATATTACATTTAAGAGGTTTTCAATGAGCGAAGAAAATAAAAATGCATCCACCTATTCGGCCGATAATATTCAGGTATTAGAGGGTTTAGAGGCGGTTCGTAAGCGTCCATCCATGTATATTGGTGACACCGGTGTAAAAGGATTGCACCATTTGGTATACGAGGTAGTTGACAATTCAATCGATGAAGCTGTAGCGGGATATTGTACAGATATCTTCGTTACTATCCATAAAGATAATTCGATTTCTGTCCGGGATAACGGTCGTGGTATTCCTACAGGGATCAACAAAAAAGAGAATAAATCAGCTCTAGAGCTTGTAATGACCGTATTGCACGCCGGAGGTAAATTTGATAAAGATACATACAAGGTTTCTGGTGGTCTGCACGGTGTCGGTGTTTCCTGTGTGAATGCGCTGTCTACTCTTTTGAAGGCCGAGGTTCATCGCGATGGAAAGATTTTCCAGCAAGAATACCAAATAGGTAAACCCTTATATGATGTGAAGGAAGTTGGTGTTTCGGATAAGACGGGTACTATTGTAACATTCCATCCAGATGCGACGATTTTCACGCAGACAACGGTTTATAATTACGATACATTGGCCAATCGTCTTCGTGAACTTGCCTTTTTAAATAAAGGTGTGAGTTTGACGTTGAATGATGAGCGTGAAGCAAATGAAGACGGTTCTGAAAAGAAAGAGACATTCTATTCAGAGGGCGGTCTGAAAGAGTTTGTGAAGTTTTTGGATGGTAACCGTCAGTCGTTGATTCCAGAACCAATTTATGTTGAAGGCGTAAAACAAGGTATCCCTGTTGAACTGGCTTTACAGTATAACGATACCTATTCTGAAAATGTCCATTCTTATGTGAATAACATCAATACGATTGAAGGTGGCTCACATGTTGCAGGTTTCCGTCGTGGTTTGACTCGTACCTTGAAAGCGTATGCGGACAAGTCAGGTTTGCTTAAGAACTTAAAAGTAGAAATTACAGGTGATGACTTCCGTGAGGGATTGACAGCAGTAATTTCAGTGAAGGTTGCAGAACCTCAATTCGAAGGGCAAACCAAAACGAAATTAGGTAACTCTGAAGTCATGGGGGCTGTAGATGTTGCCGTAGGTGAGATCTTAGGCGTTTATCTGGAAGAAAATCCACGTGAGGCAAAATCTATCGTTCAAAAGGTTGTCATTGCGGCTCAAGCACGTGCTGCTGCACGTAAAGCCCGTGATTTGGTACAACGTAAAACCGTTATGGGAGGCTCCGGACTTCCTGGTAAATTGGCCGATTGCCAAGACAATGATCCTACAAAATGTGAGATCTATTTTGTCGAGGGGGATTCTGCGGGTGGTACTGCCAAGTCTGGTCGTGATAGAAAACATCAGGCGATCATGCCTTTACGTGGTAAGATCCTGAACGTCGAAAAAGCAATGGAACATAAGATCTACGAAAATGAGGAGATCAAAAACATGTTTACAGCTTTAGGCGTCAGTGTGGGTACAGCCGAAGATGCTAAGGCGCTGAATCTTGAAAAGTTACGTTATCACCGCATCATCATCATGACCGATGCCGATGTGGATGGGTCCCACATTACAACTTTGATCCTGACATTCTATTTCAGATACATGAAGGAATTGATCGAAAGAGGATATGTATATATCGCTACACCGCCGCTATACTTGGTGAAAAAAGGGAAAGAGCATGAGTACGCTTGGAATGAAGACCAACGTATCAATGCGATTCAACGTTTGAAAGGATCAGGTAAAGAAGATAGTGTACACGTACAACGTTATAAAGGTCTTGGAGAGATGAATGCTGAGCAGTTATGGGATACAACCATGAATCCTGAAACGCGTACCTTAAGACAGGTGACAATTGAAAATGCAGCTGAATGTGACCGTATCTTCTCGATGTTGATGGGTGACGAAGTTGCCCCGCGTCGTGAATTTATCGAGAAAAATGCACGTTATGCGAAAATTGATATTTAATTGATCTGATCATAAAAGAATAGAAAAAGCCTGATGAAATTTTTTCATCAGGCTTTTTTTATTCTTTTATATTTCCTAATTTCATAGGAGTGAATCGTTTTTCTGCCGGGATAAAGGGTTCATCGCCTAGCATTTAGCCAATATTAATTAAAACCTATTATGAAATATTGTAGCAAAATTTTGCTCTTTATAGGTTGTTTTATTGGAATAACCTGTTTGGCGCAAACAAATGAAAAAATCGATCTCCAAGATTTATTTGAAAGCTTATCGGATGAGCTCGCAGCAGATGCTGATTTGAGTGAATTCACTGAAAAGTGGTATCATTATCTCAAACACCCGATCGATCTCAACAAAACGGATGGAAGAGAACTCACAGAATTACAGTTTTTGGACCCTTTATTGATCGAGCGTCTACTGGAGCATAGGACCATTTCAGGAAATTTTATTGACGTGCTTGAACTACAGTCTATTGAAGGATTTAATGAGCGTGTAATCAGTTTACTGTTACCTTTTGTGAGGGTAGGCCCCGGATCTCCTCTTGAAACCCTGAAATCGAGAAATTTTAAACAGGAATTTACGGTACGATATGCCCGGACACTCGAAAAAGCAAAAGGGTACCGTATTGTCGATACGACGAAATCCCATTATCTCGGCGATGCCAATCGCTATGCTTTTAGGTATAGAGCCCAATTGAACGCTGTGGTTCA
This sequence comes from Sphingobacterium sp. UBA7631, assembly GCF_002483935.1. Lineage (NCBI taxonomy): Bacteria > Pseudomonadati > Bacteroidota > Sphingobacteriia > Sphingobacteriales > Sphingobacteriaceae > Sphingobacterium > Sphingobacterium sp. UBA7631. The sequence goes on from NZ_DLIX01000002.1 coordinate 173,150, forward strand.
ATTAGCGGTCAATATGGAGAAAGATGCCGGGGAGCCCTTTTTTAGGGATAAACAAAAAATGGGATTTGATTTCTATAGCCTAAGTGTATCGATAAAGAATTTTGGCCGTTTCAGGAATATCGTAATCGGCGACTATGCTTTACAATTCGGACAAGGGCTCAGTATGTGGAACGGTTTGAATTTTGGAAAAGGGGGATTGGTACAGCATACAGCAAGACAAGGGATTGGAGTAAAGTCATATACTTCCTTAAATGAGGCAAATTTTATGCGGGGCATTGCCGGGACACTACAGATCGGTCAATTTGAGGTTACACCCTATGTCTCCTATCGATCCATTGATGGAAAAGTTAACCGTATCGCTTCTCCTGCTACGATTTCAACAATCGCGAGTACCGGACTGCATCGGACAGCAACCGAACAGCAATACCGTCATGCCGCATCTCAACTAGCCTATGGACTGAATCTATTGTGGCGCTATAAACGGATCAAAATGGGTATTCATTTCAATCAGACTCAATTGAATGCCTTTAAAACAAAAGGCAATGCTATACGGCAAGAGGCGGACTTTGAAGGTGAATTGCTCCGAAATATAAGTTTATATGTAAACTATACGATTCGAAACACGTATTTATTTGGTGAATATGCCAATAGTATCGATGGCGGTTCAGCATTATTGACAGGAGCTATCATAAGTTTACATCCACGTTTATCATCGGTTATATTGCTTCGGGACTACAAGAAGAATTTTCATACTTTTTATGGACAAGGATTTGGTGAATCGGATAACAGCTCCAACGAACAGGGTGCTTATTTGGGACTTACCTATCAACTGGGAAGAAAATTGCTCTGGTCGAATTATGCCGATGTATTTCGTTTTCCAGGAGCAAAGTATCAGGCTGATACGCTATCTACAGGCGCCGATTTCTTTAGCCAGCTGAGTTACATGTGGTACAAAAAAGGCCAACTTTCGTTGCGCTATCGCAACCGATTGAAACAAGTGAACTACCAGGGAGAGGGGCAAACCGAGCATGGGCTTGTGAATACCGGCAAACAGCAGTTCAGGATAGAATTTCAATACCGCCTAAGTTCAATATGGACTATTCGCTCCCGGGTAGAGGCCAATTTATTCCAAAAAGAGTATCAGGAAAATGGTTTCGGATATATGTATTATCAGGATATACTTTGGAAGTCTACCACTGGAAAATTGCAGTCGAATATGCGGATTGCGTATTTCGATGCGGCAAGTTATGACAATCGGATCTATGCTTATGAGCGAGACGTATTATATGCCTCTGGGTTTGGAATGTACAATACAAGGGGATGGAGAATGTATTTCAACCTACAGTATCGATTAAGTCGCCATCTTCAGGTATGGGCCAAATATGGGGTCTATTATTATCCGGGACGAGAGCATATCGGGACTGGATTAGACCAAATTGAGGGCAATAGAAAATCCGAGGTTAAGGTACAGTTGCGGTGGCAGTTATGAAAGAGCTGAGTTTTACACAAAGATTAGAGCGGCTGCCTATTCTTAAGATAGCGATCTTATATATTGCGACACTTCTTTTCGTCCCTAAAATACCGATTTCGCGCCCTATTTTTCAACTTATACAGCAGGTATTGGTTGTGATGACTCTGTTAACGATAATTAGTTATTTTTTTAAAGGTACAATTCGCAAATACGGGTATACCTGCGGGTATTATGTATCTATTGTATTATTTGGGATCTTCCAATTTTGGCGCGAGGACCCTTTGGTTGCAATCGGTCATTTCTCCCATATAATGACAGATCGTTATGTGGTTAAAATTATTGAAGAGCCCAAAGTGAAGCGTGGTATCATTCGTTTTTCTACAGAGGTAATAGGGGCTTACCAAAAAGGTGAATTTATAGAAACGACAGGTAGACTCATGTTATCCCTAAAATCCAGCCAGAAGAATACGCTGCAGTTTGGTGACCTATTGTGGTTAAAAGGTCAGCCCCGGGAAATAGCTCCGCCATTCAATCCAATGGAGTTTGATTATAGGGCGTATTTGAAAAGGCAGTATGTCTACCATGAACTTTTCGCAGTCTCTGGTCAGTACAAGCTGATCAGCCGGCAAGAAACAACGACTTTTTCGTTGATTGCGCTCGCTTTACAAATGAGAAGATATTTTTTGCTCAAGCTTCGACCCCATATTAAAGGGGATGAGAACTTTGCTATTGTGTCAGCTTTATTATATGGTTCGCGGAGCGATATCAGTGCCGAAAGCATACAGGCCTTCACCAATACGGGAACGATACATGTGTTAAGTGTATCCGGAATGCATGTTGCTGTTTTATTCGGGTTTTTATCCCTTATTTTCAAACGAATTGCCTGGCCTTCCTATCTCAGATGGTTGCCGCTAATTTTGTTATGGAGTATGATCTGGATATATGCTTTTATTGCAGGGCTTGATCCGCCCATTACGCGGGCGGCTATTATGATTAGTTTTGTACTCTGTGCACAGCATTTTAAACGAGGCTTTTCAACGCTCAATTCGCTTATTATTGCCGCAGTATTGATTCTGTTGATCGTTCCAAGGGCGGTTGCTGATGTGGGTTTTCAGCTGTCCTTTTTAGCTGTTTTGGGTATGACGATATGCTCGCCGCTTGTCGAAGCATTCCTTCCGGTCAAAAGACCGATATTGCGGCTTTTGAGAGATACATTGGCTGTTTCTGTTGCTGCGCAAATACTGACAACACCACTGAGTCTTTATTATTTTGGGCAATTCCCAACTTATTTTCTGGTAGCCAACTTATTAGTCGATTTTCCTTCAACCCTAGCGATGTATCTCGGTTTTATCATGACAATTAATCCAATGGAGGGGATTAACGATTTAATGGGTTTGCTCTTGGAGCATCTCATTGCTTTCATCTTATACGGTTTGAAATGTATTGACCGTTGGGCTTTTTCAACAATAAAAGTTGATCCTATGGGGCTTGAGCTCCTATTTTTGACCTATTTTGCACTGTTTTCTTGTTTATATGCTTTTCAGTGGAAAGATAAAAAATACGTTTGGTTAGGGGGATGCTGTGCAATTGGAATGCTATTGATCACTGTGCAAAAACGCTTAGAAAATAAAGATGCAGAACGATTTCGGGTCTATAATACGAAACAAGAGTTGACGATCGGTTATTTCAAAGGTGGGCGCGGTATCATTTACAGCACATTTGATTCTTTGCAAGCCCGGGGCTTGCAATATGCATGTGGAAGAGAAATTCAATTATTGACGAAAGAAGAAGTTCAGTTTGTGGCTTTGCATGGCCAGGAGCGTAAAAACTATCTTGTTACGCTCCCCTTGGGTAAAATCGCTATTCTGTGCCATGCCGTAGAAACTATGCCACATGCTGACCTCGTTATCGTTAGGAAAAATTTATTAAATGGTTTACCCCGATTATTGAGGCAAATCAGACCAAAACTTGTTATACTGGATGGATCCAATTCACAGGAAAAATCCAAGCATATACAACGTACGTTAGATAGTTTGGGGATACAGAATTATCTCATGAAAGATAATTTTGCGTATGTTTGGGATAAGGAGAATTTATGACGCAAGATAGTATATCAATCTTAAGGCAATACTGGGGATTCGATTCATTTAGACCCCTGCAGGAAGAAATTATTCAATCGGTCATTTCAGGTAAAGATACTTTGGCTTTGTTGCCAACCGGCGGAGGGAAGTCGATCTGTTTTCAAGTACCTGCCTTGATGCGAGAAGGGATTTGTATTGTCGTTACACCGCTTATCGCATTGATGAAAGACCAGGTTGAACATTTGAAAAAAAATGGAATTCAGGCGGTCGCAATATATGCTGGAATGCGGAAGAGGGAGGTGGATATTACCTTGGATAATTGCGTCTATGGGCAAATAAAATTTCTCTATCTTTCTCCTGAAAGATTGTACAATGATGTAGTAAGGGAGCGCATACGATTTATGAATGTAAATCTATTTGCGATAGACGAAGCACATTGTATTTCTCAATGGGGATATGATTTTAGACCGCCCTATTTAGAACTTGCTAAATTACGGGAACTGCATCCCAAGGTGCCTTTTCTGGCCCTTACAGCGACCGCAACGGAGCGTGTCATCAGCGATATACAACAGAAACTGAGCTTTCCGAAAGAAAATGTATTTGTCAAAAGCTTTCTCCGGGACAATTTGGCGTATATGGCCATTGAAGAAGAGGATAAGATGGGACGTATGGTCCGGATTATACATAAGTTGGGTGGATCCGGTATTGTCTATGTCAGAAACCGGCGAGAAACGCAGGAGATAGCCCGTATTTTGGTCAATAACGGCATTTCGGCAGATTATTACCATGCCGGACTTTCGGGGCAGGAACGGGATCAGAAACAGCAAGGGTGGATGACAAATGTTGTTCGCGTTATTGTAGCTACCAATGCGTTTGGGATGGGAATTGATAAACCTGACGTGCGTTTTGTGATTCACCTCGATTTGCCCGATTCACTGGAGGCCTATTATCAAGAAGCCGGTAGGGCAGGAAGAGATGGCAAGAAGGCCTATCCCGTTATTCTTTATCAAAAGACAGATGAGCAGAAGCTTGTCGATAATTTGCAAGCTAGCTTCCCTGATATTCCATTTATTCAACAGACCTATCATTACCTGTGTAATCATTTTCAGATTCCCTATGGTGCTGGAGAAGGAGTGACTGTAGATTTTGATGTTGTTGCTTTTGCCAAAAAATATCAGCTGCCATTGGTTCCTGTTATGAATGCGCTGAAGTTTCTGGAGCGGGACACTTGGTTGGTTTTGTCCGAAGCTGTCACAATCCCCTCACGGTTTAAATTTGAAATTGATAGCGCCGAATTGTATAAAGTTCAGGTGCAGTATGTAAAATATGATAAGCTCATTAAGGCTATTTTACGCAGCTATGGTGGTGTATTTGAAAACTATATCCTCATTAATGAATACGAATTTGCACGTAAGTTGGGTCTGCCTTATGATCGTGTTGTCGAGCTATTGAAGTCGTTAGAGTCATTGGAAATAGCGAGTTATCTGCCTTCTACAGATGCGCCACAATTGACCTTTTTGCAGAACCGCGTCGATTACAAACACCTGCATATCGATCATATTTTTATTCGCGATCGCCATCAGGTGAAAGAAGAAGAAGTCAATGGCATGATCGGTTATATTGAACGTAGCAATTGCCGCAGTCAGTCGCTGTTGTTATATTTTGGAGAAAAAAATGCGGGGTTCTGTGAAGTATGCGATTTGTGTCTGATCCGTAATCATCAGAAAAAGCAGCGCGCAGATATAAAAGCAGAAATCAAAAGTAGTTTGCTCGCTGGCGCTAAAAACATTCACGATTTGGTGGCTAGTTTGACGATAGGTACAGAAAAGAAAAGAATAGAGATTATCCGCGATCTCCTGGATGCGGAAAAAATCCGCTTGGAGGATAATCTCTACTCTTGGAATACCTTGTTTTAAACTATTTTTCGATGGGTAGATTGAGCTCTTCGCGACCCCATTCTGACCAAGAGCCATCGTATACGCGGATTTGCTCGTGACCAACAAGATGAGAAGCAAATGCTAAGATTGAGGCCGTGATACCCGATCCACAGGAGAATACATATTCATTTCCGGTAGCATTATGATGATCAAATTGCTGTTTCAGTTCACCAAGGGGTTTATAAACGATTCCATCAAGTAATTCTTCGAAAGGGAGGTTTTTGGAATGGGGGATATGTCCACCATGAAGGCCTTTTCGAGGTTCAGCGACTAAACCACTAAATCGACCTTTACTTCTGGCGTCAAAAATATTCACTTGAGCATCCCGATAATGTGTTAAGATATATTCTTTGTCAGCATAATGGTTGGCTTGAAATTGGGCTTTAAAGTTACCGGGTTTTACAGCAGCTGCATACTGGTCTACGAGCGGTAATTTACTTTTTTTCCAAGCGGGGACGCCACCATTTAGAATAAATACCTGTTCAAAACCCATGACCTTAAACATCCACCATGCCCTTGGGCTTGAATAAACACCCCATCTGTCATATAACACGACGGTACTATCCTGATTGATTCCTAGGCGTTGCATTTCCCGTTCGAATACTTCTGCCGATACAAGGGTATGTGGTAATTTAGAAGTAGAATCCGAAAGTTTCCCTTCGATGTCAAAAAATTGAGAATGGGGTAGTACTTCGAACTTGGCGTCCTTGATGGATTGGCCAACTTTGTCGATGGTGCAATCAAGGAGGACAATGTCTGTATGCTGTCCCAATGATTCCATAAGTTCGGTGGGGTTGATTAAGGCTGATTTGAATGACATAACAATAAAGTTTATTGCTACAAAATTACAAAAGCATCCCTATAAAAGCAAAGCGGCTGTTCTTTTGGAACAGCCGCTTTTTATGGATTGAAATTGCTAATTACTTAGCGTTTTTATCATTTTCCATTTGCTCTTTCAATTGAGCTAATACGTCTAAGTCGCCTAAAGTAGATTTCTCAACAGAATCTTTTACTTTTTTCACAGCTGAAGACTCAGCTTTAGCGTCTTTTTTACGGCTGTTAGACTCTTCTTTGCGAGCTTCTTCTTTCTCTTCTTCCCAGATACGAGAGTGAGAAATTACCAAACGTTTGTTCTCTTTGTTGAACTCGATGATTTTGAATGAAGTAACTTCATCAACTTTCAATGAAGAACCGTCTTCTTTAACAGAGTGTTTAGAAGGACAGAAACCTTCAACACCATATTGTAAAGCTACGATATCACCTTTGTCACCAACTTTGATCACAGTACCTTCGTGGATAGAACCTTCAGTAAAGATCGTTTCGAAAGTATCCCAAGGGTTTTCTTCCAATTGTTTGTGACCTAAAGATAATTTACGGTTTTCTTCATCCAATTCTAAAACAACTACGTCTAATGTTTCACCAACTTTAGTGAATTCGTTAGGGTGGTTGATTTTTTTAGACCAAGATAAATCAGAGATGTGGATCAAACCATCGATACCTTCTTCCAATTCAACAAATACACCGAAGTTAGTCATGTTTTTAACAACAGCTGTTTGTTTAGAACCTACAGGGTAACGCTCAGTGATATTTTTCCAAGGATCTGGAGTCAATTGTTTGATACCTAAGCTCATTTTACGCTCATCGCGATCTAACGTTAAGATTTGCGCTTCGATCTCATCACCAACTTTCAAGAACTCTTGTGGAGAACGTAAGTTTTGTGACCAGGACATTTCAGAAACGTGGATCAAACCTTCAACACCAGGGATGATTTCTAAGAAAGCACCGTAATCAGCAACTGTTACGATTTTACCTTTAACTTTAGAACCAACTTCTAATGCAGTATCTAAAGATTCCCAAGGATGCTCAGATAATTGTTTCAAGCCTAAAGCGATACGTTTTTTCTCGTCATCAAAGTCTAATACAACAACGTTGATTGTTTGATCTAACGATAAAACTTCTTTTGGATGCTCGATACGACCCCAAGAGATGTCTGTGATATGCAATAAACCGTCAACACCACCTAAATCGATGAACACACCGAAATCAGTGATATTTTTAACTGTTCCTTCTAATACTTGACCTTTTTCTAATTTAGCAACGATTTCAGATTTTTGGTTTTCTAAATCGTTTTCAATTAATACTTTGTGTGATACGACAACGTTTTTGAATTCGTGGTTGATTTTCACAACTTTGAATTCCATTGTTTTACCTACGTATACATCGTAGTCACGGATAGGTTTGATATCGATTTGAGATCCAGGTAAGAATGCCTCAACACCTTTGATATCAACGATAAGACCACCTTTAGTACGGCTCTTAACGAAACCAGTAATGATTGCATCATTTTCCAATGCCTCATTGATAGCTTCCCAAGATTTTTGAGTTTTAGCACGTTTGCGAGAAAGTACTAATTGACCGTTAGCATCTTCTTGAGATTCAACGAATACGTCAACTTTGTCACCAACTTGTAATTCTGGTAAGTCACGGAATTCTGATAAAGAAACTAAACCGTCAGATTTGAAACCAACATTTAAGACTACGTCTTTGTTGTTGATAGAAACTACAGTACCTTCAATAATTTCACCTTGGTTAACTTGGTTGAAAGTATCTGCGTATTGTGCTTCAAGTTTAGCGCGTTCAGCTTCGCTATAATTTCCGAAACCTTTATCATTTGCATCCCAGTCAAATTCACCTTCTGGTGTGATCCAAGTGTTTGATTTGATTTCGTCGATTAAGTTTGAATCAGCTTCTGATTCAATTTTTTCAGTGTCTTTCACTACTTTAGTGTCAGCACCTTGTAGCTCTGCGTTTTTCGCTGCTAATTCTTTTTCTGCTTCTTGTTTTTTTGCCATTAATTAATTTTCTCCTTTTTCCTACTTTGTAGGAGTTGCAAAGGTACAAAAAAACTTTAAATGCAAAATTTTATTTTTCTTATTTTATTGAAAGACTTTCAGTTATACAGGCCTTTTGCTTTAGACATGTAAAGCTGCCTGTTCGAACGCTCGTTTAGCGTCTTCTACCGTTCATTTGTTGCCAACCTGACGGGGTAAATGAAGCTTTAAATAATTTTATACACCTATTCGTCTCTCTTAAAAGAGTTGAAAATGCGTGGTTTGGCAATAACAATGGTTTGTTTAGACAGCGCTATTGCTGCATTAAGCTCATAGCCCAATAATAAAATAAGCGTATTCAGGTAAATCCAGAGCATAATGACGATCAGTGTCCCAATGGATCCATAGAGTTTGTTATATGCACCAAAATGATTGATATAAAAGGTAAATATGGAAAACGTCAATATTGCTAAAATGGTAGCCATAGAAGCTCCGGGACTGAAGAGTTTCCATTTATTGGAGTTGGAAGGACCAAATTTGTAAATACAGCTTACCGTGAAAAAGTAAATAGCAAATATTATCAACCATCGGGCTACTTTAAGTAGAATGGCCCAGAAGCTCGACTTTATACCTGTTGTTTCCTTGAGGTAGTCTATGGTAATGCCAGCTAGGGTAAATATTGTCATCCCAACTGTTAACGCAAAAATAATTAGGAAAGCCAAGGCTAAGGCAAGCAAACGTTTTCTGACCCATGGCCTTCTTTCCGTCATGAGGGAAGCCTTATTGAAGGCATTCATCAGAGAGGCCATACCATTGGTTGCAAAATAGGCCGCAAATAAAAAACCGAAAGAAAGTAATCCACCATTTTGGTTTTTAATAATATCCTCCAAAGTCGTTTCAACAACCAGAAAAGCATTTTTGGGAATAACCACGGCCAGAAAGTCCAGCAACTGTTCCTGAAAATTATTGATCGGAATATAAGGGATCAATGTAAATAAAAAAATGATACCCGGAAAAATGGCCAATAAAAAGCTATAGGAAAGGGAAGAAGCCTTGCTGACAATGGAATCTCTCGATAGCTCCTGAAAGAAAAATACGGCCACAGTATAGAGTGGTAGCGAGCCAAAGCCAGGTAGTACGACACGTTTACTCCATTCGATTAATCTAAAATAAGGTTCAATATTTAATAGCCATTGGTGGATTTTCCCCATATCAATTAAAATAGTTACTCATCTTATCCAAGAAAACCTGTGGCGGCATACAAGGTCTATTTTTTTCCATGTTGACAAAGACCAAAGTTGTCTCGCCCTGGTTGAGTAGTTCTCCGCTTTCATTGAACAGTTCATATTCAAAAATAATACGGACGGCAGGTTTCTGGCGGATTGTTACCCGTATCGTGATCAAATCATCGTATTTGCCCGGTTTTAGGTATTTTGTTTTCATCTCCGTAACGGGGAGCATGACCCCCATTTCTTCCAGCTCCTTATACGATATCCCCGTGCTCCGCAGCATTTCAGTCCGCGCTATTTCGTAAAATGCAGCATAATTTCCATAATAAACATACCCCATTTGGTCTGTTTCTGCATAGCGGACACGAATCTGATGGTCAAATACAAACATTATTTTTTAATATTTCTGGCGTCCAATGCCTGTTGAAATTTACGTGCATTGATCAAATGCTCAGCCTCTGTTTTTGCAAAATTATGATAGCCCGAAAAATCATCTTTAGCACACATGTAAATATAATCATGTTGCTTAAAGTTTAAGACCGCATCAATTGCAGCAATACTTGGAATTGAAATAGGACCTGGAGGCAAGCCCCTATAGATGTAAGTATTGTAAGGATTGTCTGTTCTAAGGTGCTTATTCAATACCCTTCTAATGGTAAAGTCGTTGTTGGCAAAGATCACGGTAGGATCAGCTTGCAATAACATGCCTTTTTTGAGGCGGTTTAAATATAATCCGGCGATCATGGGCATTTCATCCTGGTGTAAGGCTTCACCTTTGACAATAGAAGCCAATGTACTGACTTGTTGCGGTGTCAGGTTAAGTGCTTTTGCTTTTGCAGTGCGATCTGCATTCCAAAACTTTTTCCATTCATCATCAAAACGAGCAATTACTTTTTCGGGATTGGTGTTCCAATAAATTTCGTAGGTATTGGGGATAAATATAGCAATCAGATTTTCTTTTGTAAATCCATATTTCTGTGCTGTAGCCTCATCATTTAGTACCGCGATAAATTCTGCAGAATCTGCCTCAAAACTTTTACCAAGGAGTGCGGCCATATTCTCTTTCAGTCGCACATTGGAAAATCTGAATTTTACAGGTTCTTGGTAGCCACCAATCAAATTGCCAACTAAGCGTCTATTGTTCATACCAGGGTTTAACAGATAACGTCCGGGTTTTACACTTTGCTCATATTTTTTATATTGTGCGGCACGCTCAAAGGAAGCGATGTCATCCACAAGATTTGAATCCTTGATTGATTTCAATACATCTTCATATTTTTCGCCCTCGTGTATGTACAGGTATTTTTTCTCTCCCGATACATTGGAAGCATAAAATGCTTTATAAAATGTCCAAGCAAAATAACCTCCGACAACGATAACGATCAGGGCAATGATTTTTAACCAACTTGGTATTCCTTTTTTATTTTCCATGCTAAAATTTTTTATTCATTTGTTGTTCGCTATTAAGGGCATTCATAAAGCCTTTAGCGGTCAATGGTTGATGAAATCGCCCAGATATGGATCGGTTTCATCTTTATATTTTATACAATTCCTGAATCTGCAACAAACGCTAATCCATCATAATGGAGATTATGCCATGCAGCTTCATTTTTAAGTCAATACACTTAAAAGCCAAGACTATTCCCTTTACTTTCTTTTTCTTTTTTCTGCCCTGCAGTTGGATTTGTTGTTGTCGATTTAGCTGCTGGCGTATTTGTTGTGGTACTTTTCGCTGGAGCAACGGGCTTAGACTGAACCGGAGCTTTTGCTGCTGGCGGAGTAACCTGTGTTTGGTTTGCCTGTGGTTTAGGAGTTGGCGTACCTCCAGCTGGAGCACCTGTAGTTGTTGTTGGTGCCGTCAATGAGAGCGTTATGTCTATTTTAGCCCCTAAGCTGGTTAAGCCTTTTTCTATTCCTGGTGATTGTACACTGATTACTGCGGTGGCTGTATCCGTTACATTGGGATCATAAGTCACTGTGCCTAGGCCTAGACCAGCTCCAGATAGGGCAAACTTCGCTTCGTTTAATGGAAGACCAATTAAGTTGGGTATTTCCACTTCATTAGCACCGAGTCCATTTCCCAAAACTAGATCTATACGTGAACCCTTAGGAATCATGCGCCCGTTACGGATTGATTGTCCAGCAAATTGAGCATCCAATACGATGTCCCTAGCGATATCGGCGACATAAGAAGTGTCTCCGATTCTAAGGTTATGGTTTTTCAAAATAGCCGTTGCTTCGATCAATGTTTTATCCTTTATATTCGGAAAGGCAACTTCAGGTGCAACTTGTGTGATAATGGTCAAATAAATAGTCCGCCCCGATTTTACATGAAATCCTTGTTCGGGATCCTGCTCGATGACCATTCCTGGTTTGGCGTCCATCTGGTAGACGGAGTCAATTTGATATTCCAGCCCCGCGTCTTCCAGCGCCTGGATGGCAGCACTGATATGAAGGCCTTTCACTTTAGGAACGGCTATAGATTCATCATGTTTGGTATATATTTTCAGTCCAACATAAACGAAAAGGAATAGACATACTATCGCGATAAAAGCGGCAATAAGATTTTTCCTAAAAGTAGGGGTCTGAAGATATTGTACGACTTTGGACATTTCTCTGTTTTGATAAAAATTAATTCTGCATAGAACCGCAATATTAAAGCCAAGTTTGCAGAATGATTAAATAAAATTATTCCTCACAAAATTATTCGTTTTTCCGTGTATAGCAAATTATATTTGCTATTCGAATCGCTAAAATTTATGAAAGCAAAAATAGCATTAATAACTGGAGGTTATACAGGAGAAGCTGAAGTTTCTTTTAAAAGTTCTGCCTTTGTCAATTCTCAACTTGATCACGACAAATACGATATATATTTGATTACAGTGACCAAAGAAGCATGGTACTATGAAGATTTGGACGGTAAGCGGCATCCGATTTCAAAAGCAGATTTTACACTTCCATTGAACGGAGATACCTTAAGCTTTGACTTAGCATTTATTATGGTGCATGGTGTGCCCGGAGAAGATGGAAGACTTCAGAGCTATTTTGATTTATTAGATATTCCATATACCTCATGTGATGCCTTGACTTCGGCATTGACTATGAATAAAGGGTATACAAAAGCGATCTTATCGGATATTCCCGAGTTGCATTTGGCAAAATCGGTCTTATTGTTTGAATCGCAACGCCCTGAAGCGGTTAAAATCGTCGAAAGCAATCTTTCGCTGCCGTATTTTGTGAAACCTAATGCCGGTGGAAGTAGTATCGGAATGACCAAAGTAAAGGAATCGGCACAACTGCAGGAAGCGATTGATAAAGCTTTTGATGCAGAGAATACCGGGAAACAGGTTATTGTTGAAGAATTTGTGACTGGACGCGAATTTTCCGAGGGAATTTTTAGGAATTCAAAAGGCGAACTCGTTGTTTTGCCGGCTACCGAAGTTCGTACTACACGTGAATTTTTTGATTATGAAGCCAAGTATGTACCTGGATTGACCGAAGAGATTACACCAGCATACCTGACTACGGAAGAGCAGGAGCGCGCTGCACGTATTTTAAGGGAAATTTATGTGAGATTGAACTGTAAGGGTATGGTTCGGGTGGACTTCTTTTTAGAAAACGATACCGATAAATTTTATTTTATCGAAATTAATACCATTCCGGGGCAGACTCCACAAAGCTTTATTCCGCAGCAGGTACGGGCTTTTGGAATGAAGGAGGGGGATTTTTACGGGGAGTTGATCGAAACGGCTCTACAATCGAAATAGTTTTGTTCTATCTCAGTAAGACTTGAGGCAGGGACTATATGGCTGGAGCGCGGATAAGCATACATTCCGATGATGATATACTGCATTTCCCAGCCACAGCCCGCTGATCATTCGCATAAGCAGCCTTCTAGCCAAGGGGGATAAAAATACGCCACGATGACGATGCGCAAAAAAGGCTTTCAATTTTCTGAGAGCCTTTTTTGTGTTTTATTTTCTGAAATCAAATTTCGATAGATCGGGTTTAAACTTTTTAACTCTTTTCAGCTCCTCCTGATAAATTACCTGGCCGATATTTTTTAAAAAAGGATAGGTTACTGTTTCATATTCATAGCGTCCATCGTTGTAGATGCCATTTTCATTGGACTGTACAACAACGGCGAGCATAAATTCCACGCCATGTTCAAAGTCGACGATATAGGCATTATCAATATTATAGCCATAGGAATCTCCATACTTGTTGAAGATCCGGATGTTGGGATTTAAGATCGCATTTTTTTCACGGCCATAAAAAAGGAGCTTGCTATACGTTGGCCAGAATTCTGCTGGATCATATTTTGGAAAATCCGATTCAAAGGGGTAGCGCGACATATAATCATAGAGGAGCGCGTAGTCATCTTTTTTCAGATTGAATCTTTCTTGAGGCTGAAATGCTTCGGGAAATAACAGCTTCTTCAATATCAGCTGTTGATCTTGCAAAGCGTATACATTTAATCCTTCAAAACTCCAGGGTTCATGAACAAGTTCATCTTTATCGTTCATGTAACCTTTCCCCTGAAGCGTATTGGACAGCTTGATGGTATAATCCTTGGGATCGAACTGTGCTTCTTGTTTATAGATAATATCCTTCCCCTTATAAAAGGTGACGGGGTTAGTATGTTTGGCCCATATGCCTTTGTCGCCAATAGCAAGACGGTTGACAATGCGGCTGTAATTAGTGCCGTATTTTTTTAGTTTCGCATTCAGTTCTGCACGGCCAATAAATTCGAAAAGCCTGTTTTGGGCATCGTTGTCGCTGGTTAATAAGATCTTTTTAACATATTGAGCAACAGATGGAAGGCCATTGGCTGCGGATTCGTCCACAAGAACCTTAGTCTGCTTTTCAAAAGCAGAATCGATGCGTAGTGGGGTATCTTTGCTGAGACCGGCAATATGCAGGTCATTGATTTTTTCCAAAGCCAGAATTGCTGTCGGCAACTTCACTGTACTTGCGGGATAAAAATACCAGTTCGGATTCAGTCGATAGCTATAGGACCTGAAATGTGGCTTATTGGATTTGTCACGATCAATCTGTGTATACAGAATTTGTACTTCATTTTTCGTCGGATGACTTAATATGTTTTGAAATAGATCGGGATGACTTTGGAGTAATTTTTCCAGGTAAACAGTATCTATCTTCTGAGCGTATAGATCTGACATGAATAGAGTAAGAATTAGGGTGAGGTATTTTTGCATGTGCTTTAGATCAAAGTGTCGCGCCTGTTTAGTCTTGTCGATTAAGCTCTTCTATAGCTTTTAATGGTGATAGGATCATGAAGCAAAAAGCTCCATGATCCTATTGCGTTTTGCTAGTCGTAAACATGGAATTATTTTCGCGTATAAACTTCAAAGGTATAAGCAAATGCATGTTTGTCATCGGCCTGATGCGAATCTGAGGAAACTAATTCCCATTCTTCTGACGGTAATTCAGGAAAGAAAGCGTCACCTTTGATAGTTGTATGTACGCGCGTCAGAAGCACTTTATTTGCCAAGGGTAACGCTTGCTGATAAATGTTTGCGCCACCAATGATGAATACCTCACGTTCATCCCGGCAATACAAGAGTGCCTCTTGGATGCTGTTGGCAACATCAATGTCTTCTCCCTGGAAATTCGCATTACGTGTAATGACAATATTCCTTCTGTCTGGTAATGCTTTGCCTATGGCCTCAAAAGTCTTTCTGCCCATTAGGACAGAGTGCTCAACGGTATTTCTCTTAAAATATTTAAAGTCGTTGGGTAAATGCCAAGGCATCTGATTGTCGATTCCGATGGCATTGTTTTCCGACGCAGCTACGATTAATGTGATCGTTGGGTTGCTCATTTTTGATATAAGGTGATTATTCGTTCGCTAAAATATATTACAAAATCAGGTACCTTCCTTGTTAAACGGCCACCGGAGCTTTGATATGTGGATGGGATTCGTAGTTTAACAATTCAAAATCTTCAAACTTAAAATCAAAGATATCTTTTACTTCAGGGTTTATTTTCATCTGGGGTAGCGCTTTTGGCTCGCGGCTCAATTGGAGCTCCGTTTGCTCGAAGTGATTACTGTAGATATGTGCATCGCCAAGGGTGTGGATAAACTCTGCGGCTTCCATGTCGCAAACCTGTGCGACCATCATCGTCAATAAAGCATAAGAGGCAATGTTGAAAGGAACGCCCAAGAATATATCGGCACTACGTTGATAGAGTTGACAGGACAATTGCGGCTTTAAGATACCTTTTTCAGGTTGTGCCGGAGCGACATAAAACTGAAAAAAGGCATGACAAGGAGGTAATGCCATATGCTCTATTTCGGCAACATTCCATGCCGATACAATAATACGGCGTGAATCCGGTGAATTTTTTAGCTGGTTGATAACCTGTGTGATCTGATCGATATGACGGCCATCGGGTGTTGGCCAGGAGCGCCATTGTGATCCGTATACAGGGCCTAAATTTCCTTGTTCGTCAGCCCACTCGTCCCAAATGCTTACGCC
Organism: Sphingobacterium sp. UBA7631; assembly: GCF_002483935.1. NCBI lineage: Bacteria > Pseudomonadati > Bacteroidota > Sphingobacteriia > Sphingobacteriales > Sphingobacteriaceae > Sphingobacterium > Sphingobacterium sp. UBA7631. Next base: position 189,202 of record NZ_DLIX01000002.1, read on the forward strand.
ATTTTCTTTGAGATACTGAATATTAGTTTCACCTTTAAGAAACCAGATCAATTCATGGATAATGGATCGCAGGTGTAATTTCTTCGTCGTTACCAAAGGGAAACCTTCCTGAAGGTTGAAACGCATCTGATATCCAAAGACACTTTTGGTACCTGTGCCCGTACGATCTGTCTTTACAACACCATTCGTATATACATGTCTGAGTAAATCTAAATATTGTTTCATCTGTAAAAAGTAATTATTAAATACCAAATATCAATGCTATAATCGAACTGGACAGAACGAATAGCACTATTTTATGTGTCTGATTCTCAATCGGGGAATATTTGAATACATCATGTCCGGCTCTAATTTAGTTTGTCCGTAATAAGCCGCCGGTGCATTCAACCTTTCAAGATAGTCAAAACTAAGGAAAATCCTTATAACGAGAAAGTCAAAACTTAAAATGATAAGAGGGGTTACTGAAAAAAAATGTAATTTTGCAAAATATTATGGAGAATAAAAAAGTAGCTTTTTATACACTTGGATGTAAACTGAATTATTCGGAGACATCATCCATTGGTCGTTTATTTAAAGATGCGGGCTATGATACCACAGCGTTCAATAGCCGTGCAGACGTTTATGTAATCAATACATGTTCGGTAACGGATAATGCTGACAAGAAGTGTAGAAAAGTAGTGAAGGAAGCTTTAAAGCACTCTCCCAACGCCTATATTACGATTGTTGGCTGTTATGCGCAGCTAAAACCAAAAGAGATTGCAGAGATTCCCGGAGTGGACATGGTCTTAGGTGCAGCTGAAAAGTTTAATATTATTGAGCATATCAATGATTTGACGAAACAGGAAAAAACGATCGTTTATAATGGTCCAATCGATGAGACCAATCAATTTGTCTCGGCTTATTCGATTGGCGATCGTACGCGTACGTTCCTAAAAGTACAGGACGGCTGCGATTATTCATGTACATTTTGTACGATTCCTTTGGCACGTGGCGGAAGTCGCTCGGGCAAGATCGAAGATATTGTGCGTCAAGCAGAAGAAATTGCAGCTTCAGGCGTCAAAGAAATCGTTTTAACAGGTGTAAACATTGGCGATTTTGGCATTCGGGATGGTAAGCGCGAAGACCGGTTCTTGGATTTGGTACAAGCACTGGATGAAGTCGAAGGAATTGATAGAATCCGTATTTCCTCGATAGAACCCAATCTTCTTTCCAATGATATTATTGAGTTTGTGGCCCAATCAAAACGTTTTGTTCCACATTTCCATATGCCATTGCAGTCTGGAAGCAATAAAATTCTGGGTTTAATGCGCAGAAGGTACAAAAGAGAGCTTTACACAGAGCGCGTCGCTTTTATCAAGTCATTGATGCCTAATTGCTGTATCGGTGTTGACGTTATTGTCGGATTTCCGGGAGAAACACGTGAAGACTTTATCGATACATACAATTTCTTGAATGATTTGGATATTTCTTACCTGCATGTCTTTACCTATTCAGAAAGGGAGAATACGATTGCTGCTCAAATGGACGGTGCTGTACCGGGAGCTCAACGCAGCGACCGTAGCAAAATGTTGCACATCCTTTCGGAGAAGAAGCGCCGTGCGTTTTATGAGTCACAGCTTGGTGAGACTGGTGATGTTTTGTTTGAAGCAGACGAAAAAGATGGTTATATGCATGGTTTTTCTAAAAACTATGTCAAAGTACGGACCTTATACGATCCATTATTGGTGAATGAGGTTGTGCCGGTTAAATTTATTGAAGTAACGGATTCCTGTGAAGTGGAAGTAGAAGAAATTCCGGAGACACTGACACATTAACCTTTTTAAGATTTATAACATACAAAGGTTTAACATATAAAAAAGGCAATCTTCTCTAATAAGATTGCCTTTTTTCGTTAACGGGAATTCCATAATTTCCCTATTGATTGCAGCACACAGTTGTGTTCCTGATCAAATTGACTGCAGTACTCCGACCGGAAGTGGATCGGTCGCCTAATGCGTACTGCTCTTTGCTGCATTTAACCAGATGACGGTACCCAAGATCAAAAGTACCCCGAGCCATTGTATCGTGGATACACTTTCATGAAGTATAAAAAACGACATACAGGTGGCTACGGGTAGCTCCGCCGAACTTAATATTCCGCCTAAGGAGAAGCCCGTTTTCGGTAGGCCATAGGCAAATAATAAAGGCGGGATGACCGTGCCAAATAGCGAGAGGATCAAGCCGAAATAGAGGAAGTTACCATCAAATTGACCATTCCATAAATAAGCAGGTGGAAACAAGGTGAAGACCAGTATACAGGCCCCCGTTACCATAATAGCGCTTTTTTGAATGGGGTGATAGTCATTGCCGACACGACCGTTGACGATCATGAAGACCGAATAGGCGGTCGCTGCTAAAAGACCAAATAAGACACCTGTTAGGTTGAGGTGTTGCAAGCCTTTTTCAAGAAGTCCAGTCGCTAATAATGTTGCAATGAGTACAATGCCGATACCAATCAGGTTGTTTTTTGAAGGTTTTGCCTTGAAAAAGATAAATTCGATTACCACACCGATCCAGATATACTGCATGAGCAGTACGATGGCCAACGAAGCCGGGACGAGCTGTACACATTTGTAATAGAGAATGCTCACCAAACCGGTCGAAGTACCACTGATTAATATCTTGATCCATGAAGATTTTTTGCTTGAAGAGTGAAATGACTTTGCCGAAAAGAGTTTGATGATGATATAGATAAGCCAAAGGATAAGCATGCCAAACAATACCTGAATTCCCGTTACCTCTCCTAAATTCAACCCTTTACCATAGGCTTTTTTAACAAACGTTGATAGTATCCCAAAACTACTCGCACCTAAAAAGACAGCTAATGCACCTTTTAATTTTTCCATTCTCAAATAAATTAGGCGTCAAAGTTACGATTTCTGAACAATTCTTTTTCTTATCTGACGTTCTTATCAAGAAAAGCAATCTCCGGGGGCAAGCAAATTTATTGGATATCAACAGCAATTTAATTAAGTTTGTCATGCAAGTAAGTTTGTTAAGCAAGAACGTAAATCGAACAGCATGGGTGTCAGATCTTATTTTATCTTCTTTTTAGGTGCAGTTCTATTTTTGAGCAGTTGTTCAACGAAGAAAAAGGTACTTAGCTCCAAAACACATTCTTCCAATGGTTCGGTTTTGACAGATGCGAGCTCAGCGCGTGGAAAAACTTTTTCGGGATCCAAACTTGACAATTATGCAGACTTGCTCAATGTGAGTACCAAAAAACTAAATCCGCATCTTTATTCTTTTATTGACGATTGGATGGGGATACCGCATCGTATGGGTGGACAGACCAAATCGGGGGTAGATTGCTCGGGATTTGTTAATCTGCTCTATATTGAAGTATACAAAGGGAATTTGCCGCGGACTTCGCGTGACATGGAAGGAATAGTAAAGAGAAAAAAGGTCGATAAACTTGAAGAAGGAGATCTCGTGTTTTTTTCTTTCGGACGAAATGGAATAGATCATGTTGGTGTATACCTGCATAATAATAAGTTCGTTCATGTTTCGACACGGAAAGGTGTTATTATCTCTGATCTTTCCGACAGTTGGTATGCGAAGACCTTTGTTGACGCGGGCTCTCCCAATATCTAGACGCGTGAATTTCATGTAGGTTTTATGTCATATCTTGATATAAACTTTTATACCCTGTATAAATCCTTATTTTTGTCAAAATTTTATAGAAATGACAATCAAGAGTAAGAAGATTTTTTTGGGCCTTTGTATTATTGTGCCGTTTTTGATGTATTGTGTTTATTACTACAGTAATATGATCAAAAATGCCCCTTTTCGTTTTGCCGATTTTGAATCCATTGAATTCAAATATGGCGAGCCGAACCACATGGTCAACGAATACAATTCAAAAACACGTATCTATAAATATTTAGACAAAAAAGATTCTCTAATTACCGATACTGTAAAATTTACAAAAGACGATTTATTATACCTGCATCGCAAAGCAATGGAGCTCGGCTTTTGGAACTTGGATACCGATATGACCGGTCCTGAATGGCAGCAGGATTCAACAAATTCTAAAGTCCCACGCTTTTATTTAGAGTTCACCTATAAAGATAAGTCCAAGCATATCACTTTGGATGCAGATTTTGCAGGCAACCCTCGGATGCACGATGCGGCAAAATCAATGATCGATGAAGTCAACCGCATGTTGGCAACTGCGCAAGCCAGATAGTTAAGAAATAGGCCCTAAGGGTAAAGAGAGAAATCAAGTCATTGGTTTCTCTTTTTTTGTGCCGAATATCCGTCTGAAAACAAAGGATGGAAGAAGGATTTAACCGGCCAACAACATATATGTTAATGGGGATTTTATAGGGACTTAATAGGGACCTGATAGGGACCTCATTCGGATGAATACGTATAAAACACGGATAAGGTCCCTATAACCATACTGCCAAATATGGATTAATTAATACAAGAGTATTAAATGGCTTCCTTTGTTTTTTTGATAAATTCTTTATATTCTCTTTATACTCCGTTAACCTGAATCGAATACTTTAGCGCCAAAACAAAATTTCATATGAAAGCATTTTTGGCACTAGCAATTTCCTGGGCATGCGTAAACGCTGTGCAGGCGCAAGATTTTGCAAAAGGAAAAGTTTATCTGGACGTAAACAAGAACGGAAAATTAGATAAAAACGAACAAGGCATTGCGTCTGTTTCTGTTAGTAACGGGCGTGAAGTGACAACGACTGATAAAGATGGTAATTACCAATTGCCCGTTGGAAATGACAACATCATTTTTGTGGTTAAACCAACAGGCTATGCTTTGCCCTTGGATGAAAATAACCACCCAAAATTCTATTATATCCATAAGGTAAACGGTAGTCCAGTTTCAAAATACCCTGCTGTTGCTGCTACAGGAAAAATCCCTGCTGCTGTAAATTTTGCAATGTATCAACAAGATGAGGATCCTAATTTTTCAGCTTTCGTTTTTGGGGATCCACAGGCTTACACGGAGGAAGAACTGGCCTATTTCAAAAATGGTGTGATCAATGAAATTTCCGATAAGACAATTGCGAAATTCGGAATAAGCTTAGGCGACTTGGTGGGAGACGATCTTTCACTTCAGCCAAAATATAAATCGGTGATTTCCACGATGGGCTTACCATGGTATAATGTCATGGGAAACCACGATATGAACTATGATGCTAAAGTCGATAGCCTCTCCGATGAATCGTTCGAGCGGACGTTTGGCCCCAATAATTATGCGCTCAACTATGGAAATACGCATTTTATCATTCTTGATAATATCATTTATCCGAATCCACGGACAGGTAAAGGTTATTTAGGCGGATTCCGTAAAGATCAGCTTGATTTTGTGGAAAATGACTTAAAAAACGTTGCTAAAGATAAATTGATTGTGTTGGCATTTCATATTCCTTTATACCATCAAAACTCGGATGTCTTTCGTAACGAAGATAGACAACGTCTGTTCGATATTTTGGCTCCATTTAAGCATACCTTGTCTTTATCCGCGCATACACACTTTCAGCGGCAATATTTTTATGGACAAAACGAAGGATGGAAACAAGAAAAGCCACATCATGAATATAATGTGGGTACAACCTCGGGCGACTGGTATTCGGGCGAGTTGAATGAAAAGGGAATTCCTGTTTCTACAATGCGGGACGGTACACCAAAAGGGTATGCCATCTTAAAAATCGAGGGTAACCAATACAGTTTTGATTATAAGGTTGTCGGTAAGCCAGCAACGTATCAGATCGATTTATATGGCGCATCGGTCGTTCCAGAAAAATACACAAAGAGATATCCGATATACGCTAATTTTTTCATTGGAAAGGAAGGTGACAAGGTAACGTATAGAATCAATCAGGGCGAATGGAAGGAAATGGATTTTGTCAATGAAAACGATCCGGCATTCCTAAATTCTCTTGCTAAATACGATACAGCAACTGAATTAAAGAATACGCGTAGACCTTCGAACCCCGAAAAATCCAGTCATCTGTGGACAGCTAATTTGCCCAAACTTAAAGCTGGTAAATATCAGATTGAGGTTCAGGCGGTTGATCTTTTCAATAGAGTACACCTGGCAACAAAGACTATTGAGGTGAGATAAATAACCATTTGTAGAGTTGTTTTAAGTTTAAAGATAGCTTAAGATGCACTTAACATAACGATCCTATATTTGTGTAGAGTAATTTTTGATTCATAAAGAGTTAGGGTTAATGTGTAGATCTGTTGTGAAACACGTCTGAAAATTTAGTTTGTTTTTAAAGTGAAGGTAATCTCCCCAGATTACCTTTCACTGTTTTAGACCTTTTAGGCTATCTTACGATACCAGCATTTAACTGCTTCTCGGCTGGCCTGTTCTTACAGTTCATTTGATTTATGCAGACAAGGTTTTGCCTGGTAATTCGTTTGGTATGAACCTTAGCAATATATGAACACATAGTTCGCTGAACACTTGGTTCGACAGCGATATTTTCTTCTGAAAGTGTCTGACGTTATTGTCCAGAAAGAACATTCCGTTCGCTTTTATTGTTGTTGGTCTGCGAAGTCATGAAGGCTTTTAAGCCGGATAGCACGCCGAAAATCATCCGATGCCGGATTTTCAAAGATCTCCAGGTCGAAGTATTTTGTGGCGGCAAATAGGTGGTCGAATACATCCGAAACAATTCCTTCGTAATATTCCCAGCGGATATCGTTTACAAAGAAATAAAGTTCGACTGGAACACCGTGTTCGGTTGAAGCAAGCTGACGTACCATTAGGGGCATGGTCTTGTGGATATTGGGGTTTTGACGCAAATAGGTGAGAGTGTACGCTCTGAACATCCCTAAATTGGTCATTTTGCGACCGTTTATGGGGCTTGATTGATCTATCTGCTGTTCGATGTTGAATTGGTCAATTGTCCTGGCACGCTCTTCGATATAAGGCCGCAGGATCTGTATATTTTTGAGCCTTTCGATTTCTTCATTTTCTAAAAATCGAATCGTGGAAATTTTGATATTTATGGCCCGTTTTAAGCGCCTACCTCCCGACTGCTGCATGCCCCTGTAATTTTTGAACGAATCCGACAATAACGTATGTGTTGGTATCGTCGTAATGGTCTTATCAAAGTTCTGTACTTTTACATTATTGAGATTAATTTCTTTGACCGTTCCATCGGCGCCATATTTGGGCATCTCTATCCAATCTCCGACACGGATGGAGTCATTGGCCGAAACTTGTATACTGGCAACAAATCCCAGTATAGTGTCTTTGAATACCAACATCAGGATTGCGGATGCGGCACCCAAGGATAATAAGAAGGACCAGGGAGATTTTCCTGTCAATATCGAAAAGCAGATCGTTCCACCGATAAATAATAATATAATCTGACAGACCTGTAAATAACTCTCCAGGGGTTTGTCGGCAAAAGATTTTTTCATGCGCAGCATATCCCGCAAACTTTTCAGGAGCGAATGAATAATCAATAAACTGACGACAGTCGTCGCTATGTCAAGTACTTTATTGCTGTTTTCTTTCCAGGTTGGAAAACCCATGAAGATAATGGGCATGATGTATTGTGCCACTAAGATCGGAACAAAATGAGCAACAAGTTTCAGTGTTTTATTACGGATCAACAGATCATCAAAGCGGTTTGTACTACGTCTGATGGCTTTGATTGTTAACAGGAGTAATGTTCTTTTGGTGAAATAGTCAATGACAATCAAAAACAAGACAACCAGTAAGAGTAAAAGGATCGAGTTAACAAAATGACTCCACTGATTATCAAGGCCAAATTGTTTAATCCATTGAAATGTCCAATTATAGATGTGGGATTGAGAGTCTTTGAATAATTCCGTTGCTGTGCTTTGCATGTTACAAATATACAAAAAGCCGCAATTAGCGGCTTTTTGTTATTTTGAATTGAGCGGTTCACGCTCGTGTTTATGTCTGAAGAAGACCGCAAAAAGGACTGCTATAATCAAGGTGTAGATGGCAAAAGCTAGCCAGATGTCATGCCAGTCTTTTAGCATGAGGTTACCACTTAACATGCCGTCAGGTAAGATTGAGATACTCTTTTCCTGCAGAAAATGTAGAAAATGGGTGTTGTCGATTGTTGTATCTAAATATTGTGCGAGATCTTTGCTGTTTTGAAAACTTTTGGTAAAGTAGTGGTCAATGATCCAACCCGATGCAAAACTGCCTACAACGGCACCAAAACCATTTGTCATCATCATAAACAAACCTTGTGCCGAGCTGCGTATGCTTGATGTTGTCGAAGTTTCGACAAATAAGGAACCTGAGATATTAAAGAAGTCAAATGCCATACCATAGACGATACAGGATAATACAATCATCCAAAGTCCGCCTGCAGGGTCACCAAAGGAGAATAATCCAAAACGTAATACCCAGGCTAACATCGAAATCAGCATGACCTTTTTTATACCGAATCTTTTGAGAAAAAATGGAATAGCCAAAATAAATAGTGTCTCGGATATCTGGGAAATCGACATAATGATAGTCGAATATTTCACAACGAAAGATTCTGCAAATTTAGGATAGAATTTAAATTCATCCAAGAATACATCACCGTAGGCATTGGTCAGTTGGAGTGCGGCCCCCAAGAACATGGAAAAAATAAAAAATAAAGCCATTTTATAATTTCCGAAAAGTTTAAATGCCTCTAAGCCTAATAGTTGTGTCCAGGAAGCATCTTCCTGTTGTAACTTTTTTGGTGGACATTTAGGTAGCGTAAAAGCATAGAGACTTAAAGCCAGCGCTGCGGTTCCGGCGATATAAAATTGATAAGCTGTAGCCTTGTTGCCGGTTAAATTGGTGATCCACATGGCGACGATAAAGCCTATCGTTCCGAATACCCGGATAGGGGGGAATGCCTTGACCAAATCGTAGTTATTTTCATTCAATGCCGTATATGCAATGGAGTTGGATAGGGCCAAAGTGGGCATATAAAAACACATCGCCGCTAGCATTGCATAAAAAAAAGTGTTTGGATCATTTACCTGCGGTAAATAGAATAAAACACCCGCATAACATAAGTGAAGGATAAAATATAATCTTTCGGCATTTATCCAACGATCGGCGATAATTCCCATCAGGGTAGGCATAAATAAAGAAGCGATCCCCATGGTTGCGAAAATAGCTCCAAATTGTGTACCATCCCATTGTTTTGTGCCAAACCAATAGTTTGCTATTGTAATCAACCATGCTCCCCAGACAAAGAACTGAAAGAAGCTCATAATGGTCAATCTTAATTTAATAGACATAAATCGATGTTATTTAAAATTTTTATTTCGCTTTAATGAAAGGAGTTATTTTCTTTTGGAAATCTCATCCCTAATCAAGGCAGCCTGCTCGTAGTTTTCTTCGGTCAATGCCTGATTAAGTGCTTGCTCCAGTTGCTCATCTGTCAACGAGGAGAAAGGATTTTGTGGGGATTTTGAAGGTGTTTTTTCTTCGACCTCAACAACACTTGGATCCTGAACTTTGTTGGATTTGTCCAGGTTTTCCAAAAATGCAAACTCATGTCCTTCAATGATAATTCCAGCAGAGGACATAATAAATTCGTAGGCATAGATCGGAGCTTCAAACCGTACAGCCAGTGCAACTGCATCGGATGTGCGGGCATCAATCTCTACAATCTTGTTGCCGTCGGAACAGATAATTTTAGCATAAAATATCCCTTCAATCAAATTATAGATCAGTACTTCAATGAGTTTAATACCAAAAGAATCTGCAAAAGATTGAAATAGGTCGTGTGTGAGCGGACGACTAGGAATCATTTTCTCTATCCGAATAGCAATAGCTTGAGCCTCATGGCTGCCGATGATGATGGGCAATCTTCTGTTGCCCTCCACTTCTCCCAATACAAGAGCATAAGCGCCAGATTGTGTTTGACTATAGGATAAACCAACGATATCTAATCTGATTTTCTTCATTTTAATTCCAAAGCGGTCTACAAACTTAGATAAATTTGCTTTTATATGCAATTATAACAACTAAAAACTCCCCATTCATTTTGGATAAATGGGGAGAATATATCGGATGAAAGCTTTAAATACCTTTGTAAGCCTTCAATGCCTGCGTTAATTTCGGAACGACGTCGAAGGCATCGCCTACAATTCCATAGTCGGCCACCTTGAAAAAGGGCGCTTCTGGATCTTTATTGATGACAACGATTGTTTTGGATGAGCTTACTCCAGCCAGATGCTGGATTGCTCCGGAGATACCGATTGCGATATAGAGATTGGGACTCACTACAATACCTGTCTGGCCTACGTGCTCCGAATGCGGGCGCCAGCCAGCATCGGATACGGGTTTTGAACAGGCTGTAGCCGCGCCAAGCACATCGGCGAGTTCTTCAATTATCCCCCAGTTTTCAGGTCCTTTTAGACCACGGCCGGCAGAGACGACGATTTCAGCTTCCGGTAGGGATATTTTGTCTGTTGCACGAACAATCTCTTTGACCATAGTTGTAAAATCTGTTTGGTCAATATTCGGAGCAAAAGTTTCGACATTTGCGCTATCACCGGTCTCTTTTGTTTCATATGCATTTGGACTAAGTGCGATGACTTTTATATCCGAGGTTAGTTCGAGCGTAGCGAAAGCCTTATTGGAGAATGCTGTTTTTTTGACAGTCAGTTTGTCGCCATTAATGGTCGGCAATTCGAGTGCGCCATCGGCCAGACCAGCCTCCAATTTGGCTGCAATACGTGGAGCGAGTCCCTTACCTGAGAATGAGTTGGACAGCACAAGTATTTTTGAACCGGTACTTTTTACGGCTTCAGCAATGATGCTTGCATACGCTTGGTTTACAAAAGAAGCAAGTTGTTCATTATTGACATTTAATACTTTGGAAGCACCGTACTTGCCCAAACCAGCAAGTTCGTCTTCAGCGACATTTCCGATTGAAATAGCCACAAGATCAGTCTGTATGTTGTCGGCGATGGATTTTGCATAAGAAACAACTTCAAAAGCTGATTTTTTGAATTTTCCATCAGTATTTTCTACATATACGAGTATAGACATAGTGTTTTAGCGTTTAAAGATTAAAAAACTTTAGCTTCGTCGTGAAGAAGAGAAACTAATTTTTCTACCTCGGCAGCGTCAACAAGTTTGACCGTACCCCGTGGAGCAGGCGTCTCATAGCTGACAATGTGTTCAAGAACGTCTATTGCGGAAGGTTCCAGCACATCCAATGGTTTGGTCCGTGCGCTCATAATACCACGCATATTCGGTATTTTGGGTTCGGCAACACCTTCGGCAGTGCCAATGACGATGGGTAGCTTTGCTGTCAATACTTCTTTTCCACCTTCAATCTCGCGCTCAACTGTGACTGCGTCGCCCGCAATGTCAACTTTTTTGGCAATGGAAACAGAAGGGATATGCAGCAGTTCTCCTACGATTGCTCCCACTTGAGCACCGTTATAGTCGATTGATTCGCGGCCGGTTAAGATCAAATCAAATGCATTGTCTTTGGCATATTGTGCTATCTGATTCGCAACAAACCAAGCATCGCGCGGAACGGCGTTAATCCGTACAGCATTGTCTGCACCAATTGCCAATGCTTTTCGAATGGTTGCATCAGTCGATGCATCGCCCACATTGATGACAGTTACGGTTCCTTTTCCACCTTCGGCCAACTCAACTGCTTTGGATAAAGCAATTTCATCATAAGGGTTTATAATGAATTGTACACCAGCTGTATTAAATGCAGTGTTGTCATTTGTAAAAGTGATTTTGGATGTAGTGTCAGGGACATTACTTATACAAACTAATATTTTCATATACGATTGGTTTTACTCAAACTTACCATATTTTCTTTCAATTAAAAAGTGCTAAGGCGTTTTAAATGCTGTTAAAAAGTCGTCTTGTGATTTTGATGAATTTGTAATTTTACCAGTTTTTTTCTTTTATTTTTTTTGATGTGATATAATATTGAGGTGTTTTGTTGTCTTTTTTGTAATTTTTTATTTTAAATAGCCGGTTCTTGACAATAGATTTATTACGTCAGTAAATTGTCATTTTATATGCTAGCATAGTAATTTCATAAAGCATCACAGCTCATTCGGGGTTCCTGTTTATAAAAACCTTTCGTGTGATATGGAGAGACGGGGAATTGTTTTAGTGGATATACAATTAAATTGCATATAATATGCAATTTGTCTAAGTTTGAAATAAAAAAGATATGTCGACACGATTGGATCAACTGAATGAATTTTTGAAAGAGAGCCCTGAAGATCCATTTTTAAAATATGCGATTGCAGCTGAATATCTCAAGCAGGAAGATGAACAAGAGGCCATGGTAAGATTTGAGAATTTAGTACATACAAATCCAGATTATGTAGGAACGTATTATCATTTGGGTAAATTGTACGAAAAATTGAATAGACAGGAGTCCGCGATTAATACCTATAGATCCGGGATTGAGATCGCTCGCAAGACGCGTAATTTCCATGCTTTGGGCGAGTTACAAGGTGCATTGTCATTCTTGACAGACGATGATGAAGATGATTTTTAATCTTTTCTAAATTTTTGGTATTTAATTTGTTATGAATTTATTGGTGTAACTGTTAGATGCTGATTTTTTTGAATTTGGAATGAGATGAAAAGGTATATTTGGATTGTGGGTTTGTTATTGACAATTGGAATGGTGGGATGTGATAATCCCAAACAAAGTGTTGCGGTCTATAAAGATAATTTACAAGACCTAAAAGGTAGGGATAAGGCGGAAGTAGTGATTGGTGAATATAGAGGTGTCATGCCTTGTGCGGATTGTGATGGTATAGAAACGCTTATTTCATTGCGCGCAGACAACACCTACCAATATTCATCTAAATACCTTAATAAAAGTGATGATGTGTTTATGCGTGAAGGGAAATGGAAATTGGATGGCAACATCATTACATTGGACGGCGTCGATTATAAGTTCAAATTAGGAAATCGGATACTCAGCCAGCTGGATCTTTCCGGAAATGATATTACGGGTGATATTTCCAAATATTATGTCTTGACAAAAAATTGATATATAGCCTAAGGGCTATATTAACACATAAAAAAGCCGAAAGTATACTTTCGGCTTTTTATGTTTTTGGATGTATAGCTGTTTTTCGGCTATTGAATAAGTTCCTTCTTGCTGCAAGCCTGATAATTTATTTTTCACTTGCGGGGCATGCCTGACGCTTTACCTATAAATGTTATTTGTTCTTTGTACAAAGTTCTTTCAAGGTTGCTACCACAAAATCGACTTCTTCCTTTGTATTATGCTTGCAGAATGAAAAACGAACCGAAGGACGCTCCGAGCTTGATTTGATTGCACCCAATACATGCGATCCGATGTCTGTTCCTGAGCTGCAGGCACTGCCACCAGAACAAGAGATCCCTGCAATATCCAGGTTGAATAAAAGCATGTCAGCAAGGTCACTACATGGGAAAGAAACATTCAGTACGGTATACAGTGATTTTTCTGGTTCAATAACACCATTAAAATCAATTTCGGGGATTGCTTTTTGCAACTCGTCGATCATATAAGATTTGAGTCCTTGAATATAAGCGCGGTGTTCTTCCATGTGCTCATAGGCAAGTTCCAAAGCTTTGGCAAGACCCGCTATTCCATAGACATTTTCTGTTCCGCCACGCATGTTACGTTCTTGTGCTCCACCGTAGATCAATGGTTTAATTTTGTTGTTGGCGTTAATATAAAGAAAACCAACTCCTTTCGGGCCATGGAATTTATGGGCAGCTCCGGTTATAAAATCTATTTTCAGACTGCCAAGATCATGTGGGTAATGACCCATGGTCTGTACAGTATCCGAATGGAATATCGCATTATACTTTTGGCATAACTCGGCGATGCGTTGAATATCGTTGAGATTTCCGATCTCATTATTGGCATGCATAATGGAAACAAAAGTACGCGGATTGGTACTTAAAAGTTCTTCCAGCTGGTTGAGATTTAAATTACCTTTCTGGTCAACTTCCAATAAATCAAGGTGTACCTTACCAGCTTTCTCCAACTCCTCTAACGTATGCAATACCGCATGGTGCTCAATAGGTGAGGTGATGGCATGGGTTATTCCAAAGTCGGCGATTGACCGAACGATGGCCATATTGTCCGCCTCGGTTCCGCCCGATGTGAAGAAGATCTCTGCTGGAGATACATGAAGTAGATTGGCAATCGTTTTACGTGCTTTTTCTACAATTGTTTTTACTTGTCGTCCGTGACTATGGATAGAAGATGGATTTCCAAAGTTATTGTCCATCACATCGACCATTACTTTTATTACTTCAGGATCTAAGGCTGTAGTCGCTGCATTATCAAAATATACTTGCATGCTGCAAAATTACAAATCTCTCAAGTAAATTAGAGGTATTAAATGACTTATTTTTATCATTTTATTTTCCTAATTGTAGCTGACAGTGCTGGCGTAGCGGGTCTCATCAGAATTAGGCTCTTTTGCCTGGAAAGGAATAAGATGAGTATTTTTCCGTTCTGATGAAAAAAATAGCGCCAATCTATTACTTCAGTTTGGCGCTACTTTTCTATTTTGACAAGTTCTTTTTTGGTCTGACCACGATGAGTATCACAATTCCTCCTAGTGCGAGCGCCAAACCCAAATAGGCAGCGATATCACCTGCTTGCGTGTAGAACGTAATTTCTTCATTTAAATTGATTTCCTGATTTAGGGCCGCAGGCTGCCACCATTTAGTCTGTTGTACAATATCACCACGTTGATTGATAAAGCCTGAAATCCCTGTATTTGCCGATCGGGCAACCCAGCGCCTGTTTTCAATCGCACGCAGTTTTGCATACTGTAAATGCTGGTCTTTACCGGAAGTATTGCCCCACCAGCCATCATTAGTGATAATAGCAATAAACTGAGCGCCTTTTTTGACGTATTTGGAAACATAATTGCCCCAGATGGATTCATAGCAGATAACGGGTGCGGCACCAATACCGCTCTGGGCATAGAATACCGAAGGTTCAGCCTGTTTTCCGTAGCCACCCGTCGTACCACCGAATGCTTTAAATAGAGGTTTCAGGAAGTTCATCGCTGCTCCAAAAGGCATTTGCTCTACGCCCGGAACGAGTTTGGACTTATGGTAAAACTGAAGTTTGGAGGAATAATCGATCAATGTTGCGGCATTGAAATTATCCTGATATACATTAGGAGCTATTTCACGCGCAGTAGGTGTTTTTGCATAGTTGTACAGCTGATAACTTTCAATACCTGAAAGTACATTGCCATTTTTATATTGATCTAAAAATTTTAAAATGCGCTGGTAAGAATAAGTTTCCCTAAAGTTTTCCTCATCAAAATCGCCGTTCTGTGAAAGCGCAGTTTCAGGCCAGATAAAAAACTCTGTATTGGGTTTGGCGACCGAATTTGATAAAGAGAATAAGGTATTTAATTGTTCTTCAGGACTTAAATTGAATTTAATATAAGGGTCAATATTCGGTTGTACAACGACAATCTGTGCCGGATTCTGATGTTCTTCGTAGTTGAAGTAACGTATCAGCGAGTAGGTGCTGGGAACTAACAATACTACAGCCAAAGAAGCAATCGGGACAATCTTATGTTTGATCGGATAAAGTCCTTTTCGATTGAGGTAAAGTGTAAATACTAAGATATTGACCAGCCAGACCCATATTGTTCCGCCATAAACCCCTGTGATGTCATACCATTGGATCAATTGATGGAAATTGGCGAAACCATTACCCAAAGTCATCCAGGGGAAGGCTAAATCCCAGGATTCGTGTAGAAATTCATAGCTTATCCAGAATCCCATTAATCCGAAAAGGGATAACAGGATGTTCGTTTTACGTCGTAATTGCCCATAAAGCCTGAAAGCTAGCGCCATTAAAGCGGCGCCAAGGCAAAAAGGGATCAGACTGATGATAACAGCTGCAAAAGGCGGCATAACTGCCGAAATGGAGTTGTATACCCAATAAATAGAGGCCGTATTCCAGACAACTGCGGTGAGTCCTGCAGTAAGAAATATGTTGAGGCCTTTCTTTTTGAATGTTTCACTCCGGATAATATTTTCCACTGCAATGAGTAGTGGAACAAACCCAATAAATAACAATGGACTGGAATAGGGGATTGGAGGCCAGCCCAACCACAATAAAAAGGCACTTAAAAGTGCCAGTAAATAGTTGTTTTTCACTATATATTTTCTCCCATTTATGATTATAAACTGGATAAAACTTCTCTCTTTTTACTCTCGTATTCCTCTTGGGTAATCAATTGTTTGTCGAAGAGTGTTTTTAATTTTTTGAGCTTTAAGGTAATCTCATCATCTTCCTCTTCTTTAGCGGGAGCAGGTGGGACGATAGGGGCTGCCGAAACTGGAGGAACAGCAGGAACTGATCCGTTCGGTTGCTGTGCCTGAATTGGCGCCGGTGGAGTTGGCTGGCCCGATATATAGGACTGTGGCGCCGATGGAGCAGGCGCTGTAACTGCTGGCTGAACTGCTGTATTACTTTCTTGTCGCTCGATGATCACTTCCTTTGCAACTGTTGGAGCAATGACTATTTTTTCTTTTTCGGCGGCCAGTTCGGCTTTTTTATAATTTTCAAGTGCAGCTTTGATATATTGATAAAGCTTTCTCGCCTGAACTTTCGGGATATAATCTATGCTCAGATTTTCTCCTGTAAAAGGGATAACAGTCACTTTTGAACCAAATATTTCTTCCTTAAAAGCAATATCCTTGATGTCTTGCCAGCCGAAGATTTCAAAATCAGTGGCCAAGCCCAGTTTGGTAAATTCGCACATAAAAATGCGTTTATTACTAATCGTGATACTATCCGGTAAAATGGTTACAGCAGGTTTCTTTTGAACTGCGATATAATCTATTTTTTCTCCTGGAGTAAGCATATCTTGGACTTTAGTCACCAATTTTTCAATGATTTTTATGTCCTGCCCGTCCTGTGCAAATTGTTCCATGTTCATGTCAAATACTTTTTAATACCTAAAGATTGTCAAAATTTATTCCAATCCTGCTACACAAAATACAAATTCTCCTTTAATCGGATTGTTTTCAAAGTGTAATTTTAAATCAGTTAATGTTCCCCGAACATTTTCTTCATAGAGTTTGCTCAACTCACGTGATATCGACCCTTGTCTTTCTGGTCCAAAAACGGTGATAAATTCTTCTATGGTTTTGAGAATACGATGTGGCGACTCATAGAAGATCATCGTTCTTTTTTCTTCGGCCAACGCTTTTAAGCGTGTTTGTCTTCCTTTTTTTACGGGTAGAAAGCCTTCAAAGCAAAAACGGTCGTTGGGAAGCCCCGAATTGACAAGCGCGGGTACGAAAGCTGTTGCACCTGGTAGGCACTGTACTTCGAGCCCTTCTTTGATGGCCTCACGTACCAGTAAAAAACCCGGATCTGAGATCGCCGGTGTCCCTGCGTCCGAAATTAAAGCAATGTTTTGCCCTTCTTTCAGAAATTTAATGATTTCAGATACCGCTTTATGTTCATTGTGCTGATGATGCGCAAATACTTTTTTGTCGATTCCAAAATGTTTTAAAAGCGGAGCACTGGTCCTGGTATCCTCTGCTAAGATGAGGTCCACTTCTTTCAGGACATTGATCGCACGAAACGTCATGTCCTCCAGATTGCCAATAGGTGTTGGAACTAAATATAACATGGTCAAAGTTAAGTTTTTTTTACTATATAATATGCGCTAAAACATTCTGTGCTTTTTGGAGTTTTATTTTAAAGATTATGGTAAACTCCATCACTTTATTTTAAATAAATTATGCAATACATTGAAAAAATACAGGCACATCTGGGTGCTGAAGCGAGTTATTTGTTAGAATTTGATCAACCCGCAGTTTCCAAAACAATGCTTCATCTTCCACAAGCAGCATTTATTGACCAAGTATATAGTTCGAGTGACCGTAGTCCTCAGGTCTTGCGGAGTTTGGGGCAACTTTTTGGAACGGGTCGATTAGCCAATACCGGTTATCTTTCGATACTGCCTGTTGATCAGGGAATCGAACACAGTGCAGGAGCTTCTTTTGCGCCAAATCCACAGTATTTTGATCCAGAAAATATCGTCAAGCTAGCCTTGGAGGGAAATTGTAATGCCGTGGCTTCTACCTTTGGTGTTTTGGGCGCTGTTGCGCGAAAATATGCACATAAGATTCCGTTTTTGGTTAAAATAAATCATAATGAACTATTGACCTATCCTAATCGAGCCGATCAAATCTTGTACGGAACGATTCGCGAGGCCTGGAATATGGGGGCTGTTGCGGTAGGGGCAACGATTTACTTTGGGTCTGAGGAATCCGACCGTCAGATTATAGAGGTAGCAAAAGCATTTGAAGAAGCCCATTCCTTGGGGATGGCGACGGTATTATGGTGTTATCTGCGCAATTCGGCGTTTAAAGTTGGCGATACAGATTATCATTTGGCTGCGGATCTTACCGGACAGGCTAATCATTTGGGCGTAACGATCAAAGCAGATATTATTAAACAAAAACTACCCGAATTGAACGGCGGCTTTAAAGCGCTGAATATGGGTAAAAGCAGTTATGGAAAGCTGGATGAACGCATGTATACCCAGCTTTCTTCCGATCATCCTATTGATCTGTGCCGCTACCAGGTGCTTAATTGCTTTGCCGGTAGGGCAGGCTTGATCAATTCTGGCGGGGCTTCGGGGCAGAATGATATACAAGAAGCTGTAAAAACAGCGGTTATCAACAAGCGCGCAGGTGGAACAGGTTTGATCTCCGGCCGTAAGGCCTTTCAAAAACCAATGAATGAAGGTGTCGCATTATTACATGCCATTCAGGATGTTTATTTATGCGACGAAGTAAGCATAGCTTAGCAAATGCGCGACCCCTGAGTTCATCAGGTTGAGTCTCAGCATAGGGTTTGCAAGTATAAATCAAATTGTAGAGCGTATCGATTAAGCATTTAATCGATACGCTTTTTCTATGGATAAGGGTTTGTAAAGATCTATTCCATTGAAGACAGACCTTCAATGGGTTGATGAATGTTAACCGGTGCGATGGAAATAGAGTGCCGTAAAGCAGTCAAAAAGCCTTTTGAATGGTGGTTTAGGAATAAAATAGCTTGTATATAAAGGCAAATTTATCTAAGTTTGTTCACTATTTTAAATAACACATTTATATTATGTTGCAATTAAATTATATCCGTGAGAACAGGGATACGGTAATCGAAAGATTGGCTGTCAAGCATTTCAAGGAAATTGGATTGGTCGACGAAATCATCAGTTTAGATGAAGATCGCCGTAAGATCCAATCGGAATCGGACGCACTTTCGGCAGAGGCTAATGCGGCAGCAAAACAGATTGGAGATCTGATGCGCCAAGGTAAAAAAGAAGAAGCTGAAACCGTTAAATCCAAATCCTCGGGATATAAAGAGCAAGTGAAGCAACTTTTGGATCAATTGGGTACAATTGAGGCACAATTGAATGAGAAGATCGTACAATTACCTAATTTACCGCATCAATCGGTTCCAGCAGGTGTAAGTGCTGAGGACAACGAAGTTGTTTTGAGCCATGGCGAAATCCCAGCTTTGTCGGACGAGGCATTGCCGCATTGGGAATTGTTGAACAAATATGATATTGTTGATTTAGAGCTTGGCGTAAAAGTTGCCGGTGCAGGTTTTCCTATCTATAAGGGTAAAGGAGCTAAATTGCAACGCGCCTTGATCAATTTCTTTTTGGATCAGGCAGCAGAAGAAGGATATGAGGAAGTACAGGTGCCCATTTTGGTCAATGAAGATTCTGCATTTGCTACAGGACAATTGCCGGATAAAGAAGGACAAATGTACTATGTGGGTAACGACAATCTGTATTTGATCCCTACAGCTGAAGTTCCGGTCACCAACATTTATAGAGACGAGATTGTGAAGGAAGCACAATTTCCAATTAAACATTGCGCTTATACACCCTGTTTCCGTCGTGAAGCAGGTTCATACGGGGCACATGTACGCGGATTAAACCGCTTACACCAATTTGACAAAGTGGAGACGGTGCAGATTGTACATCCTGAAAAGTCCTATGAAGTGCTGGAAGAGATGAGTTTATACGTACAGGGGCTGTTGCAGAAATTGGAGCTGCCTTATCGTGTATTGCGCCTTTGTGGTGGAGATATGAGTTTCACTGCTGCATTGACCTATGATATGGAAGTATATAGCTCTGCTCAGAAACGTTGGTTGGAGGTATCTTCCGTTTCCAATTTTGAAACTTATCAAGCGAATCGTTTGAAAGTACGTTTTAAAAATGCTGACGGCAAGATGCAACTGGCACATACCTTGAACGGTTCGGCATTGGCTTTACCGCGTATCGTCGCAGCGATATTGGAGAATAACCAAACAGAAAAAGGAATTAAGGTTCCCGCGGTTTTGGTTCCGTACACCAAATTTGAGTATATCGATTAAGTTTCAATAAATAAGTCATCTTTAGACTTATTTAATAACATCATGAAAGACGCTCAGCCTGAGAAGGTAGAGCGTCTTTTTTTTTCTGAAAGTGTCTGATCTTATTGGCCAGAAAGAACCGTCAGTTTGCTTTCATTGCGTTAGTGTCTGCGAAATCATGAAGGTTTTGTTATAACTCGATTTTTAGATGTTTAGAATCATTATAAATTAACTATAATTTCCATATGAAAAAATAATAGAATGGCATGTTAATGTTTTCTTATAACATTGTTAATGTTTTGTTAATTATGGTTCGTTCCGTATAAAATTCTGTCTAAAAATTGTTTGATGACTTTTTATTCTATAATGCTTCTTTTGTAACAATTTGTAAAATTGTGAACTTATTCTTGCGGTATTTCCTGCTATCAATAGATTATGTTAAAAAACTTGTAAAAGCAACTTTGGCTTTCTATATTTGACACCGCTAATAAAAATCGCACTAACTATTATTGACTGTAAATTATTGAAGAGAAGATATTTTACAGCTGAGTATTTTTCAAAATGACCGACTCTACATCTACCTGGTCTATTTTCTATTAATATTTTCAACTGTTATTTTTAAAACAGTGTTAAACTTTTTTCGCGTTTTGCTGTTTGAGCTATATGTGCTTAAGCAATTTTGTTAATGGATATAAAAATATATCAATATATAGGATTAGAAAAATAATAAAATTAACTAACTAAAACATGAAACAAACATTACTAAGTTTTCTTGTTGGCGGTATGATCTTGACTTCGGTTGCATTCGCTCAAGAAAAAAAGATTAGTGGTCGTGTTACATCTGCTGATGGTAAAGCAATACCGGGGGTTACAGTAGTCGTACAAGGTACTAATCTAGCTACACAGACAGATACTGAGGGTAATTACACAATAAACGTGCCCACGGGAAAAGTTATCGTATTCCGTTCAGTTGGTTTCGATGAAAAAACCATTATTGTTAATAACAATAGTTCGGTGTTCAATGTCTCTTTAGCAAATCATGACAATGCATTAGAAGAAGTTGTTGTGACAGCTAATGCGATCAAAAGGGAGAAGCGCACATTGGGTTATTCGGCTCCAACATTAAACAATGAAGAGCTCCGTTCGGGACAAAATTCCAGCGCTTTAAACTCTTTGGCTGGAAAGGTAGCGGGTGTGAACATTACATCTACATCAAATGCTCCCGGGAGTTCATCTCGTGTTGTTTTGCGGGGAGGTTCTTCTATTTCTGGGAATAACCAGGCATTAATCGTAATCGACGGGGTACCAATCGATAACTCGAGCGTTATTGGTGGAGGTGGTTCACTTTCGAGCGTTGATTTTGGTAATCGTGGAAACGACATCAATCCTGATGATATTGCGTCTATGACTGTATTAAAAGGCCCAGCTGCAGCAGCATTGTACGGCTCACGCGCTTCCAATGGCGCATTGATTATTACAACTAAGTCGGGTAAAAAAGGTGGTGGAAAGACAGATATCACGTTCAATTCAACGAATACATTTTCGTCTATCCTAAAATTGCCTGATCTACAAAATGAATATGGACAGGGGTATTCTGGGTACAATAAAGCTGGAGATCTAGTTTTTGTCAATGATCCAAAAGAAAACTGGTCATGGGGAGCTCCGTTTACGGGAAAAGATCAAGAGTGGGGACAGGCTATTAATGGTGTGAGACAGGTTAAACCTTATTCGGCAGTAAAGAATAACATTCGTGATTTTTTCAACACGGGATTTGCAACGGATAATAACCTAGGTTTTTCAGGTGGAAGTGAGAAGTCGACCTTCTATTTGGGATTAAATTCATTGAATTCAAATGGTGTTTACCCTGGGAACAAAGACACTTTTAATAAATATGGTGTAAGATTTAACGGACAAACAGAGTTCTCGAATAAATTTTATGCTGGAATTTCTGCTAATTATAGCCAGATAAATTCCAATAATGTTGCCGGTGGTCAAGGGGGAGCTTCCGTATATAACAACTTGTTGCAGACTCCAAGGGATATTCCTGTTACCAGTCTTAAAGATCTGAACAATCCTTACAATTCATATGGATATATAGATGCGAATGGCTTGGCTCACAGTAATGAATATGGTTACTATGGTGCATATACAAGAAATCCATACTGGGTACTTCAAAATTACAATAACTACGATAATGTAAATCGTATCATGGGTAATTTTAATGTTGGATATAAACCATTTGAGTGGTTGGATTTTAAAGAACGCGTCGGTGTGGATCATTACACGGATCGTAGACGTTCGGAATCACCAAAGTATAGTTTTACTCCGATTGACAAGACATCAGGTAACTATTCTAAAGGAAATGACCTAATCAATAACGGAGAATATCGTATCGATGAATTTAATGTAACTGAAATTATTCATGATTTTATGGTCACAGGGACACATAAATTTAACGAGGATTTCCAAGGTTCATTGATGTTAGGTAATAATATTCGTCAGCGAAATACATCGAACTCAAGAATTGCGACAAATGAAAGTGGTGGTCTGGTTCAACCTGGATTATATAATCTTGCCAATTCAAATGGACCGTTGAATTTGATTGAGGATTCATGGGCAAAACGTCGTTTAGTTGGAGTCTACGCCGATTTAAACTTGTCATATAAAAATTTCGTGTACTTACAGGCTACTGCCCGTAACGATTGGTCATCAACATTACCTAAGAAAAATAATTCTTTCTTCTATCCAAGTGTTAGTGGTTCATTTGTGTTCTCTGAATTATTAAGTCCAGAAATTAAGAAGGTTTTATCTTACGGAAAGTTACGTGCTAACTATGCAAAAGTAGGTTCGGATACTGACCCATATCAGTTACTAACTATTTTTTCAAGGGGTGAGATAAATGGTGGATTTGGTAGCACAACATTTCCTTTCGGTAACGTTTCAGCATTTATGTCGGGAACTGATCTTGGGAACGCTAATTTGAAGCCAGAAATTACAACTTCAGCTGAGATCGGTACAGAGTTGGGCTTTTTTCAAAATCGCTTGACTGTGGATTTTTCATATTATAGCAATAATTCAAAAAATCAAATCCTAGCTATTCCAATCGCAAATTCTACAGGTTATCTATTTAATGTCGTTAATGCTGGTAAAATTAAAAATAGTGGTGTTGAATTGGCTTTAAGAGGTACTCCTATAAAAACGGAAGATTTTAGCTGGGAATTGATGGGAACATTCACTAAAAACAATAACAAAGTTGTTGAATTGATGGATGGAATAGATCAGGTAACTTTGGGTGGTTTTTCCGGAATGTCAATTGTTGCCGCAAAAGGTCATCCTTATGGTGAGTTTTATGCCGTTACAAATGCTAAAGATGCAGAAGGTAGAACGATTGTGGATAAAGAAACCGGTCTACCGATTCCAACATCAGAAGCACAATATTTAGGAAGTTACAATCCCAAATTCCAGGCTTCTTTGGGAACAACTATTAATTACAAAAATTGGTCTTTGGGTGCATTGTTTGATATGAAACACGGTGGCGTATTCTATTCGCGTACGAAAGATATTATGGCTTTCAACGGCACGTCAACGGAAACTGGTGGTGCTCGTTTTGGTCAAATCTTCCCGAATTCTGTGTACTTAGATGATAAAGGAAATAGTGTTGTAAATACGATTGCAACGTACGATAAAGTGGATTATTATCCATATTTAGAGGCAGGTATGAATGTTGTGGACGCTTCTTATGTGAAATTACGCAATCTTACTATTTCTTATAAATTTAAGAAAGAGCAATTGAAAAATACACCATTTGGCGATGTTACGGTTGGACTATTTGGAAACAACTTGTTTATCTGGACGCCGAGCGAGAACAAATATGCCGATCCAGAAGTAAATTCTTCAGGAGCTGGAAATGCACAAGGTTTCGATTATACGGCTCAACCTTCATTACGTAATTATGGTGTAAATGTGAAGGTTTCCTTCTAAATTTTAAAGAATATCAAAATGAACAAGAATATTAAAAAGTTTGTTTTTGCTGCATTATTAGGAACTGTAGCATTTACGAGTTGCAATAAATATTTGGATGTAAACGAAAATCCAAATAATCCAGAAAAAGTGGAACCGAATTTATTGCTACCTACGGTTGAAGCAGGACTAAGCCAAATAGTTGGTAATCAGCTACAGGTTTATGGTGGACTATGGGCGCAATATTGGACACAAAGCCCTTCTTCATCGCAATATCAAGTTATCGATCAATATAACCTTAAGACAACAAATACTGATCGTGTTTGGGCTACAATTTATAGAAGTACTTTAAATAATGCTGAGATAATTATTAACTCCGAAAAAGGAGTCAATAATTATACAATTGGTATGGCTTATTTATTGAAAGCATATACATTGCAGGTTGCGACAGATGCATTTGGAGATATTCCACTTAACGATGCACTGCAAGGGGCGTCAAATCTTAATCCTAAATATCAAACTCAAAAAGAAGTTTACACGGCTATCTTTGAAAATATAGATAAAGGTATTGAGTTGTTAAAAGGATCTTTGGGCACTTCTCCAGGAGAGCAGGACATGTTTTTTAACGGTGACAATGATGAGTGGATTAAATTTGCTAATACGCTAAAATTGAGAGGATATCTTCGTATTTCAAGTGTAGATGCTGCAACTGCTCAGGCAGGCATTAAAGCATTATACGCTACAAATCCTACCTTTGTTGATGGGGATGTCTCTATAGCTTTTACCACGACGGGTGGTAACCAAAATCCTTTCTACACCGAAACTGTAGGTTTGGATTATGTTCAGAATGTTGTCGCAAGTGGGACGTCTGTTCAAGCAATGAAAGGAATAAGTGATGATCGCTTATTTAAACTTTATGATAAATTGAGTGGTCAAGATACTATTGCTTACCTTCTTCAAGGTGATTTTAGAGGACAAAATACAAAGCTTGTTTCACCTCCGTCAGCGTTGACTGGTGCAAACGCAAGGTCAACCATCTCAGCTGTTGCTCCAGTTAAAATTTTCTCTAAAACAGAAAGTTTGTTTTTGCAGGCTGAAGCTGTTTCAAAAGGATGGGCTGCTGGAGATGCTAAAACATTGTATGAAGATGCCATTAGAGCATCCTTTAGTGGACTTGGCTTAAATGCTTCAACTTACCTTGCTAATTCGTCTGTAACGTTTCCTGTTGGGAAGAGTAAGGAAGAACAATTGAAGGCAATTATTACACAGAAATATTTTGCATTAAATGGTTTTCAGAATTTTGAAGCGTGGACCGAATACCGTAGAACTGGATATCCAGATTTCTTGATTCAATCTAAAGCTTCAATTATCGGAGCTGGACAAATGCCTCAGCGTTTATTGTATCCAAATAGTGAATTGACATCAAATTCAAACTATCCCGGTACAAAGATTATTACTGAACGTGTGTGGTGGGATGTTAAATAATCCATTGGACTGACTTTTTATGAGCGGCAATTTCGAAAGAAATTGCTGCTTTTTTTTGAGATATATTGTGGGAAAAGCTACATTTTCTCCTTGTTAGCGCAATTATATTTATGTAAAGATCGATTTCAGTTTTAATTATGCTTGTTTTGACAGGAGCCAATATGGAAGCTTTTTCTTCTAAAGCAAGGGGCATATCGCTTATTAGCGATACAATAGTGAATTATTTTTATAAATCAGGAAATTTAGTTAGAATAAAACTTGCGTCTCACTTTTATAAATGTATTTCCTTGATATTATTCGCGCCAACCAATTGTTAATTACTCCTAAAAGAAGCTATCATAGGATCACTATGTTAGAAAATATGCGAATATTATTAAGAAGTAACTTTTTACCGTCCCAAGCAGGTTCGGGTGAGTGATATCACTTATACCGGAGAATGAGAAAGCCCTTTTTATCTGAATTTCATTACAGACGCTATTCGAAGAAGATTGCTGGCTTTTGAGGTATGGGGAATCATATAGTACATCACATGTTTTAAAATGGTATAAAAGTAAAGAAAAACAAACCAACCATTAATCCATCATTCCGACAAAGGGATACAATATAATGTAGAGGGAATATCAATATTACGTAACCAAGTGGCACGTCAGGTGTTGTATGACGGAAAACTGTGATCCTTAACAAAATACCATCACTGAACGGGCCAACGGTATACTGAAGCAAGAGCTCATGACTCATACCTACCATTTAGATCGGCATTTGATAAAGCAGATTGCAGCAGAAGTAATCGATAGTTATAATAATGACAGACTATCACATTGGTCAAATCATATACTAACTCCAAATCAGATGCATATGTACTCAGGACTTACAAAATTAGACAGTAGTAACCTATCGGATACCACTGTCTAATTTTAAGTGTTTTTAATCACTGAAATCTGTATCTATTTTTCAGGACTGGTAAAATATTTAAAATTATCATCAATCCTAATATTGAGGATTAATTTCTTGCGAATTGTCTTGAATCTGTAGATAGCTCAATGAGCAGGAATTTTTGGACCTAGCAAGCCAAAAATCTTACTTACATTATAACTTTGCATCATTCGTTTAAGTTATTGGACCACCACCATTGGTAGGTATAACCGTAAAGTTGTAAAATATATCTTCGGACGTGCCACATGAGTTTGTTATTCTTAGCCGCATTTTGCATTGGTAGGGAATCGTTCCCTGATGACTTTTTACATGAACTATTACGGTTTTTCCAGTATTACCATTCGGAAAAGTTATCCTACTTGATCCAATGATATGCCACTCATATGTCGCTCCAGGAATATCTTTGTCAACCCCGAAAGTTGCATCTTGAATTCCTACTCCTTTAGGTGCGGTTATGTCTCCATCTCCGTATATGACAAGCGTCGGTGTTCCAACAATAATCTCTTTCTCAACAGTTTTTCCATTGGAAGTTGATTTCAACTTAACAAAACCGCTGGCCGTACCAGTTCTAGTTATTTTCCATTGGCTTTCGCTTAATTTTGATAATAGTGCAATATTGGTAGCATCTACCAATGTTACAGTACCTGGATTAATAATAGAATAATTCGCTTCATCACAAATGGAACTAGGACCGTTTATTGAAGGCAACGGAGCAGAAATTGTTATAGGATATATCTTATCATGTTTAAACCACTCTCTTCCAAATGTAACTTCTGGAGCCCAGCCAGCTTTTTCTTGATTTGGAATTCCCACAGCGGGATTAAAATAATATTTATATCGAAGCACAATAGTTGTACCTTCGAATGGTTGATAACCCGTTGTTTGTCCTCTATTTATTGTTAGTTTAAAATCCTTATAAGTTGAATTGTTATAAACAACTCCACCAACAGTAAAATCTGACCGGTTGAAACTTGGCCCATCTGCTGAAGCAATCACTTGGTCACCACTCATAACTGCGATACTAGTTTTAATATCACTGAAATAAGGCTTATACATTCCGCTTACAGTTATTCCAAATGATCCTTTTATATCAAGCGTAGTAAGTGTGTAATCAAATGGGATTACAATTTTATTGTTTAAAACTGCAGGATTAGTGACTGTAAAATTATTTGGATAAAGTGCGTTTCCTGAATCATCACCCTGTGACTTTGCTAAAAATACAAAACACATTAAAATTAAAATGGTTAAGGCTTTTTTCATTTTGCAAGATTTTTCTTTAGTTCTTTCAAATCTTCCATAAACGGTTCTATTTTATGAATGTGCTCTATGTTTTTATATCTGAATCCTAAACTGTCCTTTACAAAAGTTAGATCATCCTTAGGAAGACCAACCAAAATACTAAATAGTTTTTTGGTTTCTTCAATACTGAATCTTTCGTTTTTTAACACAAAACTGTCCTGGTCAGGCTCAGCAGCCTGCTCTTTCTTACACGCGCCAAAGCCTAGCCCTAGCAGCGCAATAAATAATAAATATCTTTTCACTTGGTAATATAATTAGCGTGTAAGATAAATAATTTTACTTTTAAGTGTGTATTGAAGGTTGCGTTCTACACAAAAGTGTAGTGCAATAATCTGTTATACTGCTTTAATATTATTATCATTAAGCTATCTCTTACGGTATCGTTTCAGATGCAATAATATTCTATGACATCTATAGTTTAATTGAAAGTTGTGGTTAATGGAATTTATTTGGTTTTTTCTGTAGTTCTCGATTAAAAATGGCTGATAATGGCGTTTTCTTGCCAGTTTTTCAAAATATAACTCCGATCAAGGAGCAAGGCATTTTTTTCTTAAAAATGAATTTTGAAAATAAGACTTTGCCGAATGACAGAAAGTCAACACTCCACTTGAAAAAATATCGAAGCCAGATTCTCGGGGCTTTTTATAAAGATATCTTCTTAGTACGCTTCAAGTACTAAGTCCAGCTAAGGTAAAAATTAAGCAAATGCAGGAGCTACGATGTCTATCATCCCTATAAGATTCCCATTTCCACAAACAACTACTTTGTATAATCCGAATGCAAAAAAATATTCCAATAGATGTAGCGGTTTGGTGGGTATGTAATCATGCAAATGCTGGTCTTGGAAGGAAGATAATCTTTCCGAACCTAGTGAAATATTTTAAGTTCTCAAGAGGATTAAACTTCTTGAGAGCTTTTTCATTTTTATGTATTTCATTGGATTTGATTGTTTTTTAACTTTTTCTTGATATTTCTGACATAAAAAGGATAGCTGAGCTAAACTCAAAAAAGGATCTTCCTAATCTGTTCCTTTTAAGTTTCTTTTTGTAAGATAAGGCTCCGCACGTTGGGAAATAATTACATTTTGTTACGTTTGTGTTTGAAAATAATATCTTAATTATCAATAGTTTGTGATGTGTTGTAAAATAAATGTTATCACAAAGTTATGCTTGCATTGCAAAAGATAAAAAAAGTTATAAATTTGTATTTAACATTTTTTAACAGCTGAAACAGCACGATTAAAAGATGTATGACTAACTAACATAGCATATAATAATTATTGAGAAGTAAAAAAATTGCTAGCCAAGCTGCTTTATTGCCAAGAATTTAAATAAACATACTTAATTAAACATAAACATATGAAACACAAACTACTCAGTTTTTTATTGGGTGGTGCTATCCTAACTTCGGTAGCATTCGCCCAAGAAAAGAAGGTTAGTGGAAGAGTGACAGGTACAAATGGCGAGGGGTTGCCAGGCGTTACTATTGTTATTCAAGGCACTAACCAAGCCACACAAACCGACGCAAACGGTAACTATTCTATTAATGTTCCTACTGGAAAAATTTTAGTCTTTCGCTCTGTAGGCTATTCAGACAAAACAATTACCGTTGCACAAGGTTCAAGTTTATATAACGTACAACTGAATGACAATGCTTCTGTTCTTGATGAAGTCGTAGTAACTGGTGCGGGTCTTCAGGCTAGTCGTCGTTCTATTGGTGTTACCCAAACAACTATTAAAGCAGATGATCTACAAAAGGCAAAACCGACAAACATCGTGACCGGCCTTACTGGAAAAGTTGCGGGTCTAACAGTACAAGGAGTTGGTAGTGGTGTAAATCCCAATTACCGCGTAGTATTGAGGGGAATGCGCTCTTTAACGGGTAATAACCAAGCCTTAATTGTTATTGATAATATCATTTCTCCTTCAGCTATGCTGGGTAATCTAAACCCTGATGATGTGGAAGATATCACCGTACTGAATGGTGCTTCTGCTGCTGCGCTTTATGGATCACAAGCATCAAATGGTGCCTTGATCATAAAAACGAAAAAAGGTGCTGCTTCCCAAGGCCTAGAAGTGACAATCGATAACACAACAACTTTTGAAAATTCGGTTTTTTTACCTAAGATGCAGAAGTTATTCGGGTCTGGTGCGGATAAATATGTTCAGATTTACACACCTTATGAAAACCAACAATATGGACCTAAATTTGACGGTTCAAATGTGTTAATTGGCGATCCGCTCCAAGATGGAAGCACGCAATATACACCATATTCTTATAGCGGTGATAAAGATAAATTCTGGGAAACCGGCGTTACTAATATGACCAACTTGTCTGTTGCATCAAAGCTCGATAAAAGCTCATTCCGTTTTTCTGGTCAGTATTTAAATTCTACAGGTACGGTTCCTGGAGATAAATACACAAGAGCTTCAGCTCGCGTAAATGGGGCTAGAGAATTAAGTGATAAGTTGAATATTTCGTATTCTTCTTACTATGCACAAAATCGATATGATCAGACATCAGCGAATTCTTCCATTTATGATGCAGTTTTGAATCAACCTGGACAAATCCCTTTATTAAGTTATAAAGACTGGAAAAATAATCCGTTTGCTGACCCTAGCGGTTATTACAATGCTTATTATAATAACCCATATTTTGTGGCTGCTAATAATCGTCAGAATATCCGTAATGACTATTTTATGGGGAACATTGACTTAAGTTTCAAACCATTACAATGGTTAGATTTTACAGGCCGTGTTGGTATGACAACTGCCAATCAGTCTTATAAATATACGACGGGTAAATATTCATTTACACCTTATGCAGCAGGGCTTCATGGTTCCTATAAGGCTAATAATATTACGGGTAATGTTACAGATGCATTTAACTATACTACAAATATAGCAACAGACTTTATTTCCCATGCGACACATACCAATGGTGATTTCAAGTTTGATTATACTTTACTCTTCCAATTTTTACAAAATCAATATTCAGGTATGAACGCCTCTGTAAGTGGCTTGGTCATTCCTGATATTTATAATCTTGGGAACTCATTGAACAATCCAAGCGCGGGTCAATCTTCATACCTCGCCCGTACATTTGGTTTATCTGGAAAAGTGGATGTTGCGTACAAAAATTATCTTTACTTGAGTCTGACTGGACGTAATGACTGGGTTTCTATTCTTGATCCAGATCATAGATCGTTCTTTTATCCAGGTGTAGCATTATCTTTTGTAGCGACTGATGCTATTGACGGATTGAAAGATTTTGAACCATTAAATTTCTTGAAGCTGATTGCTAACTGGTCAAAAGTGGGACAAGTTAACGTAGGTAGTACTTCTACATTTGGAGCTTATGCAACTGTTCCAACTTTCAGCCAAGGCTCAGGATATCCATATAATGGCGTCGGCGGTTTTACAATCGGAAATCAGATTGTTCAGCCTGGATTAAAGCCTGAAATGACTCGCTCAATTGAGTTGGGCTTTGAGTCACAATGGTGGAATAATCGGATAACTGCAAATGCAACCTATTTTAACAATAGAACAACAGATAATACCGTTCCAGCTATCATCTCATGGGCAACTGGATACAGCAATTACCTGGTCAATGCAGGTATTACAACTGGTAAGGGGATTGAATCTAAATTGACGGTTACACCGATCAGAACACAGGATTGGGATTTAACGGTAGGCGGTAACTTTACCTATATTGATAATAGAGTAGAGGCAGTAGGAGCAGGTCTAACACAATTGGCTTTGGGAACATATGGAGGAAGTACTGGATCATACGCAATTGCAGGAGAGAAGTTTCCAGTGATCATGGGTTATGGTTATAACAGAGACCCTCAAGGACGGATTATTGTAGATAAAAATACGGGGTATCCAACAAAAACAGAAAGCTTGATCAATATGGGGCCTGCAATGCCTACGCACACACTTGGGTTGAATCTTAGCTTATCTTGGAAAGACCTGACGTTCTATACGAGTGCTGAATACCGCACTGGAAATTATATCTATCATAGAGGAGCAAGCACTTTTGATTTTTCTGGATCAGGAATCAATACTGTCGGTTATGATAGAGAGCGTTTTGTTATCCCTAATTCATCTTATTGGGATGATGCAACACAATCTTATGTCGCTAACACGAATATAACAGTGTATGATGGCGGTTCAGATTATTGGACAATGGGAACCGGAAGAAGGGATATTGATGAAACTTATGTGACTTCGGCAGCTTTCTGGAAGATTCGTGAAATGTCAGTAACCTATAACATTCCTAAAAGTTGGTTAGCTGGACAAAAAGTAATTAAAAGAGCTCGAGTAAGTGCGCAAGGTCGTAACTTATTCTTATGGACTCCAGCAACGAACGTTTACACCGATCCAGAATACTCTGACGGAAATGGTTCTTCAAACGGAAATGCGATTGGTTTAACTGGTTTGAGCCAAACCCCACCATCGAGATACCTTGGATTCTCTGTTAGTTTAACTTTTTAATCTTACTACAAATGAAACGAAATATTAAATATATAATGTTGGGATTGGTAGCTGCACTTTGTACACAAGGTTTACAATCCTGTAATAAAGCGTTAGATATAAATACTAACCCAAATTCACCGACTTATTCTACACCTGAATTGGTGTTACCGCAAGCTATGGTCGCTACAGCTCAGCAAGTTCCAGGTTTTAATACCTATGGAGCACGCTTTGTAGGATACTATGCGACATCTGGTGGGGTCTCGGGTTGGGGAGATATCCTGACATACGATTATGCAACAAGTGCGTTCGGTGGTTTATGGAGCGGGGTTTATAATACACTTACGGATTTGGATTATGTTGTTAAAAATACCTCCGGAAACGCGGGTTATCAGGATTTAAATCAAGCTGCCGTAGTGTTGATGGCCTACAACTATGCTAATTTAGTAGATACCTACAATGACATTCCTTATTCTGAAGCACTGCAAGGAGCAGCATTCTTAACACCGAAATACGATAAAGCAAGTGATATTTATGTCGATTTGGCTAAAAAGCTCGATGGAGCGGTGGCGTATTTTAAGGCAAATGCTTCTTCTGATGTATTTAAAAAATCGGATATCATTTTCAAAGGAGATAATACCTCTTGGGCTAAATTTGCTAATACACTTAAATTAAGGTTGGTATTGCGTGCAGGCAGTAAAGCGGCGTTTGCAAATAAGACGATAGATCCTATTGGTGTAATTACAGATGATGTGATTGTACAACCTGGATTTACTAAAATTGCGGGAAAACAGAATCCAATGTGGAATACCTGGGCATATGGTGCTGATGGTGCTGCTGTAGGTACATGGGGAACGCAATTTATCCCTACACCATTTGTAATGGCTTTTTTTGATGGATCTAAATTAAGTGATGAAGCACGTGCGAACTTGTTTTTTGCCAATGGTATTTCAACAAACGTAAACCAGTTGGGAAATACAAACAATCCGCCAGTGGGAATCTCTCCTTCTGCTTGGGTTATGAAACCAGCCTCAGGAACAATCAGTGCAACAAACTATAGAGGTTATGGTGTTATTAAAGGACCATCTGCAGGTCAACCTTTAATGCTTGGTGCAGAAGGTAATTTTCTTGGTGCAGAAGCTGTCGTTGAAGGATTACTTTCAGGTGATGCGAAAACATTTTTTGAAAACGGAATTAAAGCTTCTTTCACTTATTTAAATAAAAATGAGTCCGATGTTGTATCAAATGGTGCAAATGCGGCTACTTATTTGACAAGTTACGTGTCTGCCAATGCAGGTAAATACCTGGCAGACTGGTCTGCAGCACAAACAAAAGACCAAAAATTAGAGGCTATTGTGACACAGAAATATATAGCAATGAACTTCTTATTTGGGCACGAGGCGTATAATGAATACCGTAGAATTGGTTATCCGAAAATTGCAGGTGGAAATGTGATTGGTAATGGTAAGTTGAACTTTATTTCTACTGAGTCACGCTCGACCGCTCCTGATAAAAATCTTGCTAGGCTACCTTATCCAGCAAGTGAGTTCAGTTATAACGGTGCAAATATCCCGACGGTGAATAAATACACTGATAAATTGTTTTGGGCAAAATAAATTGATTTGAAATGAAAAAGATTATAAATTATATTTCGGTACTGTTGTTACCGTTTATGTTCACAAGTTGTTTGAAGGATGATGCAATCATCGGTCCCGATGCAGGTGGGAATGTTGAAAATATCATCGAGTTTAAAAACTTTGTAGCGCCATCTTCGGGGACATCTAGTAAATATCCGCTGTATATTCAGGCTTTTGATATGGTTCCAACAACGGATTTTGCAATTCCTGTTCAAATAGCAGGGGTGTATAATCCGAAAGCGGATGTTAAAGTTACACTAGAATTGGATAATAGTATAATTACTGCTTATAATGCACAGAATGGATCGAAATATCAACCGTTGCAAACAGCGAATTATACTGTTTCAACTTACGAGATTACAATTCCAAAAGGTCAAAAAATTGGAAACTTAAACATCAAGTTTTTTCCTGAAAAATTCGATTTTAAAGAAAGCTATGCTTTGGGATTAAAAATCAAATCTGTAAGTGAGGGGACAATCTCTGGTAATTTTGGAGCAATAGTCTTAGGTGTTGTACCGAAAAACTTATATGACGGTGTTTACACCGTTGAAAAAGGGCTTGTACAACGTTATACTGGCGGTGCTTTAAATATTGGTGATGCATTGAACGGAAGTTTGGCTGGTAATCCAAAGGTTACGCTTAAATCAATAGATGGAAACACTGTCGAAATTACAAATATGAGATGGGCAGGTGGTACTTCTGGTATTGCTGGTATCGACAACTTGCGGGCGACAATTAACCCTGCTACTAATGAAGTCACTATGTTTGCTTTAGGTGCACCGACATTAAGAAATATTGCGGGGAAGGTCAATAAATATGATCCTGCAACAAAAACATTTACATTAAATTTTGACTGGGCACAAACAACGAATAAGAGAGAAATTCTTGATCTTCAGATCAAATTTGATTCTCCTAGACCATAGTGCTACAAATTTCACATAGAAAAGGTCGNNCGACCTTTTCTATGTGAAATTATTTTCTTTAGTGGTGCCTTAGTCTATGTTTTTATGTAATAATTACCTATATTTAGTTAACAATCTCTAGAACTTATATTATGAAATTATTAGGTACCTTATGCTTTCTGGCTTTGTCCATAAGTCTATATGGCCAGAATAACCCAGCCCGTCCTAAAGAGGGTGATGAGCAGTTCGCAGCGAAATTGAATAAGCAATTAAAATTATCGAATTCCGAAATACAACGTGATATTTCGGGCGAAGTAGTTCTTGATTTTCGTGTCAACGAACATGGGAAAATTGATTCAATTGATATCGTTCGGGATTTGGGCGATAAAATTTCACTCCGCTTGATCGATATTCTTAAACGATCGGGGGATTGGGAACCTGCTAAGAAGAATGGATCACCAGTAGCTTCGTGGGTTCGTTTTCCTTACAAAGTGTTAAGCTTGAGAGAATCTGCTAGTTCGTCGCTGCTAGTAAAGGCAGAACCAATTGAAGGCATGTCTACTTTCATTGAAAAATTCTATAAAAATTTCCAATATCCACCTGAAGCACTGAAAGCAGGCTTGTCTGGTGATTATGAGTTAAATTTTATTGTGAAAGAAGATGGGAAAATTACTGGTGTTAAATTAAAAGATGATCCTGGTTATGGTGTGTTAACGAGTGCACAACGTGCCCTAAACAGAGCAGGTAAATGGAAGCCAGCAACCCAAAACGGGGAGGCTGTAAAGTCTTCGGTTGTTGTTCCATTTAAGTTAAGCTTGAAAGAGTTTAGATCTCATATTTAATTAGTAAAGTGTTTTTATCAATTCCTAAAATAGAGGTAGTATTTGCTACCTCTATTTCTTTTCGCCAAACTGAAGTACATATCCATTATTATCATAAATAGCAAACTCGCGCATCCCCCATTCGAAAGTTTCTATTTCGTAACATATTTTGACAATATCCTTCAATTCTTCCCATAAATTATCAATATCATCTATGTTAAAATAAAGGGACCCTGTAAATTGTGCTGTTTCAAAAGCAATGCTTTCAACAGGATGCGAAAACATGATTTCGATGGTTCCACTTCGCAGTAGAGCCCAGTTCAATGCTTCGTTTTTTTCAACACATGTAAACCCGAGTTTTTCAGTATAGAACTGAATAGTTTGATCTAAGTTTTTTGTATATAATATTGGATTTAAGCTTTTGTAGTTCATCTTTATTTGCCTTTGATTGTTTTGAACTATTGTTTTGTCTTTTTGATAGTAGTTATGTGTTTTTTTTTATATTGTTATCGATTGTAATGATAGTTTTATGATGAAAAATACAAAATATTGCAGTATTTATTGTTACTTCATGAAAAAAATATTTACTTTTTTGGATTAAGGTGAGTTGTTTGTGTAATTGTTTGGTATTTAGTATTTTTTGTGTCGTTTTTTTGTGTGAAATACTATGATTTATATCGTTTGTTTTCCAGTTTTTTGATTCTATTTCTAACTTCTTGTTGCATCTTTAAAAGATTGTTTTATCTTTGCTTTTAACAAAACCTTAACATTTCATGTCTAGTTTTGCACACTAACTGTATTAGCCTGTTGGGCTCATCACTTTTGAAAAACATATATTAAAAGTTTCTTCGGTGCTTTTATCGTATTTAGTTAGATAAACTACTTATTTAAACAAACATAAACATATGAAACACAAACTACTCAGTTTTTTCGTGGGGAGTATGATCCTGTCGTCTGTTGCTTTTGCGCAAGAGAAGAAGATTAGCGGTCGTGTAACTGGCGCTGATGGGAAACCGTTGGTAGGAGTTACAATTGCCGTTCAAGGATCAAACATTGCTACTCAAACAGATGCAAATGGAAAATATTCTTTATCAGTTCCAGTTGGTAAAATGATGGTTTTTAGATCTGTCGGTCATTCTGATAAAACTGTAATCGTTAAAGAAGGACAATCATTATTCAATGTGTCTTTAGAGGATCAGAATACGGCATTAGATGAGGTCGTTGTAGTCGCTTATGGTACTGCCAAAAAAGAATCTGTGACTGGATCTGTAACTTCTGTCTCCGCAAAAGATATCGAAAAGAGACCGGTTACCAATGCATTTGCAGCTTTAGAGGGATCTGCTGCTGGTATTCAACTGAACAATACTTCTGGTATGCCAGGCGCAGAACCTAGTATACGGATACGTGGATTTTCATCATTGAATGGATCTAACAACCCGCTTTATGTCGTGGACGGTGTACCTTTTGGTGGTAATATCTCCGATATCAACCCCAATGATGTGGAAAGTATTTCAGTTTTAAAAGATGCTTCATCATCTGCACTTTATGGAAGTCGGGCTAGTAATGGGGTAATTATTATTACCACCAAGAAGGGTAAGGCTGGCCGTTCTCAGGTTAATATCTCAACAGATCAGGGTTTCTACTCGAGAGGTATTGCCGAATACGATCGCGTGAATGATAGACAATTTATGGAAGCCATGTGGCAGGGATATAGAAATAGTTTACTGACTAACAATTCGGCATCCTATCCAACAGTTCAATCTGCAAATGATGAAGCAACCAAATCTTTGGTGAGCAACTATTTGAAATTAAACATCTATGATAAAGCTGATGATAAACTATTTGATTCCAATGGAAAGCTTGTCTCTGATGCCCAAATAAAAAATGGATATGCAGACGATTTGGACTGGTTTAAAGAAGTAGATCGTGTGGGCCATCGTCAAAATTATAACATTGATGGAACTACTGCTACAGATAAAGCAAAGGTTTTTTATTCGACAGGATACCTAGACGAGAAAGGATACATTAAAAATTCGGGTTTAAAGAGGTTTACAGGTCGTCTAAATGCGGAATTGCAAGCTAAAGATTGGTTTAAATATGGCTTTAACTTAGCAGGTTCACATCAGATCTCAAATCAAATTAGTGGTTCTACTGACGATGCAGGTTCATTTGTTAATCCGTATAATTATGCAAGATCGATAGCACCAATCTATCCAATTCATTTGCATAATGCAGACGGATCTTATGCATTGGACGAGGCTGGAAAAATACAGTATGATAATGGTGAATCCACAAGATTGCAATATGTCGGAAGACATACCATTTGGGAAAATGAATTAAACAGAGACCAAACAGTTCGTAATACAGTAAATGGTAGAGGCTTTCTTGAGTTCAAGTTTCTGAAAGATTTTACACTAACTTTAAACGGTGATTTAAATCTTCGCAATTCAGAACGTCGTACGTATAATAACGCAATAATAGGGGATGGTGCCGGTCAGGGTAGAGCGGCTAGGAATATTTATCGCTACAAAAACTATACAGTTCAACAATTATTGACCTGGAACAAAGATTTTGGTTTACACCATCTGGACTTATTGGCAGGACATGAGAATTATTCTGACAACTGGAGTTATCTATATGGCTATAAAACAGATGAAATTTTTGAAGGCCAAACTGATATGGTAAATTTTACCAAAATTACATCGCTGTATGACTATCAGGAAGATTATCGTGTAGAAAGTTTCTTGTCTCGTGCTCGTTATAATTACGCTGGTAAATATTTTGCGGAGGCGTCGTTTAGAAGAGATGGTTCATCTCGATTCAGCCCAGACAATCGTTGGGGGAATTTTTGGTCATTAGGTGGTAGCTGGAGTGTATCTAAAGAAGATTTCTTTAAAGATATGCTGAATACCGTTAATGAGTTAAAGGTGAGAGCATCTTACGGTGAAGTAGGTAATGATGAAAGTGCAAATAAATATTCCTATTTATCATTATATGAGTTAAGCCAGAATGCGAATGCAGGTGCGGTCTTTAAAAGTCAAAACCCTTCTCCTGATTTAATATGGGAAACTTCAAGCTCTTTCTCGGCAGCAATAGAGGCAAGATTATTCAAACGTGCAAACTTGAGCTTTGAATACTTTAATAAGCAGTCACAAAATTTGATCTTCGATGTTAATCTACCATTATCTGCCGGAGCAACATCATCTTCAAGTGCAGTATCAACAGTTACAAAAAATATAGGCTCAATGTCAAATAGAGGCTTTGAGTTAACTTTTGATGTAGACGTGTTAAAAGGTGATGGTTGGAGATGGAATGTTGGTGCCAATGCAACTTGGTTGACAAATAAAATTTTATCACTACCTGAAGAGAATAGGGAGAACGGAATTGTAACTGGTAATTTCAAATGGGTTGAAGGCGGTGGACGTTATGATTTTTGGTTGTTTAAATATGCTGGGGTAGATCAGCTTACTGGTCGTTCACTTTACCTGGCAGATACACAGCGTTTTAATGTGAATGGTTCTGCGCCAGGAAAAGCAGAGATCCCTACAGCGGAACTTGTTGAAATTAATGGAAAATACTACGTAACTAATGCTTCTAGCTATGGTCTAAGGGGCTGGTCCGGATCGGTTATTCCTAAAATGAATGGAAGTTTCAATACCAGCTTTGAGTATAAAAACTTCAGCTTCTCAGCGTTATTCACTTACGCTATCGGTGGTAAAGTATACGATTCTTCCTATGCTGGTTTGATGGCCATGTCCGGTACTCCAAGTGCGTTGCACTCGGATATCATGAAATCGTGGAACGGTATCCCTGATGGAATGACAGCATCCTCGGCAAATAGATTGGATGTAAATGGCATTCCAGCTATTAACTTTTCTCAAAGTAGTATGAATAATTATGCTACTAGCGATCGTTTCTTAGTTGACGGATCCTATTTGGTTATCAAGAATATTGCGGTGGGTTATAGTTTGCCAAAAAAATTGGTTAGTAAAATAGATTTGTCTTCCGTGAGAGTTGTTGCTGGAATTGAAAACTTGTCTACAATGACAAAACGTAAAGGAATGAACCCACAACAGCAATGGAATGGTACCAGCACAAATGCGTGGGTTACTCCACGTACAATTTCTTTTGGTGTAAAAATTGGATTATAAGAAATCAAACAATGAAAAATAATAAATATATAAAAGTATTGTTAGCAGGAATGATTCTTGTTTCTTCTTGCAAAAAAGACTATCTAAATACAAGTCCTACAGATTCCGTTGAGCTTTCTAAAGTATTTGAGACGACAAAAAATGCTGAAGTAGCCGTTAACGGTTTGGCAAAAATGATGACCCAACAGTATTTAGGTAGCCAAGGCTTTAATGGAGAGGGGACAATCAAAATGTACTATGGAAACTATCCTGGAAACAATTTTTTTGTCAACTTAAGTGGCTGGGCAGACATTATTAATGCAAATTATAATCAAAACTTAACAAGTATTTACTTGTATTATCCTTGGTTTTATTACTATAAGATCATTGGTAACGCAAATCAAATTGTCGAAAATATAGATGCTGCGAATGGAAACTTAGCCGACAAACAATTTATAAAAGCGCAAGCATTGACTTACCGTGCTTACAGTTACATGATGCTAGCTCAAATCTATGGAAATAGATGGAGTGACTCAAATAATGGGCAGACAAATGGATTGGTGTTAAGAAAAGATGTGTCAACTGGAGATATGCCTTTATCAACCTTGAGCCAAACTTATGATTTGATCTATACGGATTTGAATGATGCCATTTCATTATATGAATCTTCAAAAATTAACCGTAATCCAAATGCCAATTATCAAGTGAATAAAGATGTTGCTTATGCGGTTTATGCTCGAGCTGCTTTGAACAAGCAGGATTATGTCAATGCTGAGAAATATGCAATTCTAGCGCGTGCTAATTATAAATTGATGAACAATACGGAGTATAAAAGTGGCTTTGCAAATCCAAATGGAGAATGGATTTGGAGTAGCTACGGTGCGTCTGATGAAACGTTATACTTCTATTCATTTCAATCGTATATTGCATATAATTCATCGGCAAGTGCTGTTAGAACAGCGCCGAAATGTATCAGTAGAGAATTGTTCGATAAAATTCCTTCAACAGATATTAGAAGAGATCTTTTCTTAGATCCAAAAGGCGAAGCGTATACAACAGCTACAGGATTGGCCGGAGCGACGATGAAGGCTAGGGCATTTGCCTTATATCCTGAATTACAGTCTAACGCTGTGCCATACGCTTACATGAATTTTAAGTTTAAAGCGAATGATCTACCGGGTGTTGGAAACTTAAATCACTTTAGGGCTTCCGAGATGTACCTCATTGAAGCTGAAGCGAAATTTTTCCAAAATAAAGCAGCAAGCGAAGTTCAAGGTGTGCTTAATACATTAAACGCTACTTCAGGAAGGAATGTCAACTATGTTTGTACAAAAACAGGCACAGATCTACTTAATGAAATTAAGCTGTATCGCGCGGTTGAACTATGGGGCGAAGGATTCGATTGGTTTGATATGAAACGTTGGGGAGATTCTATTGTAAGAAGAAATAATGCGAACGGAGGTAATTTCCTTACATCTCTAGCTGTTACGATTAATCCTCAAGATAAAAATAAGTGGACTTGGTCTATTCCTCTTCGTGAGAGCGATTATAATAAGGGGTTGGAATAATTCTAGGTATGAATCAATAGGATTGAAAGGCCGGTACAATTTTGTATCGGCCTTTTTATTTTAAAAATTTCTCAATGTATAGAAACTACCTGCAAGGTGATATATTACCAAATCATTAATTTTATGTATATAAATTAATAGACTAACAATTTATTAATATTAACTTAATATTGAGAATCTATTTTTACGCCGTTGAAAGATGATGGAATAGAAGAAGGAAAAATGATTCTGCTCGTATCATATCATCAAAAGCGAAAAAGATAATTTATTTAAAATTCTCATGAAAAAAGCACTTTTACTCTTAGCTCTGATAGGACCCGTTGTAGCACTTGCGCAAAATAATAATGCGCCCTCCAGCTATGATCCACATGATATCAAGATTACGGGGTACCTTCAAACACAGTTTCAAAAGGCGCAATCTCCTGGAATTACGTCCTTTTCAGGTGGGGATTTTTCAAAGAATTCGGATAACAGATTTATGATCCGCAGGGGACGTCTTAAAATTGATCGGGTGGATACGTACTCCAGTATTGTCTTTCAATTGGATGCTACTCAAGATGGCGTGCAGTTAATGGATGCCTTTATTCAATTGCGTCACCCAAGTCAAAAAGGCCTTAGTTTAACGGCGGGACTTTTCAATAGACCTTTTGGATATTCCATTGTATACTCATCGGGCTATCGTGACTTTCCGGAACGGGCACGTGTATTCCAGACGTTGATGCCACGCGAACGTGATCTTGGAGGGATGGTAAGTTATCATCCTGGGGGTAAAGTTAAATTCTTAAATTTAGATTTAGCCTTGGTGAACGGTAGTGGTCACTCCGCTAAGGACTATGATTCTAAAAAGGATCTGATCGGTAATCTTGCTTTTAAATTTGATAGTTTAGCCGATAAAAAACTTCATTTGGGCTTTGGCGGCTCGTTCTATAAAGGTTCAGTGCGTAATGATACGAAAACGTACTATACGCCCAATAGCAATGGTTATAC
This sequence comes from Sphingobacterium sp. UBA7631, assembly GCF_002483935.1. NCBI lineage: Bacteria > Pseudomonadati > Bacteroidota > Sphingobacteriia > Sphingobacteriales > Sphingobacteriaceae > Sphingobacterium > Sphingobacterium sp. UBA7631. The sequence continues at coordinate 231,819 of NZ_DLIX01000002.1, forward strand.
AGCGCATACCAGTGATGAGAATGAAGGTAAAGCCATCGGCAGGAACTATTATGGAGCAAACTTACAGGTAGAGTTTGATAATAGCTTCGGGAAATCCAGTTTCAAAACCGAATATGTGGCAGGAGACCAGCCTGGAGTTGCCGGTGGTGTCGATATTAAAGGACCTTACGCCAGCAGAAGTTTTACAACCCAGCCGACAACAGACCTTTATCAACGTAAATTTAATGGATATTATCTTTGGTTTACGCAGGAGATTGCGAAGACCGGTATTACTGCATTGATAGCGTATGACGTATATGATCCAAATACGAAAGCAAGTGGCATGACAATCGGCATGCCTGATAATTTTACGGCCGATGGCGATGTTAAGTTTAGTACGCTGGGCTATGGTCTTGCATATCAAATTAACAATAGGATAAAACTGACCGTATATAATGAGCATGTAACGAACGAAACCACAAGTTTACCCAACTTTTCGGCTGATCTGAAAGATAATGTTTTCACTACAAGGCTGCTTTATCGTTGGTAAATTGGCTCAGTGCTGTTTTTTCGCGAATATCGGTGTTGAGGGGGAGGATCAATATTTAGTTTGACCAATATAGTAGGTTGTTTAGGCCGTTTGATTTAGAGATCTCCCGACACTTAGATGTTTTTCCGAATCCGGCTCAGTGATGATGCGGTAATCCCTAAATAGGACGCTAACATGGCTAATGGAACACGATTGGCTAAACCCGGGTAAAGTTTTAAGAACAGGAGATAGCGTTCTTTGGCATCGAGATTCATCATGGTATTTGCCGTTTTTAACTTACTTTCCACCACAAAAGCATAAAGTTTGGCCATCAGCAACGGCCAAACTTTAATTTCCTTTTCAAGAAGCGTAAAATTCTCAAAATCAAGGCTCCAGATCTCACTATCTGTGAGGGATTCTATATAGTCGTTGGAAGGTGTTCGATCCAAGAAGCTCTGAAGATCCCCAATAAAACGACCTTCATAAATAAAATAACGCGTAAAATCGTCGCCTTTACTGTTGTAATAGAGCGAACGGAATACCCCCGATTCCACAAAAGCAATGCTATTGTTTACTTTACCGCAAGCGACAAAATAGCTTGACTTTGGAATACTCTTTTTTTCGAATTCTTGTCGAATTAAGTTCTCTTCTCGCAAATCGAGCTGTCCAAATTTTCGGATGTATTCCAGTAATTGCTCCATGTTCCCTTTATATTACTTAGCTAATTTAATCAATTCTTCACGTTGAGGTCCTGTTGAAAGATACTTTATGGGAACTTCTAATTCTTCTTCGAGAAAAGATATAAATGTCCTCAAGGTTTGTGGAAGCAAGTTTGCTTGCTTGATATTACAGAAATCGGTATTCCAACCTTTTAAATATTTCCAGATCGGTTTAATTTTTTGTTCAGAAGATTGGGAAAATGCTAAAGAAATTTTTTGTTCATCTATTTCATAATGGGTACAGACGGGGATGTCAGCCATTTCGTTCAAAATGTCGGCCTTCGTAAGAACGAGTTCCGTAACTCCGTTTAACATAATGGCATATTTTAATGCTGGGATATCCAGCCAGCCGACACGACGGGGACGTTTGGTATTGGAACCGAATTCAGCTCCCTTTTCCCGTAAATCATTGGCAGCTTGTCCTGTGATCTCCGTTGGGAAAATACCATTCCCCACACGGGTGCAATAGGCCTTTGTAACGCCATAAATTTTATCCACCAGTTTAGGCGACACACCTAAGCTTACACAGGCTGCGGAGGCAATCGTATTTGATGAGGTCACATAGGGATAACTTCCATGGTCGATATCAAGCAGAGTTGCCTGCGCGCCTTCCGCCAATACCTTCTTGCCATCTCGGATCGCCTTATTCAGAAAGATTTCAGTATCTATAATTGGCACTTGTTTTAAGGAAGTGCATCCTTGAATAAAATTGTGGTAGAGCTCTTCGAATGCAGGCATTTCTTGTCCCAAAAACTGTAGTTCTTTGTATTGGCGGTTTAAAATTTGATATATGTCAGTGTCAAAACTATCCGAGTGAATATCACCAACGCGAAGGTTCTGTCTGAGTATTTTATTGGAATAGCTTTGCGCAATTCCATTTTTGGTCGTTCCTATCGTGCGATACAGTGGGGACTGTTCCATATAGATATCCCAATAACGATGGGTCGGTAAAACGAGATGCGCTTTTTGGGATATCAAAATTCTATCAACGAGATCTTGATCTGGCATAATGTGCGCTAGTTCTTCGATTTCTGCTTTAAATGCTAATGGGTCAACTACCACACCGGTGCCAATAATGTTTTTAACATGCGGTGAAAAGATGCCTGATGGGAGTAGTTTAAGCGTAACTTTGTTACCTTGATAGTAAATACTATGTCCGGCATTTGCGCCGCCATTAAAACGGGCGATAATGTCATAGTCGCTTCCGATCAGATCAATGAATTTTCCTTTACCTTCGTCTCCCCATTGGAGCCCAATTAGAATGTCCATGTTGCGTTTGTCTTGAATTTATGGTCAAAGCTAGGGCTTGCAAGGCGGAGGACAATTGCCATTTGGCAAAAAGTGCTCCTCATTATCATTTGGCCAGCAGTCTTAATGCGTATGGATTGCACTTAAGCTTGTTTGTGTCCCAACCGTTGTACTTTTTGTAGCCATTTATTCCGTTTAATAGGATCGGAAGTTTTGATAATTCCGATATAGGTGACTTTAACCGGCGATATTCCACAAAATTGAAGGGTGGATCTTTTTAGTTGATTAACACTTGGCCTGCCGTAAACTAAAGCATAATACCAACTTGGTTGATCGAGTGTTGTAATGATCCGGGCAGTTTTTCCTTTGAGTAATTTGTCCCAAAATAGAGAGTTTTCGCGATATTGAAAAGCCCGTCCAGGTAAAAAAAGTCTGTCGATAAAGCCTTTCATCAAGGCTGGAAGACCGCCCCACCAAACGGGATGTATCCAGACCAAATGATCGGCCCATAAGATGTCTTCCCAGGCAAGAAGTAGGTCCTGCTCAAGTTCTGTCCGTTTACGATAACCAAATTCAAGGTTTGGATTGAAATCTAGGTCAATAATATGGATTGTTCGTACTGTAGCTCCGGACGCTGCCGCAGCTTCTTGATAGGCATTTGCGATGCCAAAATTGAAAGATTCCCGATTCGGGTGGCCATTGATAATCAGTATTTTTTTCTCCATGATGTTTTATTACATCACAAAAATAGAAATAGGGCTACCGTCTTTACAGGACAAATGTCTAAAAAGAAATTTCGCTGCGAATACGACTTAAATGACGTTGTGTAATGCCTAAATAGGAAGCGAGGTATTGTAAAGGAAGCTGTTGGATAAAATCAGGATGATCTTTGAGTAAATTGGCATAACGTTGTGATGCGGTTTCTTTTTGTAATTGAAAGACGCGTTTTTCAAGTTCAAGATATTGTTCCTCGGCAATCATTTTAAGGTATTTTGTCCATTTTAGGCTATTTTTAGCAAGCTTATCAATCATATTTTTTTTGATCGTCCACAGTTCGGCAGGGGTAATGGCCTGCATGGTCTCCATACTTGGCCCGCCTGTAATAAAGGAGGAGTAGGCCGCTATCCATGTATTGGGAAAGCGGAAACAATAGGTAATATCTGCCCTATTCGCACTGCTATAATAAGAACGGAAGATCCCTGATTGTATAAATGCAACCTCATGACAAGGTTGATTCTCTTTAACAAAAAAGTCGTTTTTGTTCAGCTTTCTGTATTCAAAAAGCTGAACAATCTGATTGATCTCTTCTTCGTCGAACAGACGCAAAGACCGAAAATATGTTGCTATCATGAAGTCCAAACTTAGAAAAATTGCGGTGTTCCTACAAGATAGATTCGATGTGTTTTAATCGGCTCAATGTTTAGTTTGCCGATTGACCAACAGGGTAGATTTTTAATTCGCATCAATTAGAATGGCCAATTGCAGGCACATTTGATCGGAGCGATTGCTCCAAGCATGATTGGTGCCGCGTTGGATGACAATATCGCCGGCTTGTAAAAGCGTTTCTTCTGTATCTGTAATCAAGTAAATCTCTCCTGAAAGAATAACGATGTAATCTAAACTTGCTGTCTGATGCATGAGGGGATGAGGGGTACCAATCGTCGTTTCTATACCAAGTTCCCGATCGGGTGGGATCTGTACATAGCGGAAGTACGTGCCATTTTTGATGACTTGGGGTATAGCGCTGTTTTCTATGGGATGCTCTTTCTCAAACTTGGCCGGCATTTGGCTGGTTTGCCAGATATCGGAAATAACAAGATTGGGATAGTGCTCTGATACATTATCGACCAATGCATCCGCTTCGATAAAGGATTTTCCGGCACGTATGCCTGTCACGATTCGTCTAGGTATAGTTCTCATTGATTTTGTATAATTAATTTATTGCCTTGAGTCTGGTTTTTTTTCAACATTAGATGCCCTTTTTCTATTGTTTCGGGGCTCAGTTTACCAATAAGATAAATAGGGGCGGGTTGAATAATTTCTTGCTCAATAGTGTGTCTGATTCGATCCAGTCCATTTTTGAAATAGGGATAATTCAGTCTTTGGGCGTGGATAAAGTTGGATATATTGATGATCTGTGCGGCCGAACTAAATAGTTGGTCTCTTGCTGCCGCGGTCGTAAAATGTGTGATGTCGATATAAGTTCCATAGGGTTTTAATACTGCGGCGGCGACTTCCGAGAGATGCTGCCCCACCGCATCAATAGCGACGTCAATACCTTGCTGATTACTTTTAAGCTTGATTATTTCCGTTAAATTCTCATTTCGATAATTGATGACACTGTCTTTTTGCAGTCCTAGTTGGCGTAATTTTTCAATACTGCCCATACTTCCTGCTGTCGCAACGATATTTTTAATGCCGTTAGCCAGGAGTAATTTTAATGCAAAAAGACCCACGCCTCCAGACGCTCCGGTTAGGAAAATATGATCTTGCGGATTAATTGCTGCTCGGTCGAAAACCTGCAATGCGGTGATGCCAGCGGTAGGAAGTGCTGCTGCTTGCTCAAACGAAATATTTTTTGGCTTAGGGGCAACGAGGCCGGCTGGTAACTGAATGTATGCTGCATAGGTTCCGTTACTGCCCATGCTGCCACAGGCAAAAAATACTTCATCTCCAATTGCGTATTCACTTACATCTGAACCTTTATCTGTGACAATTCCTGCCCCTTCTCTACCAAGTATGGGTGAAAATATATAACGTCGTTCAAATTCATTTTCACGCATCTGGTAGTCTATGGGGTTGAGTGCTGAAGCTAATATTTTAATTTTCACTTCGTTGGACTTCAGTTGAGGAAGCTCAACCTCCGCATTTATCAATTGATTGTCTTTATCCAGTATAACCGCGTTCATATCGCTATTTATTTAAATGATGGCATCCCTATGAAAAATTCCTGCCGAAATAATGTATGTTATATCAGCATTCTTTCATCTTATATAGTTGATATGACAAATCTACCTTTCGTTTGCTATATATTTGTTGGTAGTTAACAAGTGGTAACTAGTCGTTGGAAATCAATATGGGACAAGTTTTGGAAGGAAATCAAATGCGGGAGGCGAGTTGTACAGAAGAATTGCGCGCTATACGTGACGCGCTGGATATTTTGGGCGGAAAATGGAAATTGATGATATTGCGTTATTTGGCTAATCGGGAGTTGCAGGAAATTTATTTCAAAAAAATGGAACGGGAGATTCAGGGAATTTCTGCAAAAGTGTTGACAAAAGAACTTCGAGACCTTGAATTAAACTTGTTAGTCGCCCGCCAGCCCAGTGAAGACCCCGTGAAAGTGTTCTATAAAATTACCGCCTATGGTAAAAGTGTATTCCCCGTTACCGAATCACTGGTCAGTTGGGGGTTGGAATACCGAGAGAAAGTGAAACAAGAACTCGCTGCATTAACGAAATAGCAATTTATTCCGATTGAAGAATTAACTTTTTGATCAGTGAAATCTGACCAAGGTGATAATAGCTATGTTCGATTACAGCTTCGATATTTCTGAGGTAAGATCCATACTTTTTATCAATAAATGGCTGATCGAAGAGGTTTTCTTCAAATTGGGCAATGCTGTTGGCAAATGTGGCTGCGTTTTTTAGGAATCGATCTACTAGTGTATCCCAGTCTGCTTTGGATTGGATAGGCGGGATATCAAAGCTGTATTTATCACTAATTTCCAATTTTCCATACGTAAATGCAGCTAGTAAACCTTCTAGGTAATAATTGATATGATAGGTTAGCGCAGCGATGGAATTCAGATTATTTATTTTGAATATGGCCTGTTCCCAGGTCGTATTCAGTAGTTGTTCCTGATAGTTGGTGTTGGCAATCCAACGTCCATTCAAAAAAACTTCGCGAAGCCTGTCTGCAATAAATATACGTCTTTCCATTTTGTAATTTATCTTTCTAATAATCAGTTGTTCTACTGCTTTTGTTTTATTATACGTTTACACTATACAGCATCGTCGAGGAATTATAATCGACTATCTGTCCAATTTACATACAATTTTCCGATTCTTCATCTTCAGTTAATCTCTTGTTAATAAGACTTTTCTTTTTTTGTATAAAGTCATTGTTACCACGAAACTATGTTTACACTAACCGGAAGAGATCTAAAAAATGTTTGGGACCAATTTGTGAAAGAGGAGTGTGAAGATTCATTTTATGCTTTATACAAACATTATTACCATTATCTTTCCTATTTGGGAACGAAAAAGAAAATGTCGGTACAGCGTATTCAGGATAGTGTGAATGATGTATTTCTACATCTTTGGGAAAAGAAGACTGACAATCAAAAAATACGCAATCATCATAATTATATTATTACGGTTTTCTTTCAAAAACTTTTTCGCAAGGAAACACTGCAACTGACAGATTTGGATTTTGTGGAAGAAATCCATGATCCGTCAATCCATCACTCTGTTGAAGAACAACATATACGTGCGGTAACAACAAATACCGTAACACAGTTGGTTGAGGAGCATATGGAGCAATTGGGAACAAAACAACGGCTGGTGATTTACCAACGATTTTTTTTGGATCTTTCTTATCAGGAAATCGCTGATGCCAATCAGGTTTCGATCCATACGATCTATAATACCATTTATAAATCCCTAGAAAAAATAAAAAATAACCTTTCTAGTGAACAAGAAATCTTTCTTAAAGTTGCCGTAGGGCTACTTTCTTCATTTTTGTTGATTTTTTATTAAAAACGAGTAGTGAAAAAATGACCCTGCCCACTCTATTGTATAAATTACGATTAGAGTGGTATGAACGAACTTAATTTGCATGCGTTATTATTGGACGAATCTTTTGTGAACTATTGCAAGGGAACGAATAAAGAGGATATCGAAAAATGGGAAAAATGGTTACAAAAATATCCTGAACATAAAGCGTCCATAGCGGAGTTGCAGGAGACCATTGTGGCAATGGGACATTATGCGGGTGAACTATCCGTTCAAACAAACTATGATCGTTTGCAGTCTCAAATAAAAAAGCGCGCTAACCAACACCGCTTTACAGAAATTGGTATGGCTGTCTGGTTAAAAATTGCGGCGCTCCTAGTCGCTGTTAGCGCTATCTCACTGTTTCTATTTAAACAACAGCTTGCTGAAGAACAGCCAAAAAACGTGCAGCATATTGGTGCTCCAGGAAAGGATGATGCTCTATTAACACTAAAAGATGGCTCCGTTGTTTCATTAGCTGATATAAAAAATGGAAGTGTGGTAGCACTTCAAGGCGGGGTAGAAATACAAAAGAATAAAGACGGTGAATTGGTTTATAAAGCCGTTGAACAAGGGGAAGCAGCCAGCACTGCTGTGAATAAAATAACGACCAATCGCGGAAACCAATATCAAATTATATTGCCCGACGGATCCAAAGCATTTCTCAATGCAAATTCGACGTTGACCTATCCTTTGAAATTTAGTGAAAACGAACGGCATGTCCATATGACCGGAGAGATTTACTTTGAAATTGCAAAAATTGAGACGGGAATAGGAGTGGGAAGGCGAATTCCTTTTTACGTGGAGACAGCAAATCAAAAAATTGAGGTGCTTGGTACGCATTTTAATGTGAACGCATATGATGACGAACCTTATACAACAACAACTTTATTGGAGGGAGTTGTACGCGTTAGTTCGAAAAAAAGAAATGAATCGGTGCTCTTAAAACCAGGGCAGCGGGCCTTGTTAAATGAAGCCCTGCGTGTAGAAAATGTCGATATCTCTCAGGAAGTAGCTTGGATAAATGGTGACTTTGTTTTTAAAGGAGAGGAGTTAGTAAGTCTGCTGCGTAAAGTTTCAAGGTGGTACAACGTGGATGTAGCATGTCCCGAACGACTTGAAAAGCTGAAATTTGATGGTATGGTATCGCGTTCTCAGCCGCTATCTACCATTATTGATATGTTGCAAACAACAGGAAAAGTAAAATTAACGCTAAATGGAAGGAGGCTTATTGTGATAGATTGACCTATCTAATTTTTACGATAAGCCGGATAAAAACAACCAAAGGTGCTGGTAACACCTTTGGTCAATGTGTTAAGCTTATCGATCATGTTGCGATTCAATGATCATCAAATAATATTAACAACAACAAATATATGAGTTTTTATCAATGCATGCGTGTTATGAAAATCACCATGGTATTTTTAACTTGTTTGTTGGTGAAAGTCAGTGCGTTTACTTACGGTCAACGTATTACACTTAACAAACAAAATAGTCATATCCCAGCTATTTTAAAAGAAATAAGGCAGCAGAGCGGTTATGACTTTTTTTACGATAATGGGCTCTTTAACCGAGCAAAACCCGTTAATGTCAATCTAAACAATGCAACTGTTGAAGAAGCATTGAATATATGTTTTGCAGGACAACCGTTCGGTTATGTTGTGAAAAATAAACTGGTTGTTGTTACGGCGCTTCGGACTGTGCTGGAAGAGCCCGCCGATGTATTGCAGCAGCGCTTGGTTGGTCGAGTTATTGATCAACAGACAAAAAGGACATTGGCCAGTGTTTCTATCCGTGTTAAAGGGACATCTGGAGGAACGAATTCTGATACAAATGGAAACTTTTCGCTATCGATTTCTAAAATTCCTACTGTTCTCGTTCTTTCCTATCTGGGCTATCAGACCAAGGAAATTGAAATTAATGATGTAAAGGAAAACCTTGTTATTGGATTGAGCCCTCTTGCTACAGCATTGGAAGAGGTCACCGTTCAGGCAAGGCGTAAAATGAACACTGAAACGGCCGTGCTGGAAGAACGTAAACGCGCTTCTATTGTACAGGATGCTATTTCGGCCGAATTGATTGAGCGTACGGCCAGTATCACAACTACACAGGCGTTACAGCGCGTTACTGGTGTTACGGTGACTGACGATAAATATGTGGCAGTAAGAGGGCTAGGTGATCGATCTGTGATCGGTCAGTTGAACGGCGTAAGATTGGCTTCTTCTGATCCTGACCGTAGTGCCATCCCATTGGATCTTGTTCCAGCTTCCTTATTGGATAATATTACCGTTTATAAAACAGTAACACCAGACAAACCTGCCGATGCTGCTTCGGGTATCGTTGAGCTGAAAACGAAATCTGTACCTGAGAAAATGACATTTGAGCTTATCGCTCAAACCGGGCTCAATTCCAACATTGGTTTGGGTGGGAATTATAACAGCTTTTGGAACAGTGAGATGGGATTATTTGGAACACGAATCAATAAAAAAGACCTTTCCTCGGATTTTCTAAATCTTGCAACGCAATATCCCAATGGATTAAGTTCTATCCAGGATATGATCGCCAATAGCAACTATAGTCCCTCAGGATACCAGGAGGTAAACCGGGTTAATGCGATTATGAAAGGGTTTGATCCCGTTATGACAACTCGATACCGCCGCGCGCCCATGAATCAACTTTACTCGGCAACATTCGGTAATAGTTATGATGTTTTTGGAAAACACAAACTGGGGCTTGTTGTCGGAGGAAATTATTATAGAAGAACCGCTGATATTTATCAGGGTGAACTGACCCAGTATAGCATCTATCAAGGGGTAGTGACTGGTAATCCTGATATTTTTAGTTTTAGAAATATCCCTAATTATATTACACCGAATAGTCTTTTTATGGGGAAGTATCAAACTTATCGTGAAAATACAGGAACCGAAACACTAAACTATGGTACACTTGTAGGGGTCACCTACCGTTTTAATCCACAGCATGAGGTCAGTATGCAATATTTGGGAAGCTGGGGAGGAGAGTCTATCGCAACAAATTTAAATGGACGCTATGAGTATTCGGGTTTGCCTGGCGAAGTCAGAAGTACTATTCATTCGCTTAAACAGACTTTCCGTAATCTGAATACCTTTAACCTACAGGGCGAACATAAGTTTTTGAAAAATGAGCTCTCGCCTCGTTTGAGTTATAATGTTGCAACGTCAAAGTCCACACAGAATGACCCGGATTTTAGATTTGCTAGTCTTGTAGACTACAAACCTCGGGGTGGAGGATGGTATCGGCGTCCCATTATAGGTGAGCAGGCTCATTTTGATGACTATGTATATTCTGAACATCTCTATGCACTTACATCGGGCTATGTAAACGGATTCGGAAATTATGGTATTATTCAAGCTGAACCTAATGGTCGGAGATGGAGAAATTTGAACGAAGATAATTTTAATGCAAAAGCTGATCTGAGTTTTCCTTTCAGGCTATTGGGTGAAAAGCAGTTGTTTAAAACGGGATTCAATTATTTATTTAGAGATCGTAAATTTACAGAAAACCAGCTGTTTCTGCCAGGGTCTAATTTCACTGGAAATAAATCAATTCCATTATATGATGTTCAGTGTAATTTAGACCGTTTGGTAAGCAATGAAATTGTAGGTGTTGTATTACCAAAAGCGGGGCAGGGTGAAGGTATGATGCCAGTAGGTGGTTTTCTATACAATAGCCAAAAATCGCCAAATAACTACAAAGGTTATTTTGAAACCAATGCATTATATGGTATGCTGGATCTCAAGATTGCTGAACGATTCCGCATGGCCGGAGGAGTTCGGTTTGAGATGACAAATATTGGTTCGACAGTGGATACTGCGAATGTATTTTTAGACCCTGCACTGACCGCAACATCTCCAGATGGTACACGTATTCCTCTGGATCCGATTAATCCCAATTCTGTCTATAAAACAAAATATAAACCATTCTATTCTGTCAATGCAACCTATACGTTGAATGACAATATGAATTTTCGTGGGGCCTTCAACACGACTCTGGCGAGACCCGAATTGCGTGAGATTACCAATGTATTTGAATTTGATGCCTTTCAAATGGGCTTAGTTGTTGGTAATCCCAATTTGAAAAATCAATATACCCAAAATGCGGATTTTCGATGGGAATGGTTTCCTGCTAAAGGAGAGGTTATTGCCGTGTCGGCTTTTGGAAAGCGTATAGAAAATCAATTGGTTAAGGTCTTTAATCTAAAAACCCAAGGGTTAGCTGCTACTTATCCTGAATTTCCAACCATCCAATTTCAGAATGACGGTAATATTGGTAAGGTATGGGGATTGGAATTTGAAGTTGTCAAGAATTTGGGAACATTATATGATCCTTTAAAAAACTTGTTTTTGGGTACCAATCTTTTATTGGCTCAAAGTGAAATTAAGAAATCTGCGGAGCGTTATGAAGCAAATCGTTCACTGGATAGATATACCCCAAAAAATAGTCCGTTGTTTGAACAGGCTCCCTATTCGATTAATGCTTGGTTAAACTATGATAACGAAAAATCAGGAACCGATCTCACTGTGACCTTTAATATGGTTGGGGAACGCTTAGTCCAAATTAATCTGACAGGGGAACCAGATCTGTATACACAGCCCGTGCCTTACCTTGATTTTGTTTTTTCCCAAAAGCTAAATAAACGGATCTTGTTTAAAGGCTATGCCAAAAATATAATGAATCCTGCTATTAAAACTGTTTATGCGAATCCGCAAACCGGAGGAAAGTGGTATGGAAATGAGTATATCAACAGAAGTTATAAGCGCGGTGCGGAAATTATGATCGGTTTTACCTATAACTTATTTTAATCCAATGAAAATCAGTATGTGTAAACGCGTGAGTTGTCGGTTTTTTGCTGTTACAGCTTTATGTTTTTTATCCTTTGTTTCTTGTAAAAAGGAAAAACTGGATGTGATTAATGACAATCGTCCTGTAACTGAAAACCGGCCAAATTCAAATACTAGAATTGTTAATCTATCTGACTTTAATCAGGTTGTTGCTAATGGCGACAGCTTGACAAGTTTTGTTGTGTTGCATCCGTTAAATCCGGGGAATCATAAATATCCTGGAACCTCATATTTCCCAACAGACGGACGTTTGACAAAGATATGGACAGTTCCACAAGATCTTTTTGACCAGAAAGAAGAGGCAGACCTTACGTTTGCAGCTCGCTTTTATCAGGGTTTTGGTTTGAACCATGATTTTAAAGTCAAGGTTGACAATAGTTATGAGCAACCTAAGGATTATTTTTTGCTTCCTTCCTTATTCATGAATGGTCAACCGGAAGTTGTTGCACTAACGCGTGCTACGACTAGTCCCACTAAGCCAGACCATTTTAAAATCCGCATTGTTAATCTCGGTGGGACAATTAAAAATCCAGCTATTGGAATGAATGGTCCGCAAGAAAATCTCGTTGGTCCAATTTCTTTAGCCTATGCCGATGGTACATTGGTGAATCAAAAAACCAGTGCAATAGCAGCTTCTCAGATTAGTTCTGATTACATCGAGTTGCCTTATGGGACTTATCAATTCAAGATATTGGTAGCAGATGGCAGACCCCTTCCTTCTTTGGGCTCAGGTCGGTTTGAGTACGGGCTCATTGATTTACCGACTTCCACCATCCCAAAAGATTATGCGAAGTCTACTAATTTTACTTATGCTCCGATTCAGGATTTTCAACCTGGTGGTGTTTATACGATCGTAGTCACTCCACAGCGATTTAATTATTTCTCCAATGAGCTGAATGAGACAGTTTCAGCCTATCAAAATTCGTTTCAGATCATTACAGATATTGCTGCGCCAACGAATCAAAGTTATTTGAGGATACAAGGTGTAAATGCATATAAGGATCAATCGATAGGGTTTAGGGTCGATGGAAAGGTTATTGCCAGTGGTATCGGATTTGGAAAAGGAAGTAATTATAGTGTGTTTACCCAGAAGCAATATGATATTGAGGCTATAGATGCAACTGGAAACGTACTTGCGACGATTAAACAGGAATTGCGGAGCAATCAAAATTATACGTTATGGCTCTATCCTGATCGAAATGGAAAGGCTCAGTTGCTTCTCATTTCCAATGATCTGAGTGGTACGCTCCCTTTACCGGCTGAAGACGATGGGACATACAGCCGGCTAGCTTTTAAATTCTTCTTCTTTAATCGCTTTTTAAATCTATCGGCAAGCAATCCTTATATCACCTTTACGCTACCTAACGGACAGCCTTTCGGAAACAGTGGCAATGTAAATCTGCAACCTGGGATCCCTTCGATTAATATGCCTTATACCAATGTAAATATTATGGCGAATCCCTACGCAATAATGGCTTATCGTTCTAAACCAGACGTAATACCAGGTGTCTGGGCCGACGATATTGACGTATTGCAATCGACGGAGTTTATAGCAAATAAATCGCTGTATACAACCATTGGAAGGCCTCTGCCAGCATTTGAGCCAGGGATTTATACTGTAGCATTGATTGGAAAAAGTGGTTCGGGATCGTCCGATAAAGAAAAAGCGCGAATGATCATTATCAAACATAATAAATAATGAAAAAGCAAAATATATCAAGTCGTATTTGGCTACTGGCCATTTTTATACTATTGCTTGCTTCCTGTACGAAAATTGAATATACACAGATTGCCGAGCCGGCTTATCTACGTGTTTTTAATAATGTCAATTACGTACAGACTATGGGTAGCAAAGATGATAAAGTACCCTATTTCTGTATGCTTATCAATCCAAAAATAGGTTCTGATGGAAAATTTACAGGAGCGGAAATTATAGGTGATTTCTTGGATAAACGAGATCCTTATGCTCCCCCATATCCTTCTCACATCGGGAACAGTACAGACCCAAGCAATCCCGAATATCCAGGAAAGGAAAATGTCCTAGTCGGTCCTATTTTAAACGGATTTGACCTAAGTAGCTGGGCTCAGGTGCCTTCAGGCGAAGTAAGGGTCGTATTTGCGTATCGTCCAAAAAATACGGTACCCTTCTTCGAATTGGAAGATCGTTTGAAAAATGACATTCTAATTGACACGGTGATCAATCTTCAAAGCAAAGAAGTTTATACACTCCATCTTTTGCAAAGGGATTTTTTAAAGAAGGATCATGGAGTCTTATTGAGACATGAAAATTTCTATAAACTCCCTTTATCAGATTCATTGGTGTACGTAAACTTTTACAATATGAGTGCAAAAGGGTTCTGGGAAGCCGATGCAAGCTTAAAAGATGATGATTATCGGTTGAAAAGCTTCAAAAATGGTGTTAAGGATGATATGAATGTATTTTTGTCACTTTATGAAAGTCAGGAAGAGCTCAGCCATTATGCTGCGAAAGTAAATGGTTACCAAGGGCGTTTTTTGACGACCGTTAAACGTAATACAAGTTCAAATGAAGTGAACGCCTATGCAAGTTTTCCGTTATGGGCGAGTAGTAAATCCAACGGTATCCGCACAGCTATTTGGCAACGATTTGACTTTTTTACACCTGGAATGGATCCCGTCGCGAATCCATTTTATGACAGTGAGACAAATACAGGTGGCAACTGGGCTGTACTTAATTGTCTCCTAAACGGAAAAGTAGGATTGACCAGTAATGAAAACGGAACACTGCTTCCAAATTTGTTGGTCAACGTACATTCGGGAAAGGATAATCCACGCACTTTCGCAACGGTCAATACGATCGAAATTGTCAATGGTCGCGTCTACCTAACGACTATACAACGAAAATATGCTCCACCTATTTACTAAAATTAGCAGAAATGATTCAATATAATAGCAAAATAGAACAGAAGGTTTCACTGCTTCATGCTATAGGCTGGTTTTCTGCGTGCTTATTTATTTTGTTGCTACAAGGCTGCAAACATGATAATCTCACGGTGCCCCAACCTAATGAAAATATACGACCGGCAGCCGATTTTATTCGTAATAATTATGAAATGCGCCTCTTTGATGCAGCGTTGGAGAGAACTGGTCTGAATGTCGAACTAAATGGCAAAGGTCCATTTACAGTTCTCGTTCCAAACGATCTCGCTTTTAATGAGATCGGTGTGTTTCGCCCAACCGATTTTGATCGAATGAATAAGGATAGCTTGCGGAGACTGATTTCTTATCATATTCTCCCAAGGCGTCTTTATGTGAGCGATATTCCGAGTAACTCAGTGGATTTTAGGTATGCAACACTCGAAGGTTCCGAATTGTATGCCTCAATCGGTTCTGTCTCACCTGGGGCTACTAATCCCGTGAATATGCTGTTTTTTAGCGGATCGAAAGCGATCCGCAAAGACGTGGTTTTATCCAACGGGGTGTTGCATGTGCTGGATAAGGTTATGAAACCACAATTTGAAAAAAATATTCAGGATTGGCTCAGTGACAAGAAAGACTATACCGTTTTTGTGGCTGGACTGAAGAAATTTGGTCTGTGGGATCAGTTTGCTGGAAAAGGCCCTTTTACGGTATTTGCACCAACAAATGAGGCCCTAGAAAAGAGAGGGATTACGATGGAATTTTTGGATAGTGCTGTTCCACAGAATTACGTCCCTGAGGTATTGTTTGGTGCCTACATCATGTACGATAAACATTTTTTTATATCGGATTCACAGGTTTTTACGATCATTAATTCGAACGGTAATTACAAATACCACTTGAAAGATAAAGTACATTATATGGAATATTTTGCCAATGAAGTCTATCCGACTTGGAAATTGAGTTATAATATGAGACTCCGGGACAATGATACTTTCTATTCGATTATACTCGCCGATGTAACGTATGCTGTCGGCGCTAAAATGGACTATTTGTGTAGTAATGGTCTGGTACATGATTTAGATCAAGGGCTGGTAAGCCCAGATCAAGCGATAAAAAAAGGAAAAGATGAAAAATAAATCAATAAATGCCGTTTGGTATATGCTATTGTTATGTACTACTGCTGTGTTTGTACTGCTATCTTGCCAAAAAACTGAGTTTATGCCGGAGCTTGTGGGGGAGGAAGTTCCCTATAAAAACGAAGCTTCACAGGATGTTACGCAACTATTGACAACGCATAACGAAGCAAAAGTTTTTTTAGCAGCATGGCAGAAAAGTAACATTGTAGCACTGATTAAGGCTGCTGGAGTCAATACAAAAGTGACCGTATTGGCGCCAACCGATAATGCGTTAAAGCAAGTTGGAATAACACTAGAGACTATTCAAAAAATGACTACTGAGGAAGCTGCCGATTTCGTTCAATTTTACAGTTTTTTAGGAGATCTTAACCAAATTAAACTTGGTAAATATAGTCTCATGGTTCGATCGATGTTAAAAAATCAAAATTATCGAGTACCTTTTTATGATAATACCGAGCCAGTCGGCAGACGTTACGACATCTATGCTTATCGTCATTATCTCGCTGTGAAAGATGGCGATTTGCTAGTCAATGGTAAGTCTAAAGGAAAATTAGCTTATGAGCCCGCGACAAATGGCGGTATCTATATGTTGGAAAAAGTGATCGAAAAGCCTACTATGACCATATTGGAGACGCTAATAGCTGACGGAAGGTTTACTTTTTTTGTGGAATCCCAACGTTTATCCGAGGAAATGTTTTATGAAAAAATGTTGGATGATATTGAGCCTCTATGGGGATATCGTATGAGTAAAGAGGAGTTTTTGAGCTATTATCCAGAGGCCAGAGTTTCCTATCAACGAGGATGGGATATCGATAGGGATCCATTTTACAATGAGTTACCTAATCTCAACCTGACAGCCACATTTGCACCAACAGATGATGCCTTTCGAAAAGCAGGGTTTAATAGCGTGGCCGATATTCTAGCTTTTAATGCTAAACGGGGAGATGTAAGATACGACGACTTGTATTTTGAACCACGTGGATCATATCCGACAGATACTTTATTCAGTTTTCATCGCAATTGGGGCAGAGTGTTTGCAACTGAGGATCCTGCTTATGGCATAGCGATGTCCAATAATACAGTCTTTTATAGTAATGATCTGGATCCTGCCTTGTTAAACGATTATTATGTGAATATAGGGGGGAGTAGTCAGGTTCGATACGCTTATAAGATGCCTTTAGCTTTTTCTAAAAATGGAAACCAGATCCAAATGAAAATCAAAGAAGCCGAGCAAGCACCGATCAATATTATTGAGACAGATATCAATACGGTTAATGGACCGATCCACGTTGTTGATAACCTACTGCTTCCAAAAGGATTTAAACTTAAATAAAAGATGAGACGACATAATTTTAGTTATAGCAAGTGTAGCCTATTTTTGCTGACGATCAATCTATTATTTGCTTGTAAAAAGGAAGAAAACACGACGAATTTTGACAATAATAAGGTCAACTTGGTCGTTGCCGATAATTTTAATTTATCGGTATTTAATGCTGCATTGCGCGTCAGTAATATGGATAAAGAGCTGCAAAAGGGCGAAGGTCCCTATACTTTGCTTGCTCCATCCGACAATGCCTTTGGAAAGGCGGGTTATCCAACTGTGGTGAGCATGCTGTCTGAACGCGCAGCAATAGTTTCTAATATCGCTAATTATCACATACTGGATGGAAAATATGAGCTCAATAAGCTTCCTTTTCTGTTTAATCAAGAATTGAAAACACGTCGCGGTAAGGTCTATGCCACACACTGGGTCAAAGGCGCCGATACAGTACTGACACTGAATGGAGCACGTATATTGACACAAAATTTGCCTGCATCTAATGGACTGATTCAAGTGCTCGACCGCGTTATGACTCCCTATGTACATGATAAGATTGTCGATGCTATCAACGCAGATGCGAGTATCAGCATATTTGCTCGTGCTATAAAAAGGACCGGCATTTTATCCGAAAAAACAAATCAGGGAGCCTATACGGTTTTTGCACCGAATAATGCTGCAATGACTCTGCTGGGATTTCAATCCGTGCAGGATGTGGAGCTGGCCAATTTGGACGACCTGAAAAAGATAGTCCGCTATCATATTCTCCATGACCGTCGTTTTGTGTACGACTATATCTTGAGTACGGGTGATACAAATATGTCTAAGCAAACCATGCTAGATGGTAACAGTGTTGACATTAAGTTGGTTCCAAATACCAGTTCTCCGGGCTCTTTTAGCGGCATAACACTTCGGGGTTTGGGGAATACAAATGATGTCTTATTACAGAAACAGGATATCCTTACCGGAGATGGGGTACTACATATTGTTGATCAGGGGCTCCGGCTAACACAGTAATAAGAAGATTTATCTAACGAATTAATGAAACATAGCAATGAATAGATATCAAAATGACAGTATATGCATAGGAAGATCAACCATGACTTTCTATCCTATAATGTCAATACTAAAGCTAATTTTACTCTTTTTGTTTCTTTTGCAAGCGCTCAATTCTTTTGCGCAGGAAACTTCGGGTACAATTAACGGAAAGGTGCAAAGTAGCAGTGGAACTCTTGTGGAGAAGGCGACCGTTACTGTGATACACACACCAACAGGGACCCGTTATGTGCAATCGACCGATAAAGATGGACGTTTTACTTTAAATAATATTCGTATTGGCGGTCCATATACAGTTGATGTAAGTAGCATTGGATTACAAACAGAACGTAAAGAAAATATATTTGTGCGTTTGGGAGAAACCTTGCAGACGGACTTTATTATGCAACAGCGTAATGAAACACTTAGTGAGGTCGTTGTGACTGGCCGGAAAGCTGATACAAGGGCTGGGACAGTAGGGACGGGAAATCATTTCAGTGGCGCGCAAGTAAGGAATATGCCTACAGTCAACCGTTCGATTACTGATGTAACTCGGCTTACACCGCAAGGAAGTCGCGATAATAGTTTCGGTGGTACAAACTTTAGGTATAATAATGTCACGATAGACGGTGCCATCAATAATGATGCAATAGGTTTTAGCCCCTCTCTTGGTGGACAAACGGGGACCTCAGGAATGGCAGGGAGCAGTACAAGAACAAACCCCATATCAATAGACGCCATTCAGGATATGCAAGTATATTTGGCTCCCTACGATGTCAAGATCGGAAATTTTACAGGCGGTTCGGTCAATGCTGTCACGCGAAGTGGTACAAACCAAGTTGAAGGATCGGTTTACGCCTATGGACGGAATGCCGCGTTAACGGGTAAGGACCGGGTGGGAACTTTGGGGAAAATGAATAAAGATTTTTATGATTATCAAACAGGTTTCCGAATAGGGTTTCCTTTAATAAAAGATAAATTATTCTTTTTCAGTAATGAGGAGTTTACCAGGCGCCAAGATCCTACGCAGTTGCGTGTTGGGACTATCGAAACAGCTCATATTTTGGAGCAGCGCGATGTAGAAGCAATAGCCGAAGCCGCTCGTTCACGCTATGGTGATATTTTTAATATTGGAACCGCAGGTAATTATACAAATTGGTCCCGGTCAACCAAGTTTTTCAATCGTTTAGACTGGAATATAAATGCCAAACATCAGTTGGCAATCCGTAACAATACAATCTTTAGTAAGGCAACTCATATGGATCGGGATCAACAGGATTTTCGGTTCAGTAGTATGGCCTTTGAACAAGAAAACAACCAAACAAGTACCGTTGCAGAATTGAAAAGTAGATTTAGTAATAATCTTTCTTCCAATATTGTGTTGGGATATACACAGGTAAATGATCGACGCGACCCTTTAAGTGATCCTTCCTTACCTCAGGTACAGATACAAGGGCGTACACCGGGCACAACAATTTATCTTGGAACTGATCGTGAAGCTAGTATATTTAATATGCGACAAGGTACCTGGGAGATTACGGCCAATCTAAATTGGACAAAAGGTAGGCATAAATTGTTATTTGGAACACATAATGAGCTTTATCGCATTCGGTATGGGTTTGTTAACAGTTGGAATGGTCGGGTTGATTACAATAGTATTGCGGATTTCGTCGCGAATGTTCCGTATCGCGTAAGAGGAAGTTACAACTATAAGGATAATTCACGTTCTTACATTCTGGATCATCCCGCGGCTAACTTCTCTGTTGATATGTATAGTCTCTACATTCAGGATGAAATCCGTATCAATGATCGTTTCCAAATCATACCTGGACTTCGTGCGGATTTGGCAGCATTGCCAACAATGCCGACACGAAGTGATAAAGTCAATGACATGTGGTCTGACCCCACTTTTGGCACAACCTACACCTATACGCCACCAAATCGGTTAAGAAATGAGTTTCTAAATAGAATACAGTTGTCTCCGAGAATTGGCTTTCGATGGGAGGCAATGGACAATAAGCAACTGACTGTCCGGGGTGGCGCCGGTTTGTTTACAGGACGTATACCGTTTGCCTGGTTGGCTTATGCATACTATAATACGGGTAACAGTTATGGTGCTTTCGATCAAAAAGCAGACCAGAAACCATTTGCACCCGGCTCTGACCCTATAAAGCCAAGTCCGAATGGAATAGGTGAGTTTATAGCGCAGAATGGCGCTGTTATTAATGATCCAAGTACCGGAAAAACGCAGGTTGATCTGGTCGATAACAATTTTGTACTGCCGCAGGTGCTGCGGTCCAGTTTGGGTATAGATTACAAAGTTGAAAGCTGGAAATTTACGGTTGAAGGTATTTATACAAAGAATATTAAAGATGTTCTATTTCAGCAGCTGAACAACAAGGATAACCCATTATGGTATGGGTATGACGTCAATAAACAACAACCTGTTTATAGCGGTACTGTGGATAATCGTTTCTCGAATGTATATCTTCTGCGTAATACCAATCAAGGTTACCGCTACAGTATAACAGGGACCATTGGGAAAACGATCAAAGAAAAATTGAATGCCACGCTGAGCTATACCTATGGAGAATCAAAGGATTTAAGTAATGGCGTACGTAATTCTATGGAAAGTAACTGGCAACTGAATCAGTCACTTATTCCTAATAATCCAAAGTTAGCTTACAGCAATTTTGATATCCGTCACCGTATCGTTTCGAGTATAAATTACGAACAAACTTGGCGTAATGCAGGGCGTACGAATTTTACCTTGTATGTCAGTGCGCAATCTGGAAGTCCATTTACCTATGGTATCGTCAATAACAGCATACAAGGCTTGCCACAACAAGTAAGTTTGGTTTATATTCCAAGACAGACGGAAACAATTCATTACTTTAAAGATCTTGCAAATGGTCTTTCTGCTCAGCAGCAAGCAGATGCTTTTAATCGGTTCATTGATGGTAATGATTATCTGAGCTCCCGTAGGGGTGATTTTACAGCGCGTAATATGGGACGTACACCATGGAATGTACAGGCAGATCTTCGAATTGCACATGATCTCTTTCTTCAGAAGTCAAAGAAACAATTTATAACATTTTCGGTGGATGTTATGAACTTGACTAATCTAATTTCCAAGAAATGGGGTATTCAATATTTTTCGCCCAATACATTTAATTCGACGAGTAGTGTGGGTCTTACCCCATCATTATTTCCGCCGAGGCAAAATGCTGATAGCTGGCCCGTATTTACCTTTAGTGATCCTGGGCAGCCTTATAGCATCGATTATTTTAACTCAAGAGCACAAATACAAGGTGGGGTTCGATATACATTCTAGTTTGGTCATTTGGGAAAAACCTAAAAGGATAGCGGATATATAGTTATAAGAATTTATTCCAATGAAAAATACAATTAATCTAGTCATCATATCTATATGGATGGCTATTGCGACGATCGGTTGCAGTAAAAAGGAAGAATTGGTCGATAAAATTCCGGCTAAAGTGGATAGTTATTACCCTAATTCTGGTAAAGCAGGTACACTAGTTACGATTGAAGGAGAAGGCTTCAGCGGGGCAATTACAGAATTTTCTGCAACAGTTGCAGGGAGTTCGGCAGAGGTGATTAGCGCTACTCCAACATCGGTTGTTTTACGTGTGCCAAAAGGTGACAAAAGTGGCGGAATTGTCTTGAAGTATGGAAGTAATAGTTTTGATGTTGGTACGTATACCTATCAAGATCTTTCAGTCTCAAAAATTTTTCCGACAAATGGTACAGGCGGCACCCAACTACGGATTGATGGGGAGGGCTTTGGTAGTACAGATAAACCTGCAGAAGTCTATGTTAATGGCAAAAAAGCTTTGGTTGTGAGTGTTACAGATAAATTAATCGTTGCAGAAATTCCGGAAGATGCGGGGTATGGTGCTGTAGAAGTTCGTGTGGATGGTAAAAAGTCGCAAGGACAGAATTTTACTTATCAGGTCGTCCGCAGTATTAAACCATTAACAGGTGGGGCGGGAACCAAAGTTACCCTAATGGGTGAAGGCTTCGAAAAAGTCAATTCGGGGAATATCGTTGATTTCAATGGAAAGATCGCGGTCGTATTGGAGTCTAGTCCTGAAAAAATTGTCGTAGTGGCTCCAGCTGGTGTCAGTACCGGACCTCTATCCGTGAATATCAATGAACAGAAGATTTCGGGTCCGAAATTTACGGTTGTAGGCAAGCCTGAAATCGGCGCAGTCTCTCCTTTGAGTGGCCCAAAAGGGGCTGAAATGATAATAAATGGGCTATTATTTAGTAAAGAACTTGATGAAAATCAGGTTTTTATAAATGGAAAGCAAGTTGCTATTTCTTCAAGTAGTGAAAATCAGCTTAAGTTGATCATTCCTGGTGGAACTGGATCTGGAAAGGTAAGGGTTGTAGTCAACGATCAATCCGTGGAAGGACCACAGTTTAAGGATCAGACGCTTGGTATTCGTTCTATAAGTCCAGACAATGGTTTGGCGGGAACAAGTGTAACTTTATTGGGAACTGGATTTAGTACAAATGCTGCCGAAAATAGGGTTTATTTTAATGGTGTTTTGACCCCTGTGACAAGTGCTAGTGAGAATAAGTTGGTTATGGAGGCACCACAGGGTGTTTCAACAGGCGAGGTAAAGGTAATCGTTGGCGGTCAGGATGCTTTAGCACCGCAACCGTTCCGTCGCGCAGGTGTAATGACATTCGTAGGGGGGCCAGGAAGTACGGTATTCGGCAATAACCTAGCTGGAATGGCGATAGATGCGCAGGGAAATTTATATGTCGCAGATCCGGAGAATAAACAAGTTAAAAAGGTGTCCCCGACTGGAAGTGTATCTATTTTGCAGGTAGATGGTGCCAATGCTGTATTCGACTATCCTACAGGAATAGTTGTTGACCCACAAAATAATATTTATGTCAGCGATCAGCGAGCAAATCAGATTTTTAAAATTACACCTGCGGGCAAACGTACTGTATATGCAAAAGGATTTTCTCCGGGTGCAATGTGTTTAGATCTGTCAGGGAATTTATATGTGGCAGTAGCTGGTTTTGCGCAGGGAATAAACAAAGTCAACCTGGCTGGAGGTTATACGAAGGTACCCGGACCTAGTTGGGTAATGGCTAAGCCCTTTGTGGATAGTCAAGGAGTTTTGTATTATTCGGATCAGAACACGAGCAGCAATAACGGGATCGAAATTGTAAGACCGGGTGATGCACGTGGGGAACGTTGGGTTGGAGGTTCGGATGCGGGCTATCAAGATGGGATTGGAACGAACACATATTTCAACGGAATAGGCGGTATCACAGCAGGATTAAATAACAGATTGATTGTTGCCGATAACCACAATTATGCTATTCGGGAGGTCAATATGTCGACACGAGAAGTGATTACTTTGATAAAGGGAACGAATGGATATGTGGATGGGACTTTATCGACAGCACGTTTTGGTCTGATAAAAGATGTGGTAGTAGATAAAGATGGTAATGTCTATCTTCTGGATGTTAGTAATAAAGCTATTCGGAAACTGTTTTTGAAATAACAATTGTACATAAATCCCCGATGCAATCGTATTGTTTTTTAGGAGCTCCTCTCTTTAAAAATAATGCGGAGTATGTGTCGGGGATTTTTATGTTAATAATGAAACGACAGCTTTAGCTATTGTGGCAAATTGACAATGATTAAAGTGTATTATTCGCAAGTAAGAAGTCTCCGTAGAAATCGGGGATATTGCTGTCGTAAATTGCATTTGCGACAGCTGATATTGGGTAGTCGACTTTAACGATCTCGGCATTAATTTGTTTTTCAGATAAGGTGATTATTGTGTAAGTTGCTTTTCTGTCTTTTTCCTTACTTCGGCCCACCGAACCACAATTGATAAAAAAGACGTCTCCATCCTGTTGAATATAAGAATGGTGTGTATGTCCCATCACCAGAATATCGATTGCTCTTTGCTTTAATAGGGTCGATAGAGCATGCTTTGGAGTTGATTCATGGATGTATTCGTCATTGCTTTGGAGACTGGCATGGACAAGAAGGATTTTCCTAAAACTCGTTCCAAGCTTGAAGGTTAGTTCAATGTTGTAGGGTAATGTTGCTAACCACTTTTTATGAGGGGCCGATATCTCCTTCTTGCTTATGTTGATGGCGATTTCTCGATTTGAAGTCTCTATTACATCATGGTGTGGTAAAGGGATAATGGCTTCGTCAAAAGCAATTCTTTGGTCATGGTTTCCCAGTAGACATGGAATGTTTTTTTCTTGTATTCTGTCAATGACTTCATTCCCCCAGGGGGCGAAATCAACAAGATCACCTAAGCAGTAGATTTGTGTTAATCCGCTATTTTTGATATCTTTTAATACCGCATCCAATGCAATTAAATTGGCATGAATATCACTTATTATGGCAAGTTGTATCATATTCTTATGCTACAAACATAATCATTCGGGTAATCAGTCAACCTACAATTTACGAGGTAAGGAAGAAAATGATAATAGCATTATAATTTTTGTACTAAAAGGGGAGTAGTTGGTTGAAATTGGTGAAGAAATACTTTAAAATAAGCACATAGCTAATAGCCTCAGATATGTGCTTATTTAGGTGGTACGTTACTAAAGATTCATTCCACCGGATACCTCAATACGTTGTCCGTTGATCCATCTTGCGTCTTCGGTACAGAGGAAGGCCACCACGCCGCCGATATCGTCAGGTACACCAGCACGTCCTAAAGCTGTAACAGCTGCAATATGCGCATTTGTTTCTTTGTTATCCCGCACATGCCCGCCACCAAAATCAGTCTCGATCGCGCCAGGAGCAACAACGTTTGCTGCAATACCTCGAGGACCGAGTTCTTTGGCAAGATACCTCGTCAGTACCTCTATTGCTCCTTTCATCGAGCCATAGGCAGATGATCCCGGAAATGCAAAACGTGCGAGACCAGAGGAAATATTGATAATACGTCCACCATCATTCAAATAGGGAAGAGCTTTCTGCGTGAGAAAAAATACCCCTTTATAATGGATGTTATAAGCTGTATCAAATTGTTCTTCTGTGGTTTCTATAAAGGGGGCATATAAGGCGGTTCCTGCATTATTGATTAGGAAATCGAAGTTTGATTGCCCAGTTTCTTGTTTTATATGCTGTGTAACTCGTTCGATGAAGAGATCAAAAGACTGCACATTACCTGCATCCAATTGGAATGCAGCTGCATGCTGACCTAAAGATTGTATCGTAGCAACTACATGATCTGCTTCCTCCTGATTGCTATTGTAGGTTAGAATGACATCGATTCCTTTTTTTGCAAGGCTAACAGCCATGTTTCTACCTAAACCACGGCTTCCGCCTGTTACCAATGCTATTTTACTTGTAGCCATTTTAATTTGTTTTAAAGATCCAACAGCACAAAGATCCTCCGAAAAGTTATACTTTTCCTTGCGAAATACAAATGGATATTTGCGAAATTCAAATTATAACGATTGAGAACGAAAAATGTTTGGGGCAAAGCCAGTTTGCTTCTTGAAAAAATTGGAAAAATGAGCGATCTCCTCAAAGCCAAGTGAATAAGCAATCTCAGAGACATTCCAATCGGTTTGTCGCAGTAAAATTTTTGCCTCCTGTGTGACTCTGGCTGCAATGACATGGCTGGTTGTTTTTCCCGTATTTTCCTTTAAAATTTTATTCAGGTGATTGACATGTATGGCAAGTCGTTCCGCAAAATCATTAGCTGTCCGTAGTTGTAAACGTTGCATTGGAGATTCAATGGGAAATTGTCTTTCTAGCAATTCTATAAATAATGAGGTTATTCTATTAGAGGCATTATGTGTGGGATTTGTTATACTTTTGGGTTGCAGCTTTTGCCCATAATGAATGATCTCAAGAACATAATTTCGCAACAGATCGTATTTAAAGACGTACTCTGAAGAAAGCTCTTTATTTATTTTTACGAAGATTTCCTCTATTTCAATACGTTGTTCTTCTGATAATTGAAAAATCGGAAGGCCGCCCGGTTGAAAGATAGGGAGATCATCTATGTTAACACCACTTTTATTTCGGGTTAGAAATTCATCGGTGAAAACGCAGAAATAACCCTTCTGATGCTCGTCTTTCGGTATCCAATGGTAAGGAACTTTTGGGGTAGCAAATACAAGTGCTGATTCATCGATTTCGATCACTTTGTCGGCATATTCAGCCGTGTTTTTCCCTGTGATTAAGCTTATTTTATAGTACGTACGCTTATTGTAGGGCATGATCGGTTTATCTTTTAATGTAGCTGCAAGTTCCTCAAAGTTGAATACATTAAAATGACCAATCTCTCTTGCGATCTCTTTTGGAATGCTCGCATTGATCTCCTGATAAAACTGTTCAATGGAAGTTGTTTTCATTTAAATTCGATTTGCAATAATCAAATGTACTGGTTTTAAATTACATTCGATACTCGCAGTTATGTTTTTGAGATTTTGCTATTCTCATCTTAATGTAAATTGCAATATTATATTTTGCACAATATAATTTCTTACCATACATTTGTACAAACAAAACAAATTGAAATATGAAAACGTTATATAACATCGGCGCGACAGCCAAAGGAGGACGAAACGGTCAGGTAAGAAGTGAAAATGGTGTACTGGATTTAGCTGTTCGTATGCCAAAAGGACTAGGAGGTGCGAATGATGATTATGCCAATCCAGAGATGCTTTTTGCTGCAGGTTACGCTGCGTGTTTTGATAGTGCCTTGAATTTGGTCATTAGGTCAGAAAAAGTAAAAACTGGAGAGACTTCGGTAACTGCACATGTGAGTATTGGACAATTGGATAATGGTGGTTTTGGATTGGCTGCAGAATTACATGCAAATATACCTGGCGTAAGCTTAGAGTTAGCACAACAATTAATTGAAAAAGCACATCAAGTGTGCCCTTATTCAAATGCAACTAGGGGTAATATGGATGTCAAATTGACGGTATCAACTAACGAATAATATATGAATTATATTGCCAACGTGCTTACAGCACTCGTACTTTTAGAACATGTATACATTGTATGGATGGAAATGTTTGCTTGGGAAACTGCAGGAAAACGTAGTTTTGGAAAGGCTCTCCCGGCAGAATTATTTAAGCCAACGAAGGGGCTTGCTGCAAATCAAGGGCTCTACAATGGCTTTCTCGTTGCAGGTTTAGCCTGGTCTTTTTTTATCAATGACCCCATCTGGAGTCACAATGTACGCCTGTTCTTTTTAGGATGTGTCCTTGTTGCCGGTATTTTTGGTGGAATTACAGCGAGCAAAAAGATATTTTTTGTACAAGGAGTTCCTGCATTGTTGGCGTTGTTATCCGTTATACTCGTAAAATAAAAATATAATTATATGTCATTAATAGAAGATTTACAATGGCGTCATGCTGTGAAAGCATACGATCCGACAAAAAAAGTTAGTCAAGAAAATATAGATAAAATCGTTGAAGCAGCGCGCTTTGCACCGACTTCCTCGGGCTTACAGCCATTTAAAATATTGATTGTTGAAAATCAGGCATTGAAAGAAGAATTGGCAAAAGGAGCACTAAATCCAGACTGTATGCGTGAATGCTCACATGTGCTTGTTTTCGCTGCATGGGATCGTTATACAGAAGAACGTATTGATAAAGTTTATGATTTTACTACAGATGAACGGGATTTGCCAAGGGGACGCTTTGGCTCCTATACGGACAAGTTAAAATCTATTTATCTGAATGAAGCTGCAGAAAGAAATTTTGCGCACACGGCAAGACAGACTTACATTGCTTTAGGTTTAGCTTTGGCTCAAGCAGCGGAACTCCGCGTTGATTCCACGCCTGCCGAGGGCTTCGATAACCGCGTCGTGGATGAGGTTTTACAATTAGAAAAACATGGACTTAAAAGCGTTTCATTGATGTATGTTGGTGTGGCGGACTCTTCGAGAGATTGGATTTCGTCAATGAAAAAGGTTCGAGTACCCAAGGAAGAGTTTGTCGTTGAGTATAAATAGTTGATTATTCTCTTTCAATCCCTCGAAAACTCAATAACTTTGCAAGATGGATGATTTATTAAAATTAGATAAACAGCTTTGCTTTTCAGTGTATGTGCTACATAGGGAAATTATGCAGCAGTATCGAACTATTCTTGAAGAGATTGACTTGACCTATCCACAGTATATCACCATGATGGCTTTATGGGAGAATGATGAGCAAACAGTAAATCAATTAGGAGCTAAGTTATTTCTGGATAATGGAACGCTTACGCCACTATTGAAGCGCTTGGAGACTAAAGCTTTGCTTACTCGAACACGAAGTAAAACTGACGAGAGGGTAGTCAAAATCAAACTTACAAAGCAAGGATTACAATTAAAAGAAAAGGCAAATTGTGTTCCCATGCAGATTTTTGAAGCCTTAAAGCTCGACTATGCTGATATGGTTCAGCTTAAAGCCTTGGCAGAAAAAATCGTGAATAATGTTGGAAACAGCTAGTTTTTATACGATATGATATCAAAAAAAAGGATTAAATACACCTGCCTGTATTTAATCCTTTTTTTTTGATATGGATTGTCTTGAGCTATAAATGTTCACGTGCCTTTTATTATACATCATTTTAGCATATTTCGGATTTTTTGACAGGACTATAATGTGGAGATTCGTGGTATGGAAAATGTCATTCAAAACATAGAAAATCTAGATTGGCCTGCGATTACAGAAGAAATGCATAAACAGGGTTATGTAGTCATTCCAAATCTATTGACAGATTTACAATGCGATCTATTAAAAAAAGGGTATAGCGATTCGACGCTCTACCGTAAAACTGTCGTTATGGAGAGATATCGATTCGGAATAGGAGAGTACAAATATTTTGACTACCCACTACCAGAGTTGATTCAAACAATTCGATCCCAACTTTATCCCCATCTGGCCGTCATTGCTAATGCTTGGTTTCGTGCGCTGAAAGTCGATAAGTCGTTTTCGATGAAACATGAAGACCTTTTGACGGATTGTCGCTTGAAAGGACAAGAACAGGCAACAGTATTGATTTTGAAATATAGTCAAGGAGGTTTCAATACCCTACATCAGGACTTATATGGAGAAATCTATTTTCCGATGCAAGCGGTGTTTATGTTGAACGAGCCAGAAATAGATTTTACAGGGGGGGAATTTGTCCTAACGCAACAAATACCTAGAGCGCAGTCAAAGGCTATTGTTTTAAAACCCCAAAAGGGAGATCTCGTCCTATTTGCGACAAATTTTAGGCCTGAGAAAGGACGAATCGGATATTTTAGGGTTAATATGAAACACGGGGTGAGTGAAGTTACGGCAGGTGAACGCCATGCGTTGGGTATTATTTTTCACGACGCCGAGAGATAAAACCCGCACAATGGAATGGCATAAAAATATATCAGATGCTTCATTGCACGCCAAGATTCGAACCGGAGAAATTCGCTTAGGAGGCAATGAAAAACTAAAAATTTATGGATTGCTTTGTTGTATTTCGGGAAAAAGGATGAAGCGGGAGAACAGGGTCTTTTTTGCCACTGAGCAAGAAGCGCTAAAGCATCAATATCGTCCTTGTGGGCACTGCTTAAAAGCGAACTATGTTGAATGGAAGGAAAAAAATAGGAGATTTGGTGAAGTGTAGGTCGCATTAAGTTCTCTTAGATAGAGAATCTAAGTAAATCGAGTTTGGAAAAAGTATCTTATGTCAATTTCCTTGTGTATTGTTGAATTTTGTGTTTATCTTGAGGCAGGGTTAGTTATCGTAGATCAAAAGAAAAATGCGTTTATTTTCGATTGCTGTTTATTTTATTTTTTCGGCTCTGCTGTTGATAAGCTGTGAAGAGCGAAGGCGAGATACTAAAGTATTGAGTTATATGGCGCATAATGAACGGGATAGTGCCCGTTTGGATCTTAATCTTTTTGAGAGCCGTTTTTATGGCAAATTGTTCTTTTATAGACCTGGAGGTGAGGTTGATTCGGGAGATATTCGCGGGAATATCCAAAAAGACACATTGCTTGGGGACTATTATTATACGCCATTTGGCTGGGGACAGAAAAAAAGAAGACCCTTTGTTTTATTAAAAAAAGGGTCTCTGTATATTTTAGGTACAGGAACGGAGCAAGTGTATATGGGAATTCCACATTATATACCTTCAACCGTCAATTTCCAAGACCCAAAGTTTATCTTTGAGAAAGTTAATCAGTAGCCCTAATCATCTAAAATAGGCGTCTACAGTATATTTTTTAAACGAATATATTGTAGTAGCATAATGGTTTTTCCATCTTTGATTTCACCTGTATCAATCATATGTAGTGCTTCTTCGATATTGATTTCTAAAATTTCAATATGCTCTTCCTCTTCTTCTAAACCACCGCCATCGCCAACTTTCATGTTATTGGTGTATTCTGCTATAAAAAAATGTAGAATTTCAGTTACAGAACCTGGAGACATATAAGCTTCAAAGATCTTTTTTGCTTCCTTAATCTGATAGCCTGTTTCTTCTTCTGTTTCCCTGCGTATACAGTCGTGGGGAGAATCTTGATCAAGAAGACCTGCACAAGCTTCGATAAGCATACCTGATTCATTCCCGTTGATGTAGGTGGGTATTCGAAATTGTCTTGTTAATATGACTGTTTGAGTACTGGTATTATAGAGTAAAATGACAGCTCCATTGCCACGATCATAAGCTTCTCGGCTTTGTTGCTGTATCGTGCCATCGGGTTTGCTGTATTGATAAGTCACTTTTTTTAAAGTGTACCAGTTGTCTGATAGAATTTCAGTTTTTACAATTTTAATATCTTTTATTGCCATTTTTAGCGCGTTAAAGTCAAAAGATAAAAATAAGAATTGCAATCCAAACTAAGCAGGAAAAACTAAGAGAAGCCTTGATGAATTTATACGAAGTGTTGATGAACCTCAGTGCGTTCTAAATTGTTTTGGATTCAGACCTGTGTGTTGTTTGAAGAAATTAGAGAAGTAAGGGGAGTCAACGAAACCAAGTTTGAACGAAATTTCTTTGATAGATAAGTCGGTTGCTTTTAACAATCGTTTTGCTTCCAAGATAGTTCGTTGTTGAATGAGCTGGCTCGGAGATACTTCGAGCTTTTGACGGCAGATTTTAGTAAGGTGCGGAGTGGATATATTAAGTTGTTTCGCATAGAAAGATACCGACTTCTCATGCTGAAAATGGATGTCAATTAACTCTTGCAACTTTAAAAGACGTGGATTGGAGTCATTATTTTGTTCATTTTGTACTATTTTCTGTACCTCTTTGCTTATTATAGATGCGACGACAGCTGTGCGAGAGTAGATAATTGCAGGAACGCAATTGTGATCCTCAAGTTCTTTTCTTATTGCATTAAATTCATAATAAAGCAGAGCAAATGTTTCGCTAGAGAGTGAGATAACAGGAGTACGTTGATAGTAAGCAAATGAAAAATGGAAATTGGGCGAAAATTTCTCGAAGTGTTCCCTATCGACCATCAATTGGAAACCAGTTGTATTGGCCCCTAATTTCCAACTATGAACTTGCTTTGGAAACAGGATATGGATTTGATGACGATCAATATGGTAATCTTTAAAATCAATCGTATGAACACCTTCTGCTTGGTCAAAAAGTACCAATAAAAAAAAATGATGCTGGTGTGGACGCGCTATATGATGTTCACCACGTAATTCCGAGTATAAATATCCTTGATTACCCGCAAGCTGGTCTTTTCTAAATTCTTGAATATCTATTGTTGGAAATAACTCCATCGAAATGACTTTGAACCTAAATATAACTATTTTATTTTAAACCATCTTCCAATACCTGTTTGCTGATGGTGAATTCACGATAGCCAAAGGCTCCGGATTTATAACCAATTACGGCGCCAAATTCAATGCTTTTTAAGGAAGATGTCTTTGGGAATACAGAAGAGCGGTATACATTGGCCGCAGCTAAAGGTTTTTCGAATACACGAAAGTGTATACCATCCTTTGAATAGGCGAGATAATTCATATCTGAGGTAAATCGGTCGACGTTTCCAATTGCCAGACATAAAAAATAATATCCATCAATATAGGAACCTTGCAGATGCCAAGTCGAATACCCCTTGCTGAATTCTAGCCAAGGTTTGTTCATAAATTCAACTTTCTTACTGTCGCGATATGCTGTAAAATCTAATCCATTTGTAGAAATACGCGATAGGATATTGGTCATAATTGGTGCTTTGTAGCTAGGCATGAAATCCACTTCGTAACTGGTCGTTAAATTTGTCGAATTTCTCACAAATGTTGGAGAAAGGATGTGGTTATCTTGGAAAGATGTTGGTTCATTACTATTATACACGAGTTCCAGCGGTGTCCAGTCAATCCCATTTTTTGATGTCTGCCTTACAATAACACGTTCAGCTTCTTCATTTAATTTTTTATTGTTGTTTGCGCTTTTGGCACCCCATTTTTTTAAAATTTTGCTTGAGAAAAAGCAACCTCTATAATATAGTTCGAATTCCTCACCGTTGAAATTCCAGTCTACATCGGACCAATAACCTTGATTGGGGCTACCATCTTTTTGGATGAAAGAATCTTCTAGTGCCGGACGTCGTTGAATAGGATTTATTAATCCTGCCGGAGTGATCCATTCTTTTCCATCATTAGAAACTACCACAGTCGGATTTTCATAGAGTGAGGCGGTACGATCTGACCCTATTATGCCAAAATATGGCGTAAATACCATCCAATATTTGTATCCTTTA
This sequence comes from Sphingobacterium sp. UBA7631, assembly GCF_002483935.1. Lineage (NCBI taxonomy): Bacteria > Pseudomonadati > Bacteroidota > Sphingobacteriia > Sphingobacteriales > Sphingobacteriaceae > Sphingobacterium > Sphingobacterium sp. UBA7631. Next base: position 265,072 of record NZ_DLIX01000002.1, read on the forward strand.
AAACCGGCAGGGAAATATTCAACATCTGGGTGGCAATAACTCGCACTATTGCCAGAGATATCGCGTATCCAGCCTGGCAACTCTTCGCCAGGTTGGTTTGCATTGGCAGTTGTATTAATTTTTATTGAACCGAGGTCAGTTGTGAAACCTGTAGGTATGGGTAATTTATCTTTTTCAATGACTTCTGGATCCGGTGGTACAATTCCTGGATGAATATCTCTTTTACAACCAATAAATAACAAAAAGCCTAAAAAGAAATAGGTAATTCTCTTAAATGACATATAGATCAATAAAAATAAAATATAAATGATAATCCCTTACGGTATGACTTTTCCTGTTAATCTTAGCTAAATGATAGCAAAAATGATTTATTTTTTTTATTTCTCAAAATCGATTTAATAAAATACTTTTATATGTTATAAATATTTGGTTTTCTGGTTTATAAGTGTCTTTTTGACTTGTGTTGATGAAATAAACTAATGGATGATGTGCCTAAGGAACTTTCTGTTCAGATTTTGGACGATTCAGCAAACTTTCAATGCTTAATATAAATTTGTTATGTTTGGGAACGCGAAATTTTTTTCTATTAGTGACATGATAACAAGCTAGAAATCTATAAATTGCTTTGAGGTTCAACTTAATATTTTGCTGGATAACCTATATTTTTTTTTGATGCTGGCGAGGACTTTCTTGTAGTATTTCGTTTTATCGGTTTCGTCAATAACAACAATTTCAACATCGTTTGCTTGAAGTAATTGCATTTTATCTTTGGAGAGCGCGTACCATTTTTTTGTTGTATAATAGAAGAGTTTATTTTCAATAAAGGTACTTCGTCTATAAAACTTATTTCTGGCGCGGTAGGTTAGCAACCACCAAAGGTCTATTTCTACAAAATCAAGCGATAGGCCTAGGATATGGATATCCTTTGTAAAAAATAAATCAATCCATGATTGGAGTTTAGTATCTTTTTTTCGACTTAATCTTTTAATTAATGCAGCCTTGTAGACTGTTTGCGAATTATAATTTGTCCCATTAACGACATAATCCCTCATTTTTTGCAATTGACCACAGTAATGTTCATAACCGAGGTTAATGGAAGAGGGATTTAGGCAGTCGCCGTGGATGTGCCAATAGTTCGTGTTGCCGATTTGGTGTTTACGAAATACACTGTAGGTTGTTTCACGGATAAGGCCAGCATTTGCTGTTGCGGTTTCTCCTTCTAAACTGAATTCATAGTTAGTTGTGATGATATTTTCGATCGAGAGATCCCGAATTAATTGGTGGATTTCATTTTGATTGATTTGAGAGACACAATCCGATATATAGCTTTTAAGTTCTCTTTCATTAATATGCTTTTCTCGAATTGCGTTAAGGAATATTTCCTCATACAACATAGGGAACGGTTTTTGTCCATTTTCCAATGAGCTAACTTTATACTTTTCTTTGATGTTGTGTAGCAAATCACTCCAGCTTATCCCTGGTGAAATATTATTAATGTCGTTCCCGACTAATAAAGCAAACTTGTTCATTGTATTGTAAATCAAGATTTACGTCTGTAAAGTTAAATGAAGATGTCAATCGATCGCATCTTTTGATATAACATTTAATCGATTGAATTTAGATTTCTTCCATACGAATTTAATAAAAAATCGAAGGATTTTGTACATGACCACAGCGACGAAAGCGTTCTTAATCTCATTATATACCGCATGGAAACAATGTGATGTAAATTGAAACTTCTGTAAAAAATGGCTACGTCATTGCGATGGACGGATCAGTCAAATATGTTGGTTTTATTCGTCAAAAAAGGCTAGGCGAACCAACTTCCTAGCCTTCACGGTATAACTCATCCTATGCTATAACAAACAAATAACAAAGGAATACAGGAAATGTTTGATGTCTCTTCAAGGATGGTCTGTTGTGATATGGCTTGACAATGATATCACGGTCTTGGCAACATATTCCCATAAATTATAGTAGTATTTTGTTGTGTTATTCTCGCTTTTGAGAGTGCTATGAAGAGCAAGTCCTGTTAAGCTCGCTTTTGGTGTATACGTACATCGATGAAAATTTTGCACAATATTCGGTATCTGTAACCTACCGCTTACATCCAGCTAATAGTGCGCTTCACTGCGCAGGATCACGCTTAACTTTGTATAAAACAGAAGCTAAATAACTCGTAATAAAGTGTGTTTCCCTTCTCTCAATACAAGTTTTTTAGTGTAAGAACAGATTAATTCATAAAAAAATCGTGATATGGAAATTAAAGAAAACAAACTTATCGGTGTTTCTTATAGAGAAACACCAAACAAAGGTGGGATTATTAAACCCATTTATATTATTATGCATTACGACGGTGCGTCCAATGCTACAAGTGCAATTGATTGGATGACCGATTCCCGGAGCAAGGTTTCCGCTCATCTTCATATTAGTCGTGATGGTATCATAACGCAATTGGCGCTTTTTAATACAAAATGTTGGCATGCAGGCCTTAGTACTTGGGCCGGTCAAAAAGATTTGAATAACTGTAGCATTGGAATCGAATTGCAAAATAAAGGGATGGAGAGTTACACTGAAAAGCAGATCAATGCGGCAATAGCAGTATGTAAAGCAATTATCCGTACTTATCCGATTCGAGAGATTTTAGGGCATTCGGATATTGCACCTGGAAGAAAGGAGGATCCAGGGGTACAATTTCCCTGGGAAAAATTTAAACCGTTAACAAAAGGAAGTTATAATGGAATTACTTGAGATTTTAGAGAAATTGATTATCCCTGTAGCGACAGCTGTAGGGGGGTATCTTGTTGGAAGGCCTAAGCAGCAAGCCGAGGTGGAGGCGACAAATGTTGAGAATGCCGGAAAGGTAATTGAAAAATGGGAAGGCTATGCCAATAGGTTAGAGAAAGATATTGAGCATTTACGGACGATCATTGAAGATCTTAATGAAGGGTTACATTTGGCAAATGACGAACGTATGTCTTGTGCTAAGACTTTAGCGGATTTGCAGGTAAAATATGATGATCTTATGAAACTTTATAATAGGCTACAGATTGAATTAAAGCGCGTTAAAAATGAAAAATACACTACAGATAATCGCAATGCTGCTACTGGTTAGCAGCTGCGGTTTGTTTAAAAAGGTTGAGAAAACCAATGCATCACAAGAGTTTGGCATCAAAGAAAAAAATACAGAGTCTGCTACTATAGCACAGAAGACAGGACATATACAAGTTGTTGGATTAGCTAAAGAGGCTTTGGTAACAGATGAATATGTGATGCAAGTTGAAGGTGAGGGGATTCAGATTATGCAGGATGGCGTTGTTCAGCTACATAAGGGGAAAGTCTATGCGAAAAAGGAACATTATTCTGAAAAGCTGCAGCTTGAAAGAAGGTTAAATACCAATTGGAAAGATCACAAAGCAAAAAGTAGTCAGCAAATTGAAACGAAAACGGAGCTAACTAAAGAACAATCAAAAGAGGTTGCAAAACCAGCAGTGTCAAGTCTTCTTTATTTTTTAATGGGGTGCAGTATATTGGTCGGCTTGATTATTTGGTGGATAAATAAACGTAAGTTGATCAGAATTTGGTAGTTACCCATTAAAAAGATCGTTACCATTATATTTTAGTAAAATTCAGTAAATAACACGAAATAGTCCTTGAGTATAAAATTCAAGGACTATTTTGTAGAGCTGGATACAGTTGCTGAATGAGCAGAGCTGCTGTGATTGTATAAAATAATATTAATCCCCATCGAAATGCCGGTCAATAAGGTAATAATTGGCAATCTGTTTAATCTCTTTTTTGAAATCACGATAGAGGTCAAATTGATTGCAAGCACAGATGATAGATTTCTGTAATGTGTCATTGTTTATTTTTAAGTAAGGACCAAGTTCCTTGTATATGCTACTTTTTACTTTTGTTTTCAGATTATTTAATTTTTCCGGCTGAAAGATACGTAGAACAACGGCGATAGCTTTGTAACGATGCTGTATGTCCTTGTAATTGATATATTCGCCCATAATCTGCTGAGAAGGAATGCCCACAAATTGACAATAACAGTCAATTACTTGGCTGATTTTGGAAAGATCAGATTCATAGATCTTATCGATGGATTTTAGTATCTCGGGATGATTTTCTTTTAAGAAACTCATGATGAATGAATAATATAATGTGTTCATACGTTGTGAACGATTTTTGTCGGTTACTATACTGCTTTCCTCTTTTCGTAAAATATTGCTGGTTTTTTGTAGTTGATAATAATCCACTGGGTATACAATGGGCTGTCTGAGATGTTGTGACATGAGCTGTTCCATTTTCTTTTATCTTTAAGTATGAACTGATTTTCGTCTCGCAAATTGCAAATCCTACGAATAGCTGATCTGCTTACTACCCTGCTTATCTATTCTAGGGGTCTATATTTTTTTTATTGTTTAACAAAGTTAAACAAATTTGTTAATCTTGCAAGTTTATTAAAACCTAATTTTTACTTTTTATATGAAATAGTAAACTTATTTGTTTAACTGTAATGCTTTGATAGTTAGAATTTTATTGTTTTATTTTGATTGTCTATTTGTTTAGGTTTAATAAGTTGTGTAACTTAGTGTCAGATTGTTATATATTTGTGTAACATTTGTTAAATACCCGATCGACTATGGAAACTTATCCAAATAATAACTTTGAAGTTTTACGCTTGGAGATGCGCGTTACTAACCGTGAATTCGCGTCTTTACTAGGGGTACGCGAGCAGGTGTACTCGCGTATTAAAAAAGGAGAGTATCCTATTGGACTTACGATGAAAACACGTATTCAAGCGGCTTTTCCTCATGTTCAGTATGACTGGTTGCTGTATGGAAAAGGTGAAAGAATGGAGGTAGCTCCTTTAGTGCAACCCGACACGATAGCCATGCTTAGTATTGGTAATGGTAAGTCAATAGGATATTTTTCGGAGGACGTCAAGTTTATTGACGAAAATAAGAATAATATATTTTTTGAAGTTTCCCCAGGACGATATTTGATGCAGACAAAACTTGTCACAGAGAAAGCTAAAGCCGGGTATCTTTCTGGCTTTTCTGATGCTGAATATATGGACGATTTACCGGCACATTTTATTACAGTCACTGAGTTTCATAAAGGTGCCTATCGTTCTTTTGAAGTTAGTGGTGATAGTATGACCGATGGAACAGACGCAAGTGTATTGGACGGTGATATTGTGACGGGACGTTTGATTAAAAGAGAGTTATGGCAATCAAAATTTCATACCCACAAATATCGGTATTGGGTTGTTGTACATAAATATGAAGGAGTTATTATTAAAGAAATTGCTCATCATGATGTCAATAACGGAATTCTTACCCTTCGTTCGCTAAACGCTGATAAAACAAGGTACCCAGATTTTGCAGTAAGTTTGGATGATGTTGACCAAATTTTTAATGTTGTAGATATCAGCCGTTCGCTTTAGGAATAGCCTAGCTCGGATTATTTTCGGTTTGACGGTTCATCTTTTCATACCAAAGTTAATAGATGGACCTTTTTGCTTCAGCTATATATGCGATAAATTAACCCAATCGCGCACTGTTAATTGAAAGTTATCCGTACCAAGTTTGTATGGTGTTGCTAAAAAATATAGAAATAAAAACTAANNTTAGTTTTTATTTCTATATTTGGCTATAAATTGAACGTATGCGGACATGTTGTTGCGTCCTATCTTGGCGCTCCTAGTATATATTTAACGTTAAGAAGACTGATAACGTGACGAGAATATTGGTTGCTCATTATTCAGGCATGTTCGTAGCGTTCAATTGAAATAATAGGTACATGTGCGTAGGTTATCAACGCGGGGTGGAGGAATTTTCGAATAATTGAACTATCTACTAAGCTGTACCTATGGACTTGCCATTTACTAATCATCATATGTTTATTTTTAAAGCCAGGTTTCGAAATCTGGCTTTTTTATTTCTTATGCTATCAATTGTTGTTAGTTTTAATCTTTGACAAAGCTTACATCGGTTATTTTATAGGAAAAATTATCTTTTTCCCGTTCATTTACAGGTTTTTCCATCTCATTGTAGTGTACTGTTCCTGTCATCTTGAATGTTGTATGAGAATCTAGGTTGATTTTTTCTCCCTTATCGTCAAATACATAAAAGTTCTTAAGCGTATAATTTTTCTGATCTGTAGGAATTTCAAATAAAACATTGTTCTTTTCTGTCCCTACAGGTAATATAACGCTGAATGCAGTGAACTTTTCAGAACTAAACGCATGAGATTTAACTACGAAATTCATGGCCATAGTTTTTGATTTTCCTGATGAGAATGTAAAAGAAGGCGCATCAAATTCACCTGTTAACGTAATAGTTTTGTTTTGGTTGTCATAGTTTGATTCGATCGCTTTTACCGTATCGACAGAACTACCATTGCAAGATGAGAACAACCCTATGGCTGAAGATACTAATAATGATGTTGAAATTAAGTGTTTAGTTTTCATGGGGAAAAATTTCATTAATTGTAAAGACTATTTTTATTGATAGATAACTTCTGCTTATTAATGTTTTGGTAATCTATCGAAGATTTTTTGGAATCTTCGATATACCTGCCTTCATGCTGATTTACACTCACATTCAATAACATCCGTCGATTAATTTTTATAAAAGTAAGGTATTGAGGAAGAGGTTTTAGCACTTGATTTAAATTCGGGGGGAATGGATTTAAATTCGCATACATTGGACTTTTTTTCGTCTAAAAGAGGTCGGTAAATAATAGCAAGTTTTTTTCGGTGGAAATGCCAGTAAACGGGCTATATGGTATTTGATCCTAAACTATTACCTCATATTATGATCAATTTCTTGCTTTAAAAAATACCAAGTTAATAATTAAACAAGTGAGTGTAAGTAAAGAGCAGCAAGTTCGGATGTTATTCCAAAATACCCAGGGTTTTTCAAAGGCATCACGTGCAAGTCTTAAAGATTTTTCTGGAGATATAGATAGGTCGATCGAGGCCAATTGATTGTTCAAGGGGACATTCTGTGTGCCTGTGACCACAATTACACCAATGATATAGCTTAGGCATGCTACTAGTATTAGATAAAATTTTGGTGACGATAGATCCAAAGATAATATTGTAGCCATCAATAATAAAATTGGAGCGCCTAGAAAACAGCAGTAAAAAGCTGAATTTAGTATTTCTTTATTAATATTTTGCATGGCGGTCAAATAGGCTTTATCGCTGAGTTTATCTAGCCCCAAATTGACCGAAAAGGTATACGAAAAAAATAAGCCTGATATAATAGCCGAAAATATTGTTGCCAGCGCTAAAATGATGTCTTGTAATTTCATGTCTATATTTTTTTGATGTATCATGTTTTGCTGAACTCATTGTCTAAGCGTTCTGATTTATCAAAGCATTGTTTTCTTATCGTAAATTTTTCGAAGGAGTTGAGGCTAAAAAAAATACACACTTTCGTTGCTCTCGACCTTAGACAATACAAAAGTTGTGATAATCAGGGAGTCAATATAGAATAAAAACGACAGTAACCTATTTTTTGTTAAATGACGCTGGAGTTGTGCCTGTGAAAGTCTTAAAGACACGAATAAAATGCGATTGGTCGGCAAATCCATTTTCATAAACAATTTCCGTTATCTTTCGGAAGTCTTTGCTATTGAGCTGTTTAAAAGCGGCCTGAAATTGTACCATTTTAGCGAATTGTTTAGCGGATATCCCAGTTTCCTTGAGAAACCTTCTTTCAAAAGTTCGGATGTTCAATGCTTCTCTTTTTGCAATTTCTTTAATAATGATTTGGCCCTGGCTTTCGATGATTTCAAGAATTGCTCGCTGAATCGAAAAATCAAGTTTATTTTTCTTGCTATCGAAAAAGCTGAGAAGCGATTGTGTCAATAGTTGGATGCTGTTTTCAGTTGTTGAAAATGAGGATAATGTGCCGGTAAGTTGGTGGAAGGTTGTATTTGAAGGAGTATTTAGATCATAACAGTCGTCGTTTATGCTTTCGGGCGAGATGCCCCAAAATGTCCGTAATACAAATGGGTAAAATTGAAAAACGATAATCTGAAAAGGGCCTTTTACATCGATTGAAATCGGTTTTATTGTCTGACCATAAAGGAAAATCTTTGACATTTTTTTATCATGAGGCTTGATTGTAAAATCACCATAGCATCGTTGAAACAATAAACCAGGGTAACCATCAGCATAAAAAGGTAAGTTTACGCAATCATTCGTCTGACTTTCAAACACTAGGATCGCCTTTACGAATAATGCAATGGATGTATCTGGACAGATAATCTGAGGCTTCATTTATAAATTGTTTGGCTTTGCTTTACGACTTTTTATAATTTTAAATATACAGAAATATGAAATAAGAATATATGGATAATCGTTGGATTTCGATTAGTGGATTTACTGTGACCCGTAGTGTTTAAAGTATATGTCGTTGATTCAACTTATTTGAAATAGTAGAGCGGTTTTTTTCTTCTCACCTGAAATAATTGTGCATGTTCCAGTAATTTAACATAATTATTTTGCCAATAATTGGCAATCCAATTTGAATCCAATGAAGGGTTGTAATGACTCAGGTCACTTTTTAAAACGACTGAATCCACTGCTGTTCCAACATTCCAAATGCTTATTTTGCTGTAACGTCCCCTGTAGGGAGGGGTATAACATTTAATAGCCTGTACGCAACTGTCAACCGAGGGATAATCATAACTGTCGAAATTATCCAATGTTGCAATGCTGATTTTCTGATAATTTTCATCAATCGCAAAGAGTTCTGAATGTGTTTCGATGATTTCTCCGCAAATTGAGTTCCTGGATTTCTCTTCGTTCCAGAAATACTGAATAGGAAAACTATGCTTATAAAGCATGGTTTTCCCTTTGATTTTAAGTGGTTGGCTATTGTGGTATTCACCTATCTCAATAAAGTTCTCAACCTTAGGATTAAACAAATAAGCATGTTCTTGCCACTTTTTGTTCCATACAATATCCTCAAAACCGTCTTTATTTTGATCGGTAAAAGATAATCCTGAATTATTGGTCCCATAATCCATATCTCGCATAATGAGGTGCCAATGATTATCCTCTAACTTTTCTACCTGAAAGAAACACGCTGAGTCGTTCTTAAAGACGGAAAATCTATAATGTTTTTCGGCTATAAAAGAACAGTTCTGTTCTATGAGGTTATAATCCTGAATTTTTAAGCTATCGATTTTTTGGTAGAGTAAAAAAGAGTCAGTTATATGCGTATTATCGTTTCGAGAATTGCAGCTATAAAATGTTATTGCGAATAGCCCCAATAATAATTTCCAGCTCTGGTTTATTATTTTTGTGCGGAGTTGCTGTTTGACATATCTCATATTAATTAAACTGTGCCGGTGCATATTATTGATCGTCTGAAATACTTTTGTTCAGTGAACTTTGACAATAATGGTTTTAATATTATGATTTGTATTGTTGTTAAATAGCGTACAAAATAAATTGACTTTTTATTATTGTACTCAAAATTGAAACTACCATTATAGTTGGCTCCCACTAAATTTATTTGTGTTCAGGTCGGCAGCTGAAAGCGTTTTTAGAAGTTCTCTAGCTGCGGCGCTACCTGCACGGTTTGCACCGATTGTCGATGCTGATGGACCATAACCCACGAGGTGAATTCTTGGTTCTTTTGCGACCATAGTCGCTAGTCTGCCTGCCATTTGAATGCCACCCTGTTTTTCTTTTGGTAGCACTGCGTCTAGATGGCTCAATGAACTTTTAAAGCCTGTATTCCAAAGTATAACATCTGCTTGTTGTTCTGTTCCATTGGCCCATTTGATCCCCTTTTCTGTTATTTCTTGAAACATTGGAAAACGTTGAAGGACACCCCGTTTTTCCATCTCCTGGATTTCTGTAGAATAGGGGAGGCCCGTAACGGAAACGACAGACAAAGGTGAAAGCCCCAATCGTACACGTTCCTCTACCATAGCAACCGCATTATGCCCGGCCATGTCATCAAATGGCCCCTCTCTGAATAAAGGCGGTCGTCGTGTTACCCAGGTTGTCGTTGTAACCTGGGAAATTTGGTCCAATAGCTGAATGGCAGAAATACCGGCTCCAACAACAATAACATGTTTGCCACGAAAATACTCTGCAGTTTTAAAATCCTTTGTGTGGAGTTGCTCGCCCCGAAATAATTCTGCACCTGGATAGGTAGGAATATAGGGGTTTTCCCATGTTCCAGTGGCGTTGATAATACCGAGTGCTGAGAAAAGAGTTTCTGCCGTATCGATATGAAAGCGATCTTGGTACATGTAGACTTTTTCTACTTTAGCTGGTCGATATACTTGAAGTCCAAATTTTTCTTCATAAAGTTTAAAATAATGGGGAACAGCGGTGTTGGCTTGAACTTCCGCCCCTTTTGTTGATAAAGTCTCCTCAAACGACATGCCGGGCAAATCGTGTATTTTATTGACTGTACTTAAGGTAAGGGAGTCCCAGCGAAATTGCCAGGCTCCTCCTGGTGTAGAGGCTTCATCCAGGATGATAAAATCCGGCCCGATTTTAAGTCCGAGCTTCTTCAAATGATAAGCAGCAGAAAGTCCAGCCTGACCCGCACCAATGACTGTAATTTTTGTTTTGTAGCGAATGTTCTTTATCATACGAAAGAGGAGTTAACGCCAACCAAGTTCGGGAGCTACGTGTTCCAAAATGGCTGAAAGAATGTGGACATTGTAGTCGACCCCTAGCGTATTTGGAATGGTCAATAATAGCGTGTCTGCTTCCTGTATTGCTTCATCTTGCGCTAATTCTTTCACGAGTTGATCTGGTTCTGCGGCATAACTTCGCCCAAAAATCGTCCGCTTGTCCGATTCGATTATCCCAATTTTATCTGTTTTGTCAGCCTCTTGCCCGAAGTAATAACGATCTAAATCATCGACCAGAGCGAATATGGATCGACTGACTGAAACGCGGGGTTCACTAGGGTGCCCTGCTGCTTTCCAGGCCTCTTTATATAAACGTATTTGTTCGGCCTGCTGAATATGAAAAGGTTTGCCATTTTCATCATATTTCAAAGTGGAACTTTGCAGGTGCATTCTGTTTTGAGCAGCCCATACAGCCGTGGCGTTCGATGCTGCTCCCCACCAGATACGATCACGTAACCCTTCCGAATGGGGTTCGAGCCTCAGCAGACCGGGCGGGTTTGGAAACATTGGATAGGGATTTGGTTCAGCGAAACCAATTCCTTTAAGTTTTTCTAAAAATTCCAATGCTTTTTGCCTTCCCATATCAGCATCTGTTTCGCCCTCGTTGATATTGTAACCAAAGTGACGCCAACCATCTATTACTTGTTCAGGCGATCCTCTGCTGATGCCGAGCTGCAATCTGCCCCCGGAGATTAGATCTGCAGCTCCAGCGTCTTCCACCATATAAAGGGGGTTTTCATAGCGCATATCAATGACACCGGTGCCGATCTCAATTTTTGAGGTTTTGGCTCCAATGGCCGATAATAAAGGAAAGGGAGATGCTAGCTGATTCGCAAAATGGTGTACACGGAAATATGCACCATCTATGCCTATTTCTTCAGCAGCTACTGCTAGATCTATGGATTGCAATAAAGTATCGCTTGCGGTCTGCGTACTATATGCGGGATGCTTGGACCAATGGCCAAAAGATAAAAAGCCTATTTTTTTCATAAATCACAATGGGATTTGATGTCAATCAAATTTAATAAATGTTGCGATTATATCGGTAGTTTGGATTGTCCGATGGGTGTCAATAATATATGGTTTGAATGAATTTGCCAAATGACAAGTAGGCTGTGGCTCAAAAAGAGTAATTTTATGTATTATTCAATTGTATAAGTGATTCAGAGTGATGCTTTCAGACAAATTATTACAACAGATCGAGTTTATTAAGGAGATCGACAAGATTAAATATATCCAGCGCAGGACAAAACTTTTCAATAGTGACCGTCCCGAAAATGACGCTGAACACAGTTGGCATCTTGCCCTAATGGCTATTGTGCTTTTAGAACATGCAAATCAATCAGTGGATTTATTGAAGGTAGTCAAAATGGTATTGATACATGATATCGTCGAAATCGATGCAGGTGATACTTTTATCTATGATACAGGAAAAAACCATACCAATACAAGTGCGGAGCGTTTGGCAGCTCAGCGGATTTTTGGAATTTTGCCTGGGCAGCAAGCAGAGGAACTCATTGCGATCTGGGAAGAATTTGAAGCTGGTCAAACGCCGGAAGCACAGTTCGCACGAGCGATGGATCGATTGGAGCCACTTTTACAGAATAGTTCCAATAATGGTGGAACCTGGAATGAACCTGGTGTAAATTATGAAAAGGTTTATGAAAAAAAATCTGTCATTAAGGATGGCTCAGCAGTATTGTGGGAATATGCAGAAAAATTGATTGATGCTGGAGTTGCTCGGGGGATTCTGAAAAAAGGAGAGTAGGTAGGATACTCATCAATGGCCAGCAGTAATCCCGATACTATTGCTGACCATTGTGGTTTTATAAATATACATTAATCGTCATCATCCTCTTTTTGTTCGCTTACCTTTAGGAAGGCGGCTCTTTTTGGAGCTGGAGCAGATTCACCTTTAAGTCCCTGCCATAGAATTTCATTGAATACCAAATCAGGTACCGCGTCTTCTTTCGACCAATCATATTTGTCACTCCATACAGCTAGTTTCCCTTTACTTGGATTGCGCTCATTGAGATCTACATTTGCGTCGACATGATCAAATGGAGTATAATCGGGGTTATTGCTAAACGATCGCCACATGGGTGTTGCAGCAGCGTCGTATTGCGTCATTGGTTTCATCCCTAAAATCAGCTCTATCGTTCTAATCATCCCTGAGGTTGAATACATGGTGTGATCTACAGATCTTCTTTTTACATAAGGGCTAATCAAATAGGCAGGACTACGGTGTGCATCCACATGGTCAGGACCATTCTGGGCATCATCTTCCAGTATAAAGATCGCAGATTCTTTCCAGATTGGACTCTTGCTGATATGGTCAACAAACATCCCAACAGCGAGGTCATTGTCCGCTACATGAGCATAAGGGGACTTTTTGCCGGCACGCATCCCTTCCGTATGGTCGTTGCTGATTCGAATGGTTGTCAATTGGGGCATTTCTCCTTTTTGGATGAGTTGATCAAAATCAGCTTTCCATTGTCTTATACGTGTGGTGTCGGCAACACTCAGGTCATAACTTGTATATCCAGTGGCAACATGCCCTTCCAAAGATTTTACGTTGGGTTTTCCTTTATCTGCGAATTCACCATAGGTGCGATAAGATACCTGATGTCGCTTGGCATTATCCCAAATAAATCCGCCTTTATTGTTGGCTATTTCTCGTTCCCCTTCTCCTCCATAAGTGCCGCCGCGACCGCCATAGCTTGATGGCCAGGTTTTCTCCAGATAGTCGGTGGCATAAGCACCCATACTCCAATTGTGCCCATCCGCACTAACTTCCGCATCGACATAGAAATTGTCTAGAAGTGCAAATTCATTGACAATTTTGTGTTGATTAGGCGTGATTTTTTCGCCGAATAAACAAAGTGAAGCGTCTCCATTTCCTTGTTTAACATCACCTAGAACTTGATCGTAGGTACGATTTTCTTTGATGACATAAAATACGTATTTGATCGGAGAGGGGGCTCCAACTTTCATTGGAATAGGGTTGCCGGCTTCACCCTCTGTTTGCAGCTCTTTTTCTTTCGAATAGGGCGTATTCCGGTATACCGCACGAGAATATAGGGCGAGTTCTTCTGGTTTAGGATCAGGTATAAAGCTTAACGTTCCCCTAAAAAGACCGGCAATATATTGTATCTCTTTTGGTTTGTTGAGGTCGCCTGCATGACGATCGACTTTTTCCTTTTGGTCTGTCGGATTGGGACCTTTTGGATTAGCTTTGGATGATAAGCCTTTACCATTTGTAACCAGAATTGTTTTATCGACTACTTTTACATTCGTTGGATACCAGCCCACTGGAATAAATCCTTTCGAAATAGATCTCCCAGGCTTGCTTACGTCGAATACTGCTAAACAATTGTTGTCTGCATTGGCTATGTAAAGGGTTTTACCATCTGTGGACAAAGCAACACCATTGCTGGTCGATCCACTTGGAGCATTAGGATACAATGCTGCATTCAATGTTTCTACGACTGCTCCTGTTTTAGTATCGATTATGGATACCGAGTTGTCATTTGCGTTGGCGACAAAAAGCCATTTACCATTTTTACTAAACGTAATTTCATTTGGGTGGCTACCCACAGGGATCTCTTTGGTTATCTTATTTTGTGTAACATCCCATACTAAAATCTTTTCTCCGCCCCAGACGCTGATATAGAGTTGTTTTGCATCAGGTGTTAGCTGGCAGGTATACCCCTCAGCTCCCAAATCATAAGTTGCTTTCGTTGCTTTGGTTTTTAAGTCGATGACATATAGTTTTTTATCTTCTCTGGTGACAGTATATAATTGTTGTTTGTTTTTATCATCTACAGCCAATCCGGCTATTCCTATTTTATTGGGCCATGGCTTGCCAAGAACAATAGAATCTTTGGATGCAATTTTTCCACCGTTGATTTTATAGATCCTGATCATGTTATCATGTCCCCCAGAAGTATACAGTGTATTATCATCGCTCGAAAAAGCCAATCCATACCAAGATTTTGGTATAGCAATACTATCGATTTTTCGTTGTGAAGCGAGATCGATAAGATCTATTGTTTGTGTACTTTGTCCATTGTTGCTGACAGCTGCAAGCTTTTTATGATGACTGATAACTAAGTTCAGCGGTAAATCTCCGAGCTCTATCTGTTTCCCAACAGGGGTTAGTGTCCAGCCATTTGGTAGTCCAACTTTATTGCTTTCCAAAATTGAACTAATCCTATTTTGTATATTGTTTTGACTGAATGTGAGTTGTGAGGTTGCAAACATACACGTTGTCAAAATAAATGTTCCTATTCTTTTCATGGGACATATTTACGAAATTGAGTAGTCAGACTAAATAGGAAGCTTCAAAATTAAAGAAAACTTAATATTGGACCGCGAACTTAGTGTAGGTGATGACGCGCTGTTTTTTAGTATGGTCAAGGGCCTCTGAAAATCTGTAATACAGGACTGATCAGAAAATTTTGCACGGAATACTCTTTGTAATCGTTTATAACAAGGGGTGATCGGTTAATAGGTAAAACTCTGTTGTTTACCGATGAAAATTGTTTTTTCACCGAAAAATTATGGTGTTTTACAGTTTGTTTTTTGAAATTGGGCGGATAAACTATTCAATCTTTATTTATGATACACTTCTTTAATTCATTGGCAATTTTAACTATAGTAGGATTGGTAAGCCTCTCTACCAATGTGAAAACTAAAGATTCCCAGGCCAATATTGGAGACACGATGGTAGAATATAAATCTTCAATCAATGGCACTGTAAAGCCTAATACCTTACACAGTATGCGGCAAGATAAGATTCATTTATATACCGACTGCAAAGATTCCATTTTATAACATGAACTTTCTTATTTGAAGCTGCTGTTTTTATTTTTGAAAAATATAATTTTTAAATTACTTTTTTGTTATATAGATTAATTTCGTATATTGAGTTATAGTGAAAAATCCAAAGGGTATGTTACGGCATCTGTTCATTTGTGTAGAGCTCTAGCGTAATTTCTAGCTTTGGGAAGCCTATATTTTTAAATTGATTATTCTTAAATAGCTTGTTATGAAAAAGAAAAGTTCGTCGTGGTTTTTTTATGCCATTATTGCTATTGTCATTTGCGTATTTCTATTATTGAATCTACCAGAACTTATTCAGGGATTTATGAACGGTTACAATTCAGTTATTAAATAGCAACTCGATGTTCACCGTTTAATTTCCCATATTTACCGAGTTTTTTACTGTCTTTATCTAAATTTTGTAGCTGTTGCACGCCCCGTATTGTAGTTTAGAATGAGTAAACGGAATAGGACTAATACCGTATTTCTTGAATGGAACTTAATCTGATCTAATGAAACGAGTCGAAATATTTAAAACCAATGTTTATCGAATGAAAGATGCACAGCAAATTGTTGCAACTCTTGTCAGCCTGTTTTCATCTTATAAAATTAACTTCGATCTTGAAGATGAAGAACGTATTCTAAGAATTGAATCTTCGCAATTGGAAATTGAGACCAACAGCATTGTTAGAAAGATGTTTGAGTGGGGTTATCGTTGCGAAAGAATCATTTAATCATTCATATAAAATAAAAAGCTAACTATTATATTAATTTTCGTTGTAAATTGCGCTGGTAATTTGTTGAACAAAACTGTTGGCAGTCCCTAAGGATGTTATGTCTAATAGTCAAGTATTTCAATATAAGATTACTCAAAAAAACATTGTTGGTAAGCGTAATATATCGGATATGATAGGCAATAGCATGCTCATTTTTTTAATGCTCTTTATTCTTAATACAGACTGTTTTGCACAAAATGGAACACCGTTAACGATAGGCACATCAGAGATATTGCATTCAAAAGTTTTGGCTGAAGACAGAATGATCAACATTCATCTTCCCGACAATTATAACCCCAATGATTCTGTTCGCTATCCAGTAGTATATGTTCTTGATGGTAGTATGGATGAAGATTTTTTTCATATAGCCGGTATTGTACGTTTCAGTACACAACCCTGGATCGATAGATTCCCGCAAAGTATTGTTGTTGGAATCGGTGGAAACACACGAAGGAGAGATTTTACCTTCCCTGTTGAAAACACAGATTTTATAGAAAAGGAAGGTTTTCAAAAAGCGAGCTTTCCTTCGTATGGTGGTTCAGAAAAATACCGGATATTCCTGAAAAATGAATTGATCCCTTATATAAATGGCAATTTTAAATCGAACGGAAAACAGACTTTAATTGGAGAATCATTGGCAGGACTTTTTTCATCAGAAATATTATTTAAACAACCCGAATTATTTGATGATTATATTATTATAAGTCCAAGTTTATGGTGGGGAGAAGAGTCTTTATTGACGCATGGGGAGAAGTTTCTGCAAACTAATTTGAAAAAAAATATAAAGGTTTATCTCGGTATCCCCAACAAGGAAGAAGACATAAGAATGTTTGATGAGGCTATAGCGTTATCGGAGATTCTTAAACGAAATAAGAAGATTCATTTTGTATTTGATTACATGCCTGATGAATTGCATTCGACTGTAATACATCAAGCGGTCTACAACGCTTTTAAGAAGTTGTATCCAAAAACGGCCTATTCAAAGTAGCAATATGTCTATTCTGAGATTAGTTTTATTTTATACTTAGTTTTGTGCGATCACGCCACTCATCTTCCAGGATTGACATCAATAGCTTGTCGTGAAATTGATTATCTCTAAAACAGGCTTTAAGCATTCTTCCCTCCAATTTAAAACCAGCGTTTTCATATGCTTTTATGGCTGTATAGTTTGGCTCAGATACCGTCAGCATAATTCTGTTGAGCTCTAGTTTTCCAAATCCGATAGCTAAGATTAATTTGGTAACTTGAGTGCCTATTCCCTTCCCCCATTCTTCGCGATCACCTATAAAAATAAAATACTCTCCAGATCTGTTTGCTTTGGAAATATTACAAATGCCTGTATAACCAATCAGTTTATTAGAGTCGTTTAGGAAAATTCCACGATTAAAATTTTTAGAATCGTTGACAACGGAGAGAAACCAATTGTCGATTTGATCCCTTGTGTTTAGCGACTGAAAAAGAGAAAGGGAGTACTTTATAGACATCTCATCATTGATCCATTCATAAAATGGAGAGACATCTTCGAGTGAGAGTAGTTTTAAGTTAACCATCGTTTAATGTATATTGTAGT
The DNA here is from genome assembly GCF_002483935.1 of Sphingobacterium sp. UBA7631. Classification (NCBI taxonomy): domain Bacteria; kingdom Pseudomonadati; phylum Bacteroidota; class Sphingobacteriia; order Sphingobacteriales; family Sphingobacteriaceae; genus Sphingobacterium; species Sphingobacterium sp. UBA7631. The sequence continues at coordinate 282,928 of NZ_DLIX01000002.1, forward strand.
CGTTATCTTAGAAATTATTCAGGTACGTAAAGAGAAACTAGTTAATGTTCTTTTTTACCCACAGTAGTAGTTGTTCTTGTCTATTCTAAGGTTTTTGTTAGAAAATGACAGCAACATTATTTGCTGTTAGCATTGATTGGAGTAAATTTTCTTCGCTATTTTCTTGACCATGTTATTTTTACTGCCGATAGGTTGGAAGTCTCAAGACGTTGATTCGGTTCGAGTTCAAAGCCATTTTTCATATAGAAACCTAACGGTGAATTATATAGGTAATTATTATTTTTTTTCTCCATGTGATGGTCTATCACCCAGCCGTTAAGCTCTATTTCTTCAGATTTCAATTTGTCAAGTAGATTGGAACCTATTCTTTTTTTGTGTAAAAGACTTGAAAGTATAATAACAAACCAACGTTTTGCATCGCGATCAAATTTTGAGGACCAACCGAGAATTTGCTCATTTTGTTTGACAAGGATGTGTTGTGGTTGGCTTAAGCTTTCCAAATAGTTCTCAAAGGCCGAAAGGCTGGAATATGCCATAGCTGCGGGATATTCTTCATTCCATAATCTCATGATCGCAATTTTTTCGTTCCTGTCAAGTTCAGAGGTCATCAGATATTCAGTCGACAATGTATTCATTTAGATTAATTTACCCTAATTTACTGAATTATAAAGAATAGAGTCAAAATATCTATCTGGTAGTTTACAACATCGCGTATGAACTTATAGTCCGAATTCATTAGCGAATTTACCGCTTTATTTTAACGGCTTAATGATTACTTGATCGACCATTTTCCCCTGCTGATCGAGAATTTTGAAGATTCCTTTTTCGTCGTCTAAATCTACGCGGAGCACATTGTTGTTGGAATTTACAATGATCGGAAATTGTACTGTATTTGTCGCATTTTTGATAATGTGTCTATGTAAATGTCCTGATAACATGATCTGTGTTCCTGCTTTGTTGAGGATAGGAACAAATTTCTCCAAAATCTCCTGTTCCCCGTGCCAGCCACCAAAAGGGGGCATATGGCAGATTACGATCTTATATTTAGCATCTTTAAATGACGGGTTCTCAACTGCTTGAGCTAACCAGGCCGCTTGTTCGCTTCTATAGTTATCCATGTCTACAATACCGCTATATTCAATGTCGGTATCGGGCTTGTCTTCACCGCAATCTAAGACGATAAAACCGGTATTCCCATGCTTAAATTGGTAATATAGTTTACCTGTTGGTGTTGGGAAATATTTGGGATATTCAATGGCAAAAGGTCCACGTGTTTCATGATTGCCTCTTGCATAAAACATTGGTTTTTCACTGGCGAACTTTTTAATGGCGGTATCCATGAACCCCTCATACAGCTGTGTTTCACTGAGTAGATTACTAACCATATCACCGTTGAATACCACAAAGTCACTTGTCTTTAGATTGCCGATATCCAGTAGCTTATCGAGTACCTCATTGCGCTCATGAATATCATTGACAACTGTAAAATGGGTGGAGCTGGCATGGCCAAAGGTTTGGAAAAATAAGGGTGCCTTTTGATAAACATCACTGGCTACTACTTTTCCATATTGTACATTGACGCCAACATGTTTGAGGACTTCTTGACTATACACACGATATCTATAGCGTGTTCCAGGTTTTAGGTTGTTCAATGTAACTTGATGCAACGTACCTACTTTTTTGAAGCCATAGGCAGCCGCATAATATTTTGGTCTTTCCTTAAAGTAAAAGTGACTGGAGTCATCTGGGGCCAGCTCAACCCAGCCAGTAGCAGGCTTGTCTGTCGTCCAAATAATGGAAACAGATTGCTCTGTTAATCCTTGAATTAAAGGTAAGTGATTTATTCTGATCGCATCCTGACCAACTGCCATAAAACAATTGAAGAACAACAATAGGATGATGCATTTTAGTTTAGTCATTGTATTACCTGGGTCTATAATTGATTTTGGAACCTAAATCGGTTTTTTCTTGCGCTAAAGATATAAAATTGTGTGAACAAGCTATGGATTGAAATGTAACAGTCTTGCTAGACTAAAAGATGTCTCGTTTTGTTTTTTGCTAAAAAAGTGCTGTAAACAGGTAATAATTAAGAAAATGTGACCTGTGTTTGGCACTTATATTTGGAATAACCTAAGTAAGAGCACCTAATCAAACACAAATGAAAAAGATAGTTTTATTTTTATCTGTGTTTCTAACTTCACTAATTGCACTGGGCCAGCAGATCACGGGAACCGTACGTGATAAAAATGGTAAACAATTGGCCGGAGTAACTTTGAGAAACACGAGTACTTCCAACAGTACACAGACCGATGATCAGGGGAATTTTAAGATTTCAGGTAAATCCGGAGATATCTTAGAGACAAGTTTTATCGGATACGAGCGGGCTCGTCAACCCATTCCCGAGGCAGGCAAAATGACCTTTACCCTGGTCGAAACATTGAGTATTCTAGATGAAGCCGTAGTGATCGGTTACCAGAGTACCTCCCGCAAAAAAGCGACCGCTGCGATTTCAAGTATTTCGGGTAAAGATCTGGAAAATCTTCCGGCAGCCAGTTTTGATATGTTGCTTCAGGGAAGATTGGCCGGCGTCAACGTTCAGAATTTTTCTGGCGCTCCAGGTGCTTCGCCGACATTGGCTGTTCGTGGTACATCGGCCGTTAGCCTGAATTACTCCAATGACGATTATTACAATGTCATTAGTAATCCACTCTATGTTATTGACGGAGTTCCGCAGCCAACGGAACAATTTGTAGGCCCGAATACAGGAACAGGAACAAATTATCTAGCAGGTCTGAATCCGAATGATATCGAATCTGTGGATGTGCTCCGAGATGCTTCTGCCGCCGCAATTTATGGTTCTAGGGCAGCAAATGGGGTGATCATGATCACGACGAAAAAAGGGCGTAACGGAGATCCGCGTTTTATGTTAACCGGATATGGTGGTCTAACGCAACGGCCCGAACTCCGTGAAGTGACACTCGGAAGAACCGAGCGTGAGCAGAAGATGAGGATACTAAAGAATCAGCTTTCTTCCAACGATTTCAGAAATCTGCCCTTTATGCTTACCGATTCGTTGAACCCTGCATTCAATGGGAATACAGATTGGCAGGATCTATTCTACCAAAAAGGAAAGATTAAGAGTGCAGATCTTTCTGTTAGCGGCGGGTCAGCGATTAGTTCATATCGTTTTAGTGGGAACTATTACGATGAGGCGGGAATCATTAAAGCAACCGGATTTAAACGCTATACTGGAAGGCTCAATTTGTCCAGTAAGGCAATCAATGAACGTTTAACGATCAATCCCATTGTGGCCTATTCGTATAATAAGCGAGCGCGAGGAAGCGGGAGTGACGTGAGCCCAATTGCCTTGAGTGCCGGTAGTATGCCATCATCACTTTTTAATCTTTCAGATGCAAAAAAAACTTACCTTTTGGGTACCTATAATAGTAGTCTTGATAACAATGAATCTTCTAATCTGAATACCAATCTAAATCTGATTTTCAATATTGCACCAGGATTAACTTTTACGTCCCAATCCGCCTATATCAAAGATATGGCCAATAGGGCTTATAATAGGCCATCAGCTTTGATGAGCGGTGCCGGTAATTATTCGTCAGCTTATTCTTATGAGAATAGCCAAGTCAGGATATCGAACTTTTTAACTTATATCAAACAGTTTGGAAAACACTCTTTAAATGTACTACTGGGTCAGGAAGCGGAAAAAAATAAAATGCAAAATGTATCCGCATGGGGTAGTCAGGGGGTATCGGATCAGATCCAAGTGGTTACAGGATTTCTGCAAAATAACATCGGTGCCAACTCCGATTTGCAAAAGTGGTCACAGCTGTCCTATCTCGGTCGCTTTTCCTATGATTTTGATAGTAAATACCTGTTTTCAGGGGCTGTCCGTGCGGATGGATCGTCCCGATTTGGAGAAAACAACAAATGGGGATATTTTCCGTCCGCATCTGTCGGCTGGATTTTAACTGAAGAAGATTTTCTGAAAAACAATCCTATATTCACCTTACTTAAAATTAGAGGAAGTTATGGATTGACCGGATCTCTCCCTAAAAGTAACTATTTGCAGTATAATCTCTATAATGTCAATAATGGGGGGTATCAGGGTAATTCCGGAGCAACTTCCTATAATGGCCAAGTGGCTATTACACCAAACTTTAATAATGGCGTTGCCCAAAAAAATCTCAGCTGGGAGCGCAATAGGCAATGGAATTTAGGTGTCGATATGGAATTGTACAAGGGACGTTTTACAGCTATGGTAGATGTATTTAATAAGGAAAACTATGATGGGCTATTTGACGTCATGCTTCCCGTCACGTCCGGATACGATTACGCCAAAACAAATTCGGTAGGAATCCGCAATTCAGGTGTCGATATTCAATTGTCTGCTGATATGTTCCCACGTAGCTCCACATTGAGCTGGCGGTCTAATTTAAATATTTCCTATGTCAAGAATCGGATCATGAATCTGCCAAATGGCGGCCGCGATATGGTCATGGATGGCGATCGATTTGATAAATCTCATATCCTCTCGGTGGGCAGCCCGATCAATGCATTTTATCTCTATAAAACTCTGGGGGTTTTCTCGACCCTGGACGATATTCCGGTCAATCCATATACAGGCGAACGCTATCGAAATTCCAATGGAACATTCAATCCCGGAGATTTTTATTTTGAAGATATAGATGGCGATTATTTTGTAGACGTATTTAATAGTGGTATTAATCCAGATAAAAGGGCGATTGGAGATCCTAATTTTAAGTGGACCGGAGGCTGGAATAACGTCTTTAGTTATAAAGACTTTTCGCTTACTTTGTTTTTTACCTACGGTTTTGGGAGGGATGTACTGAATCTTTTTGAATCAGATCAATTCAGTAACTCCACTTCGGGCGATGCGACTTCAAATTTTGCTTACTATTCGATACGGGATCTGGACAAACTCAATATCTGGAAACAGCCCGGCGACAAGGCCGAATACGCAAAATATGATATCGGCACCTATCGTTACTATTACACCTCTGCGCAGACTTTCTTTTTAGAAAATGGTTCCTATATGCGATTTAAGAACCTGATTTTTTCTTACAACCTCCCTGAACGGATCAGCAAGAAATGGAGTATTTCCAAAGTGAGATTCTTTGGTATAGTGGATAATGTTGCCCGTTGGCAAAAATCAAAAAAATTGCCGGATGCCGAGGCTGTAAACCCATATGGAGAGTATAACGGTGGTGGTTATCCGATTCCAAGAAAATATACATTAGGATTTGAACTAACTTTTTAAGACGATGAAAAGATTTTTTTTAAACTATAGACTAGCGGTGCTATTGATGCTGGTTTTCTTGCTAGGGTCATGTAAAAAGTTTTTGGTGGAAGAACCCGTCAATTCGACTTTCGCGGGCGCATATTGGAAAAGCTCAGGGGATTTACGGAGTGCTATGGCAGGTAACTATGCTTTGGTACGGGATGTGATGAATTCGGGTAACTGGAATCCGAGTCCACGATACTTTATGTATGGCGATGCAATTGCCAAGAATTATTTTACAATCCAATATAATGGTGATGGACTCGAAGGGATCCAAAATGGAGATTTTACATTTCAATACAATGTAGAGAATTTTGGAGATTGGACCAAGTACTATAAAGCGATTACGATGAGCAATATCATTATTAATCGAGTTCCTAAGGTGGCGGACGATTTACTGACCGATGTGACCAATCCAACGAAGTTCAAAAATGAGATGCTTGGAGAGGCTTATTTTTTACGGGCGTTCACTTATTTTATGATGCTACGCGTGTGGGGAGACGTGCCCGTGGTAACGGAAGAATACGACGACCCTATTTCTGCTCCAGAATTAGCACGGAGTACCAAAAAAGAGGTTATGGCGCAGATCGAGAAGGATGCACTGCAGGCACATGAATTGTTGCCTTGGCAATATTCACTTGTTGGGAACGCCAAAGTCACAGCCAATAAAGGCGCGGTGAATGCATTGTTAGCTCATTTCTACCTTTGGAAGGCAACAATGAGTGATGTCAATTCAAACCAACCTGATCTCGAAACGGTAGACAAAGCAGATAAAGCCATCGATGAAATCTTAAATAATGGTATGTATTCATTGACCGACACATCTAATTATTATAAGACTTTCGAAGGACTTTCGAGTGAAGGTATTTTTGAAATTGCAATGAGTGAAAATACACGCGAAGGAACCAATCAACATATTGCCAATATGTTTTTGAGAACTGCGCAGCTGGCAACTTCTGGAACAAATTCGAGGTGTTATGTCAATGCAGATTATCTGACAAATCATTTTTATAAAATAGACCAGGTTTGGGACTGGTATTGGAATACAAGTTTGCAGCAGTGGGAGTGGAAGGCGATGCCTTCACAGGTCTTCGACGATAGTGATATTCGTTGTAGACGTAATTTTACCGATCTAAACAGTGATAAACCTACTTGCGTAAAATATCAAAGTGTTGTCTACCGTAATCCCTCACAAAAGCAAGATGCTTATGTTAGCAATAATCTGATTGTCTTTAGGTTAGCGGATATGCGCTTGTTGAAAGCCGAAATTGCACTTTATAGAGATCAAGTTTCCAAAGCAATAGACATCATCAATGAATTTAGAAAAAGGAATGGCGCCGATGAATCTGCCTTCGTGGATAATACATCGAGTAAAGACGATGTCATGTACGAATATATTATTGAAAGAGGAAAAGAACTTTATCTCGAAGGGCATATTTTTTATGATCTATTGCGAACAAGGCAATACAGCAATTTTGTTCCATGGCTCTCGGAGTCCCGCTTCCGTCAGGAAGGATTCTATTGGCCAATTAATCCAGCCCTATTCAAAAATAATAACAAGTTGACACAGACCTCATACTGGAGAGGAAAGGTGTAAGCACTAAAAAAAGAATTATGAAAAAGATAACAGGATTGTTTGCGTCAATATTAATTTTTCTTTTCGCATGTAAGAAGGATAATTATAAAGTTGATGGTGGAAAGAGCGATGCCAACGTGAACCAGACAACTTATGATTTTTTGAAGCAGCATGGTAGCTTTGATTCGTTGGTTAAGATTATAGACCGTGCCGGTATTAAAGATATTGTGAATTCAGATGTCACGTTCTTTGCAACGAGCGATTATGGCGTACGAGATTATGTAGCCGCCAAAAAACAACAAAGGATCATTGAGGTGGGAAACGAAAATATTCAGTTCGGGATCAATAACATCCCAGTCAAAGAATTACGTGATTCGATGATGATCTACCTATTCGATGGAAAGATCACACGAGAAAATCTCAGCCCTGACAACAAATATTTTGTAAGCAAGCTTGGTGCAATTCCCAATGTCAGGTTCAATATCAAATTGCGCAGAACACGTGACTACAGCGATTATCTGGATTATGTAGATTATCTCAATTTCACAAAGGTGATCGGTACTCTTGATGCTGAGGAACCCGATTATAATGCGATTCCAAAAGATCAACTTGATAAATCCTATGATTGTCAAACCTCGGGAATTAGGACGACGACAGGTGTATTGCATGTATTGCAAAACACACATCGTTTATTTTTTAACGCCGGAAAAATGGCTGATTAGAAACTGATATGAAAACGAATTTAAAAATTTTATATAGCTTGCTGTTTGCTTTTGCGCTGACTTCTGGCTGCAAGAAAATTGAAAACGGCTTTTTGAGCGAAGGTATACGATATAAAGATAATACCATCTTTTGCAAACGTGGAATGTCCCTAACGATGTCTGACCGTATTAATACAGATGGTTCTACGCCCCCCTATACATTCGAATTGTTAAACTTAAACGATGAAGCAACAGGTCAGCCCGCACCGGATGTCTTTTTTAAAGAATTTGACATTCTAACCTTTAAGCCTGGTTTAGTGTTCAATGCCGAGACAGATACCACGGTCGAACTACTCAATAAAAAGAGAGAAACAGTAAAGAAAGCCCCGATGGAATTTAATACAGTCAGTGGACAGCTGGTTTTTAATCGAGCTTCTGCCAATCTACCTTTAGGGCGTTTTAATTTTGATGTCAAAATGACCAACCCTAGAGGAGAGCGTGTATTCCCTAAATTGGCAACCATCGAGATTGTAGAACCTACGATTGATGATATGTTTAAAGTAACCTATCAAGCGGCAAGTGGATCGAGTGCTGCAGAAGTTTTTACCGGAATTACGGCCCCAAAGGTGACTTGTACAAAAATTTCAAACGATGGCGCTCGTGTTATCCTAAAGATCGTCGATAAAAATGGAAATGCATTCAATCCTAAAAATGGAGAAGTGATCAAACGGGGGGATCGACCGATGTTTGAATCTCATGTGAAGTTTAATCCAGTCCAAGTGACAGATAATTCGTTGATCTGTGATTTTGAGGTTGCACCTTTTCCGCTTGCTAAATTAATTGGAAAAGATGGAACAGATTGGGGTTTTCTCAATTACTATCGCATCCCCATGAAGTATGCCCAAATCGACGGCTTAAGTGCTAATAATGTCAACCCTGTTTTTGGATTCCAGCTATTGATGGAAGGTACTTATGAGGTTCAGGTAAAACTGCCAACGGTAACTCGTATTACACAATAAAGATTAGGGGAGCATAGTAAGTTCCCCACACTTTATTAAACCCAGATCTATATTAAACTTAGATGCCCACAGTGCGAAAATTAACCAATTATGAGCAAATTTTGACATTTTATTAGATGTGCGATTGACATTTCTCAATATGTTACGCTTGTTGTCTATATTTAGTAAAACCAATGTTGAGTAACCTAATACTAACATGCTATGAAAACGTTACAATTTAATATTCCTGTAATTAAAGGACAAAGCATCACTGTCCAGGAGGATATCTCGGAATCGTTCTATCCACATTTGCATCGTCATCAAGAAGCCCAGTTAATGTGGATTACGAAAGGAAAAGGTGTGTTGCTTGTGGATGAAACCCTCCATGCCTTTAAGGAAAACGATATATTTTTCATCGCTGCTCACCAAGCACATGTATTTAAATCTGTATCCGAGGATAAGGCTAGTGATGCCGCTAGATCCATTTCGATCTTTTTTGATCCGGAAGGGAGGTTGAAACAACTTTTTATGTTGGGTGAATTTGAATCCTTGGAGCAATTTTTAAGTCAGGATTCCAGGGGATTTAAGATTCCGGAGGTGGATTTCGACATGGTATCTAAGCGTATGCTGTTATTAAAACAATCGGAAAAGATCGATAAAATGATGCATTTCTTCTATTTGCTCCGGACACTAGCCCAAATTTCAAAGAGAACAGACGCGCTCTGTCCCGAACCGATGGAGACTGTAGTCGGTTCCACTGGAAAAAATAACCGCATAGAGAAGGTTTGTCATTATATCAATACACATTTTAAACATGGGCTTACTTTAGAAAGTGTTGCAGAAAGGGCACACCTGTCGCCACAGGCATTCTGCCGTTATTTCAAAAAACACTGTGGACTCACTTTAGTTGGTTATCTAAACCGGATACGAATTAATGAGGTTTGTAGTCAATTGGGAAAAGATCATTTACATTTGGAAAATATCTCATTTATTGCTTACAACTGCGGCTTCAATAGCATTACAAATTTTAACCGCGTATTTAAACAGATTATCGGCTGCACACCGAAAGAGTATATTTTGCGCTATGATCAGCGCTATACAGAAAATACAATTGTTTCATATGTTTAGTTTAAGGCCACGTCGTGAGACGTGGCTTTTATGTGGAGAGATTTAGTACGATCAGAAATCCTAATATTCCTAATTTTTGAAGCATAGTCTTCATAGATGGTTTTATATTTGATTAGTAACGCGTTGTTTGGAGTATAAAAGTAATATAGCTATTATCCGCAATAAATTTTATAAAAGCGTCATGTACTACCCTAAAACTAAAGAAAAACTTGTCTTATGCTAAGGTCGATTGGAAAATCTATCTATAAATTCGTTAATAATAACGGAAAATCGAGGCCGTATTTAATATTCAAAAAATAAAAATTGGCAATGGAAAATTATAGTCAAACTATCCAGTTGGGTGTAACAAAGGATCGGGTCTTTAAAGCACTAACCGATGAAATACCATTTTGGTGGACAATCATGTTTGAGGGCTCTTCCAATAAGAAGGACGATAGATTTACAATTCGCTTTGGAGATCTTATTTACAAAGTAATGCAAGTGGAAGACTTACATGAAAATGCAAAAGTTGTTTGGCATGTCGAAGATTCATTGATAGCCCTTCCCGAATTGAATAATCAAAAAGAATGGATTGGCACAACGATCGTTTGGGACATCACAGAAAAAGAAAACGGGATTGTGTTGCAACTTGAACATATTGGCTTATCCCCTGAAATCGAATGCTATGATATTTGTACAGATGGATGGCGACAATTTGTGAAAAGTTTAGAAGCATATATTGAAACAGGTAAAGGACAGCCTTTTTCGAATTGATCCTTGCTAGCAAATATAGCTTCTGTTAAGGTATTACTATCTTCATAGTGGGTTGGATGTGACAACCAAGCTTCCGGAATGGATTTTTTATCATAATAATATATAACTGTGAGCCTGCCCTTGGGGGGCTCCAGTATCTGTCTCTCCTCCGAGATTAATAATCCCTAAAACAGTGCCTCTATAATTTTTCTTTCCCCCAAAAAGTACCATAGGCTTGATTCTAAGCTGTCTATCATATATCCATTGGATCCCAGCTCATCTTCAGATTTACTCCTGATGTTATGTAGATTAATGCGGTCGAAATAAAACCTCTCCGCTGTGGAAAAATTGATTGGATCTGAATTCAATGGAACTAGGATAGCTATAATTTCTGGTAGAAGCTTTGTTAATTGTTTGATTAATTTATGAAAATAACAATTAAATTAATAATCTGTTTGATGAAATAATTGAAATAATTTACGATATTTGAATGAATTATAAAACTGTGAAGAAATAAAAATTAATATGCTTTCTGAAATATCAATGGCCATACGGATCTACATTAGTGTGGAAAGCATTTATTTCTAGAATTGAATAAGAACAATGGAGTATTTTTCCCAACTTGGATACCATTCTAACGAAATCATAAAATTCGCTGCTGCTAGCGGAATCTTTTCCCTACTTTTAAAATGTGGTGAAGTAATCCATTTTACACCACAAGATCCGGAGCATTTTAGAGCCTGGTTGATTGAAAAAAATATTGAAGATATTAAAAGCGAAAAACAGCAGCGAGAATTTTTGAGGACTAGCATTTAATACCATAAACAGTAGATAATATTTTGGTGAAAAGCCAAAAATTATATTTTTTTATATAAAAAATCAATTTATACGATCTTATGAAAAAGACATTACTTCTATTGGCGCTGCTGATTTGTATGACCATTAATAGCTTTGCCCAAGAAAGTTCGATGTTATGGAAAATTTCCGGTAATGGTCTAAAACAAGATTCTTATTTGTTCGGTACGATCCATATGTTGTGTCCAGACGACTTTGTCATCAAACAGAAGAATTTAGATGCACTAAATGCTAGTAAAAAGGTAGTTTTTGAAGTTGATCTTTCCAAACCAGAAAATGCAAAATCTCTACAGGCATTTACTGTTTCGGAAGTTTTATAAAGTCATTTTCTGAAGACGATATCAAAAAGATGGACAGCGTGTTGATCGCACAGCAGCTTTCAATCAAATTGTTGGATTATGTATCACCTGTTGCTGTTATATCCTTGTTCTCGATGAAAGGATTTAATTGCCCGGATCCGACAAAGATGAAGTCTTATGAGGTCGAGCTGTCAGCACTTGCGACCAGCCAAGGAAAGGTAATAGGAGAGTTGGAGACACCTGATTTTCAATTTAATTTGCTGAAGGATCTTATTACACCCAAATTGTTCATGGAATCTGTTTTTCAGTTGGACGAATACCCTGCATTGACAGTCAAGATGGTTCAAGCTTATAAATCAGAGAATTTGGAAGAGTTGACAAAATTGCTCCAAGATCCAGCCTGGATGACGAAAGAACAAAAAGAAAAATTGTTAATTGGGAGAAATTTGAATTGGAGTAACCTGATACCCCCTATGATCAATGAAGAATCCTGTTTTATTGCCGTTGGCGCAGGGCATTTGACCGGTGATCAGGGGCTGATTACCTTACTCCGAGAAAAAGGATTCAAAGTAGAGGCCGTAAAATAAATCTTATCTTAGTGGATATTTAAAACTAAGAAAAAAATGGCATCCGAGCACAACGAAACAGTAGAGATATTGAAAACAGGTGGCAAGACATATTTGATTTTTGGTATAAGTAGGGGATTAGGCAGAGTTATAGCGTTGAATTTGCCAAATGAGAATGATCTAATATTTGGTATTTCCAGGAATGAACCAAATTATTTAAGTGCCAATTCAGACATCCGATGGATTGCTACCGATCTATCCCAACCGAAAGAATCTTCGGAGACGATAAAGGCGGTAATAGGAAATCAACGGATTGATTATTTTATCTATAATGTTGGGATATGGGAAAAAGACGCATTTACGGAAGCGTATAATTTTGCAGATAACAGCGCCTCCGAAATAATAAACTTAATCAATACGAATATTACGTCTTGCATTTTAAATGTACAGTCGGTAATAGATAATTTAAGACAATCGTCCAACGCTAAGATTATATTGATTGGTTCTACTTGGGGTTTAGATAACCACAGTGGAAAAGAAGTTGCATTCTCTGCGACAAAGTTTGCATTACGTGGTGTTGTCCATTCCTTACGAGAAAACCTTAGAAAAGATAAAATAGGTGTTTCCATATTAAATTTGGGCTATTTAGCGACAGAATTTGATCATAATGAAACAATAGAAAACGTTATTGTACAAACACAAGGTAATCTTATTCCCCTGCAAGATGTAATCCAAGCATTACGATTTATTATCTCTACTTCGGCGGCAAGCTGTGTAAAGGAAATTAATATGCCGGCAATGTGTGATTTTAATCTATAACATTGCTTTTGATCCGCACTTCTTGCCGTTATAAATTTTTTGACATCGCGATAAATTTGCATTTGGTCAACGTATACATGCACTATATCAAAAAGATTGGTGCTTGAGCCGTCCAAAAGCTTCCTTTGTTGAAAAAACATGAGGAAACAAGTATTATGTGCAGTTATACTCAGCGGTTTTACTACGCTGACTGCACATGCTCAAAATGCAGTATCGGGACAGGTTGCTGTAGATTATGTCCCACTATCAAATTATATTCGCCCTGAAGATAGTGTTAAGACAGGTTCAAAGAGCGATTTTAGGAGAATACAGTTTAACCTGGAAGTTCCACTATCCACCAAAATAGACTCTTCTGGCAATATAAAACGCTGGTCCTGGAAGATAGGGGCAGCTTATGCAAAGATGGAAAATAGAGGGTATGAAGAACCCTTATTCCCGACTGAAATGCTCAATGCGGAAATGGGACTTCAATACCTGACCTCATTAAGGAAAAATTGGTCTCTATTGACTTTCGCCTCCGTTGGGATTTATTCAGACCTCGTTAAAGTAAATGGTAAGGATATACTGGGGCAGGGAGGTGTGCTTTTTATTAAAAAATTTAGACCGAATTTAGCGTTTGGATTTGGACCTGTATTGAGCAATAGTTTTGGCGTGCCAATGATCCTGCCAGGTTTGTATTTTGATTGGAAAACAAATGGAAAAGTGAAGTTCAATGTGAATTTCCCGCAAGGTCTATCCGCATCCTATCACCTCAATGAATTGGTTGATCTTCGTGCTGTCGTTAATCTAGATGGTATGACTGCAGAGCGAGAAAAGAATGGGAAATCTACTTTGGCCGGTTTTATGTTATTGACAGCTGGGCTTCAGCCTCAGTTCAATTTGGGCAAGAGCCTGAAGCTCCAGCTGACCGGCGGAAGCACACTTGCCAGATTGTATGTAGAAAATGATCGATCCTTAAAGAGTTTATTCAAGAATAAAACGCAGGAAGATCCCCGATTTTCACCGACTTTCTATACTTCCGTAGCATTTAAATGGAATATGCCTTAATCATCGGCTAAGGAGCTTCTTAAAAACAATATTTTGGAGAAGCTCCTCCCTTTTTGTGCGCGAGATTGGCAATTCTTGGTCCTGTATATATACTCTCCCTCCAGTAATGATGTCAATGTGGTTTACATTGACTAGGTAGGATTTGTGAATACGAAAAAAATGGTTGCCGGGTAATGCCTCTTCCAAAGCTAACATGGTTTGATGGATTGTAATTGTACGCTCTTTAAAGTGAAGTTTTGTATAATTTTGCATACTTTCCGCGTACAGAATATCTGTCCAGGAGATTTTAACAAAAGCATCCCCCTGTCTTACAAATAACATATTGTCATTCGGACTACTTTCCTGTAAGGGTTTGTTCCGCTGTAGAAAAAGCTGATAAGCTTTGGTGCTGGCCTGATAGAAACGCTGGAAAATTATAGGTTTGAGGAGGTAATCAACAGCTTGAAGTCTGAATCCTTCCAAAGCATATTCTGAATAAGCTGTGATGAAGATACATAAAGGCGGGTTTTCAAGGGAGTCTAAAAAGTCTATACCATTGAGATAGGGCATATTAATATCTAAAAAAATAAGATCTATATCGCCCTGCTGTAACCTCGAAGTTGCAGCTAGTGCTGAAGGAAATGTTTCCACTAAATCCAAAAAATCGATCTGCTCGGTCATTTCGGCAATATGTTGGCGCAGCATAGGTTCATCGTCTACGATGATACATTTCATTTTAATTTCTTCCATTGTCAATAGTTAGCTGTTAAGATCGATGGTTAGTTGTATAGTAAAACTGTTGTCAAGTTTATGGATTGTTAACGAATAGTTGTTTTCATATTGCAGTTCCAGTCTTTTTTTTACATTTTCCAGCCCTATGCCCGAGTGCCCAGTCGAAGCTAATTGCGGATAGTCCTGATAACTATTACTGATGTTGAATTGAAGTTTTCCTTCTTCCTCAACACAGGATAACGCTATGCCTCCTTTTTGATTTGGAAGACGGTTTACGTGTTTAAATGCGTTTTCGACAAAACAGATGAGCATCAATGGTGCAATATATAAATCCTTTGAAGATTGATTCCATGAACAGCTTACATCCAGTTCGTCGCCCCATCGCATTTTTTCTATGGCTATAAAATCCTGTAAATATTGCAGTTCGCGTGTTAAAAGTACGAGGGGTTGGTTGCACTCATAGAGCTGGTACCTCAGAATGTCCGAAAATTTCAGAAGCAAATAATCGGCCATTTCCACATTCTTTTTCATGAGGATATGAATATGGTTCAAGACATTAAACATAAAATGAGGATTGACCTGATCCTGTAAAAATTTCACCTGACTTTCAAGGAAATTCTGCTGCAATTGACTGTGGATGCGTTGAATATCAGCATGTTCCTGATAAAATCTAATCCCGCAGGCCGTACCATTGATCAGTAGGGAAGATGGAATACCTTGATAGAAATGAGTGAGTATTAGATCTGTCCGTTCATGGTTAGATATTCCTTCTTTGGTGAGAATGAAGTAGTAATCTATGCCACCAATTAAAATAGCTAAAATGATCACAAAAGCGATCGCTTTCAGCACAAAAGGTTTCATTTGTCGAGTCTTGATCGCTTCAGGCAAAACCCGGTCACTCAGCCATTGTGATACAACAATGGACGAAACCATAATTAGTGATGTATGGAATAGGGCCTGTAACGCATTGAATTCATCTTTTATTTGAATCCATACTGCAAATCCAAGTACAAGCCAAAAGAGGCTAAGGAAAAGATGTTTATTTAAATAGTCTTTTTTGAACATATCACGATTTAAAAAAAAATACCCTTGGAGCCTGATTCCTAGGTAGCTCCAAAGGTAAAACTTATTCATTGTTTTAGAAGATAAAGTAACCCAATCCAATAGAAAATGCCTGTGGTTTGGATTTAAAAGATTTGTTAAGGTCAGAAAAACCGCGTTCATAGCGAACATCAAGTGTAAATCGCTGAATATCGACTCCCAAACCGCCGGTAACTTGTAAGTTCGATTTGTCAAAATGTTTGATTCCCTGTTGTATTGCTTTGAGAGGCGGCAAATTGTCGTTTAGCGTATAGCTGTAAATTGCACCAGCTAATACTCGGAAATTGATGTCCTGATTTTGGTAGATTTTGTAGCCTGCAACGACGGGGATATCAATCGCATTCCATTTGAGTTTGCTTTCGGTTTGCCCTTGCGGTTTAAGGGCTGCTTTGCGTTTATTGAAAAGAGCTTCACCCTGGATATAAGCTCTTCCAAGATTAACTCTTGCCATACCCCCTACGTGTAATCCTATGGCATATTTGTCATCTAAGTCTGCTAATTCGGTATTGAGTTTGTTGAGACTACTTCCCCCTTTAATACCCAATTGAATGAAAGGTTGCTCCTGAGCAAACAGTTTTTTGCTAAACATCATGGCAAATAATACGATGCATGATAAAATTGCGTTTTTATTCATTTTATATTGTTTTAATTTGTCCAAAAGAACAAAGGATCAATTCCTCGGCAAAAAGAGTTTGACGAACGGCATTTTTGGAGTGACGAAGGTTATTATAGGGATGATTAGTCTGTCAAGATTTCTATTTGTTTGTCAAGATTTCTGGCTTAAGCGTCTTTTTTCTAGGATTGATGGGAAAAGGTCTATTATTTTTTTTAACTTACAAGATAGATTTTGTTTGGTCAATTGTGTTGTACAAATAATCGATTTCATGAAAAATCCGTTGAAGCGAACGTTTTCCTTTTCCTATCTGGTATGGCCGTTTTGTCTGCTTATACTAACATCCTGTTCTAAAGAAGGACTTAATTCACAAGGAGGTCTAATAGATCCCGGTTTTAAAGCTGTCAACTTACAAACCGGAATCAAGGAAAATGTGATTCCGATCAAAGCGGATTTATGGTATGTGTCCTATGTCAAAGATGTCCTTACAGGAGAAATATTGAAAGATTCCACTGGAAAAAAGCTCAAATTGGAGCTTACGGGCTCGATTGGAGTTGACGGTGGATGGCTACAGTTGGAAAAAACAATTAATAACGAGCTTAAATTGACCTTATTGGAAAATTTTAGTGATCAGCCCAGGAGTTTTGCCATTGGCATATTGTCAGCGGATAAAATGGATGAAGTGAATTTTATTCAAACTAGGGCTGATGGATATGAGTTGGTCAAAAAAGAAATCAAAGAAGTAAAAGAAAACCGGAAGATCTATGTCAGTACCGAAGGGTGTACTGCGATGAATCTGGTAAATAGCTCAAATCGAGAGCGAAAAGTCGATATCACTGCCATTTTTAAGGACGTAAAATATAGTTCCGAATTCATAAGTGACAGCTACGGTGCTTTTGACTGGCTCAATAAAACAGATTCTACGATTTTCATGGATGAATTAATGGTAAATGGTGGAGTTCGCTGGCAAGGTAAAGTTCCTTACAGCAAAGGCAAAACTTTTGAAAATTATATTAAATCTGGAGATAAACAAGAATTGCTGCTCAAAGCCAATGCCCAGATGACCGTGAGAGGTGAATTTAAATACCTCGAAAGAACTTGCAATTATATCTTCACCATCAAGAATAAAACATCCGGGCACGAATTCCAAGTGAAGGGTACCTGGAAGCAAAAGGTTCCGCTGACCCCACTGACTATTTTGCAATAAGATTATTTATGAGGTTTTAAGCATAACAACAATATAATGACCTTTTTGTAATTCTCAGTAAATAAAAAAGCCACATCAGATGATGTGGCTTTTTTATGATCTGCTTAATAGCTATACAAAGTCTTATTTGACTTGTGTAATTGTTCCGTTAGTAACGCTTCCCCAATTTGTAAGACTTCCATAAACAATTAATTTAGACTTACTGTTGGCAAATTCTACCTTTCCGCTACCATTAATAGTCAAGTTACCGTATACGACAACTTCACCGTCAATAACCATCTTACCATTGATAAATGAAGTGGATTTTGATCCTACAGTTCCTTTAGAAAGTGAGCCAGTTACACTCAAGATACCGCTTCCGTTTACGGTAAAAGTTCCACCAATAACACCCGAGCCTACCAAATTCATTGTTGAATTGACGTTAATGTTTTGCTTCAAAGCGATTGAACCATACATGTTGAATACACCGCTGTTGATGTTAACGGAATTTCCATTGATATTGAGTGTGCCACACCAGTTAAAATTCCGGTTGATATTAACGTTTGAAGCAAATGTTTTTGTATCCGAGTAGCTCGCTTCATTATTGACATTCAGGTCTGCTTGTGTATTACCTGTGAAAGCTGGATAAGTACCATTACAGCTTGGAGTTGTTGGTTTCAGATCGATGAGTTTAAGAATTTTTAAGCCACCTTTTCCCGTTGCCACAAAAACATAGTTATCTCTACTGATCACAAAATTACTTGAACTGTTGTCAATGGCATTGAAGCTTGCACTACCGATATAGTTAAAGTTGTTTTGTGTATCAAATTGATAGGCTGCGATACCAGCACCACCGTTGGCAACAAATACACGTTTGTCGTTTGCGGAAACAGCATTGGTCACAATATCTTCCGGATCCATGTTGCTGTCATCAGGACTTACTGGAATACTAATGCGTTTATCCAGAGCTCCTGTATTTATATTATAAATACCCAAGCCCTGAGCGCCTTCAGAAGCTAAAAGATAACTGCTGTAAAAATCGATAGTACGTTTTGCTGAACTTGGATTTTGACCCACATTGATTGTTTTAACCGGATCAAGATTATTGGATACAACTTTTATCCCCTGTGTTCCTGAAAGCACATACACTTGATTCTGGTATGTTCTTACAGATAGAAGATCCGCAATAGTTACCGATTTTTCGATAGCGCCCGAAGATTTATTGATTTTAGAAATAGCACCCGCATTACCTGAAACAGCATACTGGCTTTCGTTGTTAAAAGTAACATCTGTTGCCACATAGCTTGGCAGACCTGTATAACGATAAGCATCGGTAGGTAAGCCATTCTGAAGCGGTAAAACAATAAGAACTGCAGGGGAGGTCATTTTTGCCAATACACCTTCATCTGCTGCTCCAGCTAAGAGTAGACTATTGCCATCAACTTCCAAGGAGCTAATGTCGATATTCGGCAATTTAGCATTTACAATAAGACGTGGGTTATTAATATCTGAAATGTCGATGACATCGACACCACCAAGATAGCGATCGCCTTCGGTATTGTAACTTACATAAGCGTAGTTGCCCGAAACAGCAACATGGGTTGCCCGAAGCTTATTGCCTTCATAATCCGGAGGAGCGACTTGTGCGACCAATGCTAATGAGAAGTCTGGGTTTTGAGTGGCAGTGACTGTCGAACCATTGGCTGCTCGCTTACCGGATGCTAAAAGATTAGATAACGGCAATAAACCAGCATTTTGATGATCTAAACGTGCATTCAGTTGGCTCGCATTATTGTCGATAACAACAGACTGATTATTTTTAGGGTCATCAATGTTATCATTGTTTTTGTTACAGCTAATAATTGCGGTCAAGGTCAATGCTAAAAGTGGCAGGTAAAATTTCTGTTTCATAATATTATATATCTATCACAAAAGTAAACCAAAAATCTTGTAGTTAAGTTTTGTTGCGGTTAATTTTTATAAAGCTGTAGTTGTTTTACTACTACATTTTATGCCGTGTAAACTTTTAATGAACATAAATTTTTCCACAGCATGTTCAACTAGGTTTAGCATCTGTAACGCTCGCAACAGCTCCCTTTCAGCTGTGTAATGGGGTACTTAAGAAATGTGGTTTTCTCTTCGACTAGATTATAAAATGAAATTGATAATTTTGAAAATAGCTAAACCACTCAAAAGCCTGTAAATTATTTGTATGCAAAGAATAATATGTTTTACCGTTAGATACCTACTTTTCAGTGCTATTTATCTGCAAGGTTGCATAAATAGTGGAAGTACCCTAGAACAGCGGGAAAAAGAGTCCTCGGTCCCGATATCATCTAATTTTGATTCACTGGAGTATTATTTTATGGATATTGATTTAATTAAAATAGGTGAATTGGAGGACAAAAAGAATAAATCTGAGAAAGAGCGTCTTTTGTTATCAATATTGGAAGATGATAAGTTGGATCTTTCCCTTTTATCTCATTTGAAGAATATAGGATATGTTAGAGGCTCACTGGATCAATCTCTCTATAGTACTGTCGACTCACTATTTTTCTTAAAAACAAGAACCGATCATGTCGACACCTCTTGTATTTATGAATTTCGAGATATCCTTGTGTTCTATAAAAATAAGCAATGCATGGGGATCGCTAAGATCTGTTTTGATTGTAAAGCTATGGTTTCATGGAGCGAAAAACCAAATTTCGCAGGTTTCGGTGATTGGGAAGATTACGATAAATTGTATCTTTTACTCAAGAAAAAGTAAAATTTCATCAATAAATAAGCGAAACCATCCTGAGATGGTGAAAGAAAATAAGGTAGTAAAAATTCATCCGAAAATAACATATGTTTAAAATGAAACAAGTAATAAAAATCGTATTTATAGGACTATTCTTGACATTGTCTTTAAGCTCTTGTAGCGAGAAACTAAGTGGAAAGGATCAATCGTCCTTTGATAGTTCTCGTAAAAAAGTAGAAGCAAAGCTGAATGATAAAGAAAAAGCGAACTTGGAAAAGGCCTTGCGAGTGGCATTATCCGAAGCGATGTGGCTCAAAATGAATGAACCTGAAAAGTATCATGAAGAATCAATAAACCATATATCGTTAGGTCTGATCGATGGCAAATCTTACGGTGCTGTATTGGACCTGGCCGATGATATCCTTCAAAAGCAGCAGGAACGGAAAATAGTGCATCTTCAACAAGAAATAGATAGTTTGCAAAAGCAGAAATCTGAATTTGAACGGGTAAAAAAAGACCTGGCCGTCTTTCAATTGGAACCTATTGAATTGGATCTCGAAGATTTTTTTGGCGAGTCTGTCCCAAGAATCATTGTAAGTATGAAGTATATAGGCAAACAGCCGCTAACAGGAAGTCAAGGTTTTTCGTATGTACTGAAAAAACGGTCTTCACAAGCTATTATCAGCGACGAGCAATCTATTTTTGGCGAATCTGACAGTGTACTCCAGCCAGGTGAATCCCGGGTCAACACGATCGTTTTTAATCAGCAAAAAAAAGAGTATCCTAAACTTTGGAACTTCGCTAACTATCCCGTCAAAGGAATCAACCTGGCAGACTACGATTTGGAATTGATTGTGACAACACAATCCATCAAATCCAATGATCGGGAGACGGTTCTTCCAAAAAGTAGTGTAACGCTGATCAATGAAAATTTAAAGAAATTGGAAGATGAAATCACCGCATTAAAGAAGGAGAATATTAGCCTTGACGATCTGCAATTGACCTAGTTTTTATCATCCATTCGCCTATTCTGTGCTGTGAAAATTATTTAAAAGGATCCGATAGCACCTTTAATTTATAGGTTATTCGGTCAACGTTGACAACCTGACGAATTTTAGATTAGACGAAATAAATAGGGAGCCGATAGTAACATCAGCTCTCTATGTATTCGTAATTCTCGGAATAATCGTAAACAAGCTCCTTTTGTTTATAATTCCGATTACAGGTGTACGTTTATTTCTTGTCCCACCAAACTTTCGATAGGAAGGAGTCGCCATTTGTCATTCGTGCCGCAGCTTCCTTGAGATTCGACGCGTTCAGCTCAGCCTCTTCACTGGAATAAATCGCCCGACGTGGTATTTGTCCGTTGGTGGAACCTGGGTTAGGACCGGGGGTTAATCGAGGATATCCCGTACGTCGCCACTCAGCAAATGCTTCCATATCTCTGCCAAATAGGTGAATCCACTTTTGTGTCGCTATTTTCTCCATCTTCTGTTCGTCAGTCAGACTGTTTAAACTTAATATAGGTTCGTAGGAAGTTGGAATTGCCGCCATATTGTAGGGCGGAAGCGCCAACGCAGCTTTCACCCCTTCTGTAAAGAATGTTTGGGCATTGGCACTTGTAGCTCCCCAGCCTAATAGAGCCGCTTCGGCTTTGTAGAAACAGATATCCGAATAAGTAAAAGCATAACTCGGAATTGGAGCAAAGCTAAGACTAAACCAAGTTGATTTATTCGCTGTTGAATAATTGGCTCGAATCAATTGGGATAGTTGATTATCGGTCAGCGAGACCCCAATGCCCTGATAGGTTGCCGTACCATTGACATTGACTGGTTCGGCAAGTAGTGGAAGCCTAGGGTCGTTGTATTCTTTTAGTTTATCGACTAATGTATTGGCAAGATAACGTAGATCGGCACTTCCTGTTGTCATTTGACGCAGGATAGGGTTTTGGTTTTCAGCTTGAGCATCGTTGTAAGTCGGCACAGCCGCGTTGTCACTGTTGCTACTGAATAGACCTACTGTGGAGGTCATGGCTTCGGTAACCGTTTTCTGCGCCAAAGAAGGATTGGCGTACCGCAAGCGTATGCCGAGCTTTAATTTGAGCGAATTGCCAAATTTTTTCCATTTGTCAATGCTGCCTTTGTAAAAGAAATCTGAGGAGCCGTAAGACAGGTCTCCGCTGGTCAGCCTCGCAATAGCAGCATCGACTTTTTGAATGAGTGCCGGATAGATATCTTCTTGCTTGTCAAATTTGGGTGTACGGTTAATTTCCTTAGTGGATTTTGTAATCTCGGAGTAGGGGATATCCCCAAACAAGTCTGTAAGGCGTTGATAGAGGTAGGCTTCATAAAGTTCGGCAATAGCCAGTTTACTCCTGCCTTCTGCATTGTCTTCCTTGCCGCTCAATTCTTGTTTAATCTGAACGATATTGCGGAGCAAGGTGTAATGCTGTGACCAAATAAGATTTTCGGGTCCTTCAAAATATCGAGATACAGGTACTACCGGCCCCCCCGCCCAATGTTGGATCCAAGAGCCGAACTTGTTGTTGGGTAGTTCTCCAGACTCCTGAAAAGTACCATCACGTAGAACGCGGGCTATCAGTAAGGAAGGATCTACAGTGGTGACAGATGTTGGGGGCGTGTTGATTCGTTCGAAATCTTTGGTACAGGAACCTAGTCCAGCCACAGAAAAAAGTCCGACGATGAATGTATTTTTAAATAGTTTCTTTTTCATGATAATAGGTTTACAGGCCAACAGTGAGGTTAATACCGAATGTGCGCATCATTGGAAGGGACGTTGATTCTATACCGATGGAGCTATTGTTTACGTTGAAAGCAGAAGCTTCTGGTGAAAATCCATCCGTTTTCCGTTGAAAGTAAAAGAGGTTACGTCCATACACGCCAAATTTTAGCGAGCTGACGAGTTTATGCGGCATCAGTTTCTTCGGGAAAGAATACGAAAGACTGATTTCGCGCATGGCAATATAGCTCATATCATTGATCATTTCTTCGGATACCATGACCTCTTTGTCACTCGCAACCATGTTCCAATAATCTTGTGCGGCGACCTGTTTACTATTTTTTGTTCCTGTGCTTGTCCAATTGCCTGATCCATCTTTTTGTCCCACGATCCCCTCGGCAATGTAGCTGCCATCACGTCCTTCTAAGGTCTTTTTAGAAGTACCATAAATAATCTGCTCACGGTTGGACTGGGAGAAGATCACACCGCCCTGGCGGATGTCGACAAGCGCATATAGATTGAAACCTTTATATTTAAAGGTATTGGCAAAACCTCCCAGCCAGTCGGGTTGCGCATTGCCAAGATCAGTTTCTACACGCCCAGCTGTGCGCAAAGGCAGCCCATTCGTAGGATCGATCAATCTATTTCCCTGCTCATCTTTGATCCATGCAAACTGTGTCCCAATGAGCTGGCCAAATGGTTTTCCGACCTCCGCAACCACATTTATCCCGCGGTCTGTAGCGAGTAAAAAGCTTTCTACACCGGGATAGAGTGATTCTACTTTATTTCGGTTGCGGTTGTAATTGAAGGTGGTATTCCATTCAAAACCCGATTCGCTTTTGATTGGTGTTGCTCCCAAGACAAATTCAATACCTCTGTTGCTAATTTCTCCAGCGTTGATCCTGTTTTTTACATAGAGACTGGAAGGGGCGATTGGTACGTCCAGAATCTGATTCTTTGTCTTGGCCTGATAGTAGGTAAAAGAGAACGAAAGTCTGTTTTTCAGAAATCGCAGATCTGCCCCAGCTTCGATCGACGTGGTCAATTCGTTTTTCAAATTCGGATCAGGAATAATTTCTGTATACGAAGCCATCGGTACACCACCGTGGGTGTACTGGTTGAGACTATAGGCTCCTGTCAGCTGATAAGGGTTTCCTGAACTCCCTGCTTGTGCCCAAGAAGCCCTGATTTTAGCAAAAGACAGGGCTTCAGACTGCCATTTGAAAGCATCCGATAAGACCAAACTGGAGCTTACAGAAGGATAAAAGAACGAATTATTTTCCTTTGAAAGAGTCGAAGACCAGTCGTTACGGGCGGAGAAATCAACAAACCAATAGTCTTTGTAACTGAATTGACCCGATAGATAAGCCGAATTAATCTTGGACTCGATCAGGTCAAATATGTAACTATTTGTCGTGGTGTTATTGATTACAAAGAGATTGGGAACAATAAATTGATTGCCCGAGTTGCCGGTCATACGCAAATACCTACTTTGATGGCTGGCCCCTAAGTTGGCACTGAGTTTAATATCGTCGGTCAATTTAAAGTTAGAACTGGCCAAAACATCAAAATTGTCTTCGCGGGCTCTGATGACCTCTTCTCGGATGTCGCCTTTTCGGTTTAGACTCTGGTAGGTATTAATGGGGCGGTAGCGGAACCGTTGATCGGTATAGAAGTCGGTCCCTCCAGTCGCTGTAACCTTAAGCCAAGGAGCGAAGTCGTAACTTAGACGGAGCAAGCCTATAATACGGTCCCGCCGGTCTTCGTTGTGGTTTTCATGAATGGTCCAAAAGGGGTTGGCAGTAGAACTATTGGTGGCATATGTTTTCTCCAATCCTTCCGTCAATCCAGAAAATCCGAGCTGTCTACTAATCTCCTGTGCGGTCCATTTATACTGGGCCATGATGTCGTTGCCCAAGCTTCGCGGCTGGCTGATGAATAGGTAAGCAGGGTTGTCTGCAGCATCGGCCAATGTAGGCCGGTTCTGTCCCCTTTGGGCGATATAGTTGGCCTTGATGTCGATATGAAATTTATCGGTTATTTTGGCTTGGGTACGTAAACCGAAATTGTTTCTCTTTAACGTATTGGTGGGGATATACCCCTTTACATCTGTATTGGCAAATGAAAAACGGTAGTTTACTTTGTCGGTTCCGCCATCGATACTAAGGTTGTTGACAAACTGTTTCTCTGTTTGAAAAAATGACGAGTAGGTATCTGGCTTTGGTGTTAACTGTAAGATGTTGCCATAAGCGTCTTCATAAGTCTGACCTTCCATTTTTGCACCCCAGCTAGCCCGTGTTGTACGGTCACGTCCAGCACTCATTTTAGGCATACCACTGTAGCCATTTTTCAGGGCCTCACTCATGGAGACAATTGTGCCGTCATCTTTTCTGAAGTGTGTAAATGTACCATTCAAGCCTTGGCCATAGACATTCTGAAAATCAGGTAAAACCAAGCCATTGCCCAATGAAAAATCTGTACCATAACTAAAGCGGGTTTTACCAGCTTTCCCAGATTTAGTTGTGATCAAGATAACGCCGTTACTTCCTCGCTGACCATAGAGGGCTGCAGCGTTTGGGCCTTTCAATACCGACATGGTTTCGATGTCTTCGGGATTGATGTTTCCGATTCCGTCACCATAATCGGTTCCCCCAGATTGGTTTGGAGATGAAATGTTTTGATTATCAATCGGTACTCCATCAACAACATAGAGCGGCTGGCTATTACCGATAAGTGAGTTGTTACCACGTATCACGACCTTGGATGAACCTCCGGCACCGGATGCCGCGCGGCTCACCTGCACGCCGGCAACTTTACCCGATAGAGCATTCGCCACATTGGTTTCCTTGCCCTGCGTCAGCTCGTCGCCTTTGAGTTCAGCGACCGTATAACCGAGCGCTTTTTTTTCGCGTTTGATACCAAGCGCTGTAACGACAACCTCCTGTAGGTTTTGCGCACTCGATTCCAAACTGATATTGATCGCTAGCTTGTCTCTTTCTGTAATGGTGTAATCCAAAAGTTCTCTGCTTTTAAAACCGATAGACGATACGCTGATCTGGTAGCCCTGTCCAGCGGGAATCTGGTCGAGCGAAAAAGTCCCATCAGGCCTGCTGGTTGTTGTTTTTTTCATTCCGCTCGTCGCATTACGTATGGTAACCGTCGCCGAAGGAATGGGCTTCCCAGCTTCATCTTTGATTACTCCGTTAATGGTCGCATTTTGTTGGGCATTAGCAAGAAGATAGCTTGTTGACAAAAGCCCCATGAGTCCAAGACGCAGTGCCCAGTTTACGTCGGCTCGAATGTTGGATCTCAACAATAGCATAGTCAGGATACTATGCTTGGAAGGTAAATAATTGTGCATAATTTGTGGGTTAATTAAGTGAATTTTATTCGGTTTGTACATGGATGGTTATGCTATGAAGTGCTTGGATATCAGTCAACACGCTGATGTAGGCTGATGCTGTATTTTTATACGTTCCACTATAATATTTATATTGAATATCTTTGGGATCAAAACTCAGCCGCACTGCATAATTATGGCTGATGATATGAAGCACATCTTGTAAGGGGAGGTTTTTAAAGATCAATTGTTCCGATGTTTTTAGATAAGATCCCCGTTTACTGGATTGAGAAGCATTGATTCGGGTCTCAGCAATAATCTGTTGCTGTTTCCGGTCAATGCTGATTTCCTCATTGGGTAGAAACTGCAGATTTAAGGATTGTTCATTTCGGTAACCTGTATCGCTTTTGACTTCAATACGACCTTCATATAGTTTTATCTTCGTAATCGCGGCACCCTCTTCGTCGACGCTGAAAACGGTGCCAAGTGCCGTTGTTGTCAAACCTGCCGAATGAACTCGGAAGGGCTTGGTCTTATCCTTTGCCACAGTAAATTTGGCTTTGCCTTTTAATAGAATTTCTCGCGAGCTAATCCGTGTGAAATCTGAACAGAATTTTACTTCAGAATTGGGGTATAGTTCGATCGTAGATCCGTCTGGAACTGCAATTTGTTGAATGGTATTACCTGAATTGATATAATATAAATTACTTGGTTGCTCCTGCGATGTGGGCTGGACTTTCTTCGCGCTACGGTATGCGGTGGTATGTTTAGGAGAATCGATTTGGGTTAACCCCAGCCAAGCTCCGATTCCAATGAAGATAATAATGGCAGCATATTTTAACCAGTTAAATTGATTCTTGTTTTTTTGCCCTATTTGTTTGAAAATATGCGCTTTTATTTCTTTTTGGTTTTTAAAGTCCGAATCCACCTCATATTCTTGCCATTCCGCCTCTGGCATAAGATCCTCCCAATAAAACTCGTTATTAGCTAGCGCGTTTTCTATGGCCGCAATTTCTTCCGCATTGGCTTTACCGCTTAGGTAATTGTCGATCAATTCTTTTGTAATCTTCATCTAATAAGATTACGATCGAAAATGAGGTAGCCCCCAATGAAATTAAAAAATAATTTGCACCAGTATACTGAACAATAAAGCCTTGCGAATGGTTTTTAGTGCTAGCGTTAGTTGGTTTTCTACGGTTTTCGTCGATATGGCTAGCTTTTTAGCAATTTCTTGATGCGAAAGATTGGAAAACCGGCTTAGCATAAAGATCTCCCTGCGTTTCTTTGGTAATTTATCGACAATTTCATGGAGTGTGGATGAAAGTTGTTTGGCATAAAAATCATCATGAGGACTATGCCGCAAGACAACTGTCTGATCGTGATCCAAAAGTTTCTTTCGATTATACTCTGCTTTGACCAAATCAATCACTACTGTTCGGGTGATACAGAATATCTGGGATTCTATGCTGGAATCAATATTTTTGTCACGCATATTTTTCCAGAGTTTGATAAATACACGCTGCACAGTTTCTTCGGCTAGATAAGAAGATTTGGTTTTGTTGAGCGCATATTGGTATACTTTGGAACTCCATAGGTCAAAGTATTCCTCAAATCTTCGGACAATAGACGCATAATTGATTTCCATAGTGTAGGCTTGGAATAAATGAATTTAGCGATAATGCGCTTTCGCTCCAAGTTTTTTAAAAAATATTTTGCCTCTTTTCTTAGTGGATGAGATTTGTTTTCTGAATGATCTTCGATGTACGGTTATAGACTCTCAATTGGGCGTTTCGTCTTGGTCGGATTGTATTAATACCCTTAGACTGTATTTATACCTCTTCTTGGGCGTTTTGATACGTATGTTTCGAATCTTGTATTTGGACTGGCACAAAGTTTGAATTTTACCCTGCTGTAATACATAAATTATTCACATTAACACATCGACGTATGAAAAAATTAATTCAAACACTGGGACTAAGTATGCTTATTTTAACAGTATTAGTAGGCTTTACATCATGTAGCAAAGATGATGATCCGGCTGATAACGATCTTTTTGTTGGAAAATATGAAGGCACTATTGGCTTTGATGACATGAACAACAATGATAACGATGTTGCCTCGGGAGAAGGAACGGTTACTGTAACAAAAGTTGGCGATACCTATAATTTTGCTTTTGGAAATGGCATTCCTAATCTCAATGGAGTAGATTTTGAAAAAAAGGATAACGTCTTAGTTAATATCGGCTCAGCAGGTACGGGATTTATCCGTATTGATGCCGGTAAATTGACAATTGGTTATACAAAAGACGGCAAGGCATGGACGGCCAATTGTAATCGGAAATAGTCTTGCGAAAAATAGAAAGCGCCTGTTTGCCAGGTGAATGTTGTGAGTTTAACATTTTATAACATTATTTTCTAAACGATTTACGGAGCGATACTGTTCTATTAACAAACAATAAAACAAAGTAATTATGAGCGAATTAACATGGAAAGGCCGTTGGAACGAAATCAAAGGCAAGGTAAAACAACAATATGCAGACCTTACCGACGATGATCTATTGTATGCTGAGGGCAAAGAAGACGAATTGGTAGGTAAGCTTCAAAAGAAGACCGGTAAAACACAAGATGAGGTAAATAAGTGGTTGAACGATTTGTAGGTTTAGTATTGTGTGATAAAAAGCGGATAACAGCATTGTTATCCGCTTTTTTAATTTGATAGCAATTTCCTCAATGAACTTTTATGCTTGTTGAATTCCTATTGCCTTGTACGGATTGTTTTCGTTACAAATCCCCAACAGCGCAATACCTTTTATTTTTTGTTAAAATTGAATCGTCGCGCAATGCTAAATCCCCAGCGAAATTGCCCTTTGCCCCATGAGCTATTTGTTTCGCTGATAAACTGAGATTCTTGTATTGCGGTCGCATTGGTAAAATTGAGGTGGAAGATATGGCCTCCGGTATCCATTTCTAGACCGACACCCAAAGCATTATAGTAACGTTGACCACCCACTTCTTCACGGTACTTCTTGTTCGATGCTTTTCGGAAAGGCAATGTATAGTCTGCGACTAGCGCAATTCGATTACTAACCTTAGCCCGCCCACCGATACCGATAGCGAATACATCATTCTGATCATTAAAAGCCGTATAATTTCGGTGAAGATAAGAAGGAACTACAACGAGCGAAAGATCTGAACTGAATTTTCGGGCGATGATGAGCTGCGTTACATAACTCAATCGGTCATTGAAGTTCTCAAAGCTTGCTGCTGAAGACTTATCCGTACTAGCTTCCATCGCGGATAGGGTAGTGCTTCCAAAAAAAGCTACGGAAACAGGTATGCTATTGTCGACGGTTTGTTCGATAAATCGGTATTTCACATTCCCCTCAAATAGCTGCCGAACAGCCGTTGCGCCCTTCGCGCGGGCGATTCCAATGTTCAGGTTATCGAATAAACCATAATCAAAACCTATTCGGATGTCGGTCGAATTATCGAGGCCAAAGAAATTTTTACCTCCACCCGCGCTGCCCGCGATATCGCCAAAGCGGTGATCTACTCTAAAGTCCATTTCATTACGATGAATTGTTTCTGTGGTCTTGAGATTGATCAAATTGCCGGATTTAAAGGTCGCCGTGACTTTTTCATTTTTGGGTGCATCGATATGGATTAATTTATCGAGATCTTCCTGCGCAAATGACTTTGCGAAAGGAAAGCAAAGCAGTATAAGTAGTATTTTTCTCATTTGTAATGAATTCGTATTATGGTTTGTAGGTCGCATCAACGGTGATTTTGACTACTTCAGCAATTTTTTTTCCAACGATGGAAGGAATAGAAATTTTATGATCCGCAAGTCTAACCTGAAAATTTGCTACCGCTTTTATCGTGCCATCTGTAACAGTAAATGTTGCCTTTGTACTGTAAGGTTTAGTAACCCCATGGATTAGAAGTGTGCCTCTTACGTTCAGCGTATAGCTGCCATCCTTTGTTAATTTGTCCGCGTTGTCGACTTTGCCTTTAAATTCTGATAGGGGGTATTGATCACTTTCCATGTAATTTTCATTGAAATGCTCCTGCATGAGCTTTTTGTCAAATTGAAAAGATGTATTTTTTACCCGAAAGATGATATCTCCGGTTTGAAGGTTCATCGCCGAAGCGCCTAAGGTACTTTTGGCTTCGATGTCTTCCAATGGTGCATTACTAAAAAAAGTGATGCTGGTCTCTTTTGAAACAAAAGAAGCCTTTTGCTGCGCAAAGGTCGTCATAGCGATGAGCATCATGAAGAGCGCTATGTACATGTTGATTTTTTTCATATGCCTAACATTAGTTTTCAGGTGAATTCCTTTTGATCCATGCATCCAGCAGTTCTATTTCTTTTGCGGAGAGTGAGCTGCCTAGTGGCATGGATTTGGTCACCAGTACCGCATTATTAATCTTTGCAATATTGTCTTTGACGGAGATATAACCACTGAACGTCCATCGTCCACTTGCCGAACGTCCTGTCGCGTGGCACGAACTACATTTCGTTTCAAAGAATGCTTTAGAAAAATTCGTGTAAGACACATTTAGTACCGTCACAGTTTCAGTGCCGTTATCCGGATTGTTCGTAAGTTCTTGCGCCTGCTTTTTGGTACAGGCGGAGAAGGAGAGAACTGTTAAGGTAAAGAAAAAAATGACTAGGTAATGATGTGCTCTGAGGCAAGGATTTACGGTTTTTAGATTTTGTGCCATAAGTTTGAATAGTTAGTTTTGGCTTAGTTAGCAGGGGCAACGGCAGAGTTGTCGTTTACGATTGGCCAAACGCCAACGCGTGGGAAACTTATCCCTTTATTATCTCCACGCTGTGTATCCTGGCCGAAGTAATATAAGGGCCATCCTTTGAACGTTAATTGTTTCTTTCCATAGACGGTAATGACAGCGATGTCAGCCGTACGAACAAGCGAAGGCAGAGCTCCAGTCTCTTTTTGAAAGATAGGCCAGATCGCATCATTACTGAAATCTGCAGCAGTATAATTGTTTTTGTTGAATTTGTCGGGTTTAAAGGCATACAACGTTCTGCCCTTATCATCGGTCAGGTAAATTGTTTTTCCGGTTCCTTCGGTATAGTCGCCTAAATAGTTTTTAGTATCGTGTCCGATAAGTTGCGCATTCGCAACCATGAGTAAATAATCAGGTTTGGCCACGTACCATATTTTATTGACAGCATCTCCTTTCACCTGACCGGATTGACTATCGCCTGCATAATAGTAAAGCGGCCAGCCCTTAAATGTGTTTTGTTTCGAGCCATCTTCACGTGTTATTTCACCGATCAGGCTTTTGTCAATTTTTAGGTCTGTGCTTGTTTCACTGCTGTAATAAACCGGCCAAGTGGCCAAACAATTACCGCTGCAGGTTGAAGCTCCTTTTGTATCATTCGAAAAGAAATAGAGTGTTTTACCGTCGGCATCGGTCAGAATATTACCAAATTGGGTATTGGCAGACATTTGCACGCCCTTGTTTTTATTTTCGACATTGCCAGGTTCACCATCGCTTTTTGAACATGCAGAAAACAATGTTAAGGTCAATAGACCACCTATAAAAGTTAATTTGACTTGTTTTTGGTTTGATTTCATAATGGTATGTTTTAAAATAATGTCTTGATATTACGATCAGGTCAGCGAAAAGGTTGCTTGGAAATTGAGTCGAAAAAAAATATTTTTTGGAGGCAACCTTTTCGATTATCCTCTCGTATAAGACTTAATACTATATTTATCAAAAGAAAGAAGCAATATCGAGTGGCGATAACAGAAGTTGACGAAAAATCTATCCATATTATTAAAGGATGTATTGATGAGGACCGCAGGGCCCAGAAAGATCTTTACACCATCTACTACGCTATGTCTTTAGGGATATGTCTGCGCTACGCTAATAACAGGGAAGATGCTATCAGTATTTTAAATGAAGGCTTTTTCAAGGTTTTTAAAAATATCAACAAATATGATTCTCAGAAGCCTTTTTCCATATGGATCAAAAAAATCATGACAAATACTGCAATTGATTTTTATCGGGCAAAGATTAAACAGGGCATCTTGGTAGATGTATCCATGTATGAGCATACCATTATTGAGGATGATAGCATCAGTCAAAAGTTAAACTATGAAGATTTATTGGCGATGGTACAGCAGCTTCCACCTGCCTACAGGACAGTGTTCAATCTCTATGCGATCGATGGTTATGGACACGAAGAAATTAGTGGCATGCTGGGAATTGCCATTGGAACATCAAAATCTAATCTGCATAAAGCACGTGGTAGACTGGCGGAAATGGTGGAAGTTCAAGGGGTAAAATTTGGTAAAACGGAGGAGAAAAGATGATGGAAAAGGATAAGAATAAGATTGATGAGCTATTTAAGTCGGGCTTAAGTGATGCTAACTTTGACTTTGATGAATCACATTGGCAAAATATAGAATCGCGATTGGACAGTGAAAGGCGTGTAAAGAGACGAAAGATCGTCGTCTTAACGAGCTTGGTAGCTACACTTGCAGCAGTTTTAACGATCTTTTTTGTTTGGAATAGCGCGTTATTTAAAACCAATAATTTACCAGGTGAAATAAATACAGCAGGTATTTCGCCTGAAAAGGAGGTTCCGGAGAACAAAACTGTTCAACCTAAGGAGTATTCGCCAGACGAAACCAAACGGGATCAAGATTGGATTGCATTTCAGCCGAACAAACGTGCGAATAATGTGTTCCAGATTTCAAATGAAACCATCGTACTGCAAGATATCCGCTTGGGGAAGATAGCCGATTCAAATCCGATAATCGGGCAAGAAAGAAAACTAAATACTGTATTCACAATTCCAAGCATGGAATATAACAATCAAAGATTGCCTCATTTCAACTTAAGAGAAGAACCGGTTGAAGGGACAGGGGAGCGTCTGGCAGCCATTTATCAGCCTAAAGAAAGTATGGGATCCAATGCGCAGGAAAGAGAGCGGTCGGTTGTTAGTTTCTTGGCCGGGCCAGATCTGACAAGCGTGCGGGGGGCAGGTAAATCCTCCCTTAGTGAAAATATCGGTTTGGCCTATTCCTATCCTCTCACAAAGGCACTGCGTGTGTCTGTGGGTGCTACCTACGCTAAAAAGAATTATACGTCAGCGTATAAATTTTATGCGCCATCAAATCCACCGGAAATGACGCAATTGCCGAGCAGTGTGAGCGCTGTATGTGATGTTCTTGATGTACCACTCACAGCGAGTTATACGGTTTTGAAAGGTAAAAAAGTGAAGTTCAATGTCAGTGCAGGACTTTCGAGCTATTTTATGCTAAAGGAAAAATATACCTTCGACTACGAAGGTGGAGGTAGCTATGGCGGATCTCAGAAAAGTGCCGTCTATGAAGTGAATGGAGAGAACCAGCATATCTTTGGTGTTGCCGATTTCTCGATCTCCATTGAGAAGAAAATTAACGATAAAATTAATATTGGCGTAAAACCTTTTGTTAAAATGCCTTTGACAGGGATAGGTTACGGAAATG
The DNA here is from genome assembly GCF_002483935.1 of Sphingobacterium sp. UBA7631. Lineage (NCBI taxonomy): Bacteria > Pseudomonadati > Bacteroidota > Sphingobacteriia > Sphingobacteriales > Sphingobacteriaceae > Sphingobacterium > Sphingobacterium sp. UBA7631. The sequence continues at coordinate 316,903 of NZ_DLIX01000002.1, forward strand.
TAGATCTGGAATCTAAAGGCGTTGCGTTTACCTTGGGAATGAGTTTGTAATGCGGAATCGCTCGGCTTTCGTTTGGGGCATGTTCGGTACAGCTTCGCATCAGGGAGCGCCTCTGGGCGTACTAATCTTCTATTTCATTTCTAATGTGCTGTTCGTATGTGAACAATTCGAATAATAACTGTTCGCATACGTACATTTCATTTTTTGAAGCAGATCCTAAATTAGGCTATAATGCGCTTCAGAAGGTATAAATGAACTAGAGGACCCTATGGTATGGTATTTGGCACAGAGCTAACAAAATTGATCTTATGTTCTTTATGCATTTTGAAGTTCAATTTTCATTTTAGTCATTCACTATAAATAAATATATAGGTTGTTTAGCCGCGTCGGGAGATGCGGCTTTTTTTTGAGGGCAAAAAGCCTGATTTGACGAATTTGCCCCTTAAAATAAGAAGATTTTACCCCCCTTCCGTTGTAACGTTTTTGATAATATTGCAAGTGTCAATACGACATTTTATGGTGTTGGCAATATTAAATAACCAAGAGTGTTTGCCTGATTAGCTGAATACCCGCTCCAAATCATATAAAAAATAGGTGTAGGAAAAGTAAGCTGGCTAAAACTCAAAAACAGCTAAATAACCAAGTTTAATTATGATGAATTTACCAATCAAAAGTGGATTGTTTGATCCTTGAATTCCCAATGAAACGCAATAATGCTACCTCATATTGCCGTACTACGCTTCATCAAAATATTTTAATTACTAAACAGTTTTACTTATGAAAAGAAAAATAGTATTCACACCGTGCTGGCTTTGTTGTATCTGCTTTTTACTTTTAAGCTTACAGCAGACTTATGCGCAGTCAATAACTGTACGGGGCCAGGTTACCGAAAATAATAGGCCACTGGCCGGAGTGACCGTCAAAAATATCGGTTCCACAGTGCAAGCACAAACAGATACACAGGGAAAATATACGATCAGTGCTGCCACAGTCACGGCATTAGAATTTACCTTTCTAGGTTATGCGAAACAGCGCTTTGAATTCAGTCAGCTCAAACAGATCAGCCAAGGGAACTACGAGCTTAACGTGCAACTTGATGCTTCCGAAGGAGATGTTTTGGATGAAGTGGTGGTGGTCGGTTTCGGTTCGCAGAAAAAAACAAACCTGACCGGTTCGGTTGCGGTGGTGGATGCCAAGCAACTAGAAAATAGGCCGGTAAGAAATGCGATCCAGGCACTGCAAGGACTGGCACCAGGACTAAATATTTCCCAAAACTCGGGAACGATGGAAACCAATCCATCCATTAATATCCGGGGGACGGGCACCATCGGAACCTCTTCTTCGGCACCACTGATTTTAATCGATGGTTCTGAAGGGTCTTTGGCGGCACTAAATCCACAGGATATTGAAAGCGTATCTGTATTAAAAGATGCTGGAGCGGCTTCAATTTACGGCTCTAGAGCTGCCTTTGGGGTTATTTTAGTTACTACAAAATCTGGAAAGGCTGGACGTACATCGGTAAATTATAATAATAGCTTTCGTATGAATGCCCCAACATTAATGCCGAAGATGATGGATTCTTATACATTTGCGCAATACTTTAATCAGGCCGAAGTCAACGCAGGTGGTTCACCACATTTCTCCGCGGAGCATCTGCAGCGCATCCTGGATTATCAAAACGGAAGCCTGAAAAATTCGACGATAGTCGATCCAAACAATAAATTGTATTGGGCTGAAGGATATGCCTATGGTAACGACAACAACGATTGGTTCGATGTCATGTATCGGGATCAGGCTTTTGCTCAGGAGCACAACCTAAGCCTCAATGGTGGAACCGAAAAAACAACTTATTACCTTTCAGGTAATATTATGAAACAACAAGGGTTGATGGCCTTCAATACGGATCATTACGACCGTTACGCTGTTGCTGCTAAAATCAATTCTAAAGTATCTGACATCTTTCAGGTAAATTACAACGCGCGATTGGTGCGTGAAGACTACGACCGTCCGGCTGCATTGACCAATAGTTTTTATGATGATTTAGGCAGACAGGGCTGGCCAACGCTGCCTCTGTATGATCCAAATGGATACTTGTTCAGTTCTCCCTCACCTGCACTTGCCATGAAAGAAGGCGGACAGGATAAATCAAGTAAGGATTACATTTACCAACAGTTACAACTCATCCTCGAACCTATTAAAGGATGGCGTACAACTGGTAATTTTAACTATAGAACCACAACTCAATTTCGTCATTGGGACTCGCAGCGTCTTTACAACCATGACGTGAATGGTGATCCGTATCTGTATAAAAACTCATCCAATGTGTACGAATTTGGTTTAAAGGAAAACTACTATAACATTAATATCTTTTCTGATTACGATAAGAGCTGGGGCGACCATCATGTTAAAGTTATGGTCGGTGGTCAGATTGAACACACGGCCTATCGCAATCTCGGTGTGCAACGCGACGGAATCATTATCCCGGATCAACCGGTATTGAATCTGACCTCCGGCACAGACATCAATGGAAAAGCAGTAGTGCCTTCTGTATCTGGCGAATATCAAAAATGGGCAACAGCGGGTTTCTTCGGCCGATTGAATTACAATTATGCAGAAAAATACCTATTGGAAGCTAATTTGCGTTATGACGGTTCATCACGCTTCCGCAGCGATAGCCGCTGGGGCTGGTTTCCTTCAGTTTCTGCAGGATGGAACATCGCCAAAGAAAACTTTATTGCAGAGTCGGCACCATTTATTAATATGCTGAAATTAAGAGCTTCCTACGGAGAACTGGGTAATCAAAATACCGATGTCTGGTATCCGACTTATGTCACGCAACCAACGGGTACAGCCAATGGCGCTTGGCTAATTAATAATGCTCGACCAAATTCTGCTTCGGCTCCAGGCTTGGTAAGTGCCTTATTGACCTGGGAATCCATCAATACCAAAAACTTAGGCGTCGATTTTGCTTTTTTAAATAGCCGTCTTTCTGGGTCTTTTGAGGTCTTCGAACGGAAAACATTTAATATGGTCGGCCCAGCTCCACAGTTGCCTAATACATTAGGAACCCAGGTTCCTCAAACAAATAATACCGACTTAAAAACAAGAGGGTTTGAAGCTACACTGGGCTGGAATGACCGTACAGCCAGTGGTTTCGCATATGGAGCAAAGTTTCTCCTGTCGGATTATACCACAACAGTAACACGCTATCCAAACGCAATAGGGTCATTATCAAACTATCGGGAAGGCCAAAAGTTAGGTGAAATATGGGGATATCAAACCCTTGGTATCGCAAAGACAGAGGAACAGATGAGTCAACATCTGGCGAGCTTGCCCAATGGTGGACAAAATGCATTAGGAACACAATGGGGGGCAGGCGATATCATGTATGCGGATTTGAATGGCGACGGAAAAATAGATGGTGGAAGCAATACAGAGGCCGATCCTGGTGATCGTCGTGTGATTGGAAACAGCACGCCGCGTTACTCCTTTGGATTGAATCTGAATGCGGATTACAAAAATTTTGATTTTAGTGTTTTCATGCAAGGTGTCATGAAACGCGACTATTGGCAAGGTGGCTATTATTTTTGGGGAGCAACTTCAAAATGGTGGTCAACGGGCTTGGTCGATCATCTTGATTATTTCCGTACCGCAGACAATCCATTGGGCGAAAATCTTGATGCGTATTACGCACGTCCTGTTTTTGGAACCTCCAAAAATCAACAGACGCAGACGCGCTTTTTGCAAAATGCAGCCTATATCCGCATAAAAAATATTCAGCTAGGCTATACCTTACCGAAAGAAACAACCAAACGTTTTGGTGTGGAGCGTCTACGCGTATACGTTTCCGGAGAAAATATCTGGACCGGCTCAAGTGTAGCGGGAATGTTTGATCCCGAAACTATTGATGGCGGAAGCAACGGAACGGTTTATCCATTGACAAAAGTATGGTCTGCAGGTTTAAGTGTTACATTTTAAGTCGATTCATTATGAAATTCAATAGTACTATTTTTAGATTGATGCAATTGGGCCTTGTCGCTTTGGTAGGCCTAGCTTCCTGCAATAAATATTTGGATATTGCACCCCCTTCGTCCATCATACCTGAAGCGTATCTGGATGAGGAATCACAACTTGCTGCTTATACCGTAAATCAATATGCTGGACTGTTTCCTTCGCATGGCAACTGGTCCTTTGGCACGTTCGGCATCGACGGAAATACAGACAATATGGCTACTCCAACACTCGATAATAAGTTTATTCCAGGCCAATGGCGCGTTGGATCGAACGGCGGTGACTGGGATTTTTCAAGTATTTATCAGATGAATTATTTTATCAATACGGTGGTTCCCAAATGGAAGGAAAATCGTATTCTCGGAAATTCCAGTAACATAGCACATTATATCGGTGAAGCCTATTTTTTACGGGCTTATGTTTACTTTGGGAAATTGCAGGCCTTGGGCGATTTTCCGATTATTCGCAATGTGATGTCGGATAAGGATAAGAGTATTTTAGTGGAAGCGAGCAAGCGTTCACCAAGAAATGAAGTCGCGCGTTTTATACTTTCAGACTTGGATTCGGCCATTACCTTGCTGAACCAAAGTTCTCCCGATGGCAAGAAACAGCGGATCTCAAAAAATGTAGCCCAGCTGTTCAAGTCCCGAGTAGCTTTGTACGAAGGTACCTGGCTCAAATACTTTAGCGGAACCGCATTCGTCCCTAAAGGACCAGGATGGCCTGGTGCGGCAAAATCATACAATAGCAATTATGCATTTCCGACGGGAAGTATTGCCGGAGAGATCGACTACTTTTTAACGCAGGCCATGGAATCGGCAGCTGCGGTTGCTGACAATGTGCCGCTGGTGAGCAACACCGGAATAATAGAATCTGCCAACAATGAGAATCCTTACTTCAGTATGTTTGGTGCCGTGGATATGTCCAGCTATGGCGAAGTACTTTTGTGGCGACAATACAACCAGAGTTTGGTGACACACAATGTACCGGTATATGCACAGCGTGGCAATTATGCGGTTGGTTTGACACGCGGCCTTGTTGAAAGCTTCCTGATGTCCAATGGACTGCCTATTTACGCCGCGGGCAGCGGTTATGCGGGCGATGATTACATCACAGATGTTCGGAAAAATCGCGATGGTCGTTTACAATTGTTTTTAAAAGAGCCAGGCCAAAAGAATGTATTGATCAATATTGGACAAGGTACTCACTACACGCTCATAGAGCCCACCCCGACTGTATACGATACCGATTGGGAACGACGTTATACAACGGGGTATACTATACGTAAAGGTATTTCATACGACGGTTTACAAACGCTAAACGGACAGGGATTTACGGGTAGTATTACCTTCCGAGCTACCGAAGCTTACCTCAATTATATGGAGGCCTGTTTCGAAAAGAATCAAAATTTAGATACGAAGGCGCAGGCCTATTGGCGCTCATTGCGTACACGTGCTAAGGTCGACCAAGATTTCAATGCAACCATTGCTGCAACACAAATGGAGAAAGAGAAGAAAGATTGGGGCGCGTATTCTGCAGGACAGTTTGTGTCACCTACATTGTACAATATACGTCGCGAACGCAGAAGCGAACTCATGGCGGAAGGTCTACGTTGGATGGATCTCAAGCGCTGGCGTGCGATGGACCAGCTGATTACAACAGCAGACCATTTTGAAGGCTTTAAACTCTGGGGGCCGATGAAAGATTGGTACAAACCCGAACAGCTGATTTATGGCGCTACCAATGATAAATCTGTCGTTTCAGATCCTGCACGGAGTGAATACCTCAGACCATTGGAGATCCGAAGCAATGCCCTGTCTTATACTGGGGTGAAATTTGCCATGGCGCATTATCTTGCACCTATTGCCGTCGAGCATCTCCAGTTGGCTTCGGATGATGGTACAGCAGAAAATTCCGTTATTTATCAGAATCCAGGATGGTCACTGATCAGTGGAACTGCCCCAACCGGCTTGTAGAAATATAAAAAGGGATATGTGTCATCTCATTATTACACAAATACGAATATATCCCTCTTTTTGACTCAATATCCCCCTTGACTACGTAGGAAAAGGGGGATATTTTTGTTTACTGATCATCACGAGCAGTTAACTCAAAGAAACTTAAACTAAATCATGAAAAAACTTTTATCTGTCTGTCTTAGTTTGCTGTCAAGTTGTTTTATCGCCTATAGTCAACAGCCCATCCTACCGCAGTATAAATTGGTCTGGTCGGATGAATTTGATTATAATGGTGCACCCGACACGACTAAATGGAGTTACGAAGAAGGTTTCAAACGTAACCGGGAAGAGCAATGGTATCAAAAGGAAAACGCTTTCTGTCGTAATGGCCTGTTGGTTATTGAAGCAAAAAAAGAACAACGTAATCATCCGGGTTTTATTCAGGGCAGCTCTGATTGGATTGCCAGCCGTAAAAAGATAACCTATACTTCGGCTTCGATAAATACTTTAGGAAAGCAGCACTGGAAATACGGAATTTTTGAAATCCGCGCGCGTATCCCTGTTGGAGAGGGCCTTTGGCCCGCATTCTGGACTTTAGGCACGAGCAAGGAATGGCCATCCAATGGTGAAATAGATATCATGGAATATTATCGCGGCAATATATTAGCCAATATCGCAACTGGCACTGACCAACGGTGGAAAGCACATTGGTTCGGTAAGACAAAAGCAGTCAAAGATCTTGGCGGAAAGGCTTGGGCAGATCAATTTCATATCTGGCGCATGGTTTGGGATGAAGATGCCATTACGCTTTATGTGGATGATATGGAAATGCTTCACGTCCCTATGGATCAATTGGTCAATCGGGACGGTACAGGATTCAATCCATTTACCCAACCACATTATCTCCTGTTAAATTTGGCCCTCGGTGGAATAAACGGTGGCACGATAGCTGATAAATTACTTCCCGCTAAATATGAAATTGATTATATCCGGGTCTATCAAAAAATAGAACGTGCTGAAATGAATAGTTTTACGCCAGGGGAAATATGGAAAGACCAATCCGGTGATGTGATCAATGCCCATGGCGGCGGCGTACTTCATCAAAATGGAAAATATTATTGGTATGGTGAGAAACGTGGCGGAACGACATCCCAGGGCGTCAATGTGTACTCATCCAATGATTTGTATAACTGGAAGTTTGAAGGATTGGCTCTCACACCTAGCGCAGATTCTACAAGCGATATTGCCTGGGGCTGTATTATGGAACGGCCAAAGGTTATCTATCATGAGCAGCTGAAGAAATATGTGATGTGGTTCCATCTTGAGTTGAAAGGGCAAGGCTATGCAGCAGCCAGGGCCGCCGTTGCTACCAGTGACTCTCCGCTTGGGCCGTTTCAGTTTGTCCACAGCTTCCGGCCAAATAACAATATGTCACGTGATATGGGTTTATTTGTAGACATCGATGGCAGGGCTTACCAAATCTATTCATCGGACGAAAACTATGCCTTACGCCTGGTGCAATTAACCGATGATTACCTGCATGTGACAGCAAAAGATTCCTTACTCTTCCGGAATCATCGGGAAGCCCCAGCTTTATTCAAGCATAAAGATCAGTATTATCTGATCACCAGCGGATGCACCGGCTGGGCTCCAAATCGTGCAGAGCTCCATGTCGCTAAGAGTCTTTTTGGCCCCTGGAAATCCCTAGGGGATCCAATGCAAGGGCCAAATTCGGCTTTGACTTATGGCGGTCAATCCACATTTATTCTTCCTGTCGCAGGAAAAACAGATGCCTTTATCTTTATGGCCGACCGCTGGAACCCCAAAGATCTTATGGATAGCAGATATATCTGGCTACCGGTAGATCTCCAGAATGAAAAAGTACAGATAAATTGGAAGGATCAATGGGATTTAAGTGTATTTCACTAGGCCTGCCGTATGGCCGTATTTAACCTAGATTCTGTGAAACAAACCACTCTTTTTTGAATTGATTTCTTAATCGCTAAATAATAAAACATGCAGTTTGTGAATAAATTGGTGCTTATTCTACTCTATAGTTTGATATTCAATTTTGGACATGCGCAGTCCAGTGTTACCTTGACACATGGACCGCGTAAAATGCAACAGCTAGATACTCTTGTCCGAAAAGGAATCCCTTGGTTGGATGAAACGATAACCGAAGAAAACCGGCTGCCCATGCATACCGATTTTGTTACCTTTCCGAATACGTCTCAGATCGTCAATAGCGATTGGCGTGAATCTTCCGCTTATTTAAGTTTGAATGGACCCTGGAAATTTAAATGGGCACATAGTCCGTCAAAATTACCGGCCAATTTTGAATCGTTGACTTATGATGATCATCTTTGGGCTAATTTTCAGGTGCCTGCAAACTGGGAACTCAATGGATACGGTTTCCCGATGTATACGACCTCCGGTTTTGAATTCACTTATTTGATCGGAAAACCAAATCCACCAATTGTGCCGATGGATTTCAACCCCACGGCGGTGTACCGCCGAGAGGTAGTCATTCCTGAGGATTGGCAGGGCAAACCTATTATCCTCCATATTGGGGCTGCCAAATCAAATCTATCTGTTTGGGTAAATGGTCAATATGTGGGGTATGGGGAGGATAGCAAATTACCTTCCGAGTTTGATGTAACAAGATATTTGAGAAAAGGAAAAAATCTAATCACAATGCGCGTCATGCGTTGGGGAGTCGCAAATTATTTGGAGGATCAGGACATGTGGCGCCTCAGTGGAATCACACGAGACTGTTATCTGCTGGCACGGCAACCGATATATCTACGTGATATTCAGTTGGCACCGACCCTCAACGATTCTTTTGATGAAGGACAGCTAAATACTAAGCTGATTTTTAACCAGAGCAGTCAAGATGAGTTAAGAGCAGAGGTTTCATTACATAGAAATGGTCGTCTTGTGTCAGTTAAAACTGTTAAAGTCTCGGGACAAGAGATGGATATTGCACAGACCATAGAGCGTCCTGCACTATGGTCGGCCGAAATGCCAAATTTATACCAGGTGACTGTTAAGCTAATAGACCACGAGGGTAAACTCAGCGAGGTCGTTCCCCAGCAAGTGGGCTTCCGTCGGGTTGAGATCAAAGAAGGTCAGTTGCACGTGAATGGACAGCCTATACTTATCAAGGGAATAAACAGGCACGAAACAGATCCTGTAACAGGGCATGTGATCTCCAAAGAAAATATGTTGCGTGATGTACAGCTCATGAAAAAGTTCAATATCAATGCTGTCCGTACCAGCCACTATCCCAATGCCGAATATTGGTTGCAACTCTGTGATCAATATGGATTGTATGTGATTGATGAGGCTAATATCGAATCTCATGGCATGGGCTATGATCTGTCTTATACGATGGCCAATAGGCCGACCTGGGAAAAGGCACATGTTGCCCGTGTTGAACGTCTTATTCAGCGCGACCGGAATCATCCCAGCGTAATTATTTGGAGCATGGGCAACGAAGCTGGAAATGGCTACAATTTCTATCGGGCCTACCTCCGGATGAAAGAGCTCGATAAAAGTCGCCCTGTACAATACGAAAGGGCTGTGAATAATTATGGGGAATTAAGATTTGATTGGAATACCGATCTGATTGTTCCCATGTATGCAAGCCCATCGGCGATGAAAAATTATGCAGCGCGCAACCCTAAGCCCCAAAGGCCCTTTATTCAATGTGAGTATGCCCATGCCATGGGAAATTCATTAGGAAACTTTAAGGATTATTGGGACATCATTCGGGCAAATAAAGGAATATTCCAAGGCGGATATATCTGGGATTTTGTGGACCAATGTTTTATTAAAATCAACGCTAAAGGCGATACGGTTTATACCTATGGTGGAGACTATGAGCCTAAGGAAGCCATAACGGACTGGAATTATGCTTCCAAAGGCATTTTTTATGCTAATAGGACACCCTATCCGCATGCCTGGGAAATGAAGAAAGTATATCAAGATATCCATAGCAACCTAATGAAGGAGAAAAAGATACAGGTTTACAATGAACGTTTTTTTACTGGACTTGACAATGTTGAACTTCAATGGGAGCTTATTGTTGATGGAAAGAAAGCCCAATCTGGTTTAATCAGTCACTTGAATGTGTTGCCGCAACAATCTGGTGTGCTGTTTATCCCTTATCAAACAGATGCACGTGGGGAGAAATTTCTGAATCTGACTTATCGATTGAAAAAAGCCGAACCCTTACTTCCTATGGGGCATATTATTGCAACCGAACAGTTGTCTTTAGGTGGTGTTTTTCAACCTAACACAACCATTGTGGCACAGGGGAAAATTAAGACTGAGCGAAAAGATGGAAATCTGATTATCTCGGCAAAACAGCTGCAGATGGAGTTTGACCTTAAATCAGGATGGCTGACCAGATATCATTACAAAGGACGGGATTTAATGGATGAGCATGCTTTATTTAAGACTAATTATTGGCGTGCACCGAATGATAACGATTTCGGTGCAAATACACCTGAAAAACTGAAATCTTGGAAACAGGTTACGGATTCTATTGAATTACTTGAAATTAGATCCGAATTAATCGATAGCCTGGTCTATGTCTATGCGGCCTACAAAATGCCTCAGGTATATGGACAGTTAGCAATGAAATACTGCATTAATCAACGGGGTGAAATGCGCGTTTCTCAATCATTCATGGCTGACACCACAAAAAAGGTTGCTGTTCTGCCACGTTTCGGCATGCAATGGATCATGCCTGCTGGATTTGAGGCCATTAATTACTACGGTAGGGGACCACAGGAGAACTACATCGACCGTAATTTTGCATCGCATGTCGGAATTTATAAACAGACCGTCGATCAACAGTATTTTCCTTATGTAATGCCACAGGAGACAGGTAATAAGACCGATGTCAGGTGGATGGAAATAAGAAATAAGCAAGGTGAGGGATTGTTTTTTACGGCAGATTCTACTTTCAGTATGAGTGCCTTGCATTATTTTGATAAGGATTTGGACGACGGTCCCAAGCGACAACAACGCCATGCCGCTGACCTTGTCAAAAGGAAACAAACGCAAGTTAATATTGACCTCAGACAAATGGGCGTAGGCGGAATCAATAGCTGGGGAGCATGGCCGCTTCACGAATATACATTGCCGTACAAAGATTATTCATTCTCCTTCGTTTTAAAACCAGTCGAATAATTATAGCGTCCTGTACAGCAGAAAGAGCTCGTGATTGTTGTACAGGACTTATTTTACTTTTTAACAATTCAGACTAAGGCCGGTCTACATGGAATTCATTCTGAAATGCTTTTCGGTACTTTTTGACATAGTCGGATGGTGTATCGCCAAACAATTTGTTGAATTGTTGTCTAAAGTAGCGCTGATCGTAAAAACCTGTTAAGTTAGCTACTTCATTAATTTTCGAATCTGTCAAAATAAGCATTTCTGCTGCTTTTTTGAGTCGTACCGACCTGATAAATTCATTGATCGATTTGCCTGAAATTGTTTTAATTTTTTTATAAAGTGACGAATGACTCATCCCCGTTTTTTCGGCAAGGCTTATTACAGTCAATTCTTCCAGTAGGTTCTCTTCAATAATCTCAATGCACCGTTCTATGAATAGCTTGTCTGTGATCGATATCTTTAGCTCATTCGACTGTAATGTGATAGCGTTAAGGAAAAAGTCCTGAAGGTTCTTTTTGTTCTGCAGTAATGTCTTGACCCGAAGCAACAATATTTCCGAATCAAATGGCTTGTGGATATAATCATCGGCACCATATTGAATTCCGGCTAACTTCGTGCCGTCGGAAGTACTTGAAGTAAGCAGGATGATTTGAATATGGTTGAGCGTAGCATTAGATTTTACGGCTTTGCAGAGTGACAATCCATCCATCTCTTCCATGATAATATCACTTATGACCAGATCAGGTTGTTTTTCGTTGATCATAGCTAATGCCTGAACGCCATTACGGGCACCATAGACCGTATATTCTACCTTAAAAATGTCGGTAAGATAGCTGCGGATCGCATCGTCGTCGTCAACCAATAAGATACTGAATTTTTTGCTTGATATGGCCGTTGGAAATGTGGGAGCTGTTTCTGTCACCACTTGTGCATCGTATAGCATTTGAATCCCCGACTCGTTGCGGTGCGCTACATCTGCCAATGGTTCTTCGGCCGGCATTTGTTGTGCCACGATAGGCAAAACGAGGTCGAATGTTGTTCCCGCTGTTGCTGAACTCGTATAACTTATTTTTCCGGCGTGCATTTCAACAAAAGTTTTGACCAGATACATGCCGATCCCGAATCCCGTTTGTTTTTTGGGGCCAGTCAGTGGATCCGAAAAATATTTGTCGAATATTCTATCGCCAAGATGTTCGGGGATACCTTTTCCCGAATCCTTAATCTGAATGGTTAATTCCCTACCCTGTTGCGATAGAGCAATATGAATAGCGCCATCGGAAGGCGTAAATTTAAAGGCATTTGATATGAGATTGCATAAGATGATCTCAATTTTTTCTTTGTCGGCATTGACAAAGACCGGATCGGAATTTTCCTGGAACTGATAATTTATCTTTTGTAATTTTGCCTGGGCAGCGAAATATAGAAATATTTCTTTCATAAAGCTTTGACAGTCGAAAATGCTGGTTTTGAGCTGTTCGGCACCGTCCTCTGTTTTTCTAAATACAAGCAGCTGGTCCACCAAGCTCAAAAGCCTTTTGGCGTTCCTGTGTACTACCTGAAGGGAAGCCCTGTCTTCAGACTCTTTATTGGTCTTCAGCAGATCTTTAATCGGATTAATAATTAGGGTCAGCGGTGTTCTAAATTCATGCGATATATTGGTAAAAAATGCGTGCCTCTTTTCATTGAGTTCTCTTTCCTTTTGGATGGTGAATTTTGAAAGCTGTATTTCATAATTTAAAGCGATTTGCCTCCTCCGATAGCGCAGATACCATAGCCCCGTATAGATCATAGCCAGCGTGTAAAGCAGGTAAGCCCACCAGCTTCTATACCAAGGCGGGAGAATTTGAATCTCGAGCTTAATCTGCTTATTTGTCCAATTGCCTTCCGAGTCGGTCGATTGAATAAGCAGGGTATAATTTCCTTCATGCAGGCCGTTGTAATTGATAGATCGGGTAGACCCGGCATCGTTCCATTGCTTGTCTAAACCTTCCAAGCGGTATCTATATTTTATCTTTTGTGGCGAATCAAACTCCAAGGCGGCAAACTCCAGCGAAAAAGTAGATTGATTGTAGGGAAGGGTCAATTTGTGAATAGTATTATCTTTTCCAATATCGACCCGGTCGCTCAGTTCGGCAATCTTTTTATTGTTAATCTTAAGACTTGTGATTGCTAAGGCAGGTTCATAAATTTTCAGTTTGATACTATCTGCATCAAAGATGTTAAAACCGTTGTTTCCTCCGAAAAGAAGATGGCCATCTTTGAGCTTAAATGCTGCTCCATAAGAAAACTCGTTGCTTTGAAGCCCATCCGTTTCTTCGTATCGTACAATTTTTTTAGTGGAAGGATCGAACTTCGAGAGGCCATTAAAGGTACTTAACCACAATTTCCCGGTTTTATCTTCCAAAATATTAAGTACGGCATTGTTACTCAAACCTTCATTTGTGGAATAATTTTCGACAATCTTTTTTGATTTGCTATCAAATGCCAAGAGCCCTTTACCTTCTGTTCCTAACCAAAGTCTGTTATTTTTTCCGAGCCGAATGGCACGAACAGGTTTTCCGATTAAATACCTGGCGCTTTTTCGTGTCTTCTTGTTTAGCTGTATGATCTCATTGTAATTCCCCATCCAGATATTGCCTTGTTTATCGTCAATCATGCAATTGATATCATAGATGTCTTCGCTGAAGACTTCAAATTGGTCGCTTGTCGGATTATATGTATACACTCTTCCCTCAGAAAATGTCGCTGCCCAGATCTTCTCATCCTGATCCTTAAAAAGTAATTGTACACTGTTATTTACGACCCCATTTGGCGTCCTGCAAACATAATATTTTAAACCCGAACCTTTTGCATAACGCGCAATGCCCCTTTCGGTTGCGATCCATAGATCTCCGTTAGTTCCGGTCAAAAGATGGTTTATCGTATTGTCTGGCAATTGCTGTGGCCCTTTTTGAAAAGATTGAACCTGATTGGTCTTGTTATCCCATACATAAAGGCCATCACCTTCGGTACCAATCCAGATCTTGTTATCATACTCAACGAAAGAACGTACAAATTTGTGCGCTAAGTTAAATCCCGCATAATGTTTCTGCTGTAAATAATTAAATTTATAGCCATTGTTATCAATGGTCTCAATGCCGCCCTTTCCGGTGCCAATCCATATTTTACGCTGGGAGTCTATGTAAACCGTATAAATGGTTTTGCTATTCAGTGAAAATTGTACGGGCTGTAGAACATTTTTATTTGCTGCTTTTCCATGAGATAGGTTAAGTATAAAAATGCCATTGTTTTGGGTGGCTAACCAAAGTTTGTTTTGCCCCTCCAGCGTCAGCATGTTGATCTGGCTCGATTTAAGCTCCTGTGGATACAAGGACGAAAGCATATGGTCTTTGATTTTCCAAACAAATAGCCCCTCGTAATTACCAATAAAGAGTTCACCGCTGTTTGTGCTAGCCATACAGGTTGCACTCGTAATAGCCTTCGATACAAGATTCAACTGCTGAGTTTTTTTGTCGAAAGCGTATAAACCGCGTCCCTCTATAAAAACCCATACCATGCCGGTCGCGTCAATATGCGTGGCCGATACGTGGTAGTATAAGGTGGATAGGTTCGATTTATAATCTTTAAAAGCAATTTGTATGGCATATGCTTCTTGATGACTTTTGTAAAATAGCCCCCAGCCGTTTGTGCCGATATAAATATTATTATCACTATCGATTTGAATGGATTTCGTATCGGCATTGAGATGATATGACCGTTTTGATTTTTGGTCTATATAATTTAAACGCGTGAAAGTATCAAAATTTCGGTCGTAGACTCCAATTCCTTGACCAGTTCCTATCCATAATTTTTTATTATGGTCTTCTGCTATACAATAGATATAATTATGCGGAATGCTATTTTCGTTATTTAGCTGATTTCTGTAGGTTTTTATATCATAACCGTCGAATCTGTTTAGCCCGTCGTAGGTACCAAACCACATGAAGCCCTGACTATCCTGAAATATAGATTTCACCGAACTATTGGATAAATCTTTATTCATCTCCTTGGGGAATTGCGCGTGGGTCAGCGTGCTTGTGTGAACAAGGATAAGAACTAATATCAGGATCAAGGCCTGACGTGAATGTAGGAGTCTGTTCAAACTAGGCATGTTAGCAGCGATGTTAGTATGGTATTTCCGATATCAGATAATTTATCGATTCTTCCTTATCATAGGTTATTATCTTGAAAACAACTTTTGTGATCAGAAAAAGTCAATTTGAAGATTATATGGTTAAAGATACGATTGTTTTTTAAAATAAGTGTATATTGTACGTTTATTTAAGGCGAACAGTTTTTACGAGTAAGATTTTGCTTCATAAAGCAAAAAGAGGACGGGATGAAAGTAATAAGTGTCTCTATTAAAATAGTGTACAAACCAATTTAAAGCAGCTTATGTGCTAGTTTATCAAAAAATACGATACATCTAAATATATGCGGATCAATTTCATCTTATGTCTATTGTTTGTAGGACATTTTTCATTTGGACAGCAATTGAACAAAAAGACCGTACTAGCTCAGCTAAGTAAGGCAAACCAATACTGGCAGTCTCATCATAAGCCCGAAGTTTGGGCGTTTTGGGATCAGGCAGCTTATCATACCGGAAATATGGAATTCTATAAGATTTCAAAATCAGCAGGAGACTTAAAATATTCTACGGATTGGGCGATATACAATGATTGGAAAGGAGCCAAGTCTACCGATACGCAACTGTGGAAATACAACTATGGGGAAACAGACGAACACGTTCTTTTTGGTGATTGGCAAATCTGTTTCCAAACCTATATCGATCTCTATCATTTATCGCCAAGCCCTGAAAAGATTGCACGTGCTCAAGAAGTCATGGAATATCAGATCCACTCCAATAAACAGGACTATTGGTGGTGGGCCGATGGTTTGTATATGGTGATGCCGGTGATGACTAAAATGTACAAATTGACAGGGAATTCACTTTATCTGGATAAGATGTATACTTATTTGCAATATGCCGATAGTATCCTGTTTGATCAGGAAGCGAAATTGTATTACCGTGATGCAAAATATGTTTTCCCCAAACACCAGAGCTTACACGGCAAAAAGGATTTTTGGGCCCGGGGCGATGGCTGGGTTTTCGCGGCATTTGCGAAGGTTCTTCAAGATCTACCTGAGGAGGATAAACATTATACCTACTATCAGGAGCGTTTTAAGGAAATGGCAGCCGCTATCATGAGTTGTCAACAGCAGGAGGGATTCTGGACTCGAAGCATGTTAGATTCCGAACATGCACCCGGCAGGGAAACAAGCGGAACCGCTTTTTTTACTTATGGACTGCTCTGGGGAATAAATAATGGATTGCTAAGCGATTTTAAATTTAAAAATGCTGCGGTTAAAGGCTGGAAATATCTTAGTGAGGTCGCTTTACAACCCGATGGCAGAGTTGGGTACGTACAACCGATCGGTGAAAAAGCTATCCCCGGACAGGTGGTGGATACCAACTCTACAGCTCCTTTTGGTGTAGGTGCGTTTTTATTAGCCGGCTCGGAAATGTATCGTTATTTAGCTCAAAAATAGATTGGATTTGAAAATGAAAAATAAGATTTTATTGTTCTTGGCCATTCTTCTGACAGGCCATACTGTCTTTGGACAGGGCTTGAAGGAGAAACCTGCATCAACAAAAGAGACGGATAGAGCTTTTTGGCTTAAAGAAATGGATCATATGCTGCGTCCCGTCCTCTGCAGTCTGGCCCATGATAGCCTGCGGTTAACTATGCCACAAATGACTTCTAAACACGTGGATAATAAGGAACAACGCATCAAAGTGCAATATGTTGAAGTCTTGGGAAGGGTATTGTCAGGCATAGCACCTTGGCTTTCCTTGGATGGCGGTTCGGCTGAAGAGATAAAGTTACGCGACCAATACAGAGTATGGACTGTTCAAGCACTTAAGAATGCTTTGGACAGCAGCGCACGTGATTTTATGCGTTTTGATCTCGGTGGTCAACAGCTTGTTGATGCCTCATTTATCGCTTTGGGATTTATGCGCAGTCCTTGGCTGTGGGATCATATCGACAATCAGACAAAAAAGAATTTGGTAGCATCCATAAAAATTACGCGCCAATTTCGGCCAGCTTATTCAAATTGGTTACTCTTTTCAGCAATGAATGAAGTTTTTTTAGCGAAATATTCGGATGATTGGGATGTGATGCGCGTTGATTATGCGCTGCAGCAATTGGAACAGTGGTATGTTGGAGATGGAATGTATATGGATGGTCCACATTATGCGTTCGATTACTATAATAGTTATGTTATCCATCCCTTCTTGGCCGGAATTATGGATTTCATACAGTTGAAAACTAAAAACTATGATGGGATGTTTGCAAAAATCAAGCTTCGAAATGAGCGCTATGCCCTAATTCAGGAGCGGCTGATCAATGCCGACGGCAGCTTTCCCCCGACAGGAAGGTCTGTAATCTATCGCGCGGCAGCTTTCCATCATCTCGCAGATATGGCGTTCAAGAGACGACTCCCCGGGGAACTCAGCGAAGGACAGGTGAAGGCTGCCCTGTCTGCAGTACTGAAAAAATCGACCGAAAACCCAAATACGTATGAAAATGGCTGGTTGACACTGGGTATGTATGGTAATCAGCCGGGCTTGGGCGATCCATACAATAATCAGGGGAGCCCCTATTTATGTTCAGTAATTTTTTTGCCTTTGGGATTACCCGACGGAGATTCTTTTTGGACAAGTGAAGCGAGCGACTGGAGTGCACGGCGTATCTGGTCAGGACAGGACTGGCATAAAGATCAGGGTAAAGCCATTCAATAACCCCAAATTCCGGGAATAAGACTCCTTTCAAAAGGACCTGGTGGACTCAACAAGTGTATAAAAAATTCAATGAAGCAATATCTAAATCAACTAGTAAGAGTGGGGATGCTCACTTGCGCGTGTCTCCTGTTTATTTACAATGCACAAGGGCAGAAAATTAAGAATACGCTTGTCGGGAATGGCTGGGCAAAGAATACGGTCAACACAACCGTATTTCGTAAAAATTCATTAACCAGCAATGGTAAATACCAATATATCGCCTATTATGACGAAGCTGGATATGTAGTTTTAGGCCAGCGATTACTTTCTGGCAAGGTGTGGAAGTTGCGACGTACCGGCTATACTGGGCATGTGAAGGACGCTCATAATGTAATTAGTATTATGGTGGATAAGGCTGGATATCTCCACGTTTGTTGGGATCAGCATGACAGCAAGTTGAGATATGCACGTACCCTTCATCCCAATAGTCTTGTGCTGGGTTATGAGCAAGCCATGCTGGGACAAAATGAGTCAAAGGTAACCTATCCCGAATTCTTAAAGTTGCCCAGTGGCGAGTTACTGTTTTTATATCGTGACGGCGGATCCGGTCATGGTAATCTTGTGGTCAATAAGTACGATAGTAAGCAGCAAAAATGGGAGCGGATGCATAGCAATCTGATTGATGGCGAGGGACGGAGAAATGCCTATTGGCAAAGTTATGTGGATCGTCGGGGGACGATACATCTTTCTTGGGTATGGCGGGAGAGTCCCAACGTGGAAAGCAATCATGATATGGCTTATGCATGTTCAAAAGATGGCGGATTAACCTGGCAAAAGAGTAATGGAATGCGGTACGATTTGCCCATGAAAGAATCTACGGTCGAGTATGCGGCCCATATCCCCCAGCAGCACGAATTGATTAATCAAACCTCTATCGCTGCGGATGAAAAAGGGAATCCTTTTATCGCTAGTTACTGGCGTGATGCAGGAACACAGATCCCACAATATAAGGTAATCTATTTACAAGAGGGTGAATGGAAGATCCGGTCTTTTGATTTTAGAAAAACACCCTTTAGTTTGAGTGGTGGTGGAACAAAGGATATTCCAATCGCCAGGCCCCAGGTGTTGGTTCGCGGAAAAGACAATAAAATAATGTTGACGCTGGTCTTTCGAGATCAAGAGCGCGGTTACCGACCTTCGATACTGAGGTTGAATGGCATGCATCAAGAGGCTAATGACATTATTGATCTTTGTGAGCAGTCCGTAGGGGCTTGGGAACCTACATATGATACCCAGTTGTGGCAAAAGAAACGTAAAGTTGCTTTATTTGTGCAGTCTACAGTGCAAAAGGATGCTGAGGGACTCGCTGATGCTCCCGCGACAGCAATACGGGTAGTAGAATGGCGTGATTGAGAAAGAGTACAGCTCGAAAGTATAGTGGATACAAATTCTTACTCCACTTTTAAACTGTCGACCGGATTAGCTTTTGCAGCGGCTATTGCTCTCGTACATAGGGTTAGAATGGCAATGACCAGTGCGATGATCCCCGCACCTACAAGTATCCACCAGCTGACCGAAATGCGATAAGCGAACTCTTGCAGCCACTGATTCATCAATAACCATCCGAGCGGCAGTGCAATCAACAGGGCTATACCGACCAGTTTAACCATATCAGAGCACAGTAGATAAACGAGGTTGCTGAGTGTTGCACCTAATGTTTTGCGTATACCAATTTCTTTTATTCGCAATTGGATAGCGAATGTGATTACACCAAATAAGCCTAAACAGGCAATAACGATAGACAACAAGGCAAAAATTAAGAGAATTTGACCCTGTTTCGTTTCCGAATTGTATTGCTGTTCAAAGGTCTTATCTAAAAATGTGTATTCTAAAGGATAATCGGGGACATATTTACTGTAAACTTTGTTTATATGCGAAATTGTATGGTCTACATTTGTCGATTTCATGCGAATATAAATATTGTCCATTTCCATTTTATTAGCTGGAAGTTCTAGGATAAGAGGCTCTATTTTGTGCTGAAGCGAATAAATATGAAAGTCGCTGACGACGCCGATAACAGATTTCAGGATGGATTTTCCAGTTGTGTCTCTTCCAAATTCGATCCTTTTGCCTATCGCGTTTGTCCAGCCTTGTTTTTTTGCAAATGCCGCGTTTATAATGACAGAGGCGCTATCTGTTGGCATGGTACTGTCGAAATTTCTTCCCTTAACTAGTTGGATATGCATTGCTGGGATAAAACTAGGGTCGATTTTTAGGGTATTGGCGAGTGTAAAGTTGGGATCAATTTTTCCATTATTTTCAACATTGAAAGTACCCACGCCAATGTCGTTTTTCCCAATTGGATTGCTGGCGAACGCTACTTCTGTAATATGGCTATCTTCGAGTAAGCTATTCCTGAGCTCGTCGCCTTTATTTCGAGTGGATTCATTGTCCAGATGGAAAACCATGACCTGATTTTTGTCGAAACCCAGGTTTTTTGTCGTCATAAAATTCAATTGTAGAAAAATGACCATGGTGGATACAATAAGCAATACTGCGATTACAAATTGAAAAACCACAAGTGATTTTCTCAGTAGATGTTGGAAGCCATGTGTTCCGATCTGATTTTTTAGCGAAGGGATAGTCTTTAGTCCAGCAAGTACTAAAGCTGGATAAATACCGGTAGTGAATACTAAAAATACGATAAATGGAAGTACAAACAATAAGGTTTTCCCTATTCCAAAATGCCATAAATCCAATTGCTTACCGATCATTTGGTTTAGCCATGGAAGAAAAGTTGACGCCAGCAATATGCTTAACAATGCTGCACAAAAGATGATTAAAGACGTTTCAACAAGAAACTGCTTTGTTAGATTTAAAGTGCTGGATCCGATTACTTTCCGGACGGCAATTTCTCTCATCCTTATTGAAGCCTGCGCCGTCGTGATATTAATATAATTTACGATCGCAATTAAGAGTACTAACGCACCGACAATGGAAAAGATGTAAACATATTTGATATTGCTATTATTGCCAAGCTCATAACTTAGATTAGAATGCAGATGGATATCCGTAATTGGTTGTAATTCGATTTTATAATCAAAATCGAGGTCCCGTCCATGAATATATTTTTTTACGATATAAGGAAGTTTTTTTTGAAGTTGGGGCAAGTATGACTGATCTTTTAATAGTACGTAAGTATAGAGGTAAAGTTGATTCCAATCCGGATTAAAGTCTTTTGAAAAGGAACGGATAGCTCTGAAGCTGAAATGTGTATTTTGAGGTACATTTTGTATAACAGCCGTGACAAGGCTGGGTTCAGATTTATTGAAATAAAGCGTTTTATTGACTGCTGTTTCTACGGATCCAAATAATTGTACGGCTAAGTCTTCTGTCAGTACAATAGACTGGGGATTAGCCAATGCCGTTGCAGGATTGCCAGCAAGAAAATTATAGTCAAATAGATTGAAGAAATTCTTGTCTGCGAGGAAGATTTCGTTGACTTTTGTTTGTTGATTATCAATGGTAATTATGCCTCCGCCCTCGATATCGAATCGGGTAGCTTCCTTTACGCCGGGAAATTCATCTTTAATAACATTCGCAAGGGGACCTGCAGTTCCTGTTATGTCAAAGGAACCACCATCCCATTTTCCGTGGGAAACAACGCGATATATACGGTCTGCCTGCGTAAAATAACGATCATAACTCAATTCATCATTCACAAATAAGAGGATAATCCAGCATGCGGCTAGGCCCAACGATAATCCTAGTATATTGATTAAGGAGAAGATTTTGTTTCTGAACAATTTCCGCCAACCGACTTTTAAGTAATTATACATGATTTCCTAATTTTAATCTTAAAAATTCATTGCATTTCATGTCATTTTTATCTCATGCAACATGCTTGAGATCAATTGGTTTTAAACGCATCAATAGTTTTGCCTAAACTTTAAGTTTCTGATTTTCAGTGTTTTGTTTGTTTTTGTAACCGTATTAAATTGTTCGATTGTGAACAATACTGTTCGCTTGCGAACGGAGAATGGAAAATTAGATTACTTCTAGAAGATACGCTGAAATACATATTATAGGTCAAGAAAATAACGAAATAATTTCTACAATTGACCAAATGTTTTTACAGTTTTTTTAGTTTTGATAAATTATTAATTGTTAGTTTATGTGTAAAATTATCTTTTTTATTGTATGTTTTTCTGTATTCAATATCTGCCGTGCCCAAAACAAGGAAGTAACCAAATTAGTCGATCAATTCATCGATACACTAGAGGCTCATTCTTTTATGCGTAGTAGAGTCGATTTCGATAAAATGCGTCAAGAAACAAAGTTGAACGTCAGGAATATTAATTCGACTGATTCATTAATGCCAACTTTTAAAAAGATAGTTGCAGGTTTAAATGATCATCATTCGAGTGTACATAGAGTAAAAGGTATCGTAGATGAATTGGCGTTAATTAAAAAGTATGCTTCCACAACCTATGCACAACTAGGGATGCCTGGGCCAAATTTTCAGCATCGATTGATCGAAGATAAATATGCATACATTAACGTTCCTGGTGTTGATCTGGAACATCGCATGTATATTGACACTTTACAAAAGCAGTTGCTTGAACTAGATGGAAAACAACCCAAGGCTTGGATTATTGATTTAACGGAAAATGAAGGTGGTAGTTGTGCTCCGATGATCATTCCCTTTCATGCTCTCATAGATACCACACAGACCTTTTGTTATTTTGATGGAACATTGGACAAAGATGGAAAGGAGGTTTTGGTAGATAAATTTCAGATTCCCCAAAATGGTTTATATATAGACAATGATGTGGAAGCAAAGTATTTTAAATTTTATACTGTTCAAGTCTTACCGCTTGTAAATAATAGGATACCAGTAATTGTTTTGATTTCGGGAATAACGGGAAGTTCAGGAGAGATTGCTGCATGTCATTTTTTAGGACAAAAGAATGTGACCGTCATCGGTACAAAGTCAGCTGGTTTAACATCAGGTAATGAACTTTATTATGTAGATAAAGGATATTCCATTAATTTAATGACTGCGTTGTTGCACAATAGAAAAGGAAAATCTTATGATGTTGGAGAGCGAATAAATCCAGATATAACGATTACGTATCCGGAGGATATTCAAAGCCGTAGAGAACAACATCAATATATATTAGAAAATAAATCAATATTTATCAATAAGGCACTTGAGTTTTTAACCTCTGAAGGTATTTAACTTCTATTAGAACTTTTTTTCGCTATCAGCTTATTGTTTTAATCTTCAATACGCATTTGTTGGATCAATTTCAGAGCTTGTTCTTTCCAGTCTCCGATAAAGGGCTCAAGATCTGAATAACAGTTTTCATAAGTATAAGACCATTCTTTATTTTGGTCATCTGGTAAATAAATTGAGAGATAGCTTTGCTCATCGTTCTCAGTTTTAAATGCATAAACTAAATACTTTTTATTATTCTCGGTCAATTGTCCCAGATAATCAATTTGTTGCGACTGCATATCCCATTCGGATTCCATGTAATCGTTTACAACAATTTTTCCAATTTCAATTTGCTCCTTATACTTGGGGGCTATCAAATCTTCGCGTTTTTTCTCTTTAAGCCCCCTCATCAATACTCCTCTTTGCGATATATTAACATTGATGCTATCAATTAATTTTTGATTCAATGGCAGACCGAGAACCAAAAATTCTGTTGCGGTGGAGGCTCGCAGATAACCTATTTGTGTATTAGCGAGCAACTGATGTTGATATTTTAGTAGTGAATCTTTTTGATCATATAAACCCAGTATTTTCACATAATCACTTATCCAATAAGGATCGAAACTATCCTCTGATTCCTGTTCGGAAGCAACTTTGGACAGGTCTTTGGCTAGATATTTCATTACATTCGGCAGATAAACCTTTACCATTTCACGGCTATTGCGCACAGTGCTGTCCTTAGCGATTTCTAAACAAATATTCAATAGTGTAGGTCTGTAATTATCGATAGCAAATAATGGAATGACCTGTTCTAAATTCCCAGCTACGTATTTATGGGAAGTGCGTAAAGGCTGTAGTAATTGCCATACTTGGTAATCAACATCGGGTCGATGATGATTTAATGCCTGGAGATACCATTCAAGCTGTGTTGAATCTATTTCATAGATGGTCGGGAAGATTGCTATTTTGATCAGGTCCGGTGTTGTCGGATCCTTAAGTATATTTTTTAAAAGAGGTATGCTCCGTTCATCATGATTCTTTACCAAACTATAGATCAGGTTTCTTCGAAGCCCACTGTTCTGCTCGTCATCGACCTGTTTTTTGACCAATGTTTTATAAATTAGTGCTAGGTCATTTTTATCAAATTTGTAATTGAGCTCCAATGTGTTTTTTGCGTTTTGACTAACGAGAGAATCAGTGCTATAGATATCTTCAAAAAGAGTTGCTGCTTTTGAGCTATATACGTCAAAGTTCGCTGTAGTACCTGTATAACGGACGGATTTGATAATCCTGTTTATATCTATTTTTTCAACTGTTTCTTGTGTGCCGATAGCATCAAATCCATAGGATATATTGCCTCTGATCCAGATCGCTTTTTTATGATAGTTAGCTGTTAATGAATCGCTACTTGTGTAGATTGCAGCGGTTATATTGTCGGATCGTAGTGTGTCGTAATGGACCATTTTCTCAGATTTCTTTTTTGCAGTAGCCTGTATTTCGGCATATAAACAGTCGGTTTTTTCCAGCCGATAATATTTAGGCAGTTTAGTGATTTCCAAGAGAAAGGATGTGCTTGAATTGCTGTCGGCTGCGGCATAAATATGAGATTCGCTATCAAGTTGCTCAGCTACATTCTCATTTTTTATCTTTATCAACGATGTAGCAGGAAGTTTTAGCTTCATACTGTTTACGGTGAAATCTTTCCAGTCGGCTTCCTTAAAAGGAACCATACGGAAGGAATTAAAAAAAGCGCTATCCATTTCTTTATTATTCTTATCCAGGTTTTCCTGAAGTACTTGATAAATTCGGTTCCCGCGGACCCATGTTTCTGCGAATAGGTTTGATTTGTTCAATTGGGCTTTTATTGCCATGCCCGTTATATTCTCCTTCTCCCTTGGCTCAACAGAGGTAACGGTAAGCGCTGGATTTTTTTTAAGGCTGTTTTTGAGCGTTTTCAGCATCAGGGATCTGTCTGTCATGATATAGCCAATCGGATAATCGTGATACTGAACCATATAATTTATTTTTCGATCCCTATCCATTGAAAAATAATTATGTATGCCATATTGGAGCTGTTTATCTCCGAGCTGCTCTGAACCTGTCTGGAAAAGGTATTGAATTTGCGTCGGCATTTTTATTGCAAAAGCACCAATGTCATTGACAGATTCATCTATTTCAGCAGGGCTGTCGAGAGGAAGGATTGTGAAGCCATTGAAAAAGCGGTCCGACAAATACCTGTCTAATGGACTTTTGCTGGTAAAGGCCGATAAGCTATATAATGTATTGTTCTTTAGCCAGAATTCCCATTTAACCTCCATGCCATTATTTGCGGTGATCAACTGCATACCTTGGGCACCATCCTTTTCAAGAAATTGCTGAGATACAATAGGGAACTTGCTTTTGGCAGTTTTTCTTTCGTATTCTTGTTTTAAAATTTCTTTCGCAGTAAGTCCATTCAGGTCACCAACAAATTGAGCCGACACCATAAGTTCTGTTTCTGTGCTCAGATCACCATAGATGATGTTTGTTGCACCCAATGTATTTATCCTGTAGATATAACTTTTTGGTAATTGGACAGTATATCCAAAGATAGAGTCCTTTTGGGGCATCCATTCCATCGTACTGAAGTCTATTTTATATTTAGAAGCCAGATCTGTTTTTTTTGTCTTAACGGGGCGGAGCTTATAGCCTTCATTTTGTAAAAGGTGGATGAGTCCTAGGTCACCTGCAAGATGAGCGGCCCCCACGACCGCGCAGAGCGTACCTTTATCGAGCTGCAAAATTATATTTTTTAGCATCGTGTTATTCCTTCTTTGCATTTCTTCAAGATCAATATGGGGTGAAATCGCGTTCCAAACACCAGCCAGGTCTCCAGAGCTATACAGTTGCATCATATCCTCCAGATACTTATAGTATTTTGTACTATCACTTTTGTTCGCAAGATGAACCAATTCGTTACTTCCATCAACATCCAGTTGATTTTCTATTGGCTCTAGGCCAACAATATATTTTCGTTGCGATTTGGCTAGGCCATAGAGATAAGCATCCAGTACGGCGGTAATATCGTCCGGTTTGTCGTTGCTGGGATTCATGAGATATTTAACAATAAGCGGAGATGCCATTTGCTGGGAATCCGGCATCACACCATACTCCTTTTGATAGCGTTTTACAAACTCTTTTTTTTGTACTTCTGTAAGCGCTATCTTTTTAAGTGTTGATTTTTTGCTGTATCGAAAATCCCATATCTGTTTATACAGTGTATCGGGGTGTACTTCCAAAGCCAGTGCATCTGTATTAGCAATAGCCACAAATATAGAATCATTGCTATTGATCAGACGCCGGTCTTTTAAATGTACAGAGCCTAACAGGTAAGAAGGTTTAGTTAGCCCCTTTCCGGTAATCTCCCATAAAAAGCTTGTGTATTTTGTTTCTTGAGCATTAGCGTTGCTTATAAACGAAGTGAGACAGGAAAAAATAAACACCCATAAAAGGAGTTGCGTGTATATTGTGGCGCTGACAGATTTATACATTTGGTTGATAGATCAATATTATGGTTCTAAGAAATGAAGCTAAAGCTATTTACTTGGTAGCATATCTTACTATGGCTAAAAATTGAATTGATCATATAAGATTCAAAATCAAAATAATCTATTAAAAATAAATAAATTTCAATAGATGCGCAACAGAACCTCCTTTAAAATCTTTTGTTCACAATTGTTGAATCCTGGTTTTCAGTTTTAATTAAATGGGCGTAAATCAGGAAGTACAATTCATCTTTTAGCCCGCATTTAATAGGGTGTACGCATGTGAACAATATCGCTATAAACTGTTCGCATCCGTACAGCTACTTTTTCTGAAAAAGATATGGAATATGCTTTAAGAGGCTATAGAAGCCGTTATTGAACTCACAGGACAACTGGTATAGTATTTGGCACGAAGCTAATAAAATTGATCTTATGTTCTTTATGCATTTTGAAGTTCACCTTTTCATTTCAGTCATTCACCGAGTTTTACCCGTTGTTGATCTAAAGTCTGTGAGCAAGAAGCATCTAGAGCAGTAATTTTGAATCAACAAATAAGAACAAAAACCATCATGAGCATCGATGGAAATGCTCATGATAGCTTCATCACAATTGAAGAACAAATTATTTAGATGAAAAACTTACACGATAAAATAAAGATATTATGAAAACGCTAGTAAAAAAAATCGCAGCAGCAGCCTTAATCGCAATTTCAACATGTACGATGGCAGCTGAAGGTCCCGGATCAAAATCAGCAAAAACAAACGTTAACCTATCAACAGCAGACTTTGCTTTAGAGCACTATGTTGCTGTAATGACTGAAGGTGAATCGGCTGGTGTAGAACAATTGTTTGCTGAGGATTTTAATCAAAAGGTCCAAACGGCAAAACTGAAGTCAAATAGCCGTAGTGAAGTGGTTAAGTCCTTGAAAAAACAAAAAGGCGAAAAGCTTAACTGTACAGTGAGTACAGATGTACTTGAAGAATCGGCAGATTATATGGTGGCTAGGGTGACCTTGAAATTTGAGGATTTCAGCAAGACAGATCTAGTGACTTTTGTCCGTGAAGGAAATGACTGGAAAGTGTCCAAATCGATCAATTCGTATAAATAGGAGTCATTTTAATTCAATATATAAGTTGTAGGGCCACATCAGGAGATGTGGCTTTTTTTATTTTATTGCGGACAGTTCGTTTTTCTAACTCTAACTTACGAAACCTGCGCTAACATTCAGCATCGTTATACGTGAATTTGCTAATCATCATTTGCTTCTTTCGGGACAAATGCTCACTTATGGCAGGAACCAAGTTATCTTATAGATACGTATTCCTTTGCTGTTTCTTTGCTTTTTTACCAACGAAACACCAACGAAACACCAATGAAACACCGAAGAAACACCAAAGAAATAGCAGACGAAGCCCAAGCCAATCCCAAAGAAGACCCGAACAAAGAGCAAAGAAACACCAAAGAAAGACCAAGTAAGAAGCAACGAATATGTGCATATGATTTGCCTTGAGAGCTCAGTATTCGTTGATAGATCAATACAAGCATTTGCACTGTATTGTTCGGTCTTTTTTGTTTGAACCGAAATGATCTATTAGTTTTTATAGTCCACAGGTAATTCATACCCTCTTTGGTTCCTTAAAAGACTTAGCGGTGGTAATCCAATTTCTTTTCTTCGTGCATCTACCTCATCAATGTTCTCAATCGGCGTAACAATTCTTTTGTTTTGTTTACCCATTTCCCAATAGGATCCATAAATCTGTTTTTGACGGATTATGGCTCGGTGTCTATCGATAATTAAGGCCATGTTAAAAGGTGGATACTTGAGGTCTAATACCGCTTTTTTCATTAGTGGCGTCAAAATTTCAATATTTTTGGCATCCTCAATCCCATTATTTAAAGTATGTAATAATAATATAAAGATAGCGTTTACGCCATCCATGCCAACAGTTTCAAGATTCGGGAAACCTGTTCTCGAAATAATTTCCTTGATTACCCTCATATTAGCCGTGTCACTAGCAAAAATAAGAGAATCGGCTTTTTTGTATTCAATAACTCCCAATAAGGAACGCAATGCCTGATCCTTTTCCAACATATTGAGTAAAGTTGTACGGTCCTCCAAATGAGCTATTTTGCTTAGATGTTTTTGACGAAGAGAATCGTAGGTTTTTCTCCAATTGGTATGCTGTTTTAAAAAACTATTCACATTACTGTCAACCTCTAGCATTCCTAAAGAAGCACCGTTTAAAATAGATTGCTTTAAATATTTTTCTGCTGTTTTATTGTCTTTTACTTTTAGTGATAATTTTACCAATTCTATATCAATAAACGGATCTATATCACTAATCTTGACCATTTTTCGATATAACAAATAAGCTTCAGGTGTCTTCTTTTCAAAAATTAAACTATCTGCGGTATTCTTTAAATAAAAATAGGAACTGCTTTTTTGAGCTTTCACATGACAGGAAATAAAAATTAAGAAGAAGATAAAAAATGACTTAAGCATATGTTATATTTATATACCTAAATATAATATATTGTCATTAATAATAAGAATGTGTTTTTTATTCATTTGGTTGGAAAAGATAAAATGTATTGAAAAATAACGATCCTATTAAAAATTCTCTTTTTTAACTAAATATTGAACAATAGTGGTGTATCAGATTATTCTTATTTTTATTATTGCTATCTGTCACATTGAAAGGCTATGCTCAAGAAGCATTTGAAGGGGAAATTATTTATCAAAATAGCTTTCAAAGTAAGAATTCAAGCGTCACTAGTGAACAAATGAAGATTCTTCTAGGTGATAAGCAAGAATATTTTATTAAATCGGGGAATTATAAATCGTGCACAAATGGTGTCGGTATAACAATACAGTTATATATTGGTGAAACCAATAGACTTTACAATAAGACGAGCCGATCCGACACACTTTATTGGTTTGATGCCGATGTGAAATCAGACGCAGTTATAAGTTATGAGCTCGTTAAGAATAAAGAGAAAATATTGGGGGAAGATTGTGATGCCTTGATTTTAAAGACGCAAGGTGGGCAGACAACCTATTTCTACACATCAAAGTACCCTGTTGATTTTACGAAGTATCAGATGCATAGTTATGGAAACTGGAACTACTATTTATCAAAAGCCAAGTCTGTTCCATTGAAAATTGTGGTCGATAATGAGCAATTCAAAATGGAATCGGTAGCTCAAAAGATTGAAGCAAGGGAGCTTCCTGACGATTTTTTTGCAATATCAGTCGATACACCGATAAAGAAAACGAAATAAATCAACTTGGTCAGCAGACAGTAATCATTAATCTTTTGCTAGGCTTTTATGCGGTGTGCGTATGCGAACAATCTATTTTGAAACTGTTCGTATGCGCACATTTTCTTTTTCGTAAAGAATCTTGAAAATGCCTTTAAATGTGCTGAGAGGCACAAATGTTCTTATTGTAGCCACTGGTATAGTATTTGGCATGCAGCAGCTAAGATGGTTGTTATATTCACCTTTACATTTCCGCCATTCACCGATATTCAAATATCGTTGGTCTAAAGTCCATAGGCCAGAGATATATTGAACTTTAGTTTTGGATCAACAAGTAAGGGTATATAGACTAACACAATAGAACAAAAAGATAGTATGAAAGCATTCGTAAAAACATTCACGGCAGCAGCTTTAATCTGCTTATCGTCAGTTGCCATGGCAGCTGAAAAACCAGTATCAAAACCAGAAAAAATTAGCATTAATCTTTCCACAGCAGACTTCGCTTTGCAGCATTATGTTGCTGTAACGACGGCTGGAGAATCTGTGGGTTTAGAGCAATTATTTGCGGAAGATTTCAGCCAAAGGATCCAGGCTTCCAATATACAGACCTACTACGGACGCCAGGCTTTGATTAAATCTTTAAAAAAACAGCAGGGAGAAATTCTGAACTGTAAAACGCATATCAAGATTTTCGAAAAATCCGCAGATTATATGATTGCAAAAATTGTATTGAAATTTGACAGCTTTAGCATGACTGACCTAGTGACTTTAGTTTATGAGAATGGCAGTTGGCAGGTATCCAAGTCAGTCCATTCCTATCAGTAAGAACCACTCTTTTATTTTTTCTTCTTGGCTCCATTATTGTATAAATTCAGTTGCCGATAGAGCAATGGAATAGCATGTTTTGTTCTAAATCGTTGAAACGAAGCAACTATGAGGTGTAAATTACCGAATGTGCTTGGAATTCTTTAGTTTTGAATACACTAGTTAGGGATAACCCTATGTCTCCTCGGCAAAGGAACGTTTGGAACAATTCAGAAATACGGACGAACAATGATATTGAAAGAAAGAATCGGTCACAATTACCTGAAATACCTGTTTACTGGTACGCTTTCGGCTTTGCTGGTTACAGGTTATTCGCAGGAAGTGGGGAAACAACAGAAAGAAAAGAAAGAGAAACAACAGCAACAGCAACAGCAACATAGTGTGCAAGGTGGCGGCGGAGAGGTTCAAACCATGGATTCCATTGATGTCGTACGCGACTACCGGCCTATGCTGGCCGATGCGGTCAAAGTACGCCGTAGTCCGGATATGACGCATATCAACCGCGATGCTATCGAGACGGAGCTGCGCCAAATTGCCACAGCCACTTATTTAGCACAACAAAAATATAAACAGGCCTATTATCACGAATTGATGAAACGGCACCCAGACGCTTCGCAAAGTAATATCGATAATTATCGCATCAGCTATCTGGCTTATGGCGCTGGCGAATACAAAAGAGCGAGCGGTATGCTGGAGGCCATAAAACCTTCGGATGCCTTTTATCAGGGGGCGATCATGACATTAGGCCATATCGCTCTGGAGACTGGCGACAAGCAAGCTGCACGAAATGCTTTTGTCAAAGCGACAAAACTGGATTTAGACCAGCAAGTGAAAGCCGATGCGCTATTTAACTATGCTAAAATCTTGTTTGCAATGGACTCCACCCAAGCGGCACAAAAAGTCCTCGAAAAATATATCGCCCAAGAAGTGAAACCTGTCGATCCGGGTTCAAAAAGAAAGGAAAGTGCCGAAACACTATCCGCTGAAATCCTACGTGGGACCACCAACTTCCATGCTGGTGTTAGTATGCTGGAATCGTTAAAAGAGCGCGGTCGGGAAGTCAATGCGATCTATCAAAAGGTCACCTATTACCGCGGACTTGAGTTTTATAACGAGCGTGCTTTCGAAAATAGCATATCCATGTTTATGCGATCTGAAAAGTTTCCGGTCAATGCTGAAATGGCCGCTCTAGCGACCTATTGGAAAGCAGAGGCCATGTATGAAGTGCGCAAATTTGGTGAAGCCGTAGAAAACTTCTCCCAGTTTCTGAGCCTGCCCGTTGCTCGGAATAGCGACCTGTATAATTATGCAAATTATGGGTTGGCGTATGCGGCTTACCGAAACAACCGTTTTGAACTGGCGGCCAATTATTTTGAACGTTTTTTGGCTGCTGGAGGAAATGCGGTGGATCAAAATATACGCTATGATGTCATTGCACGTCTGGGCGATTCCTACTTGTGTCTGCGCGACTACAGCAGGGCCAACAAATACTACGATCAGCTGATCAACAGCAAAGCGCCCAATCAGGATTATGCCTTATTCCAGCGCGGTGTTTTATTTGGTCTGCAAGGCGATAATGAAACCAAGCTAAGTACGCTGCGATCCGTGCTGAAACAATTTCCATCTTCGAACTATGCAGATGATGCGGCCTTTGAAATTCCCTATACTTATTTCACGATAGGTGATTATGGCCGTGCAATCGAAGGATTGCAAGCAATGGTCGAAAAGTACCCCCGTAGCAGTTATATTCCGCGCGCCTTAATGACCATAGGGCTCGTGCAGTACAATAACGATGAGCCCGAAGCGGCGAAAGCGACTTTTCAGAAAGTGGTGGAGAAATATACCCGAACTGCTGAAGCCGAGCAGGCCATGCGTTTCATCGAAAATATTTACCTCGATCAGGGGGATGCTTCAAGCTATATCCGTTATGCTGTCGGTACCAATGTCAGTAATCTGAGTCCCGCAGAGCTAGATAACATGGCTTTCCAGGCCGCGCAGTCGCTATTCGCCAGGGGAGAATACGGAGCGGCTGTAGAAGCGATCAACGCCTATTTTGATAAATTTCCAAAACCCAGACAAGAAAAATTCGCCCGTTATATCCGTGGAGTGAGTTCGTACCGCACCGGGCATCCGCAGGAAGCATTACACGATCTAAATATCATATTGAACGACTGGACGAGCAAATATTCAGAGAATACCTTGCTGACGGTTGCTGCGCTATATCTGGATCTTAAAGAATACAATGAAGCCATTGTGCACCTCAAAAAATTGGAGCTCAACGAAGAATATAAAAAGAACTATGGCTATGCGGTAACGAACCTGATGGTGTGTTACTTCGAACTCGGCGATATGGAGCAAATGGCTAAGTACGTGAGCCTGGTCAAGAATTACAACGGAGCAACGGAGGAAGAAATAGCGAAGGCGCATCTGTATAGTGGAAAAGCCTTGCTGAAAGAAAAGAATGTAGCGTCTGCCATGAAAGAATTCAACCTGGCTGCGCTGAAGAGTCAATCGGCTATCGGCGCAGAAGCACGGTATCGTGTAGCGCTTTTGCAATACGATAACAAGGAATATGATAAGGCGCTGGAAACAGCCTTTGATGTGATTAACAATAGGGAAGCGCAAGAATACTGGGTTGCCAAGAGCTTCCTGGTGCTTGCTGATGCCTATGCGCGCAAAGGCAATGCTTTCCAGGCGAAGAGTACCTTGAAAAGTGTGATTGACAATTATGACAAAAACGATGATATCGTGCCTGCAGCGAAAGAACGCTTACAGAAGTTGAAGTAATACTTCTAAAAATTTGGCATACGCCAGATGTGATAGAATTTTTCATGTCTTTCGAATGAAGAGGATCGTATGGAACATGAACCTAAAAAGCCCGAGAACAATCGGGCTTTTTACATTAAGTAGACTGCTATAAATCTGATAAGAAACCTCCCTAATAATTATAAACGATATAAAATCCAAGAAGAAGAGCTGTTTCTTTATCACTTAGTCTCCATAAGTGAATGATTTTATTCACATCGTCCTTCATAGCGGATTAAATCCTAATTTTTGTACAAAAACGAACCATTTCTGAACAAACCAATACCATAGCGGTAGCCTGCCATAGCTATTTTTGTAATGCATCCCAATAAATCAATTTGATTTGAACACACCAATAAATTATAAACTATAAGAAGGGGGCTGATAAAACGGAAATCCAAAAACTAACAAGCAATAGACTTAAAAAATATGTTCAGATACGAAATAATAAACAGACAGATAATATCAAATAGGATAATCAAAAGTGTTTTTATCCTCTTATTTTGTACTTGCGCGTCACTTGGCTTCTCTCAAAAAAATAAAGCCCAAGGCGGTGCCGGCAACTCGGGGTATATCTTATTAAAGCCAAAATACGATGGACATTCAGTCTTGCGCAACCCTTTAAATGGTTGGGTAATGTATGCTCCCCGTAATGCCGACGATTCGTATTGGGATATCGAATATTTTGTGCCAGCATTGGGTAAAAAGGTAAAGGTCATCGATTATGCTTCGGCATGCTATGTACGCACGAGCTGGTCTTCTCTGAATCCCAGTGAAGGCGTTTATGCCTGGGATGATCCAAATTCCAGAATAGGAAAGCTCTTAAAAGGCGCGCAAAAGAGAGGGTTGCCCATAGCACTCCGTATAGTGGTAGATGGCCGCGACCAGGGACAAAATACACCCAAATTTGTGTTCGACCTTGGAGCCAAATATTATTTGGAAAATAAAAATCATCCCGATAGACAAACTCCTTATCCTCAGGATACGGTATTTAGAAAATACTACACCAAATTTATCACAGCTTTGGCCCAGGAATTTAATGATCCTGAAAAGACCTCTTTTATTGATGCCTATGGCTTAGGAAAATGGGGTGAAGCACATTATGTTGTCTATGAAGATCCCAAAATGGCAACGCCCGAAAGTACTGAAAAAATAAAGGAAGAAACCTTGGACTGGGTGACCAGTTTATATGCCAACACATTCACAAAAGTTCCTTTGGTTATCAACTACCATCGTCTTGTAGGTCATCCCGAAAGTTGGGGAGCAGTCAACCCGAACAGTGAACGCTTGTTGGATAAAGCTATTGATAAAGGTTATAGCTTGCGCCAAGATGCTTTTGGCATGACTGGCTATTACCAGAATTGGGAAAAGGATTTTGCCAGGAAATGGAATTTTAAGCGTCCTATCATTATGGAAGGGGGCTGGATTATTGCTCCAGGTAAGCACCGTTATTGGATAGACCCGAGTGGAAAATATAGAGAAGGTCATGATGAGGATGTTAGAAAAGGAGAGTTCGACCTGTCGGCCGAAGCCCATGTGAATATGATGGACTTTAGAGCGGGGGGAGAAACTGAATCCTGGTTTAAGTCCTTTGATCTGGTTCAACGGTTTATTACAGAAGGGGGGTACCGTGTATATCCAGACCAAATCAATCTCCCTCAAGATATCAAGTCGGGAAAGATAGCGCAAATCTCCCATCGTTGGCAGAATATGGGCTGGGGCTATTTTCCTAATAATATTCCACAATGGAACTACAAATATAAAGTTGCTTTTGCACTGTTAGATGCCAAAGGGAATGTTAGAAAGATTTTTGTAGATCTTCAGAGTGAACCGTCTGCTTGGTTGAAAGGTGCTGCTGCAAGTTATAAAATAAATGCAAAAGTAGATCTACCTGCAGGAATATATAGCTGGGCAGTCGCCATTGTTGATACAACCAAGGAAAATAAGCCGGCAATTCAACTTGCCCTTGATGGAGATTTGACGGCTCAGGGTTGGACAAAGCTTTCGGCATTGCAGGTAAAATAGAAAATTTTATAAACAATTAACACCTATTATGATAAAGCTGATCAATCTATCTTTGATATTGTCCCTTTTTTTTAGCCTGATAACCTCCAACCTTGTTGCTCAGCAGAATATGGCCAATGTGTATGGTAGGCGAACTCAATCATTAAATGGAAAGTGGGACGCTATTGTAGACTTATACGACCAGGGAAGAAAAAACCAAATCTATCTGAATAAAAAGGCCGAAAATAAGACTGATTTTTATGAATACGCTTTCGAGAATGGTCTCCGTTTAAATGTACCTTCGGATTGGAACAGTCAAATGCCTGAACTTAAATATTACGAAGGTACCATCTGGTATGGCCGCAAGTTCGATGTATTGAAAGAAAGTGACGAAAGGCTGTTCTTATATTTTGCTGCTGTAAATTACCGTTGTCGCATCTATCTCAATGGACAAGAGATTGCACAACATGAAGGTGGTTTTACTCCCTTTCAGATTGAAATAACGGATGCAGCTAAAGAAAACGATAATTTTTTGGCAGTTGAGGTAAATAATAGCCGGCAGGTTGATGCCATTCCGGCAATGGCCTTTGATTGGTGGAACTATGGCGGTATCACCCGAGATGTCTTTTTGGTCAGCACGCCAAAAGTTTTTATCGATGATTATTTTGTTCAATTGGACAAAACCAAAGCCGATAAAATCAATGCGAAGGTCAAACTTTCGGAAAAGATGGCCAATTCCTCGGTAACTATCGAAATACCGGAGCTACAACTAAAACAAACGCTTAAAACAGATGCTCAGGGGGAAGTAAAAACTTCATTCCTATCGAGAAAAATCAAACGTTGGTCGCCCACTTCACCTAAACTGTATAACGTGAAGATTTCAACGCGCGACGATCAAATAGAAGAGGAAATAGGTTTTCGCAATATTTGGGTAAATGGGGAAGATATCTTCCTGAATGGCGAAGCTATTTTTCTCAAGTCCATTTCATTTCATGAGGAAATACCTCAGCGCAAAGGTCGTGCTTTTTCACAGGCAGATGCAGTGATGCTGCTTTCAGAAGCGAAAGCTTTAGGCTGTAATATGATTCGTTTGGCACATTATCCACAAAATGAATATATCGTGAGAACGGCCGAAAAAATGGGTTTCTTGTTGTGGGAAGAAATTCCCATTTGGCAGGGCATCGATTTTGAAAATGAATCGACCAAAGATAAAGCCGGTAAAATGATGCGGGAAATGGTTGCTCGAGACAAAAATCGTTGCGCACTCGCTTTTTGGGGGGTAGCCAATGAAACCCAACCGTCCGAGCCTAGAAATGCTTTTATCAGGCATTTGATTGCTACATGCAGAGCCGTTGACACGACCAGGCTTATAACCGCTGCTTTTGATCTTGTTCGTTTCAATAAGGAGAAGGAAACCTTTGTTATGGATGATCCTTTTACGAAAGAATTGGACGTCGTAGCTGTCAACAAATATTTAGGCTGGTACCATTCCTGGCCAGTTTCTCCTAATAAAGCAGTATGGGATGTGGCAAAAGGCCAGCCTTTAATTATTTCTGAATTTGGAGGCGAGGCGTTGTATGGCAAAACGGGCGAAAAGGATGTCGTCAGTTCATGGAGTGAAGATTACCAAGAGACTTTATACAAAAACAACCTCGAAATGTTTAAGCATATCCCAAACCTGCGCGGAACTTCACCCTGGGTGCTATTTGATTTCCGTTCGCCTTTCCGTTTTCATCCGACCAATCAAGATGGCTGGAACCGAAAAGGACTGGTGTCGGATCAAGGCTATCGCAAAAAAGCCTGGTATCTAATGAAGAATTATTATGAGAATAAATAGAACTTCAATCTTAGCGCTTCGAAAACAGCCCTTAAAGACAATTTCACACTGACAAAGGCTATTCGGCCTGGCGCGCACAGAATAGGTTGGTGAAGAGAATGAAAGTACATAAATAATCGAAATATAAAATGGAAGAATACAAGATAAGTATATACAAATACGTTAAAATAATATGCCTACTGGGGTTTCTAGTGCAAGCAACCTTTTTAAAGGCGCAAGATGTCATCGATTTATCGGGTACTTGGGGCTTCCAAACTGACGTGATGGATTTTCGAAGGGGCTCCCTGTCTCCCCGCTATAATCACGGTTTACAAGGAACAATTAAACTTCCGGGTATTACCGACGATTATCAGATAGGATATCAAAATCCTTATAAATATATTGACCGTCTGACCCGAAAATACGAATACATGGGGCCGGCATGGTACCAACGCGATATCGATATTCCTGCTGACTGGAAGGGAAAAAAAATATTCCTATATTTTGAGCGCACCCACTGGTTAAGTTCAATTTTCGTAGATACCAAGGAAGTTAGCAGCATCGATTATGTGAGTGTGCCTCACAATCACGATCTGAGTACTTCCTTAAAACCCGGAAAAAAGCATCGTATTACCATTTGTATCGATAACCGATTTCAGTACAATACACATAAATGGAACCATGCACATACTGAATTTACGCAGATTAACTGGAACGGTATCTTGGGAGAAATGAAACTACTGGCCATAGATCCGGTTTATGTGGAAGACCTTCAGGTATACCCAAATATCACCGATCAGTCCATAAAAGTAAAATTACGGATCAATAATGTAACAAAAAAAAAGGTAAAGGGAAAGGTTTCCTTTGCTATCGACGGAACAAACTACAGTCTTAAAAATGAAATTGCTTTGTTAAGTACCGATTCGGTCACGTATATAGAGACAAAAATTCCCTTAGGTAAACAGATTAAACTGTGGGATGAGTTTAACCCAAATATTTATCGGATTAACTGCCAGCTGAATACTTCCGACGGTAAAAATAGCTACCAGCATGAAAAAGCGACCACCTTTGGTATGCGTGAAGTAAAACAAGGAAAAAACCATGTCCTGCTCAATAATCATCCGATCCATTTAAGAGGCAATGTTGAAAATGCAGTGTTCCCAAAAACAGGGCATGCTCCGCTCGATGATGCCTCTTGGGAACGCATTATGATACTGATGAAGGACTACGGCATGAACCATTTACGTTTCCATTCTTGGTGCCCCCCGGCGGCGGCCTTTCGCATGGCAGACAAACATGGGATATATTTTGAAGTGGAAATGCCTATGTGGGGGAAAGACGCCGAACCCGATGAGGCCAGATATAACTTCTTCCGCCGTGAAATTAAAGCTATTTTGAAAGAATACGGCAACCATCCTTCGTTTGTTCTGTACTGCAACGGCAATGAAATTACAGGGAACTTCGACTTTATTGAGGAACTTACCGCCGAAGGCAGAAAAGCTGATCCTCGTCATCTTTATAGCGGTTCTACTGCACGGACAAGAGTTAAATCAGATCAATATTACGTGTCCCAGCAAACCAACAAAGGGGCTGTAAAGGTTTACGAAGGTCAACCGGGTGCTGATTGGGACAAGAATGCGGAGTCTGATGTAGATGTGCCCGTCATTTCACATGAGTCGGGACAACGTTGTATCTATCCAAATTTTGATGAAATAAAGAAATATGCCAACAGCCCCGTAGAGGCCCGTAATTTTGAAGTATTTAGCGATTTATTGCAAAAAAATGGCATGCTGGACCAGGCAAAGGATTTCTTCAGAGCATCTGGTGCGCTGACCGTGCTGGAGTACAAAGCCGTGATTGAAGCCCTGTTACGATCGGGTAAATCTGCCGGATTTCAGCTTTTGTCGATGAACGACTTTCCGGGACAAGGTTACGCACCCGTGGGGATATTCGATCCTTTTTGGGATTCGAAAGGATTGGTTACGGCAGAAAAATTCAGGGAGTTTTGCGCGCCAACAGTCGCTCTACTACGCTATAACAAAAGCAGTTTTTTCAACACAGAAACATTTAAGGGTAAAGCCGAGGTATATAACTTTAGCAATTCTGCACTTGAAAATGCGAAAATTAAATGGTGGTTGACCGATACCGCTGGTAACGTATTGAAAAAGGGAACGCTGAAAAAGCAAACCATTGCTAAAGAGAACGTATCGCCGGTAGGTGAATTTGAGATTTCCCTGAAAAACATCGGCACCCAAAAAGTTACGGTTCATCTTGCGGTGAACGATAGCATTAAGAATAGCTGGGACATTTGGGTATATCCAAAGCATCAACATCTGATGCAATCTACAGCAAATGTGTTGTACACCGATGTCTACGATGATGTTGCAAAAAGGCAGTTGGCCCAGGGCAAAACCGTGGTTTTTTATCCTTCGCCAGACCAGGTAAAGGGGCGAAAATCAATGTTTCACAATCATTTTTGGAATCCCATTATGTTTGCATGGGCACCGATGACCATCGGCAACCTGGTCCATCATAAACAGGCCATGTTTAAGGATTTTCTTACTTCATACCATACCGATTGGCAATGGTGGGATATCCTAAACCATGCAAAAGTAATCGAAATGCAACATGCACCACAACAACTGCGTCCCTTTATACAGGTCATCGACAGTTACGACAACAACCAGAAATTGGGTATTGGTTTCGAAGCCAAACTGAACGGCGGGAAACTGCTGGTACTGGCATTGGATACCAAAAATGATATGGACAACCGTCCCGCTACCCAACAATTGTTGTACAGTATCGATAATTATGTAAAAAGTGAGAAATTCTCGCCGCAAGTGGCCGTAGAAGAGACCTTTATTCAGTCATTTTTAGAGAAATAAAAAGGATTAAACGATGATAAGAACAATGATATTGTCTATGATGACTTTTCTTTGGGGGCAGATCCTCATAGCACAGGAAATTATGTTAGAAGAGAAAGCATCCGTAAACCAGGTCTATAATAAGACTGACGAGGCGGAAAATGCATTATCTTTTAATGATTTGGACATCGAATCGGGCTATGTACTTTATAAGACCGAGATAAACACTGATGCCGAAAGCGAAGAGCTGGAATTGGAAAACGTACGCGATTATGCCGTGGTCTATGTCGACGGTAAGGTGCAGGGTAGCCTGACAGATAAGAGTAAAAAACTAGCCATCAAAGCAAATCCAGGCAAACACTTGCTTCAACTTTATGTCGAGAATATTGGTAGGATCACTTACGGACCAGAAATTACAGATAATTCAAAAGGGCTATTTGGCACCATTACTTTAGATGGAAACGACCTTCAAGACTGGAAAATGATTCCCTTAACGGTTCGTAATTATCCACTGAGGGATTTGGTTTTTGAACAAAGACCAGCTAATGACAGCCCCGGTTTTTACAAAGGTCAGTTCGAACACAATCTGTCCGGAAACAAGTATCTTAATATGACAGGATGGGGAATGGGCGAGGTCTGGTTAAATAAAAAATATTTGGGATCTTACTGGGAGGAAGAAAAACAGCAGTCGATATTAATTCCTTCGGCGGATTTAATACCCGGAAAAAATGAACTTGTAATCTTCGAACTCAAAAATAATCAGCAAAAGAAGATAAGTTTGTCCCCAACGCCTGTTTTTAAGTAAATTGGTACTGTTGGCTTCGCATGGAGCTGAACAGCTGAAAAAGAGCTAAGGCCAGAATTTCGACGAAGCTCTTTGCCTAATAGTATGATAATCGAAGTTTATAGAACCACTGATCAACAATT
The DNA here is from genome assembly GCF_002483935.1 of Sphingobacterium sp. UBA7631. Taxonomy (NCBI): domain Bacteria; kingdom Pseudomonadati; phylum Bacteroidota; class Sphingobacteriia; order Sphingobacteriales; family Sphingobacteriaceae; genus Sphingobacterium; species Sphingobacterium sp. UBA7631. The sequence continues at coordinate 358,126 of NZ_DLIX01000002.1, forward strand.
AGCTTCAGGTATTTTGTTTGTAACTGGCACGCGTAAATCTTGGATTGAAATTTAAACAGCTTTAATAGCATCGGTAAATGAATAAATACAGTCTGATCATTTGTTTCGTCATTTTTTGGGGGCAATGTGTTCTCGGTATCGATCTTTCGAGGTATAGATTTCATTTGATGCCCGAAACTTCTTATTATGGCGGTATACAGAGCATCGCAAAAGATAGTTTAGGGCGTATTTGGTACACGGGACCCGATGCGCTCTTCATGTACGATGGCAACAGTTTTTATCAGTTAAATGATATCGTCTCTGCGATCAAACCAGCACAAAAATGGGGTTATGGTTCTTTAATTCGGGATAAAAAGGGAAATCTGTTTCTAGCTTCTGGGCAAGGTTTATTAAAATTCGATTACGAACGGTTTTCTTTTCATGTCGTGGTTCCCGGAATGATCCGTTCGCTTTGTGTACATAGCGATGGTCAGGTTTACATGCTGTCAGACAATAGCATACTACGCTATAATCCGCAAAATAAACAGACAGAAAGCTTTTTATTGCCCAAAAACAAGTCTTTCCAAAATATATTGAGTGCTAAAGATCACGTGTTTCTAAGCCAAGGTGCTGTTGTGTATCAAGTTGAAATGACGAAAAAACGCTTAATCCAGTTTGCGGATTTTGGTAGTACGACAAATCAGGTGAACGATGCGGTTGCGTATGGGGGCTTATATTACTTTTTAACACAACGAGGGGGAATCCATGTAACGGATTTGACAGGTACCTTAAAACAGAAGATTCCGGTAAGCGTAGCGGGAAATTCATCTGTTTTAACCAAAAAACTTTATCTGGACCAAACCGGCGTAATCTGGGTGGCTACACAGGCCGGATTATTTTTTTATGATCCCGCGACTGAAAGTAGCAGTGCCTTACGGATGAACCTGAACGATGCCTATTCATTGCCTAATAACTCGATATGGACGATTTATCCAGACCCGGACCAAGGAGCCTGGATAGGTACTTACGGTGGTAAAATAGCTTATTGCTCGCTTTACGATTCCCGAGTACGTTACTTCAAGCCCAGCCCAGGGGGACTCAACCACCCCATAGTCAGTAGTTTTCAGGAAGATCATCTGGGAAATATATGGATCGGTACCGAGGGGGGGAGCCTGAATTACTGGAATAGAAAAAAGGATCAGTTTAACCCTCTAGAAAAATCGCAGGGTAATTCGTCGAGTCCCCATATGATTAAACGCCTGAAATTTGACCGAACGAGCAAAAAACTGTTGATTTCAGCCTATAACGGCGGTATTGGCAGTTATGATGTAGACAATCAGCATTTCAGCAGTTTCAATTTCCGCTCTCCGGAGAGCCAGCAACCACTCACCGTTTATGATTTTGTAAACGATAAGGAAGGCACCTGGTGGATGACAGATCCCGATAAATCATTTTTATATCGAAGGAAGCCTCTGGGTTCTATAGAGATGGTGAGCGTCCTTAATGCGCAGGGCAAAAAAATGGAACTCGAAGTCGAAGCATTATATGTGAATAACCAAGATCAGCTCTGTTTAATTAGCCATCAAGGATTTTTTGTTGTAAATCCCCATACCTTAAAGGTATTGAAGCACTACGTGCTCAAAGATGCTTCCTATTCAGCAAATTACCTGTGTAGTTATACAGCGACTTCAAATGGCGAAGTGTGGTTGGGAACATTGGGTAAAGGCGTAAATGTACTCAGAAGAGATGGGACATATGTCAACTATAGTGTAAATAACGGATTTCCGGCGAAAATGGTATTTGGCATATTAGAAGATGTTGCGACGAAAAATATCTGGTTAAGTACCAGTGATGGTCTTTTTTGTTTCAACTGGAAGTCCAGTAAATTTGAGAAAGCGAGATTTTATCAGGAAAATAACATTGGTTCATTTTATATTCATGCCGCTTACAAAACTTCCAAGGGTGAAATGCTGTTTGGTGGTACCAATGGATTTCTACTTTTCGATCCGGCGTACCTCAATAAAAATCTGCAAAAACCGAAAGTTTTTTTTACAGGATTTCTGGTCAACAATAAACTCGTGAAACCAGCGGATGGCTCATCAGTTTTAACGAAAGACATTGGTAGTCTTTCCAATCGAAAAGAAGACAAGATAAGGCTCTCCAGTAGCCAGTCTAATGTAGAAATTAAGTTTTCGGCAAATAGTTATCTATCCGCAGAGAAGAACCAGTTCGCTTACCGGATGTTGGGGCTTGGTGAAGACTGGCAAATCAGTCATGCCAACCAGAAATCTGTACAGTTTCTCAATCTTCCAGGCGGAGATTATATCTTTGAAATCAAGGCTTCCAACAATGATGGGCTATGGGGCGATCAAATATCACGATTATATATCCATGTCGATCCACCATTTTTCTTGTCGTGGTGGGCTTATTGCTGCTATGCAGCACTTGTTTCTGCTCTGCTCTTTTTCATAATGAGATATTACAGCAATAAAAGAGTGTTTAAAGAGCGATTAGCACTCGAGCGTTTAAAAGAACAGAATATGCAAGAGCTGAACCAGGCGCGTACCGACTTCTTTACCAATATCTCCCATGATTTAAAAACACCGCTAACCCTTGTTTTACAGCCGCTTAAGCAACTCAAAGATACGATTGTGGCCAACGATACTGCTTTGGTCTACATGGATTTAATAGAGAAAAATGTATCTAGAATACAGCGGATGATTAGCCAATTACTGCGCTTTCGCGAAATAGAAAGCCAAAAAATTACACTCAATCCGCAGGTTGGTGATTTTATCAATTTTGTAAGGGATATATTTAGCCTTTTTGAACTCTATGCCAATAAAAAAGGTGTTGAAACCAATATTTCTGCGTACAAGGACAATTTATATGTGGCCTTTGACTATGATGTTATCGAAAAAATATTGACTAATCTGTTTTCCAATGCCCTAAAATATACACCAGATAATGGGTATGTGGGCGTACGTATCTATAGTGCAACAGCAGAAGAAAAAGAACGGTTTCCTTCGTTAAATCCAACGGAAGTCGAATACATCTCCATTGAAGTTATAAATACCGGTGATTGTTTTTCTGAAGAACAGATCGCGACACTTTACACTTCTTTCAACCGCTTATCTTCTCATCGGCCAACTTTTGAAGAAAGTTCAGGACTTGGACTTGCTATTGTGAAAGAACTGGTAGATGTGCTGGAGGGTAAAATATGGATGGTCAATAAGACCGATAAAATTTCATTTACCATTTCACTACCGTTAAGGAAACAGGCCGGGGCAGGCGATATGCAGCCTAATGTGTATGATTACACCGTTTCTGAAATCGACGATATTATTACGCAGGATACTGCAGCCCCAGAAACAGGATCGATCCCTATAAAAAAGACAGATAATATCCTGCTCATTGAAGATGACCAACAGCTGCGTGTTTATCTGGAGCAGCGTCTGGCCGAAAAATATAATGTGTACACGGCGAGTGACGGGGAAGAGGGCTTAATTAAAGCCGAAAAAATTTATCCGCAACTTATTATTACCGATTTGATCATGCCAAATCGCAATGGCTTGGAAGTATGCCGTAGCCTTAGACAAAATTTTAAGACTAGCCATATTCCTATTATTATGATTTCGGGTACGGGAGATGACAACCAGAATAAAATAAAAGCATTGGAATATGGCGCCAATGTGTTTATTGATAAACCGTTTCATGTCGACTATCTGTTGCAACAGACCGAAACCACTCTAAGAAATCAGCGGGAACTAAAAGAAAAATACAGCAAACACGTTCAGGTAGATCCCTCCAATGTAACCGTTACCTCCATGGACGAGGAACTGCTGATTAAGGCCATTCAGGTCATTGAAGAAAATATTGACAATGCAAGTTATTCCGTAGAAGATTTTGTGGCTGATATGAACGTAGGCAGAACCATTCTCTATCAAAAAATACATGATATTGTGGGAATGTCTATCAAAGAATTTATTTTGAATATGCGACTGAAAAGAAGTGCTTATCTGTTAGAAAAATCGGATTTGACGATAGCTGAAGTTGCTTACCAAACCGGGTTTAACAATGCCAAATACTTTAGCGTCTGTTTCAAAAAACAGTTTGAACTGAGCCCTTCAGAGTTTAAGAAAAAGGTTTCCAGTGGAAAGAAATAAAAATACAGCCAATAGTTTACCGATTTACCCTTTCAGATAGGAGAAAGGCAATTCTATATTTTTGAAATCCTAACGATCATGAAAATGACAATTTTTAGAAAAACGTTTCTGCTTACATATTGCTTTTGCTTGTTTAACGTAATTTATCTGACAGCGGCTGTCGCCCAAAAGGTAGATGAGACTTCGATCAGCCCCAATAAATACAAAAGTGGTTCCCAGTCAGAACGTATACAAAAAGCCATAAATGAAGCAAAAAAGTCGACTAGGAAAGTAGTGATCCCTAAATACGATGCGGTAACGAAAAAAAGTGTCTGGCTCATCGATCAGGCCATTTTGCTTCCGGGCGATTTTGAACTTGAATTGAATAACTGTACCATTAAGCTATCGGATAAATGCCGGGATAATTTTATTCGTTCGGCAAATGCAGGGTTGGCAATTAAAGATATAGCACCCACAAAGAATATCAAGATTATCGGAAAAGGAAATGTTCTTTTAGAAGGAGCTGATCATCCCAGAGCTACCGGTGACCATAATAAAATCTTGTCCTTAAATCCCAGCGGATTTGGACAATCTTATGGTACAGATGCAGGTAAGCCTGGAGAGAACCAAAAAGGTGGATGGCGGAACCACGCCATTATATTGGCTCACACTGATGTATTTGAGGTTAGCGGCATTACATTAAAGGATTATCATGGGCATGGACTGGTATTGGAACGCTGTACAAACGGTAAGGTAAGCGATATTACTTTTAACGTAAGGCAGGCCGTCACTGTTGATGGAGCAGACAAACAGATTTTGAATCAAGACGGCATGGGCGTACGTTTTGGCTGTAAAAATATTCTTATTGCAAATTGCAAAGGTAAAAGTGGTGACGACTTTATTAATATAGGATTAACAGACACCGGAGTGGGAGCAGGCGAAGAAAATGTCAATGTGGTCAGTGGTTCGATATATCGGGGCGAAATCGACAACATTTCAACTATTTATCTTCAGAACTGGCAGGACTTCTATTCAATTTCACACCGATCCATACGGATTATGCCTGTGGGTAAACTTCGTATAAGTCATGTTTTTATCGAGAATATGGTCATCAGTCCGCTAGCAAAACAAGGTTTGGTGGTCGAGTATGGCGAGCATGTGCAGGGCTTATTTGTAAGAAATTTAATCAGTCATCAACCGATAAAAGCCAAAGGTATCTCGCAGGCCAGTTTCCGCGATATCATATATAAAGGTCAGGGTGAAGCTATCGATGTGCAACCAAGCGATACCGTTATCCTAGATCATCTAATGTGTATAAAAAACGAATAATAAAGCGCTTCTAACCTCCATTTTACAGCGAAAAACACATGTTTTTGCCTTTTGTACAAAATCAAACCATTTTCGTACAAAAACGAACCCTACGAATTGGTGATGATAATAGTTTTGTCTTAACCAATTTTAAAAAAGCAAAATATGTGTATGAAAATTCCTCCCGACCACGTGATTAGGCTCACGCAGGGTAATCCGAACTGACCTATTTTAAACTCATATTCTTTACGAGAAAGGGAAAGTAAAGAACGCAAGTAAATTTTAAACTAACCATTATAAATCAATGATACAAAAGATACATTTCTGGCTCAGGAGCTGGATAATGAGTGCTACCCTATCGGTGGTGGCGACTAATTATGCTTATTCGCAAGCAACAGATCAAATAAATGTCAAAGGTCAGGTCACCAATGATGCAGGAGAAGGCCTTAAAGGTGTTTCGGTCATGATTAAAGGGGCGAAAACCGGTGTTCAGACAGATGCAAATGGCCGTTATACCATTCAGGCATCACGCACGGCTACGCTACTGTTTACCTACATCGGTTTCAATAACCAGGAATTAAAGGTCAATCCATCAGGAATCATCAATGTGAAGATGTCAGGAAATAATGTCCTGGATCAGGTTGTGGTCGTAGGGTATGGTACAGCCAAGAAGAAAGATTTAACGGGAGGTTTGGCCGTGGTCGGCAAAGAGCAGTTAAGCATGGTGTCTACCTCAAACCTGATGGATCGTTTGGTGGGACAGGTGGCCGGTTTCTCCATTACGACCGGCGAGGCTGCGCCGGGAGCGTCACAGACCCTATTGATACGGGGTGAAAATTCGATATCGGCCAACAATAGTCCATTGATTATTTTAGATGGTATTCCCTACAGCGGATCCCTGGCAGATATCGATCCCAACAACGTCGAAAACCTTTCGATCTTAAAAGATGCCTCCGCTTCGGCTATCTACGGTTCGCGTGCGGCCAATGGGGTTATTCTGATACAAACAAAACGGGGGGCGTTGGGTAGAGCTCAGGTAAACTATAAAGGTTTGATCGGCATGGCCGAGCCTATGCAACGCATCAATGTCATGGGGCCAAATGAATATATCCGCTTTCAACAAGATATTGCCCGAATTAGGCAAGGCTATACTGGAGCGCTATTGGATCCTATCGCCGGGGATATTATTAGCGTAACAGAGCGCGGTAATTATGCGAAAGGCATTACGAACAATTGGCAGGATTACGTCTTTCGAAAAGCCATGACCATGGATCATCAGCTGAGCATTTCAGGTGGTACAGAGAATACAAAATATATGGCTGCCCTTGCAGCTTTGGATCAAGAGGGTGTGGTATACAATTCTAAGTTGTCCCGTTTAAATATAACCACCAATGTGGACCAGACTTTTAATAAATGGTTAACCACTGGTGTTGGCCTGCAATATACCCGAAAAAGCGACGGTGGTATTACGCCAAATTTGGAACATGCCATAAAACAAAGTCCTTATGGAAGCTATAAAGACGAATCGGGGAAGTATGTGCCCGAGCCCATGGAGTATTCATTGATCGTCAATCCGATGCGCAACGTCAATGCGATTCAGGATAGGTATAATAACAACTTCTTTCTTTCGGGCTATGCCAATATTTTGCTGCCGGTGGAGGGCCTTTCCTTACGATCAAATTTTGGTTATAATTACCGGAACTCATTTACAGGAACCTATTACGGGCGCAACACCTTTGAGGGCCGGGATCAAGGTACGCAAGCCGGAGGTAGTGCTTCCATTAACAATTCCAACTATAACGATTATACCTGGGAAAACCTGCTCAAATACGAGCGGCAGATCGGCGATCATCGTTTTGATGTGACGGGTTTATTCAGTATGCAAAAAACGAAAAGCTGGTCAACAGCCCAGAGCGGTGCAGGTTTTGTAACCGATGATACCGAATACTTTATGATCGGTTCGGCCAGCCGTCTAGTTTCCAATAGTGCTTCGTTGTCAGAATCAGCTATGCTGTCGTATATGGGCAGGATAAATTATGCCTACAAAGGTAAATATCTATTAACCTTGACAGGACGTACAGACGGAGCCTCGGTATTTGGTTTCAACAATAAATACGCATTCTTCCCTGTGGCCGCGGCAGCATGGCAAATTGGAGAAGAGCGTTTTCTGAAAGATAACGTCAAATGGCTGGACATGCTGAAAATCCGTCTTTCTTACGGTGCCAACGGTAACCAGGCGATTACACCCTACCGCACCTTAGACCGCCTATATTCCAATGTAAAATATATCTGGGGCGATGATGGTACTGCCGTTACGACAGCCTATTTGGCCGGTGATGGTGTGGGGAACCCTAATCTGAAATGGGAAACCACCTATTCGACCAACCTGGGGCTTGACTTTCAGTTGTTTAATAATAGATTGGGCGGTACTATTGATGCTTATCTCTCTAAAACGAAAGATTTGCTGATGACCCGTACTGTACCGATCATGAACGGGTATAACCGAATTTGGGACAATATCGGCGCTACCCAAAATAAAGGTATTGAGGTCACCTTAAACTCGACGAACGTTAAAGGAGAAAATTTTCAATGGAATACGACCGCCGTGTTTTCCTTAAACCGCGATAAAATTGTCGAGTTGAGAGGGGATGGTATCGATGATATTGCCAATAACTGGTTTATTGGTCAGCCATTGAGAGTATTCTACGATTATAAAATGATCGGTGTATGGCAGAATGGTGAAGCCATTACTGTTGATGGGGCAGCTCCCGGAGCCGCTAAATTGTACGATCGCGATGGCAATGGAAAAATAGAAGCCAGTGATCGGGTAGTCATCGGGTCTAAAAACCCACGCTACACTGCTTCTTTAGCCAACCGGTTTGCTTACAAAAATTTTTATGCATCAGCTTTATTGACCGGTGTTTTTGATGTATGGCGCGATGATCACATGGCCAATCTAGGTGCTTGGACTTTTGGAATTACCAACTATGTACACGATGCCAATTATTGGACGCCGGAGAATCCTAATGCGACGATCGTTTCGCCGGGCTATCTCAATCCATTGGGACACGGCTATTATAAAAAGGTGAGCTACGTACAGGTGAAGAACATCACCTTTGGCTATAAGTTGCCACACAAAATTGCTAAAAAGGTCGGTGTAAATGGTATTGATATAAACGCTAGCGTCAACAATCTCCATACGATTTCTAATATCAGGGAGGTACTCAATTACGACAACAGCTGGATGGCCTCTTATCCAACAGCACGATCGTACATGTTTGGCTTAAATGTAAACTTCTAATCGAATAGGACATGAAAATGAAAAATATTATCACAACAAGTTTGGGACTTATCTTATTGTTCACCTTAGGAGGCTGTAAGAAGTTTCTGGAGGAAGAACTGAAAACTGAACTGGCCCCCTCCAATACCTATACCAGCACCTACGGTTTCGAGGTGGGGAGCGCTGGTCTATATACGCTCACCCGTTCAGAATACAATACCTATGGCGAAGGTGGTGCTTTTATTCACAATGGTGCCTGTCCATACGAAGCCTTACAGGTCTCTACAGATATCGCCGATGCCATTAATAGCGATGGCTCTTTGACGGCTTTTGCAAACCTTACACTTACTGCTTCCGAGCGTTTTGTGGGTACTTACTGGAACTGGGCTTACAACCTCATTTCATCGGCAAACCTGATGCTGGTTTATTCCGAAAAAAATACCAATTGGGATACGCCCGCTGATAAGGCACGTTTTCAGGCTGAAGCCCGCTTCTTTCGGGCTTATGCTTACCGCACCTTGGTTTATCTCTATGGCGATGTACCCTATGTGGAAACTATCCTGTATGATTTTCAGCTTAATTTTACACGCACACCAAAAGCTGAAGTTATTGGACATATGGTAGACGACCTGAAGTTTGCCGTGGATAACCTGCCTACCAATCCAGACGGCGTCAAAGAAGGAAAGCTGACCAAATGGGCAGCGAGCCACTTACTGAGCGAAATCTATCTGCTGCAGGGCAATCATGCCGAAGCAGAAAAGGCCGCATTGGCGGTCATCAATAGCGGTTATTATAACCTGATGAAAAACAGATACGGCGTGAATAGCAGCAAACCAGGCGATGTATTCAGCGATTTATTTCTGGAAAATAATCAAAATAGGAAAAGCGGCAATAAAGAAAGTATCTGGGTATTGCAGTTCCAGTTTAACACGATCGGCGGTGGTACCAATTCAGATGACTGGACCCGCCGGGCTTGGATACCCAATTACTCGACGATTACAGGATTTGTTTTGGCTGACACCTTGGGCGGCCGTGGTATTGCACAATTAGTGCCAATGAAGTGGTGGGTCGGTACCACAAGTACCAATGCTACAGGCAATGTCGCTGGTATTTTCGAAGCAAATGATATCCGTAATTCAGGTTATAACATTAAACGCAACTGGTATTACAACAACGCGAATGAGACCTCACTATATGGTAAAAAAGCCAATATTACCGAGCAGACCTGGTTTACGACAAAAAGCTTATTTCCAGCGATTACAAAATTCTTTTACGGACGTACTGAAAATTTAAGTTTGACCGGTAGTTATAAAGATCGTATGAAATTCCGTTTGGCTGAAACCTATCTGTTGCTTGCTGAAGCCTATTTGAGACAAAATATTCCAGATAAAGCCGCGCAAGCCGTCAACGAGGTGCGGAAAAGAGCCGGAGCATCCGAAATCACGGGCGCACAGATGAATATGGATTTCCTGCTCGATGAGCGTATCCGCGAATTAGTTGGCGAAGAAAGCAGAAGGTTTACCTTGGTGCGCACTAATACCTTGGTAGAGCGTGTCAAAAAGTATAATAATGCGATAAAGGATAAAATTACGGACAACAATATCTTATGGCCTATTCCACAGGTGATCAGGGATGCCAATACAGGGGCGCCGTTCCCGCAGAACCCAGGTTATAATTAATGGTAGCGGGAAGCTGTACGAATAGCATTTGAATTTTCGGCAGCTTCCCAACCCGATAACAAACAGCAGCGACGCCAGTCAGGCGCATGATTCTATCCAAACGTTAGCAAAAATATAAATCAATGAAAATCATCAATTATTTATACAAAACCTTATTTTTCTTAAGCATGGTACTTTGCCAGTTATCCTGCAAACAGGAAATTCAGGATATACCCAAAGTCAATGAAACGATGGCCCTTCAGCCTTCGTCGGAAAACATTACGTTGGACGAGGTCAATTTGACCAAAGATATCGTCACATTTAACTGGAAGCCCGCCAGGGCGCAGTCAGATGATCATTTGATCAGCTACAGTACCATGTTGGATGTTGTGGGAAATAATTTTGGGACTGGTACAGCCATATTCAATTATGAAGACGATAATGTATTCAGCAGAAGCTTTACTTCCGAGCAATTGCAAAATTGGGCAAACGAAAAGTGGGGCATACCCGCAAATAAGAGCTTTACGCTGGAGTTTAGAGTGGTCGCCCAATGGGAGAGCGGTGCTACTTTTGAGGCACCCGAAGTACGTACCGTAAGAATTACAGTAAATCCGATCAAGGCGGTTGTTTTTGATGCCGATAAAGTGTTCTTGAGCGGAAGTGCCGTTGGCGGAAACAAGGTGGAGATGCCAAAAACACTGGAAAATTTGGATCAGTATGCCTATGTCTTGAATTTGCAGCCGGGCGAACTCGAAATTCCGGTAGAATTTAACGGTGAGACCAATTACGTCGTTACTTCCGATGGAAGCACCTCATTAAGCGATGGGAATGCTGTTGGTATTAAGATGAGGGAACGTGTGTTCTCCTGGAAAATAGAAACTGCTGGAGAATACCGTGTCGTGGTCAACATGCAAAAGGCCACAGCAACAATCTATTCACCCACAAAAATGCTTGCAGCAAAGACCGTGACCTGGACAGGTGATCAACCTTATACGACAACGGTGACAGATTTATGGATGCACGGAAGTATCAATGGCTGGGGAACTCCGGTTAAAATGGATTGCCAAGTAAGTTTGGCCGATCCGCAAGTTTTGGTTTATACCGGTGGTAAAGTAGGGACTACGAAGTTTATCGTGACTGGAGATAACAGTAATAACAAAAACCTGGCTTACGCATTTAGTGCTCCGCTCACGTCTGCGGGGGTGGCCCAGACCTTGACGCTCACTCTGGGAAAAGCAACTGAACTGGGCGGGGGCAATTCGAGTGCAAATCGCAATTCTTATTTCACTATCCCGGCGACGACCAATGTGCTGATTTTTGATTTAAGAAACATGACAATTCTGGCGTTAAAACGGTAAGCAACCGTATCCAAACGCATAAATTAACTTTAACATTTTTGAAAGTGAAAAATATAAATTATAAAAAAGCCTGTTTCAAAGCATTTACTGTTATGCTTTGCTTTCTAGCAGTGTCATGTAAGAAAGAAGGCGCCGAAACTGAAAGAGCACTGTCGGGCACCTTGGTGAAGCCCAGTTACAACAGGAGTGCCATGTTTCGTAACCCTTTAAATGGTTGGGTCATGTATGCCTCAGCTTCGGGCAATCCCTCTTATTGGGACACCCAATTCTATGTACCTGACTTAGGTAAAACGGTCAAAGCAATTGACTATGCATCTGCCTGTTATATCCGTACCAGCTGGCGAACTTTTAATCCTGTAGATGGCGTATATGCCTGGAGGGATCCCAGCACCGCAATCTATAAAATGATCAAAGGGGCACAAGATAAAGGATTGCCAATCGCCTTTCGTATCGTGGTCGACGGTCGCGATCAAGGAGCAAATACGCCGCAGTTTGTTTTTGATGCAGGCGCCAAGTATTATGTGGCCAATGCATCTTTTCCGGACAGAAAAACGCCGGTGCTGCAAGACCCTGTTTTTAGGAAATATTATAGCAAGCTGATCGAAGAATTAGCTAAGGATTTTAATGATTTAAATAAAACATCCTTTGTAGATGCCTATGGACTCGGATTGTGGGGCGAGGGGCACAGTGTAATATATGAAGATCCCAATAACCCCTCTGGTCAAAATATTGAGGCCATCAAAGAAGAAGTCGTCGATTGGATTTCGGATGTTTATTCAAAGAATTTTACAAAGGTCCCCTTGCTAATCAATTATCATCGCGTAGTTGGCGACCCAGCGGGCAATGGAGCTCCAAATCCGAATTCGGAGAAGTTGTTGAATAAGATGATCAGCAAAGGATACAGCCTGCGTCAGGATGCCTTTGGAATGACCGATTATTATCAAAGCTGGGAGAAAAATTTTGCTAAGGTTTGGAATTTTAAACGTCCGATTATTATGGAAGGCGGTTGGATTACCACAGGTACCCATCGCTACTGGACTGACTCAAGTGGTAAATATAGGGAAAACCATCCCGAAGATGTTCGGCAGGGCGAATTTGACAGCTCTTTGGAAGCCGCTGTAAACATGATGGATTTCCGTATCGGTGAAATTGAAAGCTGGTTCACCAAGTCCTTTACATTATGCCAACGTTTTATTTCTGAAGGGGGGTATCGTTTATATCCCGATCGCGTCTATTTACCGGAGAAAGTCAATACCGGTACCGAAACGACGATTAACCATCGCTGGCGGAATATGGGCTGGGGGTATTTTCCGAACAATATTCCCCAATGGAACTATAAATATAAGGTAGCTTTTGCACTGCTGGATGAAGAAAATAAGGTGAAAGAAGTTTTTGTAGATGATAAAGGAGAACCTTCAACCTGGCTTAAGAATAATCCAATAGCGTACGAATTAAAAGCCAAGGTTGGCCTTCCCGCTGGAAACTATACTTGGGCCATTGCTATTGTCGATACCTCAAATGAAAACCAGCCGGGCATAAAACTTGCCGTAAATGGTGATGTGACCAATACCGGATGGTTAAAACTATTGAAGGTGCAGGTACAATAAAATTAAGCAGAGATTGTTAGAAACAGCTATCAAATGATTGATTGGTAGCTGTTTTCCATTAAGGATTTTTGAATTGCATGTAAGCAGCTGAAATTGCACACATGTCAAAGAAGGTAAGCATTGATAAATCTTTTGGAATAGGCCGACATCAACGCATGACTACATAGCGAGGCCTAAGCCCCGCTATGTTTTAGCAATTATAATTCGAATGAAATATAATTTGCAGACTATATTCCTAATTCACCATGGGCAAGCATATGTCTGTAAATTGTTCTGCAGTTGTCGAAGAATCCTGAACAGGAATTTTCGACATAGGTTTGCGAAGTGAAAGTGTCAATCACTTGGCCACTACTATTGTAGACAGTTAGCGTATAAACACACTTTGTTAAAAACTTTGCATTGTTTTCCTTTGTTAATTCGGCAACTTCAACTTTGTTTGTGTTTTCAGTTGCTGCGGAAGTACTTGTTTTTACTTCTGCATTTTCTTTTGGTGCTTTTGTCTCCGTGCCTGCAAAAGCCGCTGTCGATAGCGCAGCTACGGCTATCAGACTCATCAATAACTTTTTCATTGTTTTTAAGTTTTTTTGTTAAACCATATATGCCTTTTGAGCATGTTGTAATTATCTATTAATAAAAATAAGGACATGGAAATTGACTGACGTAAACGATTGGTATTCGCGAGGGTTGATCTATTATTCGCGCTGACTTATTCGATATTAGTTTATCCGGTAAAATCGAGAGCTAGTTGGTCAAGTAACTTCAATAGCCTTACTTCATGTAATAATAGCGATCCAATCTACTTGGACAGCTCTGTTTTTTTATAAGGCGACTGAGCTCGTAATTATGGATATTAATGTTAATTTTATATGAAATTAACATCTGTTAGGTTAATTTGCATCAATTAAATATACCGAATTCATGATCGTTGGACTGAAACATATTTCCATATCAATGGACGATTTTCTCTTATTACAAGCTGGAGATCAGTCTATTTTTGGTATTGTGTTCAATTATTATCAGCCGATTATTTATTTTAAAGTCAGACAACTCTGCAAAAGTGACAGTGATGCGGAGGAGGTCACACAGGAAGTTTTTATTGAATTTTATTTAAAAAGAATGCAGCTCTCCGGTCCGGAAGCCATTTTTCCCTTTCTATTTGCTATTTCAAAGAGAATGGCCATATCCAATTTCCGTAAATCGCTGGTCCGATCCAACTATCTGCAGTCGCTTCAGCACAGTTGGCCTGAAAGTTCTTTTTCGCTCCAGGAAGAATTGGATGGCAAAGAGCTACAGGTCATCTTAGAATCTATTATTGCACAATTGCCTCCACAGCAGCAGGCAGTTTACCGGCGGAGCAAGTTTGAAGATCAATCTTATCAGGAAATTGCCGATGAAGAAGGGCTCTCCAAAAATACCGTGCGTAATCACCTCAGTCTCGCCTCAAAATTTGTCCGGTTCAAGCTGGATAAAATCCTTTCCATCTTTTTTTTCTAAGCAACTCGGGTTGCCACCTCTTTTCCTGTAGTTGTAATTAGCCATCTCAGGGGGCTAAAAAGTTAGGTCGCCTAAAATCCGTAAAAAAAAATTTTTTCTATTGGTACTTTTTCCGGCTTCGTGCGATTATGTAGTTGAAATCGATCCAAAGGAATGAACCAAATTGAACAATACAGCCAATTAATACGTAAATATCTTGCTGATCAAGCCAGCAAAGAAGAACAGGAACTGCTTGTAGGATTAATGGATGATCCTGCATTTCTGCAGGCTTGGGAGAAAGTCTGGCGAGAGAACTCGTACCCTGCAAAGCCCGCAACATACCCCGATCCACATCGGATGATGGAAAATATATTAGCCGATCCGAGATTAGCAACACCTGCATCTACGTACCAAAGAACTACAGATGGACATTTTAATTTCAGGAGTAGATGGTGGCAGGTGGCGGCAATCTTTCTTGCGTTCTGCGGAGCCGTGCTATGGGGCTACTACAACTTTTATACCGTGGATATGCAGCCAAAAGAGCAGCTGTCTACGGTGTCGATCGTACCGGGTTCTGATAAAGCCATAATCATTCTTGAAGATGGAAAACAGATCGACCTCAGTTTGCTCCATGCGGATACAGTCCTTGACCAAGGCGAATATTTGATCACCAAAGATAACAAAGGTCAAATCAGTTATAAGCTCAAAGACATGTTGTCACCAACAAATAACATCGTCTACAATACGGTCGTAACCCCTAGAGGTGGAGAGTATACATTAAAGATGGCCGACGGAAGTCTTGTGCAGCTCAATGCAGGCAGTAAGATCAAATATCCTGTAAAATTTGATGCGAAGTTGCGGTCGGTGCAGCTCGAAGGTGAAGCCTATTTTGAAGTGGCTAAAATGGACAATAAAGGCAAACGGGTACCTTTTATCGTGCAAAGTGGAGCACAGACACTCGAGGTTCTTGGAACACATTTTAACATCAGGAGTTTTGGGGATCAAATCGTTACCACGTTGGTAGAAGGAAAAGTCAAGCTATCTTTTGGCGATGCTGCCTTGAAAGAACAGGTCCTAGCGCCCAATGACCAGGTCGTTTTCGATAAAAGCCGCAAGAGCGTGAAAAAGGAACAAGTGGATCCGTTCTATAGTCTTGCCTGGAAAAATGGAAATTTTGCTTTTGATAATGCATCCATTCAAACGGTCATGGACGAGGTAGCACGCTGGTATGATGTCGAGATCAGTTACCAAGATCAGCTGCAGGGACAGCACTTCTCCGGGACAATCTCCCGCTATGAAAATATCGATAAATTGTTGAAAACAATTTCTCTCGCCGGTGGCGTACATTTCGAACGTAAAGGAAGGAGGATATATGTGCTAAACTAACGCTGATGAGAAGGGAAGCATATATAACAATCAGGAGCGCGCCAACGCCCCTGAAAGTTTTGTCTTTTTCTCGACATGGATGAATAGTAAAACCGTTAAATTTTATCTCAACCGAATGCAATTTAATAAAAAAAAATTGATCGGACCGACCCAATTATGTCAGGTAAGATCCCAGAAAATACCAATTTCTATGAAATTGTCATTAGCAATTCCTCTCTTATTCGCAGCCAATTTGCAGCTGCATGCATTTTCTTTTGGCCAGACCGTCAATCTGAAGCGGAATAATGTGAAAGTGAGTGCTGTCTTGAAAGAACTGCAGAAGCAAAGCGGATACAATATTTTTTACAACGAATCGCTGATCGCAAAAGACGACCGTATCAGCGTGAGCTACCACAATATTTCTTTTGAAGAAGCCTTGAAAGATCTATTGGCCCAGTTGCAGTTATCTTATGTCAAAGCGGATAAAAATATTGTCTTGAATAAACAAGTGGATCAGCCCGTTCGCCAGGTATCGGTTACGGAGGCTCCGCAGCTGTACCCGGTCAAAGGATTTGTCAAAGACGATCAGGGCCGACCGTTGGACAATGTTACTATCAGTGAAAAAGGCAAAAAGGAGAAAACACTCAGTCGGGAGGATGGCAGCTTTCAGATCCAGGTCAGCAGCCCGGATGCCATACTTGTATTTACGATGGTTGGCTATCAGCCGCTGGAAATAGCGCTGGCAAAGCAGTCGACATTGCATGTGACCATGAAGCCGGCTATCAATGCAATGGAAGAAGTTGTCGTCGTGGGCTACGGTGTACAGAAAAGAGCCAATCTGACGGGAGCTGTGTCGCAGGTCAATGCGGATGATATCGCGCTGCGTCCAAGTGCAAATATTGCAGGTACACTCCAGGGACTTATGCCGGGCTTGAATATACAGCTCAACAGCGGTGATCCATCCAAAACACCCGATATCAATGTGCGGGGATTCAATTCCATCAATGAGGGCGGCCCGCTGGTATTGATCGACGGGATCGAAGGGAATATCACACGGGTTAATCCCAACGATATTGAAAGTGTTTCTGTCCTGAAAGATGCTGCTTCGGCGGCCATTTATGGAGCCCGTGGTGCTTTTGGAGTCATCTTGGTCACCACCAAAAAAGGAAAGGCAGGAACAGTTAAGGTCGATTATGTCAATAATTTTGCCTGGACTACACCCGCCTCCCGTACCGACTATATCTCCGATCCCTATGTCTATGGTAAAACAGTAGATGCCGCACTGTATGGTTATAACGGCAGTTCCTATACACGTTACAATGCAATGGACTGGGACGCAATTAAAATGGTGGCTGCAGGTGAGATTGCGCCCTTTCATGAGAAACAGACAGACGGAACCTATAAATTTTTCTATAAGACCAACTGGTGGGATTACCTATTTAAAAAATATCAGCCCTCCAACTTCCATAATATCGCCATTTCAGGTGGCAGTGAAAAGTTGAAAGCCTATCTCTCTGGACGTGTATTCAAACGGGAAACGATCAACAATATCAATGACGATGCGAATATGGATCGCCAGAATATGAAATCCAATTTGGTATTCACGCCCAACAGCTGGTTGGAAATTTCAAACAATGCGCAGTTCATCAACGAAAAGGATAAAGAATATGGGGGGTACAGTAATGGTCTGGGGGGACTTTGGAGCACGACGACCTGGTATAATCTAATGCCTTTTTACCCCAATTTTGTCGATGGTATTCCAACGGATATCGGTGTGGGTACTGGCGGTCAGGGAGCCAATGCAGGGCTGGAATCCGGAAAAAGCTGGGAGGTACGCAATAGTGAAGAGTTTACCAATACCTTCCGTGTCCTGCTCAAGCCAATGAAAGGCCTACAGGTAAATTTTGATTATAGCAACCGTATCGAAAACTTTTCACGGAGCACACGCCTCAACCCCTTTAGTTACTATTCGGGCAACAAGCTCAATTATACGACAGCAGGGCTCAACCGTCTGACAGAATACCGCTGGAAAGACAAATATAACGCGATGAACCTGTTTGCGACCTACGAAAAAAGTGTGGCGCAAAAACATCAGTTCAAATTATTGGTAGGCTACAATCAGGAATCCTTTGACCGGGACCGTATCGCCGGGGCCATGGACGACCTGCTGATCGAAGATCTATCCAACCTGGCGCTGGGGACTTCCATGTATAGCCTGAGTGGAACAGCTGAAAATTGGGCTATTCAGGGTGTATTTGGCCGTTTTAATTATGCCTACGATAATAAATACCTGCTGGAAATAAATTCACGGTATGATGGTTCGTCACGCTTTCCAAGCGGGAGCCGATGGGGATTTTTTCCCTCCGTCTCATTAGGCTGGCAGCTAGATCGTGAGCACTTCTGGGAATCGATCAAAGGCAGTATACCTACCTTAAAACTCAGAGCTTCTTATGGCAAGCTCGGCAACCAGACTGTAGGTGTCAATACCTTTAAAGAATTGATGACGGTGCAGCAGTTGGCTTGGCTAAATGGAGGCTCCCGTCTTATCGGGGCGAGTACACCGGCACCGTTGCCGAATGTCGTCACCTGGGAACGGACCAAAAGCATTGACTTTGGCGTTGATCTTGGGCTGATCCAGAACAAGCTAAATATCAACTTTGACTGGTATCAGAAGGATGTTGAAGGCATGTATCTTCCGGGGCAGCCACTTCCAGCGGTATTTGGAGCTAATGAACCGCGTGAAAACTATGCTGCTTTGCGCAATAAAGGTTTTGAAGTGGGGGTAAGCTACCAGGATAAATTTGACCTTGCCGGCTCACCCTTTCGTTTCAACATCGCCGCAAATACCACTAATTTTAAAGGGATCATTACGAAATATAATAATCCACAAGGCTTGTTGAGCTCCTATTACGAAGGACAGGTGCTAGGGCAGATCTGGGGATACCATATCGACGGACAGTTTCAGTCCGATGCGGAGGCATTGAGCTACCAGAATAGTTTCCAGGATCCACAATTGTCCCTCTCCAAAGTATATAATGATATTCTGAGTGTGTCGCAAAATAGTGAATGGAATATGTTGCGCGGCGGCGATGTGAAATACGTGGATCTCAATGGTGATGGACGCATCGACAAAGGCGATAATACGCTTGCCAACCACGGTGATATTAAACCCATTGGTAATGCCATGCCGAAATTTCCATTTGGAATCAATATGAGTGCTTCCTGGAATAATTTTGATCTCTCGGCAGCCTTTGCTGGTGTTGCCAAACAGGATTGGTACCCGACAGGAGATTTATACTGGGGTTCCTACCAGCGCCCATATCTTTCCTTTGTACGCAAAGACTTGGTAGATAATGCATGGACGCCGGACAATAAAGGGAACAGGTATCCACAGATCTATCGGGGATACTCGTCGCTGCAGAGTGGAAGGTCGCTGTACGAATTGAACGACTATTACCTGACCAATGTTGGGTTCCTACGGATGAAAAATTTTACGTTGGGATACACCTTACCGCAGAAATGGACAAGGCGCTATAAAGTTGAAAAATTACGGTTTTACTTCAGCGGCGAGAATCTGTTGACCTGGAACTTTGGCCATCTGACGAAGTATATAGATCCCGAACAAGCAGGTGCAATGATCAATTATAATTCGCCTGCAAGTGCCAATGATCCTGCGGATTCCTCGGAGCGGGGACTGCTACGGGACTATCCCATGGGTAAAACTTATTCTTTTGGTTTAATGCTTACGCTTTAATACTTGACAACGCAATGATAATGAAACTTACAACAAACACCTATAAACTACTTGGTCTGTTGATCTTGCTATCGCTGGCAGCTTGTCAGAAAGATTATTTGGACCGTCCCTCGGAGGACCAGGTGGAAGCGCCTTATTTTTTCAATACAGCAAAGGATCTGGAGGTGGCCACCAATGATTTTTACACCTTTTTACCCAATGAATCCTGGTATACAAACGATGGTAATTCGGATAATATGATACCCCTTACGGTTGCCGACCGGATCAAGGGCAATCGAACTGTCCCCGTGGGAAGCGGTTCGGGCGGTTGGTCCTGGAGCCAGTTGCGCAAGATCAATTATTTTCTGGCCAACTACCATAAAGTTCCCGACGCTGTAGCACAAAAGAAATACGGCGGCATAGCCCGTTTTTTTAGAGCGAATTTTTATTACGATAAGGTGAAAACTTTCGGTGACGTGCCCTGGTACGGAAAGGTGCTGAGTGCCAAAGATGAAGACCTTTTCAAGGCTAGGGACACCCGGCAGCTGGTGATGGATTCCATTATGGCCGATCTGGACTATGCGATCGAAAATATACCAGCTGAAAAACGGCTTAACTTGATCACTAAATACACGGCGCTGCTGCTGAAAGCAAGGGTGGCACTCTTTGAAGGAACATTTAGAAAATACCATCAGATCGCAGGACATGAAAAGTTCCTGAATGAGGCTGTTAGTGCATCGACCGAATTGATGAATAGTGGGGCCTATACCTTGTACAGCCAGGGCGGTGCGGATCAAGCCTATCGGAATCTATTCGCCCGAAATAATCAGGATCAGGTGGAGACTATCCTTGCCATTGATTTTGAACTGGGCATGCGTGTGCATGGCCTTGGCTATTCCTTTACCTCAGCAACTTCGGGGGCGTACGGTATCGCCAAAGATATGATCAATAGCTATCTGATGAAGGATGGAAGCCGTTTTACGGATAGATCAGGTTACAAGACCATGGAATTCTATCAAGAAATGCAGAATAGAGATCCAAGGCTTACACAGACAACAGCGGGGCCAGACTTCCGAGCTAACGGCGAAACAGCGAATGAGCCTGTCAACTTGACGATCACCACGACAGGCTACCGTCTGATCAAGGCATTGCCGGATAAATTGCAATGGGGCGTATCGGCCTCCTATTTTGATGTCATCTTATTCCGTTATGCGGAGGCACTGCTGATCAATGCCGAAGCAAAAGCCGAACTTGGGACGATCAGTCAAAGCGACCTTGACTTGACGGTCAATAAGTTGCGTAGCCGTGCGGGGATGCCGATGCTATCCCTCGCTGAAGCGAATGCTAACCCTGACCCCTATGTGCTGGCCATGTATCCCAATGTTGATGCTGGTGCATTCAGGGGAGTTCTTTTGGAAATACGGCGCGAAAGACGGATCGAATTGTTCAACGAAGGACAGCGCTGGGATGACTTAATGCGATGGAAAGCCGGATCCAAACTGAATCAGCCTATTGTCGGGGTTTATTTTCCCGGTATCGGAGCTTATGATTTTACAGGAGATGGCAAGGCGGATGTGTATGTCCATACAGGTAATACATCGGGTGCACCGGGTACGGTGACCACCTTGATCAATATCAATCAGCGGACACTTTGGGACCCAGTTTCGAATACACAGAATGCCAATAAGGGGTCACTTGATCCATTTTATCAACGGGGTAAGTTTGATGAAAAACGTGATTACTATGCACCGATCCCAATCGAAGATATCAAGTTAAACCCAAATTTGAAACAAAATCCTGAATGGGAGAAATTATACAGATAACATGAAACAACTTATTTTTATTTCGATCCTCTGTTATCTTTTGATCCCTGGATATACGTACTGTCAAAAACAGGATCGGCCTGATTATGCCGTTGGCTACTCTCTTGATATCCGGAAGATAGCATTTGAAAAGCTAAAAGCAGACAAAGAAGCTGGTATGGATTATATAGAGATTGCAGGTCTCGGAAGCTTCGTCAATGCAGACCTCAGTTTAAAAATCCCGCAGGCTGAATGGTTGCTTAAATGCGATTCGTTGGCCATTGTACTGAAAAAAGCTGCGGTGAAGGTATGGTCTATCCATATGCCCTTTTCCGCCAAAATAGATATCTCTACGCTGGACGAACAGCAGCGGCAGCAGGTGATGCGAATGCATTTGCAGCTACTGGAAGGTCTTTACCGTCTTCATCCGCAGGTGATTCTGTTTCACCCATCCTATTATCTCGAACCCAACAGACGCGAGGCCCGCAAGGAGCAGCTGGTACGTTCTGTCAATGAGTTGTACACGGCGGTATCGGGGGCAGGGCTTCAACTCGTCATCGAAAATATGCTCGGGCCTTCGCTGACGGTAGGGGAGCGGGAACGACCCCTACTGCGGACCGTAGAAGAATGTCAGGAACTTTTTGCCCGCTTTCCTGATCAGGTTGGCATTGCAGTGGATATGAACCATATTGCACATCCCGAGCGGCTGCTTTTGGCTTTTGGACCGCGCGTCAAGACGCTTCATGTCGCGGATGGGGATGGAACAAAGGAAAGTCACTACCTGCCTTGTAATGGTAAAGGGCAGAATGACTGGAATACCATATTGGCCGCACTGGAAAAAATTAAATATAAAGGTGTATTCATGTTTGAGTGTCATTATGAAACCACAGCCCAGCTGATTGAATGTTACCGTCAGCTGCAGCAGATTTATAGCAACACAAAACAATAAGTAGGTTCAAAAAACATTGATTATAATGAAAAAATCGTTATATATTTTTATGGTTCTTTTGTCTGCCTTAGGCATACAGAGCTGTAAAAAAGATAAAATCGAAAGTGAGCAGCGGCTCCTGGTCGATCGGGATTATATGGAGGTCGGCAGTAGGGCCGATACCTATCAGTTGGACATCTTGGCGAATGCAACGATTACCGTCAGTAGCGACAAAGACTGGATCAAACTGGATAGTACGGTGTATCCCAAAGGGAAAAATAAGATCCGGTTTTCTGTTTCGAAAAATTCGGAGGATGAACGTTCGGCGACTTTGCTGCTCAGGCTGAACGATAATGTATCGCAGGAGATCTTGATTTTGCAGGAATCCGGAAAAGTGCCCGTTTTTTATGTGACTCCCGCAGGTAAGGGAGATGGCAGTTCGTGGAGTAGTGCTACAGATCTCGATCAGGCACTCGAAAAAGCAACGACAGGCAGTACCCTATTCTTGGCCGAGGGAACCTATATTCCAACTAGAACCATTCGCAATGGTGATGTGAATGAGGAATCCGATAAAACCATAGAGATCGCAAAAAATGTCAGCCTAATAGGCGGATACGCGGCCAATGTCAAACCTGGAGATCAGCCCAATCCGGCCTTGTATAAAACCATCTTTCAGGGGAAGCTTTCCAGTGGAAAATCGGTGTTTCACACAGTCACAGTGACGGCAACCCCGGATCCTGAAAATCAGGTTATGCTGGAAAATATCAGCATCAAAGGGGGAAATGCCACCGACCGCAGTGCCAGTACAACGATCGATAACGTAAAATTCAGCCGTGGCCAAGGTGGCGGTATGTTAATTGGTATGGCCAGGGTTCTGCTCAAAAATGTGGAGGTGATTGATAATAAAGCGACCGCAGATAAGGGAACTGCAGGTTTTGCTGCCGGCATCTATGCGTTTTCAGGTGCCCAGCTCAGGTTGGAAAATTGTCGCATCAACAATAATAGCAACAGCGGAAATAACGGTGGCGGACTATGGATCGCCGATGGGTCACTGATTGCCTACGATAGCCAGTTTAATCACAATAGTGCCAAAGGCACCGCAGGGGGCTTACACGCTTATCCAAATGCAGCTATTACACTCTATAATTGTGAGGTGGTTGGCAATTCAAATACATCCTATGGAGCAGGGGTTTATCTGCGTGAAAAATCAAAAGGGGTATTTGTTAATTGCCTGCTGGCTGAAAATTCAAGTACATCAGCCAACGGCGGTGGCGGACTGATGCTGTATGATAACTGTCAGGCAGACGTAATCAGTACAACCATTACCAAGAATGCCGTTGTTGGTCCCGGCGGAGGTGTCTATCGCCGCAGCAATGTCAACAACTTGACTTTGATCAATTCAATCGTTTCGGGCAATATTCAGGCGGGCAGTTCAAGCGATGTTGATGCTTATTCGGATAACATTGCTGTTGTTCCATTAATCCAGCACACTGTTGCTACGAAGGCGGTGTATGGCGCTGATGGAAGCATTGTTCCAAAGCTAAGCTTTGAACCTGCGACCATGCTGAATCCGGATTACCTGCCCATCGGTGCCGAAAATCCGTCCATGAGTTATGGTTTAAGCTCATCCGGATTGCTGGAGCTTGCCAAGAAATATAAGCCGGCATTGGACGATAGTCGCATGCAACAAGATATCAATAATAACCCGCGCTCTTCTACTTGGATGGGTGCAAAAGTGAAATAAGATGAAACAATTAAGCTGTTTATTTATCCTTACCCTTCTTCTATTGGGCAACAGCCGAGCTGCTGAGCACAAGAATATCCTGCTATTATTGGGTTCAGCCGATCCTGAGGTATTGGCCCAGCGGGTAGATGTTGCTGCCCAGCTCTACCATATCCGGCCGATAGATGCTATTGTGGTGTCTGGAGGTTGTGGTGCGCACGGTTCCAAGATTTGTGAAGCTTCGTCCATGGCGCTGCAATTGGTCAGCAAGGGGGTACCTGCGGCATTGATCTTCAAGGAGGAAAACTCCAAGACGACGGTGCAGAATTATATTTTCAGCAGACGCCTCAAAAATAACGCTGGAGAGCGAATCATCCAGCCTGGAGATACGGTGTATGTTGTTTCCAACCACTGGCATGCGATCGCTGTTGCTGCACGCCTGGAAAAATACGATGGGGTGACAGCGAAATTTTTTATTGAAGGTGCTATTCAGCCCAAAAAGGAAGACCGTCTTGATTATGGCGGAATATTTAACGCTTACGATGACAACCATCTTTTTACGTTAAAAGGCACCTGGCTGACACCGGAAGCGGTATGGACAAAAAAAGACAGCACCTATTATCTCACACAGGATATGGTCTACACAACGGATGTAGCTAACACAAGCTATAGTGTCAGTCCAGTGGAGAAGCTGTTTCCTTTTCTGAAAGGGAGTTCAGAGTTTAATCCACCGATATATATTGACGACGTGGTCGTATGGTACATCCTCTTTGATGGCTATTGCCGTAAAGTTTCAAAAAAAGATTTTAAGGTGCTGGATGAACAACCGATTCAGAAATGGCTGACGCTGCCAGACACATTGAACTGGAGCCAAATCAATACAGGGTATATCCAGGGAAAATCATTGGTATTGATCGGAAAGGACAAGGTGCTATTGGCGGAGCGAAAAGGAAAGGCCTTTCAGTATGAGCGGGAAACTGTGCCGCAACACTATTTTGCCAACTGGCCCTATAGCTGGGGGACGGGCAACGTAAGTGCGGCAAGATTACTGCCATCAGAAAACAAGGTCGTCTTTTACCGCAATATGGAATCGGCCGTATCCACTATTAACCAGAAAACAATTGAAAAAGTGGTTCCATTAAAATTAAAGTGGATCGGCGAAATAAAGTAAAAAAGATGAAAAGAAATTTTATATATAGCTTATTGCTGCTTTTTCTTGTTATTTCATGCAAGAAAAATGAGGGCGGAACGCAGCTGCCCTATGACTACAGTATTCCCCAGGAAGAAAACTTGGCGGAGATTATCAATACGGCAGCTTGGAATACAAAAACGGTTGCTGACGGTGTGCTGTGGAAATATTACCAATTTCCACGGATATTTGAATCCAAACAATATGTCAATGTATTTGAGATCGATCTGAAGAAAGGCATGCAGCTGGAAATTCCCTATGTGAAGACCGGATTTCTAAAAACAAGTGTTGCCGCGACGGCTAAGGGCGCTTTGGTGGCATTTAACGGCAGTTACTTTAATACCAGTACAGGCGGATCAACCGTATTTTTCAAATACGATGGCCAGGTAATCAATCAGACTGTGAATGGATTTAATAGCTACCGTGAAAATGGTGCATTTACCTTTACGGGGCAAAGCTATCAGATTGTGCCGAAACCCGCAGGAGGCTGGGGGACGCTGAGCGCCACCGCTGCACTGGCTGGCGGCCCGTTATTGATGCAGAATGGTCAGGTGCTGGAGCAGTTGAATGTAGATTTCAATACCAGCAGACATCCCCGTACAGCAGTGGGGCTTACCAAGGACAATAAACTTATTGTAGCTGTTATTGATGGCCGCTCATCACAATCACAGGGACTGACGATACCCCAGCTGGGCGAGTTAATGGCTGCCTTGGGCTGCACTTCCGCGTTAAACTATGATGGTGGCGGTTCCTCCACAGCTTGGGTGAAGGGCGAAGGCGTGGTTAACTATCCTTCAGATAATGGAAAGTTTGACCATGAAGGTGAACGCGCTGTAGCTACGGTATTTACAGTGAAATAAATTCGATACCTTTATAAGTAGATGGCCATCTTATGGATAATATGAGATGGCCACTATTCAATTAGAATCATTTCTATTGCTATTAATTGAAACATCATGAGAAAAAAGACAAGTATCCTATTTTTCCTCCTTCTTGTTTGTGGCTCAGTATCTTTATACGCCCAGCAGGTTATTTCGTCGGCCAAATTTGAGCTGCAGGGAAGAGCTTTTGAAAACGCACCAAAATTTCATCGGATAGATACAGCGAAGTACAGGCAACTTCCTGCTGCGGTAAAGAAATTATATACCCATGCTGCAGGAATGTTTATTACGTTTAAGAGCAATACGAGCAAATTATCTTTACGATGGAAGACGGCGGATGCGGCGCTAGGCAATAATTCCACGCCGATTATGTCACGGGGTTTTGATGTATATGTAAAAGAGCCCAGTGGGTGGCGCTTTGCAGGGGTAGCTCGTCCCGATCTGAACATGGCGGAAAGTAAAGCTACGCTTGTTGAAGATATGGCGAAAACAGAAAAAGAATTTCTTGTTTACTTTCCCTTGTATAAAGAGCTATTGGATTTTGACCTGATTATTGATGACAAAGCCACCTTTGTTGGTACCAGACAGTCTTTTAACAAAAAGGTCGTGATTTATGGTTCCAGCATCGTCCATGGTGCTTCCGCAAGCCGCCCGGGATTAGCTTATCCAGCGCAATTAGGGCGGCGGTTGAACGCCAATGTGATCAACATGGGCGTGAGTGGCAATGCCCGGATGGAGCCTGCCGTGGCTGATATGCTATGTGATATTGATTCTATGGGTCTACTCATCATGGATTGTGTGCCAAATAGTAGTCCCGAAGAAGTCAAAGAACGAACGTTTAATTTTGTGAAACGGATTCGTAAATCCCATCCTCAGGTACCCATATTGCTGATAGAGAGTATTACCCGTCAGGTCGGCAATTATAATTTAAAATGGAGCGCGCAATTGACCGAGCAGAATAAGAATTTTAAGCTACAGTATGAAAGACTGCTACAGGCAGGTTACAAAAATTTGTATTACATACCTACAGACCATTTGATAGGTGATGATTCGGAAGGAACAGTGGATGGCACCCACCCTACAGATGTGGGATTTGAAAGGATGCTTAAAATAATCGGGCGTAAAGTAGAGGCGATTCTAGAAAATAGTCCGTAAATCTTCACCAGCTTTCCACTACTACTCCGGGAGTAATCGCTGACTTTCAGAAATACGCAGACATCTAATCGTGTCAGTTTGCAGAAGCAGGGACGTATTTGTAAACCCCTTAGAAGCCAAAAAAAGGGCCTGATTCTCATCAGACCCTTTCTGTTAGCGTTTAATTGTACAGTAAATATTGGACAGACCCTATGGTTTTCAAAAGGCAATGTTTTTATTTTTGGGGTGTACCTTATTCAGCTAATGCTTTGACGATGGCTATGCCTACAGCTTTGGCTGATTGCGGGTTTTGCCCAGTGATCAATCTGCCGTCAATAGTGACATGGGACTGCCAAGGTTCGGATTTTTCATAAATCCCACCTATTGCTTTTAGTCTATCTTCTAGTAAAAAGGGAACAACATTGCTGAGCTTGACAAGCTCTTCTTCTTCGTTGCTAAAGCCATTAACTTTTTTCCCTTTTATCAAATATTCGCCGGTGCTCAGTTTGATGTTGGTTAAGCCTGCAGGTCCATGACATACAGCTGCAATGACCCCATTTGCCTCATATATCTTGGTGGCAATCTTTGCGATTGATGGGTCGAAAGGCAGATCCCACATCGCACCATGTCCTCCGGCGTAAAAGATGGCTTTGTATTCTTCAGGTTTTACCTGAGAAGGTTTGAGTGAATGGGTGATTTTATTGTGGTAGTATTTATCCTCCCAGAATTTTTTGTTAACGGGATCATTTAGGTCAAATCCATCCACAGGTGGATTTCCGCCCTGTGGGCTAACAAAATCAATCTCATATCCGGCAGCTGTTAAAACCTCCCATGGATGCGAGACTTCCCCGAGATAATAACCTGTTTTTTCGCCTGTATTGCCTTTTGTATCGTGACTAGTCACTACGAATAGAATTTTTGGTTTTCGGTTTGTTGCATAGCAATGCGTTACTATTAAGATTAATAAAGCCGAAAATATTCCTATTTGCCTAAAGAGTTGTTTTGCTTTCATATTGCTTTGATTTTCTTCTTATTGGAACAAATTTCTTGATTTTGTATGGTAATTTACCGTGACCTACATCACAAAATTAAAATTCACCTCCCCATTTCCGCTATTTACCGAGTTTTCCGGTCTGTTAGTCTAAAGGCCATAGGCTAGGGGCCTATTGTGTTGTAGTTTTGAGTCAACAAATAAGAACAGATAAACTAACAATATAAAATAAAGACATTATGAACTCATTAGTAAAAACATTCGCAGCGGCAGCCTTAATCACAGTATCAACTTTCGCTATGGCAGCTGAAGGACCGGGAACAAAATCGGCAAAAGCAAACGTTAACCTTTCCACAGCGGACTTGGCTTTAGATCACTACGTTGCGGTAACGACAGAGGGAGAATCAGCAGGAGTAGAGCAGTTGTTTGCAGCTGATTTCAATCAAAAGATTCAAGCTACCAATGCGCAGTCTAACAGCCGTAGCGAAGTGATTAAATCCTTGAAAAAACAAAAAGGAGAGAAGCTGAACTGTACAGTAAGCACAGACATCTTAGAAGAATCCGCAGACTATATGGTGGCTAAAGTGACGTTGAAATTTGAGAATTTCACTAAAACAGATCTAGTTACCTTGGAGCGTGTAGGCAATGACTGGAAAGTTTCCAAATCAATCAATTCGTATAAGTAGAAGCCATCTCAAATAAATATATATGTTGTAGAGCCATATCGGAAGATGTGGCTTTTTTGTTTTGGCGTATAGACAACATCCATGGTAAAGGGATATGTCTTTTTTTTTGCCTTTTATCAAATTTTTGATCTTAAAAGAAGGGTAGCTTTGGGATATTAAATAAATCAATTATGAAAAAGCATAGTTTCTTAATGGAAAGACTAGTAAGATATAAAGCGTTTATTAATATCATTACAATATTGCTTTTGTTGCTTTTACCTCTACCGGGTGAAAAGTTTACGCTCCTTTTTTTTATGGTGTTATTTCTTGCTCTATTTCAATTTTTTACTTGCCTGAATTATGTTGATTTCATCAATATGTGGGACTTAGTTGTTCAAGCTCTACTGGCGGTTATTTATATTATAATCTGTACAACAGTTTTACTGCATTCGTTATATATCATAAAAAGAAGACTGGGAACTACATTAGATAGGATATTTTCGATAGTTATAGGGATAGCAGGTCTTTATAGCCTACATGCTGTCCTACAATACCCGGATATGTTTTCTTTTGCTTGGCTTGCATTATTTTTCATTTTCAATATAATGAGATGGATGCTTATAACAAAGGCTGATTATTAGCGGATGATATGCTTATTGGAGCAAATAAAGGATCCCGAAAACTAGGGGTAGTACGTTTTAGTTTAGAAGCCAGATCCTGAAATCTGGCTTTTTACGTCAAAAGGGCCTGATTCTCATCAGACCCTTTCTCTTAGCGTTTATTTGTACAGTAATTTTTATGTTTCCTATCGTTTCCTCTTTTTTGTTTCGTCATCCAATGTTTTTTAAGACTATTGGATTTTCACTGTACGACGCCAATTTTTATGTTGAACCTTTCTTTCGAAAGGTAGCTTGTAGCCGTTTTGTATTATAAGAACAATAGCCAGTTCAAAATAGTTTTATAATTTTTTACTAACTGCAGTTTTAATTCAAAAAGCTTACGCTCTTAGTGAAGTACAGGTTGTACTAGTAAACATTTGAAACATCCTTTGATTATCAACCAGAGCTTACAACTCGGGATTAATCATGAAGGACCGCTAATCATAAAATACCTTCAGCTGCTCCAGCCTCTTTTTTACCAGCTTACTTTTCATCGGTTCAAAACTCATGATTTCTTTGCTGTTCTGTTTTACGGATACCCGAAACGGCTGGTTTAGCTTTGCTGTCAAATGATAGATAGCCACTAGCTCAGCGAGGTCTTCAAACCATGCAGCTGTACTGTAAAGTGACGCGAAGGGTGTTTTTTGAAGCTCTTTGTAAATTTTAGGTGCATCAGAAACTGACACCTGCTTTCCGCTCCGGAAGCGTGCGGTTGCCAGCAAAGGGCTAATGAACGCTTTCTCGGGCACATTCGCGGCATGCCAGATACCCCGGGTAAATGCTGTAGGTGCCGCAACTGTATCACTTTCGAAGGAGTGAGGTGTAAGAGCCAGCACCGCATCCACTACATGCGTTGCCTCGTGAATCAATACGTACACCATAGCGTCCAGCTCGCCGGCATCTATCGTTACCTTCAGTCCGCTATCTTCAGGAAATGTGTAGTATGAATTCTCCTTCCATGTGGCCCATTGGGAAACAGTTTCATTAATAATCTCTGCACGAAAAGTGATGTTGAATTTTTGGGTTGAATCGGCTGTTTCAACCGGGGATGTAAGTGCCGTGTTGGGCATATTATCCATGAAACTTATACTGTGCAGATGTTGTTTCAGAATTTTACTATGTAGCGGCGACAGCATGTTAAAAGCCTTTGCGACCTTGTCTTTTTCTTTGGCTGTCAGTACATGATCCACTGGCTGCAAACCTGCTTCGCGAAATTTGTTGAAAACTTCGTCCGGTGCCGGTTGTATTCGTTCCGCCAATGCTGATAAGGACCGGCTCTCTGGAATTTGCGCGCGAAGAGCCATCGGGATAATAAGAGAAAAAAATAAGTAAGTAAAGAATCTGCTTATCATATTGAATTTTGTTTTGGAGCAAAAAAGACTGAATTTACAAAAAAGACTGAATTTAATTTATGGCAAGAAATTTTGCCCGGAATGCTGATGGCGTTTCACCTGATTTCTGCACAAATAGCCTGCTGAAGTATGCTGGATCTTCATATCCCAGTTCATAGCCAACCTCTTTTGCCGTCAGATTGGTATGTACCAGCAGCCGTTTTGCTTCTAACAGAATTCTGTTCTTTATGACATCATTAGGCTGTGGCAGATTGAGCCTTTTAAATTTATGGCTAATCGTTTTTGGAGCCATAAACAGCAGCTCGGCATAATCGGCAACATGGTGCTTTTCTTTATAATGTTCGTCAACCAACAAGGTAAACTTCCTGAAAAACTCCAGGTCGCTGTTCTGTTCAGTAAGTTCTTTATCGAGATTTTGCTTTTTCCACAATCGTGCAGATTTGATGAACAATTGTTTGAGATAGGTACGAAGCATCTCTTCCAGCGAGGTATCGTTCAATCCGAACTCATCCGTAATCTGTCCGAAAATATAGCTAAAGAAAGGAATTTCGCCACTGTCCAATTCCACCATCGGCATATTGTAGATGTTGCTGAACAGCAATCCGTTACAGGCTACTTCCTCATCATGTATCTGGATACAATAAAAGTTGCGGTTGTAAAAAATGAAGTGTCCCTCTTCTTGTCCGAGCTTCTTTATATGCAGATGCTGATTGGGGCTTATAAAGAACAGGGAGGGCTGTTTTACGGAATATTCAGTAAGATCAACCTGTAACTCAGTTCCCATTGAAAGAAGCAGTACTTTTATGTATTGTTTATAACCCGCGCCATTAATGGAATCGACATTTTCTTCATGCAACGATATAAGTCCTATGGTTTTTAGGTCGTTTCGAAATACTTTTTCACTTGCCATATTGGTAAACTAATGGGGTTAAAAATACAAATCTCAGTTCAAATAGAAACAGGAGAACATAATATTCTTGCTCTCCTGTTTTGCAATTCATCATGATTTTGCAAATTTCTCCAGCTCAGTATTGAATTTTTCCATTTCTTCGACAAATAAGGCATGACCGCTGTTTTCAAAGCGGATAAGCGTTGCATTTTTTATGCCTTTCTGTAATTGTTCGGCCCAAACAAGCGGACAGTTTTTATCATACACTCCCTGAAAGATGGTTACAGGAATATTGATTTTTGAAAGCTGGGGGCGTAGGTCCAAATCGCGGAGTGCGGTGATCGATTCTGTCATGGCATAAGGAGAGGCCTGCAAGTTGATATTCTCCAACCATTTTTCTACGTTTTTAGAGATATTGCCCTCTTTCGCCACGAAGCCTGCACCGAAACTTGCGATTAGATCCTCTCTTTGTGTTTTGGTTGCGTTTATCAATCCTTGTACCACTTCATTCGGCAATCCGTCAGGAAAACCTTCCCGCTGTTTCCACGATGGTGCTGCCGCCCCAAATAGCGCTAGCTTGCTTATATGGGCGGAGTTATATTTTGTTACATAATGCAGTACCACTGCGCCACCGAGCGAAAATCCTCCAAGCGTAGCATTTTGTATGTCCAGTTTTTCCAGAGCCACTTTTATATCATCGGAAAAAACATCAAAGTCATACTTTCCGTAAGGTTTATCTGATTTTCCAAAACCACGAAGTGTAATTCCAATCACTCTGAATCCTCTGCGGGATAGATATTGGTATTGGTATTCGTACATTTCATCGCTCAATGGCCAACCGTGAATCAATACAATAGGTTTACCTTCGCCAAGGTCGGTTACATGGAGCTTTACTCCCTTTTCTACTTCGATGTATTCTGCTCTTCCGGCAGAAGCTGGTACTCTTTTCCCTTGAGCAAGAATAGAAGTGCTCAATAAAGTCATCACTAAGCTGATTGTTGCAATAATTGTTTTCATTTTTTTAATGTTTAAATTGTTTAAAAGTTATGATACAAAGATATAATCAGCTTAATTCGAAAGGAATGGATAATGGTGGATATGTATTGTACTTTTTTCCCTAATAAAGAATTTAAGGGTAATAGCCGTGAATCCAAGGTAATATTGAAATTTGAAGTTCTTACCAAGGCTGATCTCGTAAATCATCTATTTATTAAGGTCACGTCGAGAGATGTGGCTTTTTTATGGTTTATCTATTTTTATTTAGTACGGTTTATTATCCTAAATAATCTTGTCTGGGATTTGACTTAACTGTGAAACTAAATAATTAATGGGGACGGTCAATTCAGATTGGTTACAATAGTATTGATCAATAACGCCGTAGATTTCAAACAGTGATATATTAAAGCCATCTTCGATGTCATTGTAGTAAATTATTTGATTTCCAAATAAAGCAACCACCCAAAAGCCCCCACTTTCATCTCCAAATGATTTTTCTTGCCACTTATGAGGAGTTACTTTGATGAGATTCCAAAGGTTTAAAGCTTTATAATCCATTGTCAGTTCTGCCTGCAAAATAAGAAGTTCTATTTTGTCAATTGATATCGGTGTCCACATGCGCTAAGATAATGAAATTTTAAAGTGAATTATCTATCTCGGAGTCTATAGCTTCATTGAATCGTTAATTCAAATGATAACTTTCATCTCCCCATTTCCGCCATTCACCGAGTTTTCCCGATCGTTAGTCTAAAGCCGATAGGCTAAGAGCCTATTGTGTCGTAGTTTTGAGTCAACAAATAAGAACAACAGAACTAACACTATAAAATAAAGACATTATGAAAACTCTAGTAAAAACATTCTCAGCAGCAGCTTTAATCGCAGTATCTACATTTGCTATGGCAGCTGAAGGGCCTGGAGCAAAAGCAACAAAAGCTAATATTAACCTTTCTACTGCAGATTTCGCTTTAGAGCACTATGTTGCGGTAACGACTGAGGGAGAATCGGCAGGTGTACAGCAGTTATTCGCTAATGATTTCAATCAAAAAATCCAAGCTACCAATGTGCAGTCTAATAGCCGTAGCGAAGTGGTTAAATCCTTGAAAAAGCAAAAAGGCGAAAAGCTAAACTGTACAGTAAGCACAGATATCATCGAGGAATCGGCAGACTATATGGTCGCTAAAGTGACTTTGAAATTTGAAAACTTCACCAAAACAGATTTAGTTACTTTGGAGCGTGTGGGCAATGACTGGAAAGTATCCAAATCAATCAATTCGTATAAATAGAATTTTACCACTGGTGGTTTGCCAGTATTAAAAGACAAACCACTAGTGAATCATATGTTTATTAAGGCCACGTCGTGAGATGTGGCTTTTTTACGTCAAAAGGGTTTGACGTTAATTGAATGCTTTACCTCAACTTTTGTATGTAAAGTAGTTTTTTACTTCTTTGGTGTTTATTATTAATTATGTTTTTTTTGTCGTTATTTGATGTAATAGATAACTATTGTGAAATTATTGGTTTATTGATCCTTAATTTTCTTCTGTTTGAACACTTTTGTGTAGTTGATTTCTCTTTATGTTATTTTTTATCGAATATGTAGTATGTTTGCTTTCGTTGTAGGTTTTTTTAATTAAATATGATTTTGTAGTAATTTTTTTTAAATAGAATAATATATATGAAAAGTAATATAAAGTATTTTAGTATTTATGCCATGGTGTTTCTTCTGCTTGCTGCCTGTAAAAAGGAAAATGGCGTTGTGAAGCCACCAGTAGATCCACCGATAGAAACGAATGATTTGAAGTTGAAGCTAGATTCAAAAAAGGTGCTTGATTTTCAAAAGATCACCTCCTCCAGTTCAGCGTCTTCTCTGGCGGAATCAGACATAAAAAAGTACTTTGAGGATCGTGTTGATCTGTCAATACCTAAAGAAATTATCGTTGAAAAGGACTCCACAATCCTCATTAAACAATATGGTATTACAGAGCGCTACAAGTCAAAATGGGAGAAGGATGATCTTTATCTCCAGAATAGCGACGAATCATCGTGGAAGCTAATCGGCGCGAAAAAGAACAAAACAGATTTTGTGCTCAGCATGAGCTTTTATTCAAAGAAAAGTGTTACTCAGTCATCACAGAATTTTTTGATAGGGCAAGAATATAATCTAAAATCTTATGATCACCTGTTGTCTAAAAATGCTGAGAATACAGATTTTATTTGGCTGAAAATTGACTTACTATATAATAATACCAAATAATGATTAAATACATCACACTACTTCTCTTTTTAGGAACCGGATTTTCAAAGATTGCCGTGAGTCAAGAACAGAAGTCAACCCTCATAACGGTTAAATCACCTGAAGAATTATATGTCGGAGCAGTATTGGAAAAGCATACAATCAATTCTCCGATCCCCCCGGTTCTGAATGTCATATTAGATAATATTGTCGTCAATTTTGGCGGTTTAAATGTTAAGAGTAAAGTCATAAAAACCGAAAAGACATCATTTTACAAAGCAATTGAAGAGGCTCTACAAGGGAAACGCTCGGATAACAGGCGCTTTTCATTTGATATAAAAGAATTGAATGGCTATAATGATGTTTCTCTTTATTTTGGACAGCAGATTGATCTGGCAAGTTGGTTCTCCATCACCGAAACGGCAAAGAAACCACGGACATTACTGGCTATCAATATGGAAAAGATTGCTTTTACAGTAGATATGGACTTACCTGCCGAAGGAACTTTTAACACAAATAAAGAGCTTCTTAATAAATACGATATAAATGACCTCATTTATATCAATACACTTTCTTTCGGAAGAAAGGCCGTTGTTATCGTCGAATCGGACTTAGCTGGTACATTGGTCAAAGAAGCGTTATCCGCTCAGCTTAAAGGGAACAAGCTTGCTGATAAAGAAAGAGCCGTTCTCGCAAACTGCAATTATCATGTTGCTTTCCTTGGAGGGCGTCACAGTGATTTAGATTTCAGTGCCGGACAACTATTGCAACAACTAATAAATTATATTGATACAACGTTGGATGTAAACAATTACGGAGATCCTATTGCGTATAAGGCCGCTTATTTAAAGAATCACCAAATTTTTTATAATTCATATTAACCATTTTTTTGTTTCTTATTTAACCTATTTTTTAATCATGAAAGTTTTCAGGACCTTTTGTGGTGCACTTATATTTTTCATAATTGCATCATGTAACAAGGATAATCTATCCATTCATACCGAGAATAGTCAGGTGCCGAATGCGAGTGTACGCAAGCCATATCAAATCAAAATAGACTCGTCATATGCTTATCAAGGTGATTCTTTATATAAAGTCATGGCACGGGAATACAGTAGCCGTTCTGAATCAAATGTTAAAAATAACCAAAGTAACGCTCTTTTTGTAAAGAAAGCGACTATAGCAGGGATGACACCTGAGGACGAAGCTTTTTTCTCAAAAAGACATACGGTAAAAAGTACTGAAGCGATGTTGTATCAGGGAAAAAACTTTATTTTTCCAGGGGCGATTTTGGAAGGGAATAGTATATCCAAACAGGTCTATAATCCTATTTTCCTTGCGAATAGAAAACCGATAACAGTTTCAATGAGCTTGACTCACACTACCCCTAAGCCGACAAGCCGCATCATTACAAATCCAACATACTCTAAGCTGGATGATTACGTCAAAGAAATGGCTATTGGTGGAAGTTTTAAGCAGAACGAAAAATTTATGTTTCAATATAGGCGTTTTACTTTTTATGATGAGATCAAAGAGGCATTTGGTACCGACGTCAATACACAAAGATTGTTCTCCTCGAAGAGTGAGAACAGCAGTACGGAATCTCACAAAATATTGCAGTCTACCGGACTTTATGTGAAATTCTTTCAGGGTAGTTTTACTGTAAATATGGATATAGCACCACTAGCAGATCAGCCGATCCAAGGTACTTCTGGTGAACCACCTGTTTATGTTAACTCAGTTACTTATGGCAGAATGGGAATACTTGTTATCGAAACAGATAAAGAGTATCAGTTTGCCGAAACGTGTATAAGAAAAGAATTTGACCGAATCTTCTATAACAAAACAGAAACTTTAACAACAGAGGAAAGGAAATTTTTTGACGAGACATCGTTTAAAGTCCTTATTATGGGAGCGGATAGCGATTATACGGTACAGACTTTTAAAGGGTATTCTTATTTTCTGAATTTGATTTACAACTCGAAGTTTACCGAAACAAGTTTTGGTGTTCCTATTGCGTGTTCATTTTCAGATGCAAATACACATCAATTGGTTGAAACAGAATTTGTAAATACGTCATTTGTGGAGCCCTTGTATGTAAAAGTAAACAGAGAGAATAGTGTCTATGAACCGGACGCATCAAGCAACAATTATCGTTCTAGGGCGAATATTGTTTTAAACTTCTTTAAGGATAGAGAAAAGACTAAACCTGCTTATCCCTATACTGACATCTATTTTGAGGTGCAAAAATATGAGAATAAATGTATCTATACGCCCAATCAAAACAATTGGCCTGAAATTTTGATGGATTGCCAGAGCAGCTCCGACCTCTTAAAACTAAGAAATATTAATCTTTCGAACAGACTGGTTGTGGGGACCGAATTCTCCTCTTATGAAAGTAATGGCCCCGAACCCATGCCGGATGAACCCAGACGATATTGGGAAGCAACAGATTATCAATTAAATTATAACTTAAGGTCGAGTCCATTTTTTATTACTATCTATTAAATTAAATATATAATTATGAAACAGATTTTTAAATTAATTTATGCTGTACCTATTCTCCTTTATTCATGTAATAAGGAAGGAGCAAATCGTCTTGATACAGCTCATGTAACCCAAGAAGGGGTTGCCAAAAAAGACAAAGGTCAATGGGATAAAGTTTATACCATTAAAGATGGAAAAGAAATTGATATAACTCCTTCAGCAAATTCTAAACTTCGTGCTTCTGCAAATACTGCTAATGTCGAACAATTTTATGAGATAGCAACATTGGCCCCCAATTACATATTTTTAGGCTCAGTACTTAGTGCACAATCAATAAATAGCGGTTTGTATGAACCTGTAGGTTATACCAGTTTATTAAAGCCGAAGGTTACGGCTTCATTTTCACTGCCAGTACGGTCGAAGGAGATTTCTCCAACTCGCTCAGGTCTAAATAATGCTGTTATTGATGCTATTGGAGATAAAGATTTCAGCGGAAGACAATCACAGGTCTTTACATACAAAATGAAACAGATAGATTACTATAAAGAAGCTAAGCTTGCTTTTGGAGCTAATATAAATATCGCCTCTGTTTTTTCAATGAGTGCATCAGTCGCCAGCGGCAAAATTCTGCAAACCTCTGCGCTAGTCTGTGATTTTAGCCAGACTTATTTTAACGTATCAATGGATATACCAGATGACGGGAATATTTTTAAAGATGAGCCAACCAGACAGGGATTTTTAGCGAAGAATCCGGTGTATGTTAATTCAGTTAACTATGGGCGCAAAGGGATAATTCTAGTAGAATCATCAGTAAACTACAGTGAGTTATCTGTAGCTGTACGTGCGGCGTTTACAGCAGGTATAGTAAATGGTTCTGTATCTTTAGATGCGAATACAAAAAAGATTCTATCCGAAGCTCAGATCACGATCTGTATCATAGGAGGAAGTGGCCAAGATGCTGTCCGTACGGTTAAAGGGTTTGATGAATTTCAGAACTTCATTATAAATGGTGGAGTCTATACTACGGATGTGTATGGCGTTCCTATTTCTTTTGGCGGTGCATATGCGTCGACAAACGGAATGTTCCAGACAGAATTCGAACTGTAATAAAAATATATAAGTGTTTTAGAGCCACGTCGAGAGATGTGGCTTTTTTACGTCAAAAGGGCCTGATTCTCATCAGACCCTTTCTCTTAGCGTTTACTTGTACAGTAATTTTTATGTTTCCTATCGTTTCCTCTTTTTTGTTTCGTCATCCAATGTTTTTAAAGACAATTGGATTTTCACTGTACGACGCCAATTTTTATGTTGAACCTTTCTTTTGAAAGGCAGCTTGTAGCCGCTTTGTATAGTAAGAACAGCTGTCGATTTAAAATAGTTTTAAAAATAAATGTTTCGATTTTTTAAATTGACATTTTTGAAATAAGCTCTTACTTGTTAGACATTATTATCGAATTTCTAATCCAAATATCTCTTCGCTATTTTTTCTACTAGCAATTTGATATCATCATAGCGGGCGATGCTCAAAAGCCAATCTTCAGGTATACTTTCCAGCCCATAGTACAAACCAGCTAATCCGCCCGCAATCGCAGCCCCGGTGTCTGTATCTTCACCAAGGCTTGCAATAGATAATACAGTGTCTTTATAGTTGTCTTTTTCCATAAAAACCCATAGGCTTGATTCTAGACTATCGATCACATAACCGCTGGACCTTAATTGATTATGTGTCTTAGATCGGATGTCATGCAAAATGGTGCTATTAAAATGAATTATTTCCGACTCAGGGAAATTGATGTCCGTCCAGAACTTTGAAACTTGATTCCGCATTTCAGCATAAGCCTGCTCCTTGGCCAAACCTAGCAAAATGAGTTCGGCTAATTTAAGATAGATAAAACATGCCATTGCAGCGCGTATGTGCTTATGCGTTAGGGCGGAAATTTCCCAAATTTTCTCGAATTGTTCCGACGGGCTAAGTCCTTTGATCTCAAATAAAAGGGGTAATATTCTCATTAACGAACCATTGCCGTTGTCTTGTTCTCTCGCCCGATATTTTAGCAAATGTAGCTCTCCGATTTGCCTGGATCCGATAATATCTTTAAGCTCACCGATCGATTTAGCCGTGGTGATGCCGATATCAAAGACTTCTCCTCTTGCTGTCCACAGCTTACCTTCCTTCCAAGCTATAAATTTTTTGGAGATATCTACCAAATCATATCCACCTAACAGCGAGTCTGCAAGACACAAGGTTAAAGATGTATCATCTGACCAGGTACCCATAGGTTGATTATGGCTGCCAAATCCGATCATTTCGGTAGCTGGATTTTTTAGCATTTCTTCTTTCGACCTGAATTCAAATGGTACACCAAATGCATCACCAACCGCGATGCCAAACAATGCTCCATACATTTTATTTTTCGCTTGATTAGCAGCTGTATTAGACTGTATATTCATAAATAATTTGATCGTTGATTCATATCAATATAATAAAAAATATTCACCTTCCCATTCCCGCCATTCACCGAGTTTTCCCGAGCGTTGGTCTAAAGCCCGTAGGCTAGGGGCCCAATGTGTTGTAGTTTTGAGTCAACAAATAAGAACAGATAAACTAACAATATAAAATAAAGACATTATGAACTCATTAGTAAAAACATTCGCAGCAGCAGCCCTAATCGCAGTATCAACTTTCGCTATGGCAGCTGAAGGACCAGGAGCAAAAGCAGCAAAAGCAAACGTTAACCTTTCCACAGCAGACTTCGCTTTAGAGCACTATGTTGCGGTAACGACTGAAGGAGAATCAGCAGGAGTAGAGCAATTGTTCGCCGAAGATTTTAATCAAAAGATCCAAGCAACCAATGTGCAGTCTAACAGCCGTAGCGAAGTGGTTAAATCTTTGAAGAAACAAAACGGAGAAAAGCTGAACTGTAAAGTAAGCACAGACATCATCGAGGAATCGGCAGACTATATGGTTGCTAAAGTCACGTTGAAATTTGAGAACTTCACCAAAACAGATCTAGTTACTTTGGAGCGTGTAGGTAATGACTGGAAAGTATCCAAATCAATCAATTCGTATAAATAGTATTTAATAATTAGTGGTTTGCCAGTAATAAAAGACAAACCACTAGTGAATCATATGTTTATTAAGGCCACGTCGGGAGATGTGGCTTTTTTAGTTTGGAAATTTGCATTTGAGCAACAAAAGATTATTTTTTTTGCATAATACCATATTTTTTGTTTTGATCGCCTTTGGCATTTGCTCCTGCATAGCTATCTAAAATCCGCATGGTCGCCGCTTTTAGCGAACGTCCGAATTCCGTGGGATGATAACCCGGTCCAGTAAAAAATTCTACCTCATGATTGATTTTTGAATACCATACTCTCCCTACATCCTTGGGACCTAGGGTATCTGGTCTCGTTATTTTCACAAATCCCTCGAGTTTGTTTTTATCTAAGCCTATCACTTGATAAGGCTGTGTCTTACTCTGACAATCTACCTCAATATATTTTTCCCCATTCCAGCACATGCACTCTTCAGGCGTCAGAAAATGTACGGTAGTCAATATTGTCAATACCAAAAGCGCTACACCTGAAAACCTCAATACAAGTTTGTTTTTTTTGAAAAATGATCGGGGATAATTAAATCTGTCAATATTTTCCCGATTTTGCCTCATTTCATTTAAGTCGTCTTGAACGTCTAGATCGTCTATTAATTCTTCAGCTTTTTCTTCTTCCGGTTTATCCTTAAGTTCTTTGTTTTCACCCGTCAATGTGGAAATCATTGATGAACCTTGCGATGTTGGCTCTTTATCGCCGGTAGGAATTAAAGGGGCATCTAGTTTATCAGTCAGTGATGAGCTTTTTTCTTCACCTATTGGCGGTGGATCTTTAGGTTCATCTAGTGTTGAACTATCATAGCTGTATCGGAATGGCCTCGGCTGATAGTCCACGAGTATTGCGAGTAGCTTCACTACTCGGTCTTCAGGATCTTGCGTAATGTTAAGGGCAAATTTCTGCAATGCCTTTAATGACCCAGTATTGTATTTCGCTATTGCTTCTTCCAAGTTCTTTTCTTTTTTATATGGATCAAAGAACTTTTGTAAAATTTCGATATCCTCGGGCGGTAAACCTTCGGATAATCTAACTAAGCAATAATCTCTTAGCTTGGCGGGAGAAGGATTAACTAATAAATCATCCAGCTCATGGTTGTTTTTCTTTGCCTCATATAGGGCAAGAACCTCTTCTTTAAATTTGGCAAATGTCGTTGGCATGGCATCAAAATTAAGCTAATTCTACACCGGAATTTACGGAATCCCGTAAGTCAATCCATTCTTTATACATCGGAATTCATAGAATCTTTAGCATTTTATCGGACCTTTCGGACCTATCGGAATCATTTGATAAAAAGGGTTTTAACGGCTATAACTTTGTTCTCGAAGTCAGATGATGGATCGATTAAAATATAAACTAAGATACTAATCTGATTTCACAATGAGAAGATCTCGCGGTAGTCTTTAGCCGGTTTGGGAAGCAGCTTCTGCCTCCCGCGATTGACACTCTTACTTCCCAAAAAATTCAGAAGGCCTTCTGAAAACATTTGTAGCAATCCCGTGCATGGTGCACGGGGACTACTCATTTTTTCAACTTTTTAAATTTTTTGAATCATGTGGAGTTTAATATTATATTTTCTATTTGGAATCGGTCAACCGTCTAATTCACAGCCTAGCGCAGGAACACCAACAGTACAAACGGCAGATACGCCACCGCCAAATCCTGGTGATGACGGAGATGGGGGAGATGTTGGTACCATAAGACCTCCGAAAGGTAAATAAGAATTCAATAAAGAAAAGGTGGTATTTTTATGCCACCTTTTCCTGTTTTTAAGCAAATTTTTGTTTGGTCGTTTTATTTCAATATTTTAGGGTAAAATTAACCTCGCTTGAAACATTGTTATTTATATTTTTTATGGTTTACTCTATTTTTTTCTTGTAAGAGAGAGACAGATGAGAATCAAATCAGTAAGCAAAATCCTTTTTTCGACAAGGCATATGTTTACTTAGATAAAGGAAAAGCAGACTCTTCTTTTTTCTTTTTTGATCAGGCGAAGCAAGTTTTTATAGATCAGAAAGATAGCATTGGTGTTGCCAAATGTCTCATTAATATGGCAATTACTCAAGTTGATAGAGGTGATTTTTATGGCGCACAGGAAACATCTTTAGATGCTCTTAAATATCTTAATAAAGGGAAAACAGAGCATCGTCTTCTTATTAGTTTAAATTTTAATAATCTTGGTGTATCATCTTATGAACTGGGGGATTTTTACAAGGCTGTTGATTTTTACGAAGATGCGATAGAGTTTTCTGATGATTCAATATCTATTCAAACCTATTTAAATAATACCGCCCGGGCTTATCAAGATCAAAAAGAATATTCTAAAGCAATTTCTCTTTATAAACGCGTGTTAAAGGAAGAAAAGAAAAATTCGTCCTCTTATGCAAGAGCATTAACTAACTATGCGCAAGCCATGTGGTTAAATAATCCTAATTATGATCCTTTGGGACAATATATTGAAGCTTTTCATATTAGAGACAAAATAAATGATCTATGGGGACTGAACTCTAGCTATGCTCGATTCTCAGATTATTATGAAAAAAATAACCGCGATTCTTCATTATATTA
Organism: Sphingobacterium sp. UBA7631; assembly: GCF_002483935.1. Lineage (NCBI taxonomy): Bacteria > Pseudomonadati > Bacteroidota > Sphingobacteriia > Sphingobacteriales > Sphingobacteriaceae > Sphingobacterium > Sphingobacterium sp. UBA7631. The sequence continues at coordinate 401,631 of NZ_DLIX01000002.1, forward strand.
TGCTCATAAACAATATGCGATTGCAAAGCAAATTAATAGTGGCGATGATCAAATTAAAGCCCTAGAACGGTTAATTAAAGTCGTTCGTTCAGATTCGGTTACATTCTATTTTAATCAATATAAAATCATCTCTGACAGCATCCAGCAGGCCCGAGCAGCCGCCAAAAACCAATTCGCCCTAATCCGCTACGAAGTTGAAAAAAATAAAGCCGATAACCTGCGACTGGAAAAAGAAAATGCCGAAAAGCAGAACCGCCTGGTTAGACAGCGTGCCATTACAGGTGCAAGTATTTTTTTACTCCTATTAGCTGTTGTTGGAGGAACGCTTTGGTACAAACGGCGCAAGCAACGTCTTGAACTCGAAGCACAGAATCGGGTCAAAGAAACACAGCTTCATCTTTCTAAAAAGATCCACGACGTCGTGGCCAATGGCATCTACCGGGTAATGTCGGAAATTGAACATGGCGATGAAGTGGATCGTGATGGTGTGCTCGATAAACTGGAAAATATGTACCATCAATCACGCGATATCTCCCACGATGTCGAACAGGAAACGATCACAGAGACACCTTATAACGAGCAACTGGCAAGCCTACTCAAATCCTTTGCCGCTGACCATCGGAAGGTATTAATCGCTGGTAATGATGCCGAACAGTGGGACGATATTAGCAAACGTATTAAGGATGAAGTGAAGCATGTGCTTCAGGAGCTAATGGTTAATATGAAGAAGCATAGTCAGGCCGAACAAGTCGTCGTACGTTTTGAAAAATCGGAGCAAAAACTCAATATATTCTATAAGGATAATGGTGTTGGAATCCCTGAAGAAAAATCGAATGGAAAAGGTTTAGCCAATACGGTTTCCCGTATTGAAAGCCTTGGTGGTAGAATTACCTTTGTCAATGAACCGGGAAAAGGGCTCAATATCACGACCGTTATCCCATTATAAAAAGACAATAATGTATGTTTAAGAAAGTACTCATTGCCGAAGACCACGAGATAGCCAACATTTCCGTGCAGAAAACCTTGCACGACCTCGGTATTCACAATACCAAATATGTTTATTATTGCGATCATGCACTGACCTGGATTAAAAATGCGATCCGCGATGGCGAACCATATGATCTGCTGATTACGGATATCGAATTTGAAGATGATGATAGTCCGCAGGAGATAAAGGATGGCCTTTCACTGATCAAAGCTGTCAAGATTGTACAACCAGACATTAAGGTTATTGTCCTGACGGCCAAGGACCGCTCGTCCTTGATCAATGACATGTTCAAGAACAATGAGATCGATGGCCTTGTACGCAAAGCTCGACGCGATGGCCAACATCTGCGCGAGGCATTGCAAGCGGTTGATCAGAACCGAACGTACCAATCGCCCGACAGTAAAAAATTTATTCAGGAGCAGAACTCGCACGAGTTTACGCAGTTTGACCTGCATATCATTAAACTCCTGTATGAAGGCGTGTCCCAAAAAGAAATGCCCGAATATCTCCAGCAGCGTGATATCCGCCCGTCGAGCCTGAGCAGTATCGAGAAAAGGCTCAACCTCATGAAAGATGTACTAGGTTTTACCAAAAATGAACAGCTTGTTGCACACTGCAAGGAATTAGGTTTTATATAAATAATCTTTGCTATCGGATTACGGTTTTCCGTAAAGACTCTTGGGGTTATCGTGCTACTTTTGTGCAAGCAAGGTAAATAACGTGGTAGGGTTGCTTGCCGAAAATACGATATCTGATGCATTCACGATATTTAGTGCCATATTTTAACCAATAACGTGATGAGAAAAGGCTATCGTAGGATAGCCTTTGTTTGTTTCATGATTATCTGTAAAAGCTAGATTTATGAGCGGCCCAGCTGAATGCACTATTTTTAATCAGCCTGATTTGAAAAGGTATTGATTGAGTTTAGCGCATAGTAAGCGATTCCATTTTCGGGGTATTCTTGCAGGATTTCTTCGTAAAGCGCTTTTGCTTTTTCGGCTTGCCCGGTCTGCGAATAACAGAATGCAATATTGCAAAGTCCCATCTCTCGAAAGCACATTTTTGAAGAACTCAAAACTGTAATGACACGATACTGGTCAACCCAGCTGTTTCTAGTAAAATAATCAACACTCTCTTTAAAATGTACAATCGCTGTTTCAAAGTCATTTTGTTTAAGTGCTTTCAATCCCTTTCGATGACTTTTTGGAATAGTAATTCGCAACACTAGCGCTATAACGCAGAAGATCATTACGCCATTAAATATATCATCTGTTTTGGCGATATACTCATAACCATAAAGAAAAGCGATCACTATGGCGAATACAGTTAAAAAGGATGGCCAGGATATTGACCGATTTATTGGAAGATTTGAATTCATATGGATAAGAAATACGTTTTGGCTGTAATTTCTCCAAAACTACACAATTTAGGATACAATGACTCCTACTGCCTTTTATTTTTTTGTTAAGTAGAGTGCCTGTCGAAATCTAATCGGTCCTAAGTTTAGTCTTTACGGGAAACCGTAGAATCGCGGTTACGGTTTTTGATAGTTTTGAATCGATAAATCAATAAATAGCAGCAAAGTCAATTAACCGTATTTAACTGAAAAACACTATGAACACAGATCAATTGATCCAAGATACACTCTCCGATAGCAGAGTCATCTACGAACGTGTTAGGCAAGAACTTTCTAAAGCTCGATCCGAAGTTCTGATAGCAATGGCCTGGTTTACCGACAATGAATTGTTTGCCACAGTTCAGGGATGCCTTGATCGTCACGTTAAAGTTTCTATTATTATCTCCGATCAGCCCGATAATGAAAAGCTGGATTTTTCACTTTTAGAAAAGCAGGGGGCTGAAGTAACCAAGGTCAAGAATGTCGGCTGGGGGATTATGAATCAAAAGTTCTGCGTGATCGATCAGAGCGTAGCCATAACAGGATCCTATAATTGGAGCAACAACTCCAAAAGTAACAACCATGTAAGCGTCATCGTGACCAATTACCCGAAGACCATTTCGGAACTTACTGAAACTTTTCATGGAATCCGTACGAGAGCTATACGAATCAATAATGGTGAATCTTTGGAAGATATCATCGCATCTGAAAAAATTGAAATACCCATGCAGACGAAATTAGAAAATCAAACCTCGAGATACAAGGTGTCATCGGACAGAGATCTCAATTTTCAGCAACAGTCTTTAAAAGAGTTCAAAGATGTTTTGGATAATATTATAGCTTCGGAGGTTGGCGCTTTTGACAAAGATTTAGTCAAACAGAGCGGATATAACCGAGCCAAAGAAAATAACGGGGATCATCAGATACTTCACCAGGCAATGGACAGTCTTTACTCTAATTTTATCAATGAAATTGAAGTAATTGCCGAGAAGAAGGATCGTTTGAAAGTCCGTATTGACGAACAGCAAAAGGTGAGTACGACCAATATGGAATTTAAGACCGAACAGGAAGTCGAAAAGATCAAAACCAATACATCCTTCGATCAGCAGAACCTGGATTCGGATATCAACATCTTGACAACAAAAATTGAAGAGAAGCGTCTGCAGATCAGCTCCAACAATAATACCAAGATACCATTTTTAGAAAGCAAGATCGTAGCGCTAAAGCAAAAGATTAGGGAGCTTGAAGTGGAGTTTGTAAAACCTAGTATCAATAAACCTGTGATGGCCATACTGATAGCAACTACATTGCTGCTTGCCCTTTATATCTTTGTATTCTATTCTTCGGTAGCCTATATCTTTATTTTTTCCAAAGAAGATATCAATAAAATGATTTTGATGGGAGCTGCCAATATTGAATCACCTGAAGTATTCAATCCACATGCTATCTCCAAAATAGGGCAGAAGGGATTGGGTGGTATACTATTCCTTTTTCTTTTTGTCGCTATTCCCCTAGCATTAGGGATGTATAAAGTGTTTAAAGACCTATTTGATTCAAAAGAAAAAGTAGAAACATCCAATAACAGTATCTGGCAGAAAATTAAAGGTGGCTTTATTGACAACCTGGGAATTATTCTTATCGTCATTGTGGATATTTTTATTGCTTTTAAAGTATCAAAAAACATCAATGATATCGATCTGTTGACCAATCAGACAGACCAGCATCTTACCTTGTCAACCGTATTCCAGGATAGTAATTTTTGGCTTGTATTTATCCTCGGGGCTTTGGGCGTTTTTCTATTTGGGTTCTTCTTTGAAAAACTATTGGCTCAGATCAACGAGCGTAATCTGTCCTTCCAACAACAGAAAACCAAACATATCGTACAGAGCCATCAGGCTGAAATCGAAGAATACCAAGAACAGATCAATAAAATCCAGCTCGAGAACGATGCATTGCAGTCCGAACTCTTTGCATTGCAGGTCAACAAAGAAGAGAAGATAACACAGGTGCAGCAGCTGCCCATTCAACAGAATGAACGTGTAGGAAGCTTACAGCATCAATTATTGACTTTCAAAGAGCGCATCAGCAATATCGGACAGATTTATAAGAGCCAGATTGACAATGATAAATTGCCTATCTCCAAAGCCGAGATGGAAAATAGGGTCAATATCTATATGGAAGGATGGAGCAAATATTTATATGAAGTATATGCGATCCTAAAAGCCGAAAATAAAACCCGTGAAGCCGTAGGGGAATGTGAGGCTTGGCTGTCGAATCTAGGATTGCAATCTGATATCAAACATGAACTTTTAGAAGACCTTACAGCTTTTAACAACTAATCCATCAACCAATGAAAGTAACTAACATCTTGCCATTAGCCATCTTACCATTTCTTGTTGCGTGTATGAATGACGGTTCCTCTAAAGAGGAGGAGCTGTCCAATAATCAAGTGATGCTCAAAGACTATAATATTATTATTGCTCCAGATCTCTCCAATCGGATCAATATGGCGCTTTATCCCAAACCGATCCATGATACGGTTCTGATCAGCAATTTAATTGGTCATAGCAGTGATCTGCTGACCTTGAATACCCGCCGTTCAGGACAAGCTGATATTTATAAAATTGACTTTATCAACCGTGGGATATTGAACGGAACATCATTTGACCCTAAAAAAATGACTATTGATTTTAGCCGATTTGACAACAACCAGATGGATCGGGTCAAGTACATTCGTCAGGGATTGAAATCTGACGAACAGCAGTTTTCAAATGAAGTGATACGGGTGTATGATTATTCATTAAAAAATCAGACGGGAGCCGATGTTTGGAACTACTTTAATGAAACAGTTAAAGCCTCTTTGGTAGATGCCTCCCCTAAACGCATACAAAGTGGAAATAATTTGCGAGTTGACAAGAAAAATAACAATGTCGTTTTGCTTTTGACTGATGGTTACCTTGAGAATGCCAATAAGGGAAAAGGCTATCGCTTAGACCCTGCATTAATCGCTAAGATCCGCCAGGACTTTAAAGCAAGTAGAAAATCTGATCTGGCTGCATTTATTAAAGCTGATTCGGCCTATGCACTCAATAAGACAGATTTTAACTTAAAAGATGTCAATATATTTATTGCCGAGCTAGTTGATCGATCATTAGATAAATATGGTGTTGCAAAAGAGCAGCCAACAGATTTTCAGATCATTAAGGTTGTTTGGGAAAAATGGCTGAAAGATAGCGGTTCGCCCAATGTCAAAGTTGTTCAGGCTGTCAATACCAAGCAGGAGTTTTACCAAGAGTTTGAACAGTTTCTTAAAACACTATAGGCAACATGAAAAAATGGGTGAATATAATGATCAAACTGGGCGTAATTGCCCTGTTTATTATAATTGTGTTTTTGATGAGCTGTTCTCATGCCGAACGCACGTTTAGATCAGTTGGTTTTTTTGAAAAAACCAACCTTCCGTATATTGAGGAAGTCAGGGTTTACAAAGTCGTAGACGGCGACACATTTTGGGTTAGGAACCGTCAGGGGAATAAAGTGAAAATTAGACTGATTGGTATAGACGCACCGGAGGATAGAAACGCCTTCCATAAAAAGAAACATCCATTTGGAATAGTCTCTAAACGGTATCTAGACAGTTTGATTCTCGATAAGAATATTCGATTGGAATATGATATGGATTCGCTTGATCGTTACGGTAGGACATTGGCCTATGCTTATCTTAATGATGTTTTTATCAACGAGAATATGATCAAGAATGGCTATGCTTTATTGATGACAGTACCACCAAATGTAAGGTATGCTTCACAGTTTGTAGAAGGACAAAACCATGCAAGATTAAATCGATTAGGACTTTGGAATTCATACGCTGTACCTAACTTGGATTAATACGCTCCGACTGAAGATATCTTTTAAACGCCTGTTCTCGTATTGGACAGGCGTTTAACTAGCTTGGCCAGTTTTGGCCTAGATATGCCAGCCATATCTTCTTCATCATAATTTCAAAGATGACTTGATCCTTTTTTGATATAAGTTTTGGCTCTTTACCCTTGTGTTTTTTGATCAGTACATGATCGGGCAAAATTTGGATATTGGAAATTTGCCCATAAGTTAGTTTCGAAACGCCATCGGTAGAAAAAAAGTATAATTTTTTGTTGGTCATCACGATTGAACCGCGCTTGATCAATTTATAGCTCGAATATCCTTTCTCAGAGCGTAATTCAAACCATTTAATGTCATTCTCCTCGTATAGGCATATTTCATTCTTCACGATCTCTTGAATTGTTCCCCATCTTTTAAGGGGTTTCATTTCAAGTTGCCAGTAGGAAAGGTATTTATTGAGCATTTTCCTTGTGGATTTAGACAAATTGATCTGACGTTTTTTTAATGAAGTTTCTAGTTCTGTCATTTCATTAAATGACATCCGTTTTTTTGCAATAAATGGTCTGACTAAAGCGTCCGTAAATTGCGTGTTTCGTTTGTCTTTAATCTCATTTAGAATCGTATCAGTAATCTCAAAGAATTGGACCAATTTATTAAAATGAAGGAAATCAGTATCATCCAGCACCTGATCCTTAAGCAGTTTGATATATAAACTATCAATCACATCAATACCTAATTTTCGACGGTAATATGTCGCAGTGCTGTTGTCGATGAGTAACAAAGACTGTAAATGCCTTATATTATTCAGCTCTAATTCACTGATGATCCCATTTTTACAGCATTCATTAATATAAGTAATATAAAATTCTTCCATATTCAATCCGAAGCTTTTGTATACGGCGGTACCATACTTTGATACGATCAGCTCCATGTCATGGATTCGGACCGATTCTATTGCCTTATTTGCAAAGAGGTTATTGATTTCAATCACACAGTTCTCATCCGGCTCTTGCTTGAACCAACCTTGTAAAAGACTTTTCTTGATGAGCGGTTTCTTTTCAAATATTTCCTTATTCATATTGTCTGTATTCTTGATATATGGGATCATTCCAGTTACATACACCACCATGCCAGGAGCAAGCTCCCCGGCCTCGTGCGTTAGATGTGGTGCCGTCACAGCATCTTGTCACGTAGCCGATAATTCTTTTTCTTAAGGGATTGATTGTATTATATAATCTTTGAGCTGCGGTCGACCCAAGCGCTATCGCTGTATTGAGATCGTTGACTGCTTCCTGTGGCTGCCTTAGCTTTTGGTAGCATACCGCACGCCGATAGTAATGGTCAACATTTTTATCTTGTGCTAATAAGTCATCCAATTTGCCTAAGGCATCGCTATACTTACCATGCTTGATTAATAGGTCTATTTGCGTCGATATCAACTTATTTCGCTTATTTGTCAACTGATCTATTTCATCGCTAAACTTTGCAAAATTGTTTGCTCGATCAATCAAACGAAGGGACCTGTCGATATCTTTTGCTGGAGCATCCAGTAGTTTCAAGTAATGATGGAGACTATCTTTTCGGATGGCTTCATTTTTTGCCTCCACTTCTTTTTTGTGTTTTTCAGCCTGTGCCAGTAATGCTCTTTCCTGTTCTTTTTGCAGCTGAAAGTGATGGCTCGCGATGCTAACAGGAATTGAAAAGATTATTAGAAGTCCAGTAATAAAGAGTTTTACTTTGGGAACCAGCTTGACGCGAAGCAGATTTTCCCATCCTGATTCAGTCGCGGGAATAAAAAGTGTTGATATAGCGGCCAAGATCAATCCCGTTAATAGGTTGTTAGCAAGCACGAAAGCGGATAGCATAATACTACTGGAGAACAGCATTTTCCACCAGGAGAATGTCTTTGTGTATTTTTGGCTGCTTGAACCGTGGAAGATATCTTTAAAGACCTTTTTGTTCGGCGATATCAACCCACTTACATATCTTCTGTTCATCATATAGAATGTTTTTTCGGCGCGAAAAATAAATTAGCTAAGTTTATAGGAAAAAATCGCTTAAGAATCCTTTCCCTAAGCGATAACCAGATTATTGCGATAAATGAACTGTATTTTATTCATAGTTTTTTAGTGCATCTGCAATTTCCTGCCGATAATTATAGATCTCGTCCAAAGAGGTTAAGAGCTTTTTGACTCCCTTATCTTTTCCTTCTGAAAATACCTCTAGGTATTTATTTGTCGAATTGAAATGTAGACGGGCTAGTGGTTTCCGATTATTATCATCGAGCAATATACCGAAGTAGGATTGTGTATCCCGGAAGGCGATGCGCGAAGAGGGGATATGCTCCCGCAAAATTGCTTTGACGATCTGTGAACCTTCGATTTCTTCCTCCGTTGTAATGATTTTATTCTCGTTTCCAACATTCTCATCTATGGGTTCAAGATCTGGAGCAGCTTTTGGCGGAATAGCATCATTGATGCTCAATGCCGTCTTCAATCTTGAATTTATGGATTCATTGATCGATGATGAAAGTGCCTTTTGGGTATATTCTTTAAACGCTGCCATTCTTGAGGCGATCAGCGGTTTCTCGAAAAACCTGCTCACCAATAATTTGACAAGTTCATCAGATGGACCTTGTAGTTCTTTTTCAAATTCCTTACGAATAGCTTTAATATATTTTAATCCCTCTGCGGAATCCAGTATTCCTTCGAGATGATATCCATTTTTTGTGAATTTCTCCAAGATCTTGATATTGGAATCTTTGAGATTGGAGAGGTCTAGCGTGAAAAAAGGTTTTTCATCCATGATATTTGGCTTCTCCAGATCAGCGTAAAAGTTATAGATATGTCCATTGGTCAATACGCCGAATCTTGCTTTTGAAACATGAAAATAACGATGCAACTGTGAATTGTGCGCATCCGCTGTTTCTTTCCAGTGCTTACACTCGATGATCAAAATAGGCTCGTTATCTTTCTTGATGACATAGTCTACCTTTTCTCCCTTTTTAGTGCCGATATCACAGATAAATTCAGGGATAACTTCGGTTGGGTTGAAGATGTCATAACCCAAAATCTGAATAAAAGGCATGACAAAAGCATTTTTTGTGGCTTCTTCGGTACTTATTTGATCCTTAAGATTACCTACACGTTGATGTAGTTGCTCCAATTTAAGTCGTAGATCGTTTTCCATAATGTTAATAAATATTGATTGTCGTCCAAATTTAATCAGGAAAACCCTGTCGGTGTTACGGGTTCCCGTAATGCTAAAACGGATGTTTTAAATCGATGTATCACCGCAGTTTCCTTTATGGGAAACCGTAAAAAAAGACTCAGTACGGGCTATAAATTTGTTTTCAATTATTAACTATAAACATCTTAAATACAAAACAATGGCTTGGACTTTTAGAAGAAGAGTGAAGATCGTCCCAGGGATACATCTAAACTTTAGTAAGAGCGGTATCTCTACATCAATTGGGGTAAAAGGGGCAAATATGACCTTCGGTACCAATGGTACTTATTTAAACACAGGAATACCGGCATTGGGAATTTATAATAGGCAGAAACTAAATGGGAACGGTTCACCATCTTCTTCTCCCGTTGTGCTGGATACTCCACCTGCGACACTGCCATACATAGCTCCGGTGGAAGTACGAAATCGAGGTAATATATTTAGCGCCGATATTCATGAGATCACGAGCCAGGATATGGCGGGCATAAAAGAGGCAATTTTACTGGCTCGGGAGCAGCGTTTATCGTTAGAGAAAGATCTTGTTGAAATTAATGCAGCGATCAAATCCACGAAGAACAAAAAACTAATGAGTTATCTTTTACTATATGGATTGATCAATAAATCAATACCGGCGCGGATGAATGAAGATATTAATGCGCAGGAAGAAGCTATCAAGCAGACAAACGAGCAAATAGAGGCCTCTTTTGTTGATTTACAAGTTGATTTTGACCTTGAGTTAAAACAAAAATATGACGTCTTGGTCTCAAGTTTTATCAACTTGGCGAAAAGTCAGAAAATATGGGACGTGACAAGTGCTCATTATGAGGATCGTGCCATTACTCGATCGTCTGCCAGTACCGTTGTAAGCAGAACTGATGTTCGATTTGGATTGAAGTCGATCCCTGAATTTAAATCCGATATAAAGGCATTGTATTTCCAAAATGCAAATGGCGCAGATCTCTACATCTATCCAAGTTTTATCGTTATGTACAGCAGATCCAAAGAGTTTGCTATTATCGGTTTGGACGAAATTAGCTTACAACAACATGCGGTAAGATTTACAGAGACGCAGGGTGTGCCAGCAGATTCAAAGACTATTGATATGACCTGGGCTAAGGTTAATAAGGATGGGAGCAGGGATAAACGGTTTACCGGTAACTATCAAATACCTGTAGTACGCTATGGCGAGATTAAATTAAGAACTGCCACTGGGGTCAATGAAGAATATGAGTTCAGTAATTATGAAGCAACCGAGGCATTTGCAAATGCTTTTACTGAATATCAGCGTTCGGTAAGTCAACTCGTCCAATGCTAGGAAAATAAAAACTTTAAAAACTAATAACATGCAACAAGAACGACAACACGGCAATGCTGAGAGTTTCTCAAGGAAATCGGGAACTCTAATGAGTAAACAGTTTCTTCCCATTGGAGAAGTCAAATCTGTAAAGATCCAAGTCGTGCAGTACAAGGATTTAATTAATGAAAATAAGGAACAGGCGATTCGTTTTGAATACGAATACTACGATAGTTATTTAGATCAGACGGAAACCAAGCTTGGTTCATTGGATAAGGATGAGCTAGAAGGACTTATAAAATCCATTAATATTATGAGAACGGTCGTTTTTAATTCATTTCCTGAACACTATACTGAAGTAGGTTTTGTCAGTAGAAATGGATTTAAGGCTGGATGTTATTCTATGCCCGGAGATTGGAAATTCTATTTGCAGTTAGATCAATATGATGACCGGTCTTACATTTGGCTCACTAAAGAGGATTCAGCGACAATTTTAAATATTTTAGATCAATCTAACGAAAGGTTACTAATGCTAGGTAACAACGTTGATTAGTCATTGTTTTTTTTCATACAGAGTTAATAATATGAAACTCTGTATGAAACATTTTTAAATTAGCGGTGGTCATCTTTTAGATATATTGGTTGATTTCATTGACTAGCTCGATCAATGGAGATTTAATTCTTTTATTCCCTAACTGTGCATAGGATAAAATATTGATGGTAGTGACGTCAAAAGCTATACAAAAATTGGTAGCCACTTCAAAACTGTCCGAATAGTTTAGCTCTAGATAACGGTACAGTATGTCTGTAATCATTGAAAGTTCATCTTGCGTAAAACCATCTAATTTAGCGACAAACCATATCGCGCCAATTTTTTTCACGCCATTATCTTCAAAAAGAAAAACGTGATTTGGTTTCGCGTATAATGGTAGTTTTTTTAACACAACAATAGATTGTTTTTTTAATCGCTTTTGAAATTGAAACTTTTTTGGCTTTAACTGGGAAAAGTCGAATTCTTCAAATTTTTGAAGGATATGAATGTTTCTTTGAAACATGTTTTTGGTTATTTTAGCATCGCTGTTTTCAATTTTCTCTAGTAGTTCGTCAATCTTTTCAACTATTTCAGTATTGTTGCCTGCAGCAAATGCTCTGCTAATACAGCTTACAGCTGATGTCCAATAGTCGCCACCACTCTCAGACTTTTCAGGTTTTATCTTAGGCTTTTTTAGTTTTTCTACTAATGTCCGGCGCCCTTTGGGGCTCTTTCTATTAAACTCGACCAAATGGGAAATCGTTATTTTATCCATGAGTATTAGATTTTAATTGTATGAACTGTTATTTTTATAGTAGTCTGGTTTACTTTTTAAGCTCGTCCATTTTACTTTTTGCATTCGCAAAAGCTGTTTCTATGGTCTCACTTTGGTCAATGAATAATGTAGCGTCAGATCCATATTGTTCAAGCTTAATATACCAAGTCGCTTTTCCTTTACTTACGAAGTAGCCAACTTGAAATCCGTCGACCGTGATAAACTTATTCTCTAGATAATCTGGATTTGAAGCAATGTCATTGTCTACCTGACCTTTTAATGCAGTAAGTGCTTTTAATATTTCAATTAGATCACTGTATTCAATAGAGGCCACCTTGTCGCCATATTGTCCTTGTTTTTCGATCTGATAAAAGTACCCCATGGCGCTGCCACTTATTATCTTACGAATTTTTGTTTCACAAGAATTATATGTCGTTTTTAGTTTTGGAAGTTTTGTCTCTACAAATTTGGTAATAGTGCCTGTTTTCGAGACAAAAAGATCCATTTTTGTTCTTTCAGCTTCTTTCTTTGTTTCTTGTGCATGGCTAGTTGCTAACATGCTAACGAATGTAATGGGGATAAGTAATTGTTTAATCATGAGTATCTTGAGTGTTTGACTGAACAAATTTACCGCGCATTTAAGTTGCTATGCTACGGGAAACCATAACCTGAATAAGAAATAGATAAATATTTTACCTCCCCATTTCCGCCATTCACCGAGTTTTCCCGATCGTTGGTCTAAAGCCGATAGGCTAGGAGCGTATTGTGTTGTAGTTTTGAGTCAACAAATAAGAACTAAAAACTAACAATATAAAATAAAGACATTATGAAAACGCTAGTAAAAACATTCGCAGCAGCAGCTTTAATCGCAGTATCAACTTTGGCTATGGCAGCTGAAGGACCTGGAGCAAAAGCAACAAAAGCTAACATTGACCTTTCCACCGCAGATTTCGCTTTAGAGCACTATGTCGCGGTAACTACGGAGGGAGAATCAGCAGGAGTAGAGCAGTTATTTGCAGCTGATTTCAATCAAAAGATCCAAGCTTCCAATGCGCAGTCTAATAGCCGTAGCGAAGTGGTTAAATCCTTGAAAAAACAAAAAGGGGAAAAGCTAAACTGTACAGTAAGCACAGATATCATCGAGGAATCGGCAGACTATATGGTGGCTAAAGTGACTTTGAAATTTGAAAACTTCACCAAAACAGATCTAGTTACTTTGGAGCGTGCGGGCAATGACTGGAAAGTATCCAAATCGATCAATTCTTATAAATAGGAGCCATCCCTTACAAATATATATGTTGTGAAGCCATGTCGTGAGATGTGGCTTTTTTACGTCAAAAGGGCCTGATTCTCATCAGACCCTTTCTCTTAGCGTTTATTTGTACAGTAATTTTTATGTTTCTTATCGTTTCCTCTTTTTTGTTTCGTCATCCAATGTTTTTAAAGACTATTGGATTTTCACTGTACGACGCCAATTTTATGTTGAACCTTTCTTTCAAAAGGTAGCTTGTAGCCGTTTTGTATTGTAAGAACAATAGTCATTTCTAAATAGTTTTATTGGAGTAAATTCAAAGTTTAAAAAAAATGAATAAATTAGATTTGAAAAGTTTTGATGCTCAAGACTTGAGTGTTAATGAAATGTCGACAATCGATGGTGGAAGATTTATTGGCGACTTTTTTTTAAACTAAAGTTGCAGATCTTATTGTAGACTCTATTGGATATAGTATGAATAATCCTGAGCGGGGCTGGAATTCCACATCTTTTGGTCACTACGGAGGAGCTAGACCCTAGTATTAGATAAGGAGACGCCGTTCTCCTTATGAAAAAAATATTATAGATGCCGAAATATATAAATCGATTATTGAAGTTACCTGTAACTTATTTATATGTTGTGATGATAATTGCTTATGTGATTATTGATGTTTTGTGTAATTTAGTTCTCATTGACGTGCTCAAGTTAGCGTTTGTGTCAAACGAAGTGGTTCGTGGCCAAGGGATTTTAAAAATTTTCCTATATGCAATAATTTTAGGTCCTTTTTTTGAGACATTATTATTCCAATTTATTCCTATAAAACTCCTGTCTACATATACTTTTTTTAAACAAAGGGAATTATTGATGGCTTTAATTTCTGCCCTTACTTTTGCTTTGACTCATATGTATAGTTTATATTATTTTATTTTAAGTTTCCTTATGGGAATAGTTTTTGTTTTTTTCTTTTTCATCACGGAGTTTAAGAAGAAGGGGACTGGTCTTTGGCATACTATATTCTTACATGCTATTATCAATTTAATGGTATTCTTAAATAAGTATTTTATATAATTTTTCAGGCTTTCTATCTTGTGCTTTATCCTTCTGTAGTGGTTCGAGCATTTAATAAAGACTTTAATATCATTAAAAATATACAATTCAAAGCATCAGACAGTACATTTATTTTCATAAGATTGTTTCCATGATCTTTTGAATTGGTAACTTTTTTCGATAATTATTTCATCTACAAATAAATACTTTGTTGCAAAATTTAAAAAGGGCATAACTTAGCCATAAGTTTCCATTCACATCCCCATTTCCTGTCATTCACCGAGTTTTCCCGATCCTTGGTCTAAAGCCTATAGGCTAGGGGCCTATTGTGTCGTCGTTTTGAGTCAACAAATAAGAACAACAGAACTAACACTATAAAGTAAAGACATTATGAGAGCATTAGTAAAAACATTCGCAGCAGCAGCTTTAATAGCATTATCCACATTTGTTATGGCATCTGAAGTACCTAGCAATGTCGAGAGATGTGGCTTTCATGATCCATTTAAAATAGCGAGTTGCCTCGGGGATAACTAGTGAGTGGAGCTCAATTAAAATAATTAAGTGGAAAGAATAGATGAATTTAGGAGAAGAAATAGGAGAAGAGCAAATAGAATAGACTTTTAATAACGCTCGTACAATAGGCTGTGGGCTGTTTCAGAAGGAAAAATGTAAATATTTTAGGGAAGGAACTAGGGAAAGATTAGGAGAAGAAGTAGAAAGAAAGTAGAAAAATTAGTAGAGAGATAGTAGTATCGCCTTGTTTATAGATCTTGAATGCACTTGAGTTAATCGTATAGTTTAATCACACCTTTCCCTACAACATCTCATACAACGACGCGTTGATAAACTGGATAGCCTTAGTTTTCCTCTTACCATAGCCTGCATGGTTATGACCAAAAACGTGGTATCTCGGTGATCGCTACAACACGAACTCACGGATTTCGTCGCTGCTCTAGGCATTATTTGCTAAAAACTGCTAATTATAGATGAGCTTAAATAACTTTTACAGGGGTTGTGTTCGTACCTGCTTCGTATAGCCTTCGGATCAGGACATGTAGGGTTCGATTGTTGACCAGTATCTGACCAGTTTTTCCCTGTACAGAGACTGGACAAGGTCTGTTGGGTGTCTGTACAATATCTGTTGATTATCCGAACGTGGTACGAATCTGATACGAAGCAGACTTACCTCCCTATTTCCGCCATTTACCGAGTTTTCCCGATTGTTAGTCTAAAGCCCATAGGCTAGGAGCCTATTGTGTTGTAGTTTTGAGTCAACAAATAAGAACAACAAAACTAACACTATAAAAAAAGACATTATGAAAACTTTGGTAAAAACATTCGCAGCAGCAGCCTTAATCGCAGTATCAACTTTCGCTATGGCAGCTGAAGGACCTGGAGCAAAAGCAACAAAAACAAACGTTAACCTTTCCACAGCAGATTTCGCTTTAGAGCACTACGTTGCGGTAACCACAGAGGGAGAATCAGCAGGAGTAGAGCAGTTATTCGCCGGAGATTTCAGCCAAAAGATCCAATCTTCCAATGCACAGTCTAACAGCCGTACTGGAGTGGTCAAACTATTGAAAAAACAAAAAGGCGAGAAGCTAAACTGTACAGTGAGCACCGATATCATCGAGGAATCTGCAGACTATATGGTAGCTAAAGTAACTTTGAAATTTGAAAATTTTACCAAGACTGACCTGGTTACCTTGGAGCGTGTAGGTAATGACTGGAAAGTATCTAAATCAATCAATTCGTATAAATAAGAGCCATCTCAAATAAATATATATATGTTGTAGAGCCATATCGGGAGATATGGCTTTTTCCTTTCATTCCTAAACAATATTTCGGATATTTGGACAAAGGCCAGTTTTTAGTTAAAGGATTTTATCATGTCGGATATTCAGCAGTTAATAGCACAGATCAGAGCATTCAGAGATGCGAGAGATTGGGGAACAGTTTCACAATTCTAAGGACCTCGCAGTTGCATTGAGCATTGAAGCGTCTGAGCTTCTGGAACTTTTTCTGTGGAAAGGAAATGAAGATGCCAATCCTGACAAGTTGAAAAATGAGCTTGCCGATGTACTCATGTATGCGCTATTGCTTGCCGATAAGCACGGCCTTGATGTTAAGGAGATCGTGGAGGACAAGATGAAACTCAACAATGAAAAATATCCTGTAGAAAAAGCCAAGGGAACTGCTAAAAAGTATAATGAACTGTAATTAATAACGCATGTCAGAATTGGATATTAAAGAAGTTCATATTGTTCCCGTCGGTAGCACAGGAGAGGTTAAGGATACAGATAGCAAACTAGATTTTTATAACAGCGCACTGGTTTATCTGCTCAACGATAAAAGGTCAATCTATATCGGTGAATCTATCGATATCAAGAACCGCTTTTCAAGCCATAATAGACACGACAGCAAGAAAGACCTTTTAATACGACATGCGATCTATTCGCATTTGTTCAACAAATCCGTTACCCTACATTTAGAAGCATTCCTGATCAATCTTTTCTCTGCAGAAAAAGGTCTGAAACTGATCAACCTTGGCAATAACGGGCACTACTATCACCAGAAGAAAGAATATGAGGTATTGTTTCCACAGATCTGGAAACAACTTGAAGAACTTAAAATAGCGCGCACGTCTACCAGTCTGCTATCATCGACAGCCTTCAATCACGTTTTTCTTCAATCTTGTTAAAAAATCTGAAACTTAAGTTCCGAAGAGAAAATACCAGGCTTGCTATTATATGTAACTTCCGTGACAAAATTTCCAGTTCCATCCCTAAACTATTTACAACAACCTCTCCGCGATCTCCGCCTCGCCAACCACTACACCGCCTTTCAGGTACATCATCCGCTCACCACTTTTATAATCCGTGATTATGTCAAAGTGACCATTACAGGTTCTCATGCGTGAAAGCAATGCTTTCCTACCTGCCCTAAAGCCTTCATGTTTAGTTACGTCAAATACATATTTAGAGCAGCTATGCCTAAATATACACTTACGTCTTCTTTCAGGTGGGATGATCAACCAATACAATCGGATCGCGGTCAATAGGAGAGACTTCATGGCCTTGAAAATACCACCATCTGTCTTGCCGTCGTATATCCAGGTTTATTATTAAAACAACCATTTTCGGCATGTACATAAGTTGTGACGCTTTCTAGTCTTACATAGTTCCATCCTCCTGATGCACCCTGATTAATCAGGTTTTCTAATTGTTCTGCTACTTGATCCGATGTGCCTGTCCTTGGGTCTATCGATGCTACAAAAGGTACTACTTTGTATTCCATAATATCAGTATTTGATTGGGTTAATGATTTAATTAAAGCTATATAATAAAATATTGAAAATCAATGTGTTTTGAGTTTTATTGCAATCCATTTTACAATATTGTCAATTTTAAGAATAAAAAATTACAGATTATTACGGCTTCCCGTAAAAGTTATGCCTGTGCACCAGGTGGCTAGCTACTGTATTAAAGAACATGTCAAGATGAGGAATGCTTTTGCATTTTATCTGACCTCTGAAGACTGGCTTTTACGAACCAAGATCAGTATTTTTAATACACTGAGTTTTGCCAATGAGCAGTTTTACGATCCTATCAAAGGCATTTTGCAGTTTGATGTGTCCGATCTGGTGCTGATTAAGCCCAGCGGGCGAAATCAGGTCCGCTTGCAAAGGCTGAAAAACAAATTGGATAAGCAAGAGATCGATGGCATCAAAAGATCGATTTTGGCCATTGGCGATGCTCGGGTTGTCTTAGGTGACTGGCAACAATCGGTGTATTTTTTGTAGAGCGGAGGATCTCGGCGAGTCAATTCAGATAACATGATATCAATATGAGTTTTTTACATCCATTTCTCTAAAATCAGGAATAACGGTATTATGCTTGTTTTTCGAAAAGACTTACTTGTTTATATATTTCTTTATTATCGGCGAAAAACGCCGATNNATCGGCGTTTTTCGCCGATAAATTTAAATAGTTTAAACATGAATATGTATTCTCAGAGAAGGAAAGATGTGTTAAAATTAGTGCCGGAGGGAGCTTTGGTTACCAGATCTTGGCTACAGCAGAATGATCTCACAGGCCATGCGATCGATAATTTATTGAAGAGTCGACTATTGGAAACTGTGAAAAATGGAGTATATAAACGTGAAGGGGCGGAAGTGGAATGGGGGGATATTGTCTATTTCCTGCAGAAACAGCTAGATACAGATCTAACCATTGGAGGCCTATCGGCTTTAGAACTTCAGAAACTGACCCATTATCTCCCGATGTCTAATCAACGCTTGATTCATTTATATGGCCGGGATAATCTTCCCATATGGATAAATAACCTTACAACAGGGATCAAATTTCTTAAGCATAGTTCTGGCTATTTATTTGGTAATAGTTTTGAAGATGAAAGGCCGCTAGCATTACTTGAGTTTACTAGAGCTTTCAGTTGGAAAAATACAAAGGAAGGCTTACGTATATCCATTCCTGAAAGAGCTATTTTGGAAGTGATGAATCAAGTTCCCCAAAATATATCATTTGAACATGCGGATGAATTAATGCAAGGATTAAATACGCTTTCTCCTAGGACACTCCAAAGATTATTGGAACTGTGCACAAATATCAAAGTTCGCAGGCTTTTCTTTTACCTTGCCGAGCGTCAAAATCATACCTGGTTTACAAAACTTCAATCTGAGAAAATAGATTTTGGATCTGGTAATCGTGTGATCGTCACAGGTGGGAAACTAAATAAGAAATATAAAATAACTGTTCCTGATTTTTATGAGTAAGAAAGAAGAATATGCCGAGCAGGTCCGTTTATTGATCCGATTGTTACCTATAATCGATAAAGAAGACTGTTTTGCACTTAAAGGCGGTACGGCTATTAATTTGTTTTATAGAGATTTGCCAAGGCTTTCCGTAGACATCGATTTGTTGTATCTGCCAATGGAGGATCGCGACGCCTCTCTTGAAAATATCAGAGCTGCATTAGCGAGAATAACAGATTCCATAAAGAAATCGATTGCAGGTGCCCAAGTTCAAAATACAACACTACAACAGGATAATTCTTTACGAATAATAGTTTCACTTAATGATGTTCGTGTTAAAATAGAACTATCTCCTGTTATACGTGGAAGCCTTTTCCCAGCTGTCAGAATGGAAGTGCGGCCGCAGGTTGAAAAAGAATTTGGTTATGCTGAAATGCTAGTTGCATCACACCCAGATCTGTATGCTGGTAAACTTTGCGCTGCCCTAGATCGTCAACATCCCCGTGATTTGTTTGATGTAAAACAGTTATACGAAAATGAAGGATTAACGGAAGAATTACGAAAAACATTTCTTGTATTTTTAATAAGTCATTTTCGACCGATGGCAGAACTGCTTAATCCAAACCGAAAAGATATCTCAGGTATATATGAAATGGAGTTTGCGCAAATGGCAGAAATTGAAGTTTCTTTAGAGGAGCTACTTTCTGTACGGGAGAAACTGATTGCAGATATCAACAAGGAGATGACTGATAGTGAACGTAAATTTTTACTCTCTGTCAAAAATAAGACACCTGATTGGGCACTCTTAGGATTGGACGCAGCTTTAGTCTCGGAACTTCCTTCAGTGAAATGGAGATTAATCAATTTAAATAAAATGTCAGAGAATAAACACGTGACCGCTTACAAAAATCTAGAAGCTGTCCTATATCCTTAAAGTCAAGCTGAATAGGAGAGATGTGGCTTTTTACGTCAAAAGGGCCTGATTCTCATCAGACCCTTTCTGTTAGTGTTTATTTGTACAGTAATTTTTATGTTTCCTAACGGTTCTTCTTTTTGTTTCGTCATCCAATGTTTTAAAAGACAATTGAATTTCCAAGGTGTACGTCAATGAAACATTGGTATTGCTAGCTATAATATAGATTTCAAGTTTGAGTTGTTCACACCTTTGTTTTTAAAAAAATCTTCGAATGGTATTCCATTTATTTTCTTTGTTTTATACCAAAGGTTGAGTTTTCTATTAAGCTGTTTGTCGGGCATATAGTTTAATTTAGCTTTTTTAAAATAGTCCAAAAAATTACCGTTTAATATACCATTGTCCCAAAAGAACTCAAAATCTCCAATACCTTCTACTGCATACCAGTCACTACCTTTATTTAAACCTGCACTTTTTGTAAAAGGAATGTGCGGTTCATTTGTCCAAAATCTATCTATCGCTATAGTTCGGCCTTGATTATTTAAATTTATGGTAGTATCCTTTATTATTCCTCCTTTTAGCGTATTTAACTTTTCAGCGGAGAGATAATTTTGTTTTGAAAAATTCTTACTTTGCGGATATATACCAGCTGCATTGTTTCTATAAGGCTCCATATAGCCATCACCAATAAAATAGGATTCAGTTAAGGTCTCATTGTCAACTAAAAAATATTCATTTTTTTGCTTTATCACGATTTTATAATCCGTTCTTTTCAAGTTGAGTGATGGCGTCTCTGAAAAAATACCTAAAGGAGCATAAGTCGCATAAAATATATCTTTTGCTGAGGTTCGCAATAGGCTATCCAAAGAAATTACGTTTATATCCTTGTTAACAATGGCTTTCGAGATATTTTTTAGCTCAAATTTAGACCTTGTCAACGGCGTTATTGTAACTAAGATATCAACGGGTAAACTTTTCCCTTCACGTTCAAAGCTTATAAAATTCTGAAATACTTTTTGATTTGAATCATCATCAGTTATGCTTTTTTTGAACAGAAAGTTATAAATAGTTAAATCTGGGAAATTGGTGCTGTCGGATCTGATTTCTGCATATGTTCTTTTGCAGAATAAATGCCCTTCCAATGAATCGGTTAGTTTGTCTTGATCAAATACAACATATCGGGTTTGAGCAAAGCAGCTACCAATAAGTTGGAAGGCTGATACGGCTAAGAAAGTAAATAAGATTATTATTTTGCGCATGATATTTTTTTATTACTTAACGGTCCATTGGGATCAACATTACTATGTGTTTTTAAAAATTCATTGAATGCTGCATCTGTAATTTTATAGTCCTTCTTTAATTTGTCAAATAGCGATGAAACATCTTGCGCCATTTGAGCATTGACAGAAGGGTCAAACATTTGTCCAGCTTGTCCAAGTCCAAGCATACTGGCCATAACATATTCATTTGAGGAATATCTATTACCTCCCCAAGCTTTCAAAAAACCAATCATAACAGGAAATACATTGTCGGACATCATTGTTTGATGATCACGATAATCTCCATTGAGGCCAGCTTTCTTCTGGATTTCAAGCGTTTTCAATGCCGATGTAAACCAAAATTCCTGAATTTTTTCATCCACAATACCATCTGCGTTCATCTTATTAGTTTTTAAAAAATAATTTGAATAGGCGTGAATTGCTTCGTGAAGAGCTGTAGCAGCAATTACGAGGTCTGAAGAATTATTTAATGCATTTGCGTTGAAATAGATATCTACATCACGGTTTGTACTTTCAGTAGGATTTGTAGCTGATGCAAGTCCATAATTGTACCCTTTATTAGGATCCCAAGACATATCTGTTTTGAAGCTCCATTGTAAATTGGGGTTCCCAGTTCCATTTCCATCCAACGTAAAAGGTTTAACCATGTCTTTAAAAGTACTTAAATTTTCAAGATTCTTCAAAAAACTCTCCATACAAGCATAATTTTCAAACTTATATTTGACCGTGCTTGGAGAAGTGCTCGAAGCTCCGCCAGGGCTACCTGTCGAGGGGGGAATATTTGAATAGTCTTTTGGTCCCCCAGAAAGCCACTGTTCGTAGTCCTCATCTCCACCTGTCGAACAATAAACAGCATTCAATACACCAGCTACATATGCATAAACGCAAGGTTCTCTCATTGGCGGGAATCCTGCAATTAACCCACTACTATTGATATCACCTTTGTATTCCCTAATTATAATTTTGTTAGAAGAGAGAAATTTCGTTACAATTTTCCCTTGGAAATGTTCACGTGAAGCTTCTGAATTTGGTAGGAAAGAAATAAATGAATACCCCCATTTATTATCCTTTTTCTGTGCTTTCAACCAAAAATAGTCGGCCAGATTTATTGAAAACGTGGAGTCACCATAATAAATCGGCTCCGCACTGTTTATTTTGATATATACATTGCTCTCATCTTTCACTACAACAGAATCCCATTTGATATAACTTGTGAAATTGGAGTTGAAAAAATTTTCATTGTCAGCGTGGGGATTTTGAGCGTAAAACTCCTTTTTAATTTCGTCTATGTTATCGTTACTGGGAGAAAGCTGATTTTTCTCTTTAGTACAAGAAACAATTAAAACAGCTATTAGAATTGGTATAATAAGATGTTTTAATTTAAAGATAGCATGATTTAATGTAATGATGTTCTTTTGCATTATTTTGTGTTAGTGTTAATTTTAAATTTAATATAGTAAATAATTTAATATTAAAGCTTTTTTATTTTGTTTTTTTATTATAAGTTTTGTTTTTCAGCTATTTACCCTAAGAACATCGAATTAAGATTAGGCCATTTGAGTTGGAGACCAACGCCTATTGTCACCAGGCCATGGGAATTAGATATAGCCTCAATTAATTGTTCTATTTGTAACAATTATTATTCAACGGTAAATTTTGTGCTTAGATAATTTATTCCCTACGAATCTGTTTTGAATTAGAAGGATATTTACTAACATAGTGAGCAGAAAAGATGAAGAAAATCGTTAAAATTAAAGTACATAATGGCAAAGTCATTTCAAATTAAAGAATACCCCTTCAATCATAAATTAGAGAACCTATTGTTAGACCATGAGGATTTCTTTTTGCGCCGGCCTATAATTTACTTACTTAAAAATAATGAATCCAAAGAAGTCTATGTTGGAGAGACGACTGACATGGTGACGCGCTTTAGGAACCATCTGAAAAGTGAGAAAGGAAAATCGTTTACTTCTGTTTCTCTTATTTTGAGTGAGTTTTTTAATAAATCTGCTACATTAGATATTGAGTCCAATCTTATTCGCTATTTGGCAGCAGATAAGAGTTTTAAACTTCAAAATGGTAACCTTGGGATTCGAGACCACCAATTCTATCAACAAAAAGAAATCTATCAGAAACAGTTTCAGCGTATTTGGGCAGAATTGATGGAAAAGGGAATGGTTAAATATACGCTAGCCCAAATTGATAATTTGGACCTATTCAAGTATTCTCCCTATAAAAGTTTGTCCAACGATCAGATCATAGGATTGAAAACAATCCTCTGGTGTTTGCTCGATGAAAAAGCCAAACTTAGCTTGATTCACGGCGCGGCCGGCACTGGAAAATCGATTATAGCCATTTTTCTTTTTAAGCTGCTAAAGACAGATTTAAAAGATTTCAATTACTTGGCTTTTGATGAAAGTGACGAAGAATTATTTGAGTTAGTTAAAAAAGTTAAAGAAAAATATTGTGAGCTAGAAATGGCATTGGTCATTCCAATTCTATCTTTTAGGAAAACTATTTCAAAAGTATTTAAGGATATCGAGGGATTATCATCTAGTATGGTAATTAGTCCATCTCAAATAGGAAAGAGAAAATATGACTTATTAATTATTGATGAGGGACATCGTCTGAAAAGACGTAAAAATTTGGGTATTTATTACAAAGTTTTTGATTCATTTAATGATGATTTAGGTTTAGACAGAGATACAGGTACAGAGTTGAATTGGGCAGAGCTAAGGTCTGATAAAACTCTCATTTTTTACGATAGATTTCAGTCTCTCAAACCTTCGGATGTTGCCGCTAATGATTTTTTAGAGCTGGAAAAGAAGGATACAACAAGAAGTGAAGAATTGCGTTCACAGTTTAGAGTTCGTGGAGGAATATCATATATGGATTTTATCCATGAAATTTTTTCTGATCACACGAGCTTGGAACCTAAATTTTTTAAAAATAAGCGCTATGAATTCTTGTTGTTTGATAATTTGGAAGATATGCATAAGCGGATAAAAAATAAAGAGGGTAGAGTTGGACTTAGTCGTATGATGGCAGGGTATGCATGGGAATGGAAATCCAGAGATAAGAAATCAATCTCTGATATTTCAATCGGGGGCTTTGAGTTAAAGTGGAATAGTCGTATTAAGTGGATCAACTCCCCCAATGCGATTAATGAAGTTGGGCATATCGAAACTGTACAGGGACATGATCTTAATTATGCAGGGATAATTATTGGTCCTGAACTCGATTATGATTTTATTACCGGATCCTTTGTTGTTTATAGAGACCGTTATTTGGATATGAATGGAAAGAATTCTATAAAAGATATTGGGATACTAAAGGAATATATTTTCAATATATATCGTACGATGCTTTTTAGAAGTATATTTGGAACCTATGTATACGTTTGTAATGATAATTTACGTAAATATTTGAGGCAATATATTCCTACTCGCTATGCTCTTGATTTTTGATGTTTTGGTTTGATGAACATTTTAATATTAGATTCCTCTAAAATATGTATATCTACAAATAATTATTTAATTTACGGGCTAACAAAGCCGGTTAGTTAGAATGATTATTTACCATAGTACCAAAGAGAAGTTCTCTTGCGATATTCTCACCAATGATATTGATAATATTATCCAGCATGCGCTTGTAGAACGTACAGGAAAAAGAGTGGGTGAGGCAGAACTAAATTCCTTCCGTAACTCGCTCAGCTATATGGACAAAGTTCTTCATGATGGTGAGATACCTGCTGACTGTGGTATTTCTATCGAGTATCATATTCCGCAGACCTCGAAGCGGGTAGACTTTATAATCAGTGGTTCTGACGGGAATACAGATAATGTTGTTATTGTTGAACTTAAACAATGGCAAACTGCTGAAATCACCGATAGAGATGGTGTTGTGCGAACCAGATTTAAGCAAGGGATGAAAGATACTGCCCATCCCTCTTATCAAGCCTGGTCTTATGCTGCACTATTAAATGGATTTAACGAAGCTATTGCTGAGGAGAATATAAATTTACACCCCTGTGCCTATCTTCATAATTATGCTGATGATAATTCCATCCGAAATGACTTCTACCAAGGTTATATCGATAAAGCACCACTCTTTTTAAAACATGATGCTTTAAAGCTAAGAGAGTTTATCAAAAAATATATTAAGACTGGTGATCGTTCGGATATCCTTTTCAGAATTGATAACGGTAAGATCCGACCAAGTAAATCTCTCGCTGATGCCCTCTCCAATATGATCAAGGGTAATACGGAGTTTTATATGATCGATGATCAGAAAGTTGTTTTCGAGACAGCAAAAAAACTGGCACTGAATTCTTCCGAAAACAATAAGAATGTCTTGATTGTGGAAGGAGGGCCGGGTACAGGGAAATCGGTTGTAGCCATTAATTTATTGGTACAACTTATCAAAACTGGACAATTTGCACAATATGTGACTAAGACTTCTGCACCGCGTGATGTTTATTTTGAAAAATTATCGCGTGATAAAAAGAAAATAGAACTGAAACAGCTGTTTGTCGGTTCAGGATCTTTTATGCAAACTCCGGCCAATAGTTTTAATACCCTTATTGTCGATGAGGCACACCGGCTGACCGAAAAAACTGGTTTCTACAGGATGGGAAATAATCAGGTTGAAGAAATCCTAGATGCTGCTCACTGCTCCATCTTTTTTATCGATGAGAATCAGCGGGTAAGTCTTGAAGACTATGGTGAAATTGCAGTGATCGAAGAGTTTGCAAATAAAAAAGGTATTAATGTTCATCGACTAGCTTTAGAATCCCAGTTTAGGTGTAACGGTTCCGATGGTTACTTAGCTTGGCTAGATAATACCTTGCAAATCCGAGAAACGGCTAACACCACTTTGGACGGATTAGATTATGATTTCCGTGTGATGGATTCACCAGATCAATTGCGTGATCTGATTTACGAGAGAAATAAAATTAATAATAAAGCTCGCATCGTTGCAGGCTATTGTTGGCCTTGGGCAAGCAAAAAGAAAAGTGAGGCCTTTGATATTATCTTTGATGAATATGACTTTAAGATGCGGTGGAATATGACCGCTTATGGTGGGGCATGGATTATTGATCCCAATTCAGTGACTGAAATAGGATGTATCCATACCGCTCAGGGTCTTGAAGCTGATTATATCGGTGTCATTATCGGTAATGATCTGTTGGTCAGAGATGGCGAAGTGCTCGTTCAGCCTACCGCAAGGGATAAAGATGATAGAACGATATTGGGCTATAAGAAATTACTTAAGGAAAATCCTATCGAGGGTAAAGAACTTATAAAAGCAATTATAAAAAATACCTATCGTACTCTCATGACTCGGGGTATGAAAGGGTGCTATATCTATTGCACTGATGCGGAGACGAATACATTTTTCAAAAAACAGTTGGAAGCTAAACGATAAAGAACTAATAGGCTGGTTTATGAAGAAATCTCCTGGATATAAAATATCCTTAGTGATATTTTTCGGATATTTGGGCATAAGCAAGTTTGTCGTTTAAATATATTACTATGTCGGATATCCAAGAGTTAATAGCAAAGATCAGAGCATTTAGAGATGCCAGAGATTGGGAGCAGTTTCACAATTCCAAAGATCTTGCAGTGGCATTGAGTATTGAGGCCTCAGAACTTCTGGAGTTGTTTCTTTGGAAAGGCAATGAGGACGCTAATACTGATAAGTTAAAGAATGAGCTTGCCGATGTGCTGATGTATGCATTACTGCTTGCAGATAAACATGGACTCGATGTGAGGCAGATCGTTGAGGACAAGATGAAACTCAATAACGAAAAATACCCGGTAGAGAAGGCAAAGGGAACTGCCAAAAAGTATAACGAGTTGTAGATCAATTTAAGACTAGCCTTTTCAATTAGAGTAAAATGATATGAAATTCAAATTTAATTTTCATATCATTTTATAATAAACACTTTATTTAAAACTTTTTTTAGGATTAAAAACTTCGGAAGCACACCATTTCACTGCCGGTGGTTTTGAAGTTTTTACTTTTTATAACACACTTAATTACCTAACCTATAATTTCGCTGATAGTGTTGAACGTTATTTTAATAATGAAGTTGATGTTAAGCATAACGTGGAGGATAAGGTGAAACTCAAAAACGGAAATAAACAGTTGGAAGGTCTAATAAATACATCGAATTAAATAATGACGAAATAGCTACAAATTATTTCGGTTTACAATTAGAGTATCCCTTACTTTAAAGTCATTGTGTAGATCTCGACTCATGTAATACGGAAACCCGTAAATAGTTAAAGTATAGTTTTTTTTAATTTGTTTGTTATAGTAGCTATTAATGCATTTGATATATTTTTTGTATCTTATTGATGCCATAGGGTAGATGTCGTCATATTAAACTACTTACTAACAAATATTTATCTAAATAAAACTATGAGTGTATTCATTGACGGTTTTTCTCATCTTCATCTTTTCTCGGAGACCGAAGGAAAACAAAATTTATATGATAATCAAATCGCAGCTGTTGGCGCTGTTATAGCTCATTTTAGTACTAAAATTCAACCTGCGTTGGTAACGATGCCGACAGGTACAGGGAAAACAGCGGTAATGATTTTGCTTAGTTATGCACTCAAAGGGAAGAAGGTATTGGTTATAACACCTAGTCAATTGGTAAGAGAACAAATAGCGAATCAATTTAGAAATCCGGAGATACTTGTGTCAAAAGGAGTTATTAGCAAAGGCTTCTTACCTAAGGTCTACGAAGTTGTTGGCGAAATTGAAGATAACATTGACTGGAAAAGAAAATGTGAAGAAAATGATGTCATTGTCGGGATTCCTGCAACATTAAACAAAATCCTACTTAACGAAGATCCTATGAATGCTGTTAATTTTGATCTATTATTCGTAGATGAAGCACATCATAGTCGAGCTAGTTCTTGGCAGGAAATTCTGAATAGATATATATCATCTAAACAAGTGTTGTTGACAGCGACACCTTTCAGAAGGGATAAAAAAGATATCAAAGCCAGATTAGTATATAGCTATCCCCTTAAACAAGCATATGAAAATAAGCTTTTTAGTAGAATTGATTTTATTCCTGTAAATACAAGTAATTTAGAAACACCGGAGGCCAAGAATATTGCTATAGCTAAGAAAGCAGAAGAAATATATTTAAATAGAGCAAACGCGGACCATAGGATAATCATTAGGACAGATAGCCGGACTGCAGCAAACAAATTAAATACAATTTATAAAGAGCATACTGATTTAAAACTAGAAGTAATACACAGTAATCTTTCGGAAAAATTTATTAAAAGTAGGATTGCTAAGTTGCGATCAGGAAATATTGATGGAGTTATCTGTGTCAATATGATGGGGGAGGGTTATGATTTTCCAGCCTTAAAAATAGCTGCAGTTCATGTTCCTCATAAATCACTCGCTATAACTTTGCAGTTTGTTGGCAGAATTTCAAGGACAAATATTGATGAAGGAAATATCGCTAAAGTAATTGCTGGCCAACATGAGTTTGAGATAGAATCCTATCAACTATTTAAACACGATACAAAAGATTGGTCTATTGTTTTGCCTGATTTACATAAGGCTAAAATTCAAAAAACAGAAGAAGAACAGGATTTTTTTGATTCGTTTCAAGATCTAACAGAGGAAGTTCCCTTATTTGATTATGATGTGGAGGAGACTCTTCAAGTAGATGATGATGACTTACGCCCCTTTTTCCACGTCAAAGCATATGAAATAATAGTGCCACCGGAAAAAGCAGTTTTCGATAAGGAATTGTTAGAAGAACTTATTGACATTGCTGTTGAAGTTGACTTTAAAGGAACAAGTTTGTTCAAAAATCCAATAGTGCGTCATCACCATATAAGTACAGAACACGACATTGCTATCTTTATCGTTTCCGAATTAAAGACACCATCATGGTATTTAAAAGATGATCAATTAAAGGACGTAAAAAATGAATTAGTTATTATTCATTTTAATCGGGATAATAGGTTATTATATATCTGTTCTACAATTAAAGAAAATGAACTTTATGAGTATATTGCTGAACAATATTTGTTAGAAGGTATATTACATGACAAAATTCCTCTTCCATTATTGAAACGGGTAATGGCTGGGTGGAAGGAGGCAAAGTTGTATAATGTTGGAATGAAAAGCCGTAAAACAAAAGGGAATACGGAATCATATAAAAATATTCTCGGGTCACAGGCTCAAAAAAGTGTCCTCAATACAGATAAATATAGTTACACCAGGGGACATTCTTTTGGAGGAGGATTTGATCCAATTTTTAAGAAAGAAGTAATGATTGGAATTAGCCCTGCTTCAAAAATTTGGACCTTAGAAGATAATAAGATCAAATATCTTACTGAATGGCTTAGTATTGTGAGTAGGAAAATAGGTGATGCTGAAATGGATAATCTAGCGGCTCCTTTATCTGATCTTGATAGTGGTAAAGTTGTTAGCTGTTTCTCGGATGAAAGTGTATTTTTCGGAGATTGGGCACCAAGTTTTTATCATAAGTTAACTACAGTCTATTTTCTAAATGAATATGGAGAACCTGCAGAAATGGCACTTATATGTTCTTGTAGTATCTCGGTTCTTGAAAAAAGTAAAGATAGAGTTCTTATTAAGATTTCTAAGAATGGAAACAATGCTACAATTATTTACTCCTTAAAACCTAAGATTAAATTTGAATATGATCCACAAACAGAGAATACCTTGGCAATAAAGAAGGGCGAAAAATTTACCTCGGACCAAGTTTTTCTTAAGCTCTTGGCCGAAGATCCTATACAACTTTATTACGAGGATTTGTCTAAACAGGATGGACGTGTGCTGTATGAGTTTGGAAAGGAAATTGGAACGCTAGATGAAAACAGTATAATTAGTCATAATTGGCCAGGTCATGTGAACTTGAAAAAAGAATTTTTCTCAAAAGAAGATATAGAAAAGAACATTGAGCAAAATGATAAACGGATTTCTATACATGATTATATCATTGAGGAGGCAAAGAAAACATTTGACGTCGTATTTTATGACCATGGCTCATTAGAAATAGCGGATGTAATAGGGTTTAGAAAAGACAAGATTCAATTTTTTCATTGTAAAAAGCAGAGTGGTAATGTTCCGAATTGTAGTATTGATGATAATTATGAAGTAACTGGTCAAGCAACGAAATCAGTCAATTGGGCAAATAGGAAACTTCTGCTAAAGCAGATTTGTGAAAGAGCAGATAGGAATGAAAGTCACAAAAAAATAAAAAAAGGCACATTAGAGCAAATCAAAGCTATTCTGAATTCTTTCGAAACTCCAGTTATCCCTGTCGAAATAACAATAATTCAGCCAGGATTGAAAACAAAAGGTTTAACTAAAAACCAGAAAGCAGCATTTAAACGAATTGTCCTTTTGTTATCTGGTGCTGAGGCTTTTTTAAATGATGTTAGCTCCTGTCAGTTAAGTGTTTGGTCTTCTTGATTTCCCTACTGATAGCCCCGTAATGAAGATTGGAAGTATTGTCTTCTGAAGTGATTCAACCAAGAATGAAGTCTTTTATGGTATTGCGGAATAAACAAAGGGTAAGGTTTTCAAATCAATGACGTTTTGTGTATTGGTGTCCAATTACAAGTCACGAGCTTCTGTGACATAGCATCCTCAAAGTTAAGTTCTGCGTTATAGCTCGCTCAAAAAATATGCCTTTGGTCGGGCGGATTGGGAGTGTAAACTGAACTGTGTCATTGGATAATTAACCAAAATCTAAAAGCCTCTATCAAGTTTGAGCCTATCCCCAAATTTAATGTAAAGTTGGGATATGGTCAAGCCCCAGTTATGCACTGGCATTGTCCACTTTTTAGAGATGTCCTTTATTATCAGAAACATCAGCTTCATAAAAGCCTGCTCAGAACTGAATGCACCTTTAGACTTCGTTATTTTTCGGATCTGACGGTGCATTCCTTCAATAGGATTAGTGGTATAGATCGTCTTACGCACCTGCTCATCATACTCAAAAAAAGTAGAGAGGTTTATCCAGTTATCGAGCCATGACTTAGCGGCTATGGGGTATTTCTTGCCCCATTTCTCTTCAAAGACCAGTAGCTTTTCATATCCCATTTCTTCGTTTACAGCTTTATAAATGGGCTTTAAATCTTCAATAACAGCCTTTTTGTCCTTTTCTGTAACGTAGCGCATGCTTGATATAATCTGATGGACAATGCATAACTGAACTTTTGTTTTTGGAAAAATAGCTTCTATAGCTTCAGGAAAGCCCTTCAGTCCATCAATACAGGCTATCAGGATGTCCTCTACACCGCGTTGCTTTAGATCGGTGAGTACGGATAACCAGAATTTAGCTCCTTCGTTTTCCGAACTATAAAGCCCTATCAGGTCTTTGCGACCATCCATTCCTATGCCCAGGATATTATAAATGGCCCGGGACTCAACCGTACCGTTCTGACGGACTTTATAATGCATGCAGTCTAGGAAAAACAAAGGGATAGACGGCTTCTAGCGGACGACTTCGCCACTCGTTAACAGCAGGCATGACGCTTTCTGTAATACGGGATATTTCAGTTGCAGAAATCTCCATAGCATACATCTCACGGATAAAATCACTTATTGCACGTGTGCTCATACCTTTGGCATACATGCTCAGCACATGACCTTCCAGCTGTTCTGTTATAATAAGCTGACGTTTGGGAACTACCTTGGGCTCAAATGTACCAGATCTATCCCGTCCAGATTCAAGTTCAAATGTACCGGTATTAAGACCTCGAACAGTTTTTTTGGTCTTGCCATTTCGACGGTTGCTATTGCCCGAAGCTTTCTTTTCGTTCAAATGGACTTTTACCTTCGTAAAGACCTTGCATGGCTTCTGCCTTGAAGCGTTCAAAACGGCGAAGCCCTCTTGAGTACCTATTAAAAAACAAACACTAACGAAAAATCGAATGGGTCTTTTTCTTTCATGACCGTGTCGTTTGAACAATTGAATATAAATAATCTTATTGAATTATTCCTCTGACACAGTTTACGTTACAGTCTCCAATTTTTAATAAGAGAGTAAGGCATATATATTATCACGAACTCTCTTATCCACTTATGTAGTTGTATAGTTCGTGATAATATCATTTTGTGCAAGGAGATATTGCCTCGTCCTGAAAAATTGTTTTTCCGGGACGAGATATTCTGAAACCTAGCTTCGGAGGCTAAGATTGATTTTATTAACAAACTGTTTTCAGTTGAAACGTCTTACGATCTACAATACTCTAATAGACACTCAATTCGTTTTCTTCTTCTCCCAGCACTTTTAGTACCTGCTGACATTGTAATTCTGTATTGTTTTATTAGTTCTTCTTCAGATTTATTTAGATATTTGGTGTAAAATTCCTCTAATTTGTTTTTAAGAGTGTTAAAATCTATTTGATCAAAATTAGACTCCTTAAGTTTTTCGATCGCAAATCCCCAAAGAGCATAAAAGTGGCTTACACCATCAATCTTGAATTCAGTTAAGTTTAAATTTAAATTATTTATAAAGTTTGTATCTTCTGTAAATTTTCGCTCATATTCTGAAAGATCATTGGGGGTGGAATTTGAAAAATGTTCGATTTGTGCATCTATAAACTCTGGCTTATCACCAGCAATAACATCTTGAGTGATTGTCGTTATCAATAATTCAGTAACGTATTCTTCATCTTCTAACCTATTACACTGAAGTTTATCTAACACGGGTTTTATCACCTGATTTTTAGAAAGTTTTTTTATTAATTTATAAAAATCATTTGAATTGTATTTTGCATTTCTTAATTCCTGTTTAGTTAAAGGTTCTCCATTTCTATTTAATCTATCAAATATATTATTTACAACATCGACTTGATTTGTATCAATGTATTCAATTGTTATATCATATCTCCAAAAGGATTTTTTCCATTCTGATAAATTGGTTGAATCTAGGTCTTTAAAAGAAATGTTTGATAATTCCTCAATTCCAAATCCATCTGAATGAAAATCTTCTGGAGTTCGAATCTCATTTTTTATGAAACTTAAAATAGCACTTAGCCTTTGCTTACCATCAATTACATCATACATAGTTTTACCAGTTTCTTCCTCAATATGCTGATGCAAGAAAATTGGAGGTATTGGAAAGTTTTTTAAAATTGTGTCAATTAAGAAAGATTTTTTTGAAACGCTCCAAACATCCCCTTTTCTTTGATAGCTAGGACTAAAATTATATTTCTCTAATTGAAAATTTTCCCAGAAATTCGCAATGTTTATTGTAGTACTATTTCTACTTAGTATGTTCATTATAATAAAGGTTTTGAGTTCCCATAAAAAATAACTTTGTCAAAAAGTGTTGTTATTATTGCATTAAAGACTTTTGGAGTATATGGGTTAATAACTTTAACTTCTTCGATTTCCGGATTAATACTTGTTAGAATTGAATCAATTTCCAGCCGGTCAACATGCCAATATGATAAGCCACATATTAATAATTCATCATCTTTATTTAAACCTTGGGCTATAGATTTTGCTTTATCTCTAATTTCTTTTGCCCATTTAAAGTCTAATCTACTTGAGTCTCCTGCAGGTGGTATAATTGCATTTACAGAATTTAATGCGTCTATATTTTCATAAACTAATGAGAATTCTTCAATTTGACCATCGTTGGAATCACTATCATATCGTATCTCAAATGCTTCTTTTTCTTTCTTGACTTTATGAGAGAAACTTATAGATCCGTGAGGCTTATAAATTGAAATCTTTTTGCTGTTATCTTCCAAATTTGAGACATCAAATTCAATATTATTTTGTTTCAAAATTCTTTCTAACCAAATATCGTAATTGAATGTTACAATATGTATTTTATTGACATCTGTAGAATTATATAGTTTGTTTAGGAATTTAAACCATGGCCAATCTGTAAGGTTTTCAGCTGTAATATCTATTAAACTATTGTAGTGTACAAAAAGTGCTTGTAGGTAGGTTACAAGTTCTTTGTATGCTTTAATGTAAATGTTGTTTGATTTTTTATTGTTTCGATGTAGTATATTGGCACAGGTTATAATATCCTCAATAAGGTTTATGGCATCATCATCTGGCATATTTGGTCTTGCACCAAGTGTCCATAAATTGGGGCAATATCTGTATGATAAGAAACCAGGCTTATCATTACCGGGCCATGGAACAAGGTTTCCATTTGAGAATAAATTTTTAACATTAATTTCTCTGTCTTCTTTTTTGGATAAAAAATTAATTAAATCTATTGTGAAACCGTTTCCAATTAAGATATAGTAATTCTTACTCATTTAATTTGTAGATTTTTTCTAAAATTTCCGCTAATTCTTCGATGGCGTTATAAACAAGCGGGGTTAATATTTATGGCACGTTCAATTTTAAAAAAAATAACAGGTGTTTGAACGTTGTCTAAGATAATAAAAAATAATGCACCTTTAAACTATTACATATTGTTTGTGCATTTCTCAATATTTAATTCACGCTTCTTCTTCTCGACCATAGGATTTTTCTGTAATGTTTATAAACCGAAAACATAAATTTGGAAATCCATTTAAAATTTCGAATAGTGTGAAGTATTCGAAAAAATGCCTTAAATTATAAAAATTCTCATACGCATAGTTTTTTAATTTCGTTATTTTTTTATACTATAAAATTACTTTATCATCATTTTGTCTCCTCAAAGCGTTGAACCAAGAAGAGTTGATTTTTTGCGATGCGACGGATCTAAGTAATCTAAAGATAATCTATTTAGTTTCTTAACTGTTGAATTACTCATATTTATAACATGCTTTGGACTTATTTCTCCTTCTTCAACTTCTTCACCTCTTCCGCCAAATCAGCAACTACCTTAGTTAAATCCAAAATCGCTTTAGTTTTAACAGCGTCGTCCTGCACGAGTTTTTCTAAAAGCATCTCTACTTTTCCAAGACTGTTATAGGTAACATTAGGTTGATTGCTAAGCCCAAATGAATTTTCCGAAACGGTAAATGTGTTGTTGTTTTGGATATTAAATATGGCTTTCTCTTCATTGAAGGCACGAATAAATTCGACAGTTACCCCTAAAGCGTCAGCCAACTCCTTTAAGGCTGGTTCAGCAATAGTCCATGAGTTTTCAAACTCAGAAATGCGTCGTTGGTCAAATTTGCTTTCGCATTTTTGTCCTAAAGCCTCCTGTTTCATACCCATGATTTCACGAATTCTTTTTAGATTTTTTCCTTCGTGTATTTTCTCTTCTTGAAATGCAACGCCCATTTTTTATATATTTTAATAAGTTCGGTAATTTACCGGTATTTTACCATTTTGCTCTAAATAATTGGTTCCTTACCTTTGATATAAAGATACGATTATTTGTCGATAAAATGAGCTTTATACATAGTCTAAAGCCACTTTTAAAGTAAATTATTTGTCTTTAGTAGATTAAAACAATACATTTGCACCATCTTAGGTGGCTGCACTTATGAGTCTTGTCTGTGAAACGTGAGAAATTTCAAATGGAGCAAGGCGATTAAGTGGATCAAAACGCCCGTCAGCAATGGCGCGGCGTCCGCTTACTCGTTCCATCGGCTTCTCACGGCCGCACAGACGGTAGGTTGGATGTCGCGCCATTGCCGTTTCTGATACCTGCTAAGGGACTCGTTTTTATAAACAAACGAGTTATGAACAAAAAACAAAGATCAAAAAACATCATCACTGCCCCCGAGTAGCTCGGCTGGTTTGGCCAAATAAGATTTGGCTTCTCTTGCCATGGACCGCGTAACGCCAATATTATACACCTTCGTGACCCCTCATTCAAACGCGATCTGGCTCCCAGAATGAATTAATTATTACTAATGTGAACTGAGTAACATCAGGCTCCCAATAAAAAGCTGATTTCGATCGGAGAGGGGATGCTATGTACTTTCGGTTAAAGATTACAGACTGAAAAATGAAAAGGATTTTAGCGCTGCAATTTGCTTTTGATTGGTTTATTTATGAAGTCCATAAGGTTGATTACAGCCCTATAAATGAGATTGAAGCATTTTGGAATCACTATGCACTAGAGACTGTATCTGCTAATATACTCCAGCTTTTGAGCACATATCTTGATGGTGGCTTAGGAGAAAATAGGCTTCTAAAAGATGAGGAAATGCAAGAATTTGCAACCGCATTGTATCGGGTGTTGATCGCATACTGTGTCGCCAATTATCGCCATATAGATCTCAGTAAAATGAAGCTGTCAGCAGAAGCTGAAGAGCGCATCGGAAAAGATTTAGAATTGAGCAAAAAGATCGCTGAATTTTTCGGTCGGTTATCGAATAACCACTAACAAACTAAATAATGAATACCCTACAATTACTAGCCTTTGTAAGGCTATATATAACCTATATATTTCAAGTACCTGTGAAGCACTACTTAAGCACAAATATAGTACTAATTACGCAAAATTTGCGTAAGAAAATTAGACAAGGAAAAACGTACTTCAAAGGTACTTCGATCCGGCTAAAAAAGCGCTGTACGATTAGCGCTCAAAATCTTCTAAAAAAAGCAGATTCTTCGGGCAGCCGTCGGCTTTTGTTTGAGGATCGTTCGACACTGCGTCGTACCAGCGTCGCCTCATCTTCGGGAACGCCTCGACTGTTGTTCGACTGCGCTTCGGGTAGGAGTCGAAGCGTACTCGAAGCCTTGCCGAAGCCGAGCCAAAGGTGTGCCGAGCCTGTCTCGAATATGTCCCGAAGAAGTCTCGAAGCTGAGCCGAAGGCCAGCCGACCAGTGGAAGAGATATCACCTTCTTCGGACTTTTGCCTGACCAACTTCGCCCCAGCTTCTGCCTATTATGCAGTCGGTCTTGAGTTTTCATCGGGATCTCATCGGGCTACACCGATCAAAATCCGATGCCGACCCGATGAAAAACCGATGAAATGTAAAAATTCTGCAGGTATTGCTCAAAAGATGGTCGAAGATTTTCAGCAGGTGGGAGATTTTAGATTGACTTATGGAGTAGAATCTGAACGATCTGTTTTAAGGTTCTTTAAGTCGACCTGTAAGGCTTTGGTGTTGCGAGCTACTTTGCCTGGATCAATAGGTCAAGTTGTTCAGCGGGCTTTAAAATACTTTTTATTCGTTGCAGATTATAAGCGTGCCTATCGCATGGTTTTGACATGTTTGTTTTTATGTTTAGTTTCTATGTTTAGTTTATCAGCTCAGACGCCCCGCAAGGACAGCGGGGCCGATGGGCTCTCCAGTCTCGCTGCGCTAAAACCGGGCGATAAGATACCGGAAGCGGTATGGGACCAGTCGCTCGAACTGAACTATTTCAATGGAATAAAGAAAACAATCAAATTCGCTGATTTGAAAGGAAAGCTGATCCTGCTGGATTTTTGGGCGACTTGGTGCCCCTCGTGTATTGAGGGATTTCCACATCTAGAAGATGTATTGGCGATTAATAAAGATGAGATTGCCGTGCTGCTTGTCAATAGCACACAGACAAAGGATACACAAAAACGTGTTCAAGATCTAAAGAAAAAATATAAAACGGCATATGGCTTTCAGACTTCCCTTCCTTATCTATTTGGCGACACCATTTTTCAGCAATTGTTTCCTCATAACGCGGTTCCACATGTCGTTTGGATAAATAAAGATGGTATTCTGGTTGCCAATACTTATCCCAATGCATTGTCAAAAGAAAATATAACAGCAGTGCTTCATACTGGAAATGCAGATTTCCATCAAAAAAAAATGAGGACCAATAAAGAAGTGGCTCTGATAACCAATGAAATGCTGAATAACGGATTTTATGCAGGTTCTGTTTTTCAGACTTATCAAGAAGGGTTAGATGCTAGTTCTGGAAATTATTCGTTCGACGGAAAACGGACTAGGTATCAGCTATTGAACCTCAGATTCTCTCAGCTCGTGGCCATAGCATTTCAAAAAGAATTGAAAGGAATACCATGGAGACATTGGCAGTTTGCTACAAGCAGCGGAGTAAACCCTAAACACAGACTCCTGACCCCAAATCGTTATGAAAATAGCTTCTGTTATGAAATGGTGGTGCTGGATTCTTTGCCTAAGAGCAGAGCGAAACAATTTTTTACGGAAGATTTTAAAAAGTTCTTTGGGATAAAACTATCTGTAGAAAACAAGCCAACGGATGTATGGCCCGTCAGTTTCAATTCAGCTGCCGAAAAGATCAGGAGCAAAGGTGGTATCCCAGAAGTTTTCCTAGGAGATTCGCAGACGGAAATGAAATTCCGCAATATTCCATTAGAATTGCTGGTGGATAACCTCAGCCTATATTTTCATCGTCCTTTGGTAATTGGAGCGTCCAAAGAGGTACTTGTAGACATGACCATTCCTAAAGATTTTGAAGGCTGGGAAGAGGATACGCGAAAGGCATTTCTCCGAGCAATGGGTTTAGAGCTTAATTCTTCGCAGGAGACTATTGCCTGTGCATCATTTTCATTAACGGATAAATAGGAGGGCAGGATATGTATATGAGAATGTTATGCATCCTAAGTGTTTGGATGTGCTGGCTTACGTCCTATAGTCAGGTAAAAGAAAGAAACATAGTTCGGGGAGTAATTATATCAAGCGAAGACTTGCGCCCATTGCAGGGCGTCACTGTGCAAAATATGGTTACAAATATGCGTTTAAAAAGTGAAGCCGATGGAAGTTTCGGAATAAGCGGAGATTCGCGGGATACACTTCGGTTTTCGGCAATGGGTTATCAGGAATTACGGGTATTGGTAAAGGATGTGTTGGCTAAAGGTAGGGTTTTGATGGCTGTAAAGGATAATTACTTGGAAGAAGTGCAGATCAATACGGGCTATCAGATTTTAAAACCCAATGAAACAACAGGTTCTGCCAGCGTGATTTCCAATGATATGCTCAACCAGCAAACTGGTACAAACATTTTAAACAGGCTCAATAACGTGGCCTCTGGGCTGAGATTTGAAAATCAGCCCAGTACTGTCAGTGACAGACAAAAGCTGAATTTTTCTGTTCGGGGTCTCAGTACCATAGATGGTAATCTTGATCCATTAATAGTATTGGATGGTTTTATTTATGAGGGCAATGTGGCTAATATAGATCCGAATAGCATCGAATCTATTACCGTTTTGAAAGATGCGGCGGCAAGTTCGATATGGGGTGCAAGGGCTGGAAACGGGGTTGTGGTCATCACTTCTAAAAAAGGAGGTCAGGGTGCTGGCAAAATAATGAATACCACATTTAGCAGCACATTGATTACAAAAGCGAAGCCAAACCTTGATCAGGTGTATCAATTGTCCAATAAGGATTTTATCGATGCAGAGTCCATGTTGTTCAATAAGGGATTTTACGATTGGCTTGGGAATGGTTTTCAGTATATCTCGGTCACGCCGGCTATAGACATATTTGACAGGACAAAACGTGGATTGCTGACTCCTGCAGATTCAGCAGATCTGATCAATGAGCTTATGACAAAAGATGGGAGAAAATCATACCGTGACCTGTTTCTCGAATCGCCCTTTTCGCAACAGTATTCCTTAAATCTTTCGGGCGGCAGCAGACAGTATATTTATGGTTTTTCCGGAGGCTATACCCGAGAAATAGACGAGTATGCAGGACGGTTCCGAAAGTTGAATTTACAGCTTACCAATAGCTTCCAGCCTACAGAAAAACTGGACATTGCGATCAACCTTTTGTTTACAAACAGTATTTCTGAATCAGGCAAGCCGAAGTTTGAATCACTTCAATACAACGGTAAGCAGGTGCCTTACATGGATTTTTACAATAATGATGGCTCTCAACGCGCCTTTTATCCAGAATATAGGGGTACTTATATGACCGAAAATTATGGCACACCTTACTTAGACTGGGGGTATTATCCATTGACTGATTATAAGCAGGCTGTTTCAACGACAAGATTGAATGAGTGGTATTCAACCATAAGTGGAAAATATGAAATTTTACCTTTTCTAGATGTAAGTGTCGGGTTCCAATATCAGATTCAACAAACCGATCTGCAAGGACTATATAATGAAGAAAGCTATTATGCCCGAAAGAACATCAATCAATTTATGGAGGTTTCAAATGGGGGAAGTAGCATTACATATCATATTCCCAGAGGTGGGATCAAGAGCAAAGACTTCTCCTCAGGACGGTCTTACACCGCAAGAACGCAGTTAAACATGAATAAGTCATGGGGCCTGCACCGGTTGATCGGTATGGCTGGTGGAGAAATTCGCGAAACAGCAAGCAAGGGTGAAAATTATTGGGTATATGGTTATAAAGAGAAGCCCTTACAGGCAGTTCCGGTAGACTTTACGACATATTTCACTATAGCGCCTTCAATGGTGCCAATGGGTATTACGGGAAGTCCATCTTTCACTGATCGCGTGAACAGGTTTGTATCGCTCTATTCAAATTGGAGTTATATTTTTAAGGATCGATATGCCTGGTCGGGAAGTTTTCGAAAAGATGGAGGCAATATATTCGGAGCAAAAACCAACGATAAATGGTCTCCGCTATGGTCTACAGGTCTTTCTTGGGATATCGGGAAGGAATCGTTTATTGCCCTTAAGGA
The DNA here is from genome assembly GCF_002483935.1 of Sphingobacterium sp. UBA7631. Lineage (NCBI taxonomy): Bacteria > Pseudomonadati > Bacteroidota > Sphingobacteriia > Sphingobacteriales > Sphingobacteriaceae > Sphingobacterium > Sphingobacterium sp. UBA7631. Next base: position 442,545 of record NZ_DLIX01000002.1, read on the forward strand.
TGTAGATCGATTAGAGTTAAGGGCTACCTATGGTTATAGCGGGAATGTTGACCTGCGTAAAACGCCGCAGCCTATCGCCAGTGTAACTGCAGGTACTTATACAAGATTACCTGCACTGACGATCTCAAAATTGAATGATCCATCTTTGAGATGGGAGAAAGTGTCCACCTTCAACCTTGGACTGGATTTCTCTCTGTTTAAAGGTCGTCTATCTGGTACGGTGGATCATTACATTAAAACAGGAAAAGATCTGTATGGGCTCACTGATTTTGATTATACCGCTTGGGGTAAATCCAATACAGTAACCAAAAATGTTGCATCCATGAGAGGAAAAGGCTGGGATATCACACTTTCAACGAATAATCTGGATAAAGCGGTGAAATGGAATTCTAGGCTGCTTTTGAATTTGAATAAGAACAGGACTACGGCATATTATAGGGCTTTGAACGGTGGCGTATCATCTTTTTTGGGCGATGGAAATACCATCACGCCGATACCGGGGATGCCATTGAATGCACTATCAGCCTTTAAATGGATGGGGCTCGATAGTGAGGGAAATCCACAAGGTATCCTCCGTGGTGAAGTCAGTAAAGATTATATCGGTATCAACAACGCTGCATTTAACGACGGACTGGAAGGCGGCAGCATCGTTTTTTATGGTTCTGCCAAGCCGCAGGTTTATGGATCACTTATAAATACTTTCGGATGGAAATCTTGGACGCTTTCGCTAAATGTGAGCTATAAAGGAGACTATTATTTTAGAAAACCTTCAACTTCCTATTATAACCTTTTCAACCGAGGGACTGCTTTTCCTGATTTTGAGATGCGCTGGCAGCAAGCAGGGGATGAATTGAAGACTTCAGTGCCTTCGGTGCAATATCCATTGGAAGATTTTAGGGATGCGCTATATGTGCAATCTGAGGTAAATGTATTTAAAGCTGATCATTTGAGGTTAGAATATATAAACATTTCATGGGATAAAACCCTGAGGCTTCAACAGCGCGCTTTACGTATGAAATTTTATGGAAATGTAAGCAATCTGGGCTTACTATGGACGGCGAATAAGCAAAATATTGATCCTGAATTTCCTTATCGGATCTCGCCCCCAACGACTTTATCTTTTGGATGCCAGTTAAATTATTGATCATAAATGAATCTTGAAATGAAAAAGACGAAAAAACACTTTTGCTTTCTTACGATCTATCTCGCATTATTCGTAACATTCCATACATCCTGCAACAAGTATTTGGATATACAAGCAAACAAAAATCAGGTAGTACCAGAGGATCTGACAGATCTGCAGCAGATATTGGATGGCTCGCAAAACATTAATTTTAATTTTTGTTCCATAGGTGAGGTTTCGGCTGACAATTACTTTTTGAAGCAAAAGGTATTTGATGGCCTAAATGAAGTGGGCAGAAAATTTTATACCTGGGAATATCCCGTTTATAATTTTAATAACGATTGGGCAAAAGCTTATATCACTGTCTATAACTGCAATTTAGTGTTAGATAAAATTAAAGAAATTAAAAGAGCGGTGGCAAATAAAAATGATTGGGATAATGTAAAGGGCAGTGCCCTTTACTATCGTGCCAGCCAGTATCTTAGTTTGGTATGGACTTATAGTAAAGCATATCAAGACGATACATCTCCGAAGGACTTGGGTATTGTGCTGCGTAGTACCTCAGATTTTAATGTAAAGTCTGAAAGAGCAACTGTTTTAAAGACTTATCGTGTTATAGTGGATGATCTTTTAGCTGCCGCCGACATATTGCCTGATAAAGCAATTCACGTCATGAGACCATCAAAAATAACAGCATATGCGGGATTGGCGAGAGCTTACCACTCGATGGCGAAATACGATTCGGCTTACTATTATTCGGACAAGGTTTTATCGGTAAATAGAGAGCTGATGGATTATAACAACGCGGCTGAAGTGAAAATCTTAGCTTCATATCCTTTTACAAGATTTAACAAAGAAACACTCGGATATTTTGAACTTGTGACCATTAATGCACAAATAGGAGTTAATAACGCTAATATTGATTCAAATCTTTACCAGTCTTATCATGATAATGACCTAAGAAAGCAGGCCTTTTTTAAAATGAATGCAGATGGCTATGTTTCGTTTAAAGGCAGTTACGCGGGTAGTGCAAATTTATTTGGTGGGCCTGCTGTTGATGAAATGTTTTTAATCCGTGCGGAATGCGCTGTAAGAAAAGGAAGCATTCGGGAAGGATTGGATGATATGGATTATCTATTATCCCGACGTTATAAAATAGGAAGTTATATACCAGCTCATTTTGAGCTTCAGGAAGAAGCACTTGATTTTGTTCTTGGGGAAAGACGGAAAGAGCTGCTCTTTAGAGGTTTGAGATGGATGGACCTGAAACGTTTAAACGAAGAGGGGCGGGGAATTCAGCTCAAAAGAAACGTGAACGGGAAAGAATATATGCTCAAACCGAGAGATAATAAATATGCACTACCATTGCCTGAAGATGTGATTATGGCGACTGGAATGCTTCAAAATCCTATTTAAGAAAAATTTTTATAATAGTCTTTTTTTGAATTATATACCTTAAACGAGAGACCAGCATTATTTGAAACTGGTCTCTTGTTGAAGAACAGTCAATAGATTAATTGGAAACGAAAATCTTCAAACTAATCTTTGGCGAATACGAAAAATTAGCTTCTGTTGTGAATGTTAATTTCAGTTTCACTATCTCCACCACTTCGTTCAGGGATAAAACCCGCACCAGTAGAGATTTCTGTTAACTCAATTTGACCGGGATCTAGTTCCCCTGCCGAATTTAGGTCTGAGGTCTCCACTTGCATAGAACAGGCTTTATTGTCGCCTGAACAGGATTGACCATTTGGTGTCGTTGTCCAATTCGACTCGTTTGAAACCTCTCCGCTTAATAGCGGATTTCCCTTGAAATAAACAGTTACAGGAGCCAAACTTTTTCCTGTATAAACTTCAGCACCTTTAAATGCTGAGAATCCGATAATCATGGCTCCGCCTAATATCATGTAGCCATAATTGTTTAAAAATTTGGTTAGCATAATGCTACCCTCCTTTCTGTATTGCAAGCCAATAATTGATTAGTCATGCTGTTGGCCTGCATACTATTGGTAAATAAATAGTGTCGGTACGGTTCTGTGTACCGATCGTATCTGTATGCCAGGCTGCCTACTATAGGCCTACTGACGCTGTCATATACTGGAGCATGATCCATACTGTCTGGCATAAACCAGATTTCATGTGTTGGTTTAAATGCTGTGTTTTTATAGCTTAGGATTTCTATCGCTAGAATAACCGTTAGAAAGAGGCCGACAGCGGTCTTGTTGGTTAAGTTGCTTTGCTCGTGTAGCAAAACATTACGATTGAGTACTAATCCTGCTAGCGATAGACCGAGAATAACGAGGTTAAAGATCAGATGCGCTGTCCAGGAAATATTACTGAGAAAGCTGGTACATATGCAAGGTTTCTTGTCATATACATCAAGGACGCCAAGGGCAATATAAATCGAAAATAAGGTGATCATGATAGTCGATGCTATCCAGCCCCAATGCTGTAGGCGGCGTGCAGGCAATCCCAACAAAGCTCCGATGCTAATTTCCAGCAGCGGAAGCAACCAGAAAAGTAGTGGAGCAAGTGCGCTAATAACCGGTTGCTGCTGCAATGCAATATGAAATGCACCGAGCTGCCAGAATTTTTCAATACCTACATAAACCCAAAAGAGGATCATCGCCGTCCGGAGGATTTTGTAAATTGTTGTATTGGTTTTGTTCGCTTCCATAGCTTTAATTATTTGTACAGCGCTACTTATTATTTTCTCCGCTGTTTTTTTCGTTTCAAAAACAGGGCGCCATACCTGTGCGCCCTGCTCGGGTACAGCGGCCTGCTTCAGCGTCAACTTCTACCTTTCGTACGCTTCAAAACAAAGATAGATCGGATTTCAGCCGACTGCAGGGGTAGTAGATGGGTCATATGAGCCAGCGAATACCGTTCTAAATAGCTGTATGAATGGGGGCGGGGAATTAGAGACGAAATAACTGCTATGGGCATGGCGCAGCAAAATAGCCTACAGAAATGATTTTAAACAGGATTTAAAACCTGATCAGTTCTTTTAGCGCAGGGGTAACGGGGGAATACCCCTGCTTTTTAAAATTTGGATGGATTTTTATCCATTCAATTCGGGGAACTTTTCGTGCAATTCATTCAGCATCGTCTTCAATACTTTGCGTAGGTGGACAGCAGCCGGAAATTCGCTGCCTCTGTCCATCTTTGTGAGGCTGTGTATCGAAAGCAGTATGCCTTCCTTGGTTTTCACGAGTTTTGAAAATTCTTCCGCTGCTTCCTTTTTCTCGGACGATCGCATGACTTTGGCCTTCACACATAAATGTAGCCAGAGTTTGAGCTCCTTTCCATTCAGATTGCTATGGATAAACCGATAGGGAACAGCGCTGGAAGACTTATCATCTTCCGTTTCCATTTCAATATATTGGCACATCAGCATGAGCAGCGTGCTGCGGTTGGGATCATAGGCAAAGCCTGGGATGGCGGAGAAATGCTGCGGATACCGCAATAGATTGTCGGTAGCGGCCGGGTCAGCTTCGTAGAACTCCTTCCAGCGATTTAAAAAGCCGATATGGTTAAAATTAAAATTGATCATCAAGATCAAAAAGCGGGAAGGCCAGTTTTTATGCTGACGCTCGTCCTGGGCCAGTTGCCTGAGCGCATCAATCAGCTGAACAAGGTAGTGCTGATGATGATATTGCAGGTAGGGTATTTTGCCCCGCTGGAAAAGGCTTTCAATGGCGGAATGCACTTCATCCAGATAAGCTTGGGGAATCTGTTTAAGCCTTAACCTCTCTAAGCTGTCTTCGAGGTGAAGATCTATATATTGCCTGATGCGTTTTTCATGATGCTGCGGTAGCGGTGTCAGGGGATTGATATCTTTCTTAAATAAAAATTCTACACTTTCCAGTAGTTCCTCCACCCGATGAAGCGTGTTGAGTTCCTCGGAAATGGACAGATCGCAGCAGGTGTATAACACTTCATGCAGACGAAGTAACTGCGTATGGTAGAGCTGTATGCCACGGATCGCCTGATCGGCATGGGTATATTGCCGATGGAGGGCCAGGGCATCGTTCAAATGTTCGGTACAGGCAGAAGCGATTGCTTCCAGTTGTTTGGTTCGGCTGGAAGGGCTGATATGGGCAAAGGTCTCTATTAAAAGCATCAGGGGATATAAGCTTGTGATCATTTGTACCTCCTTTTCATTTCTTTGTGATACCATGGCCAGCCATATACACCTGGATGCAGCGTCATGTTCAGCTTGCCGCCCTCTTTTGCCTGCTCAAAAGTCTTTGGATGTACCTCGACCGGAAATTGGTATTTCTCATCTTCATACGTAAATGACACCAATAATTCATGTATGTCGCAGCAGACTGGGCATTTCTGTACCACTTCGGCCTGGATATAGACCGCTTTGGGACTATCAACATGCTTGCAATTGTTCATAATAAGGTTCATCCGGATGTACCAGGTACAGGCTAGGAGCATCAGTGGAAATTGGATGGCGTACAGCGTAATCAGTTTTGCACGTTTCAAGAAAATTAAATGGGCTACCGCACAGCTGCCAAGAGCGATAGGGAAGGCATGTTTAAATGCTGGCTTCAGCGGTTGCGAGCTGAGCAGCAGTTCATAGGGTAAGAGGTCATACACTGCTATACTGCAGATCTGAATACAAATAAAAAATAGAGCAAAAAGCTGGAGCACCACATGGTGGGTACGGATTTCCAAAAAAGGAATCAGCAGGACTAGGACACCGATACTATAAACCTTTAGGTAAAATGCCGACGCTAAAAAGGATCCATATACAGTCACCACGATCGCGATAAAAATCAGGATGTGATTGCGGCTGATCCGTCTGAAAAGATGCATGGGAGGTCTCATACGCAGGGCTGTTAAATCAATGATTTGATATCAAATTAAAATTACCTATAACGCATGCTATTTGGTTTGAATATTATCTTTATTTCAATAAGCGCATGTTTTTCGCATCGAACTCCCTTTTTCTGTAACGAAGCATCCATTTTATACAATAAAGAACGTGTTTATAAGCTAAAAAGGTGTGTTTCTGCGTATTTGGCAGGACACAAAAGGGTGGTTTATCGATCTGATGGTACTGTTTAAAAGAATTAATGGCTAAATTTAGTATACAGAAATTTTTTTAATAGGAGATTTTTGGAAAGCATTAGCCTCGCCTGCATTTATCTATCGATCAGTTCAAGGTTAATCTTTGAAATTAACAGTACATTATGGAAAGTAACCAACAGGTCAAGTATGCTAAAGATACGGAGATGCACGTACATTATCCAGATTTCATCTGGGTGTGGATCGCTTCGTTTCTTTTTGGCGGCATCTGTTGGTATATTGGAGCGGTAACAGCGCTATCAGGCTGGTTTGATAGCAAGCCGCTGATCATAAGCTATCTATTTAATGTAGTTATCGCTGCATTGACACTCTTTTATATAAGATGGGGGATCAAGCTGTTGGATAAAAAGAAAAGCTGGCGAATGCATATGGGTGATCGTATCGGAACGCAGTTCTTTTTCTGTGTACTACTACCGACCGTATTTCTCTTTGGAATTATCAAACCTGTCGTTCCTCCAAAAAGTGAATGGATATGGCTGCCTTTATTGGTCATATTTCTCTGTATCCTGCTTTTTAACATGATCTATGCCACTTTTTTTTATTGGAGTTTTAATCAGAAAAGGGAATTGTACGTCATCAAGCTGGAACGGACTTTAGAAAGGCAGAACAACGTAGCAGTCAATGCGGATGCGCAAATTGACGCACAATCTTTTGATTTGTATGATACTATAGATCCGGCATCGGCCGATGAGACCGTTAAGGAAACAGATGCTGTGGAGGAAATCGATCTGACGCTGCTCAAATCGATAAATCCGGCAGAGGAGGAGTTTGTGATCAACAACAAGTACCTTACAAAAAAGATTATGTACACGGAGCTGGGTATATTTCTATTTGAGAAGACCAATAATACGCCTATCGTTAAGCTATACCTAAAAGAAGATATGGAAGATAGTAAAGGCTGCGAGCAGCGTAGCCTGAACGAAATTGTGCGCGATACCCACGGCTTTGTGCAGAAAATAGACCGGCATCACGCGATTCCATTGGACATAATCAAGGCCTGCTATCAAATGAAGGGCGGGCGGCTTCGCATCATTTTGCATGTATCGTTTGGAGATATCGACAGTTTTGTCGTTTCGTCGACCATTTCCCGTAGGATAAAAGACTGGGTCATGCTGCAGGTACCTATTGAAAAAGAGAATATACTAAATAATAACCTTTGATAGATTGATTATGGAAAGCATGAAAAGCAACACTTGGAAATGCCGGGCCACAGGCAAGGTGGCATTTCCATCCCGGATCGAAGCCCAATATGCGATGTTCCGTTTTAAATTACGCTCGCGTGTCAAAAATGTCACCAATGGTAAACGCATCAAACACCGGATGGGAAAACCGGCTTGCTGCAGAGCTTATTATTGTAGGCTCTGTGAAGGGTACCATATCACCAAATGGAAAAAGAACAATTTTGAGCGTTACAAGAAAACGGCCTTAACTTGGGACATTTCGTCCGTGATAAGCGACTGGAACTATCTATTGGAGTAGTGTAATAGTTCTCCGCTTGTGTCAGTTAGAAATCGAAAAATGAAATGATTGTTGGCCAACTAAGGTATTATTCTTTGAATTTTAATAAATTAGTAGGATGAGATATTTAATAGTCCTATTGTTAAGTTGGTTTACTTGCTATTCGGCCGCTGCACAAAACCAAGCGAAGGGAAATAGTGCCGTTAAAGATGAGAAGACTTATGTATTGGTCGCCAATAAGATCAATACCGATTTTAATTATAAATTGCTGGATGATTTTGAGCAGTCTTTTTCGGCATTGATCAAGGAAAACAACAGCCGTGAATTGGTATTCAATCCCATAAATGGCAAATACCATTATTATAAATTTGTCGCCACCTATAAAGCAAGGGGTATTTTGCCCGATAGTGATCCTGCAAAGCCGGAGCAAACCTTTCACAATATCTTGATCATCAAAACCGACGACCAGCAAAAGATTGTAGATGGCTATCATTTTGTGCTCGAATGGGGCGAAAAGCCATTATCTTATCCCTTATTTAGGATGAAAGCTGCCGATTTGCTCCTAAAAGAAGGCCTATCATTGAAGCAGCTGAACCTCAAAAGAGTGACGGACAATACGGATTTTGATAGCGATGGTAAGATCAAACTGTCGAGCTGGTAACGTTTAAAAAAGTTAAGAATAGCTTAGAACAATCGTATGGAACTGGATAGCCTTTACATAAGTATTAAAATAGAAAAATCGAGATTAAACGAGTATTTTTCTTCTAAACCGATTTCCCCGAACAAAGATGATAATTGGTCGCAGTGGTGGGAGAGCCGGCAGATGTACAGCAAAACAACGTTGGAAATTATTCCAAGTTATTCACAGGCGCGCATTCGTGAAGTCTTCGATAATCTGCTCAAGGATCAATTTTATGGAGCGAAGGAGTATTATGATGAGGAAAAGCAACACTGGAAATTCGCCGTACTCAACTTCAGTGAAAACTATCTTGAAATATTGCCGATGCTGGCTCTCTTAAAACAACTGGAGGGCTACGTTTTGGAGGGTTATGCCCTGATTTTTGACTGGATGTGGGGTGGTGATACGGTGATGGCCTATGTTGACTTTACCGCGGGAAGTGCCTTGCTCGAAACGGTTACGGAATCTTATGCGGTCGAACTCAAACGATTTGAAGAAGCTAATCAAGGCTTACAATCGCTAGCTGAAGAGCTGGGGGCCGGCTAACAGCTAGAAGTGTCTGCCTTCATGTGCAAATTATAACCTAATATCACCTTATTTTAACCTCTTTTAGTTAAGCATTGTAATACTAAATTGGCTATGGTATATTTAGTGTCATATTGACATTTATTTAAATCTAAATTGTTATGAAGCCAGTTCAGTTCAAAGTTCCTGCTCCTCAGGATAAATCGATCTATATTCAAGAAGATGTGCTGGATAAGTTTTATCCGCATATGCATCGTCATGAGGAATATCAATTAATCTGGATTAAAGAAGGCATTGGCCAGCTCCTCCTTGACGATAATGTGCATGAATTTCAACCCGGTGACATTTTTCTATTGGGGACAAACCAGGCCCATGTGTTTAAAAGTTTCATTGCAGGCGAAAGTGTGCGGTCTGTCTCCTTATTTTTTAGCGCGAAAGGAGCACTGTCTACCATGGCTACCATGCCCGAACTTCGAAACCTGCTTGATTTTGTGCATAAATGCCAGCGGGGGTTTAAGGTTCCACCGAAACTTCAGGGGCAGGTGTGCTATTATATTGAAATACTGCAAAAGTCCGACTTTCTGGATCAGCTTGTCAATTTTTTTTATTTGTTAAAATCACTCAGCAAAGTATTTACTGAATTGGAGCCCCTTTCGGGTGTACAATTGCCCAAAAGGGAAATCTCCAAACCTTTCCGTATTGAAAAGCTATGTAAATTTTTGGAAGAGCATTTTAAAGAGAATATCAGTTTGGATGAAATCGCTGAAAAAGCAAATCTGACACCGCACGCCTTCTGCCGCTATTTTAAAAACTGTACGGGAAAGACATTCATCGCCTATTTGAATGAACTGCGTATCCGCGAAGCCTGTAAATTATTGGGTTTAGGAAGGCACGATTCGATCTCTTTAATAGCCTACGATGCTGGCTTTAATAGCATCACTAATTTTAACCGTGTTTTCCGGAATATCTTAGGGGTATCTCCTAAGATATACGTCCGCAACTACCGGAATTACCTATACGATTAACGGACTTTTTAATCGCTTTACGCCTTTTGATCCCATCTGGCCAAAGGTCGCTCAATTTCCTGCGCGATTTCGGCGCTGATTCAATTCCGTCTAACCATAACAGGAAGAATATTTATGCTATGGTTAGACGGAATTGCTGTTTTATGCACTGTGCTGCAATCCTACACCTCGCCAATAGGCCTCTTTTTCTTTTGTTAAAATGTTAGAACGAGTGGGTAAGATCTGACCGAAAACCGCTGTTTCGAAGCACTAATTTTGTTACAGAAAGAACAACTAATCAATTTTTTAACATACTGTAGCCGCCTTTTTTAGAAAGGAACCGCGTTTATCCCAGGGGTAGATGTGTGGTCGACGGTATGTTAAGATGAACACCTGCTTAACGAAATTATGACTATGCATGAAAACCTTCCAAAAAAATGCTTAACGGGTATTTTTATGTTGCTGCTGTTGGTCTGTCAACAGCTGTATGCGCAACAACAGAGAACGGTCACGGGGATTGTTAAAGACGAAAAAGGCACACCTTTGTCTGATCTGAGTATTTTAGAGAAAGGCATCCGCAATGCCACCAAAACAGATGCGGATGGAAAATTCAGCCTACCGCTTAAATCGGCAAATCCAACCCTGATTTTTAGTTACGTCGGTTATGTACGGCAGGAGAAACAGCTGCGTGCCGGCGAAAATACACTTCAGATTACGATGAAGGAAGATGGAACGGGGCTGGATGAGGTGGTCGTAATGGGCTATCAGGATGTGCAGCGCCGGAAGACGACAGGAGCTATTGCTACCGTAAAAGGGAAGGATTTTGAAAATACGCCCTATGCAACCTTCGATGCCATGCTGCAGGGACGCGTGGCCGGTCTGACCGTGTTGAGCACATCGGGTGAACCCGGTACCAATAACATTGTCAACATCCGCGGGACGAGCAACCTGGGTCTAGCAGACAACCAACTGCAGGCGCCCTTGTACGTGATCGATAATATTATTTACGACGTGAGTGATATCCGGTCGGCTTACGGTAATGCAAGTCCTTTGCAGGCCATTAATCCCAACGACATCGAATCGGTTGATATCCTGAAAGACGCTTCGGCATCGGCCATTTATGGCGCCCGTGCTGCCAATGGGGTCATTATCATCAAAACCAAACGTCCGGCGCAGGGGAAACCCGAAATACGGATCTCGGCATACAATGGAGTTTCCAGCCGTCCGGCCATGAAGCCCATCACCGTGGGAGCCGCCGAGCGCAGGCTGAAAATGAACTTGCTCTATCAGGGTGGATCGTATGACTGGTTCAACAATGGGTCCATTAGCCCCATGCTGACAGATAGTTTAAATCCGGCCTTTAACAACAATACCGATTGGCAGGGTCTTTTTCTGCAGTCGGCCAATATCAACAATATCAATGTGAGTATCGGTGCCACCATGGAGAAATTTTTATACCGTTTCTCGGCACAGCGTTATTATGAGCAGGGCGTAATGATGGGCTTTGAAAATGAAAACCTCACCCCACGCCTGATGTTACAGGCCAACCCGACGGACAATTTCCAATTTGAGACCAACTTGTTCGCAGGTTTTACTAAAGCGAAACATGGTTCGGGTGACGATACCAAATATCCTTTTAGTACCTGGGGATTTCCTTCTTCTTTCTATCAGATTACAGATGTAGATGAGCAGATCTATACCGGGCGCTACGACGGTCTGATGGATCGCGATAACTCCTTCAGCCTGAATGGAAACTTCGCTGGGACACTCAAGAAATTTCTGATCAATGGCCTGACCCTGCGCTCGCAGTTTTCGTTTAATGTCAATAATAATACGCGCGATCTTTTTCGTCCCAAACTGCTGACAGGTAATAGAAACTATGCACAAAATTGGGTGAATCAAAACAAGCGCTGGGAATGGGAAACCTATTTTAACTACATTAAGAGCATCCGCAACATCCACAATTTTACGGCCGTTTTGGGTACTGGTATTGAACGGAACACGTCCAATGAAAACTATATGTATGGCTATAACGACAATGGAACTTATGTGAAAACCGTAAGCGGTATCCCTTCCGGGCCGGATCTCTATGCGACGACTTCCATCAGCGAGCGCTCACGCGTATCGGTATTCGGTCGTTTTGGCTATGATTATAAGGACAAATACCTGCTTTCTGCAAGTTACCGGATGGATGCCTCGTCGCGTTACAGCAAGGATAACCGCTGGGGTATTTTCCCGTCCATATCTGCCGGCTGGGTACTTTCGGAAGAGCCTTTTTTCCAGGGAGCCAAAAATGCCATATCCTTTTTCAAAATAAGGGGTAGCTATGGTATTACAGGGCGCGATCCGGGTTCGTACTACGCACGCTATACAGGACTGACTTTTGATGCATCTTATGCAGGATCGGTGCTGGAAAATGGTATTGCTGGTTCGGTACTCTCGTATAACGGTAAGCCGACAGTATCTCCTAATTATGCGGCGGCGGCAACATCACCGACGATCCGATGGGAGCGCTCACCGCAGTTTAATGCCGGATTCGATATGAACCTGCTGCACGACCGAGTTACGGTAACTGCCGATTTTTATGTGCGCGACTCCAAAGAGTTGGTTTACGATCTGACGATGCCCGCTACTTCGGGATATAGCACCGTCTCCAATAATTTTATCAGTGTGAGAAACAGTGGTGTGGAAATGACGATTATCTCCCGAAATATGGCTCCTTCGTCGGCATTCCAGTGGACGACCAATTTCAATATGGCTTATAATAAAAATTATGTCACCAGCCTGCCGGATGGTGGAAAGGAAATACAAGTGGGACCACCCTGGATGCAACGCGCCCTGAATGTAGGCCAGCCTATTTTTCCATTCAAAGTATGGGATGTGGATGGCGTATATGCGACCAATGCTGACGTGCCTGTCGATCCATTGACCGGAAGAAGAATAGCGCACTTTAATCGGTCGGTCCTTTATCAGGCTGGCGATCCGCGCCGACGGGATGTCAATGGGGATTATGTGATCGATTACAACGACAAAATTGATATGGGAAATCCAAATCCTGACCTCGTAGGCGGATTTATCAATCAGTTCTCCTACAAGAATTTTAGCTTATCCACGCTCGTAAGTTTTGTCTTTGGACGCTCCTTGTGGAACGGTTACCTGTCGGATAAATTACAGGACGCCGGTTCATCTGCCCTTTATTCGACCTGGGGAACCAATTCGGCGATTGCAGGCGATTTTAAGCCGAGCGACTTCTGGATGAAAGACGGCGATCAGACCAAATACCCTACTTTGTTTCGCAATACGGTAGACAACTGGCACATCGCCAACAGCACGTTTGTGGAAAATGCCAGTTTTGTACGCCTGAAAAATATTCAGCTGAGCTACACATTCCCGCAGGCCATGATTAAGAAACTTAAGTTGAAAATGCTCCGCATTTATGGGGTCGTGGATAATGTGGCTGTTAAGTCCTGGTCTTCTGTGCCGGACCCTGAAGCAGTGGAAGCCAATGGTTATTCAACGGGTAACGGATATCCGATCCCGAAGAAATGGACAATAGGCTTGGATGTTACCTTTTAATCATGTCAGTTCCATCGGATAACGGTGGCTTAAAATTATTTAGAGATGAAAAGAAAAATATTGTTTTTAATGCTGAGTGCTTTCATGTATCTCGCTTCAGGCTGCTCCAAGTTTCTGGACATTGAGCCTGTCAGTTCGGCAACCGACGAGAACTTCTGGAAAACGCAGGAAGATGCCAATAGTGCAACCAACGCCATGTATGCGCTGCTGCGCAAGGCCCTAAATCAAGCCAACGGTATGGCCTACTATGCCTATGGCGATTTGCTAACGGACGAAATTACTTCTTCGACCAACGCAGACTTTAGTCCGATTGTCAATATGCAGCTCAACACGGCTGTAGCAGCTTCGGAAACTTGGCGGCCCGCGTATCAGCTGCGGCGCTATGATGTCTTCTATCAGGCCATAGACCAGGCCAACCGCGTTATCCAGAGGCTACCTAAGATGGACGAAAATGTCTTTGACAATGTATCGACCAGGGATTACTATATCGGCGAAGCTTACTTTGTGCGTGCATTTGCCTATTTCTATATAGCGAGAGTATGGGGAACAGTGCCAATTATCACAGCATCTGTGGTGCCCATCGATGCTGTAAATCTCCCAGCAAGTAAAGAGAGCGATGTGTTGGATCAGAGCCAGGCAGATCTATCCAAAGCACTGACCTTATTGAAATGGAATAATATTGACCAGAATGATTTTGCCTTGCGTGCGAATATCGGAGCAGCACTTGCCCTGCAGGCACATCTGAGTGCCTGGCGCGGCGAATATGCCGACTGCATCGAGGCGGCCAAATCGGTACTGGAAAGCGGCGAGTATTCCTTTGTGGGAAGGGACAGTCTGAACTACCGCAGTATTTATCAGGGAAAATCCAACGAGGGTATTTTTGAAATCTCCCAAAATGGGGAAAACGAAGGTACAAACTCGGGAATTGGATACTTTTCGCTAGCCGGACCTTATTTTCGGACTTTAACAGATCCAATTTTAAGAATCAGTCAGGATTACATTAAAACGCTCTTTAAAGACAGTAACGATAAACGATTTAAAAGTGTGTTTGATATGGTTTATAACGGTAACTATGCGCTGTGTACGAAATATGCAAATGTTAAGTTTTCGAGTAATGCGTCAAATGCCAATGCGATTTTTAAAAATAACATCATCATCTTTCGCTATTCTGATATTAAGCTGCTGATGGCAGAGGGATTGGCCGCAACGGGTAAAAATAGCTCCGCAGAAACCATTTTAAATGAAATCCGCACGCAAGCTGGACTGCCTGCCTACACAAACGAGGAACCGCTCATTGAGGCCATCTTTAGTGAAAGAGCGCGCGAGCTTTTTCTGGAAGGCCATCGCTATTACGATCTCGTGCGGTTGTATAAACACTTTAACGTCTATAAATTTCCGGAAGGCAAAATGAACCAGTCGCAATTTAATGCGAAGAAATACTTTTGGCCATTTGATCCATCGTTGTTGTCTGCCAATCCTATGCTGAATCAGACACCATACTGGGGAACTGTCAATATGTAAACCACTAAACCTAAAAAAAATGAAAACCTTATATCGATTTGCGTTGCTGATGGCTTTTGGACTGACCGTGATCGGTTGCAAGAAAGCAGCTTATCTGACGGATGACGGCCTCCATACAGCCGAAGTCAATCTGTCTACTTACGACTACCTGGCAGCTCATCCTAATGGGATGTTTGACACCCTGCTGCTGGTAATTGACCATTTTAAACTCAAAGACGAAATCAACAAGGCGAAAACCTTTTGGGCGCCTTCGGATTATTCGGTCAACCGCTATTATAAACAGAAGGTAGACTCGGTGAAGTATGTGGATGAAAATGCACAGTATTCTTTTGACCAGTTTCTCAACGAAATCCCTGTAGATTCAGTGAGGGCATACATCTACAACGATGCCCCTTACAATTTAGAAACGGCCAGCACAGCGTATACGACGATTAGTAATGCGGCCAATGTGGGTGGATTTTTCTATCATAAGCAAAAGCAGCCCAAAGCGGCCTGGTCTTCGCAGCCTGTTTATTATCTGTACTACGTCAAAGTGCGTGGCGAGGCCGATCAGATCAGTCCCGACGGTATTGTTACGGTCAAAGAAGATGATCAGGCCGATATGCGGGTATATTGTCAGACTACTGGTATTAAAACAGCTTCAGGAACTATGCTGAATGTGTTGGCCAATACACATACGTTTATCGGCGATTTTGTGCCGCGCATCCTCACGGGGCCTAAAATCGTGGAAACTGGTGCTACGCTTACCTTTACCTACGACCTGAGTATTAAATACGATGCCGCCGGTTATACTGGCACCACAGTAGACGTTTTGCTTCCGCGTTTAGCACGCTTTTATGGCGTAGAGAGTGGGGCAATATCCGCATTGGTAGGCAAGGACATCACCTATTATGCCGTGCAGCCTGATGGTAACTTAAATGCAAACAGTACCGCGAACGCACCAGGACACTGGTTCGATGCCAAAGGGCAGACCTGTTCGTGGGGTGCCGATGCACGCATTGTATCTGAGCTGGCAACCTCAACGATGACCTTTAATATACTGCAATATCCAGGGCAAACAACGGTGGGTAGTACCTATACGGTACGACAATCCCTCGTGTACAAGTCGAAAACAAAGGGTGATTTGAATGCTGTTTTTGTATTCAACATTAAGATCAAATAAATTATGAAACTAGCTGGATGGATTCCGCGGCAGTGCTGAATCAACCGGATGGTTTCGTCACACATGAAAAAATAAAACAGATGAAAAAACGAAGTTTTATAATCGGCTTAGCAGGTTTATCCCTCGGGCTATTGGATTCCTGCAAGAGTGATCAAATAGGCTATTTAAGTGAAAATATACGCTATAATGTGGAGAATCTGCAGGTCAATCAGGGGGCAGTGGTGTACACGGATGCCATTGTTGCCAATGGAAGCACAACCCCGCTGACCGTGAATCTGCTTGCGGTAAGAAATAAGGAAACCGGCGAGCTCTCAACAGAATTTTCAAAAGAGCATGAGATATCCACCTACCTGGCGGAGATCACCTGGCGGGATACCACCCTGGATCTGTTGAATGCCAAGATCGGCAAAGCTAAATATCCACCGATGATGCTCAATGCGACCGGTGGTCGCGTGGGTTTTACACAGGCGACGCAATTTGTGACCCCGGGACAGTACACGATCGATGTGGAGGTGAGCAATGTCGCCGGACAGAAAAAATTTAAGAATATACTGGACTTTAATGTCATCGGTGCTAAGAAGGAAGATATTTTATTTAAATCATGCACGAGTTCGGACTACGGGGCCGAATCCAATTTTCTACCGTATACAGACTATGAGATCGTCGTAGAGCATCAGGCGGAAGGAGAAAACAAAATTGTATATCAATGGGAAGATAAAAACGGCAAGCCCTTCAATCCTAAAAAAGGCGAGGTCATCAAACGTGGGGACCGGCCGACATTCAAAAATTGGTCGCCTTACTATCCGGAGGAAGTTACCGATACGGGCTTGGTGTATCGCTATCCAGATGTTTCGGGTCTGGTGTATCCCATCATGAACGGTACTTATGTAGGCACAGAATTTTGGTCGGGTGATCCCATTTCTTATTACCGTATTGTTGGTACGGCGAATACGCTGGGACGTAATCTTAACCCCGTATCGACCATCAAATTCTACCGAAGTGGTACCTATACCGTTCGCTTCCGTTTTTTGACCATTACACATAGTTGATCTCTACCTATTAAACGCTCAAATGATGAAAAGTATAGTATTGCATAAAGTCCTGCTGACGCTGATTTCAGCACTTGTTTTCCTTTCGCAGGGATGCAGCAAAAAAGAAGTAGCGCTTCCTGTCGAGGAAGAGGTCACCACGCCGCCCGTTACTGTGGGAACAGATTCTTTGAAGATTTATAAGCCAAAGGAATTTGAAGGCATGGATTATAACGATAAAGGGAGCAAATGGTCCTATTCGCGGAGCCGTCAGTCGGAGCATTTTATTGTGTTCTGGGGTGCAAGTTATGGGAAGAACGATCCCAATGCGAACACCGTACCTGAAGAATATCGCGTCGATATTGATGATCTTTTGGCCAAGGCCGAACAGTTCTACGCATTGAACGTCGGCACGCTGAAGTTTGCAGAACGCAAAGTGAACCGATCCAATCTGGATAAATACAAAATGATGATTTTTGTGCATTATACGACAGAATGGATGGCGTATGGCGGCGGTTACGACGATACAATAGGGGCACTGTGGATTAATCCGGCGACCTGTAAACCGGTGGGTTCTGTAATTGCGCACGAGATCGGGCACAGTTTTCAATATCAGGTATTTGCCGATCTGAAAGGCGGACATGGGTTTCGTTACGGCTACGGCGGGACGAGCGGCAACGGATTTTGGGAGCAGACCGCGCAATGGCAGGCCTACCAAACCTATCCCGCACAGGCATTTTCGGGAGCCGATTTTCCCGTCTATACCGAAAATTATCATCGCCATATTCATCACGAGAAATATCGTTATGCCAGCTATTTCATCCATTGGTATTGGACCAGCAAACATGGGATCGATATGATTGGCCGCATCTGGCGCGAAGCTTTAAAACCCGAAGATCCGGTGCAGGCTTATATGCGTATAACGGGTATCGATGTGAAGCAGTTCAACAATGAGATCTATGATGCGGCGGCCCACTTTGTGACCTGGGACCTGAACAGCATCCGGGAGTATGGGAAGAATTATATCGGTAAGCTGACGACCAAATTCACCCGGCAGTCCAACGGTAGTCTTCGCGTTGCCTATGATCGTTGTCCGGGCACTACGGGTTATAATGTGATTCCACTAGACCTGCCGGCTGCGGGAACTAAGGTTTCGGTAGCTTTTAAAGGCCTACCAAATGCTGCCGGATTCAATCCGGTGGATGCCAGCCGTGCCGGATGGCGCTATGGCTATGTGGCATTATTGAAAGATGGCACGCGGGTATATGGTGACAGGACGGAAGGCACGGAGAATACGGTCGCGTTTACTGTTCCGGCCAATTGTAGCAACCTCTGGTTTGTCGTCACTGGTGCTCCATCTGTTTACCAACCACATGCCTGGGATGATGACGACAGCAACGATGAGCAATGGCCTTACGAAATCAAAATACAGGGTACAACGGCTATGGGATACAATGAGGTGAGCAGTCAGCCGAAAGATATCGCATTGAATTATGACCTGAGCTTCCCGGCAGATGCTACAGGGTATTCGGGTACGCAAGTAAGCGTCAATGCGACTCAGCTAGGGGAGGCCTTGGCCATACCTTCGGCAGACCTGGCGGTTTTGATGAGCAGTGGAAAAATTAAGTTCTATGCTGTGGAGCCGAATGGAAGTTTAAATCCCAACAATACGGCCACCGGGTACGGGCATTGGTTTACGCCTGCCGGGGCCGTCACCAACTGGGGCGCTAGTGCGGGCTTGTTTTCGGAATTTAACGCAAGTACGATAACGTTCTCGATCGGACAATATCCGGGAGCTCTGGCAGCTGGAAAGAAATATACCATTAAGCAGGCACTGGTGTATACCTACGAAGGAGCGAAAACCGTACAGGCGACGTTTACATTTAATGTGAATGTGAAATAAGAGTTAGTTGGAACCGCTAGATTAGGTGATGGTTCATATGTTTATGTTTATTTAAGTGAAGGCCACGTCGGGAGATGTGGCTTTTTGTTTGTTGTCTGGAGTTGAATAAAAATGTAAAGCGACGAGGAAATTAAATTTTTGCAGCTTGATGATTATATCGGGATTTATAGCCTTGTTGAGCCAAATGAACTGTTTTTGAAATAAAAGATTATTATATCTGGGGGACCAGGCTTTGAATAATTAAGTGCTGGAGAATTTAATCAGAAACTCCGGTCAGTAGGATGCAGCACCCTTGCTTGAAGAACTATCATCCTTGTTTCCAGGTTGCAGTCATAGAGAAGTTCTTTTTCTATAGTACCGGAGAGAACGTTGTTATGCAGCAGAATTTCTATGATATCTTTTCTGTGGAGCGCACAATTCATTTTGCTATAAAGAATTTCAAGGGGATTTTTACAGGATTTGGTGTTGTTTTTTTTGAAAATAGCTGTGTATATCCCTGCCAATCGCTCAATTTCGTGTTCATCTTTTGCCTTTTCGGCGATTTCGGTCAGTAGCTTCGAGTCGCCACTTCTGTAATTAGAAATCAGCAATTCCAAATAGTCAATCGGATTTTTGGCTGTTTGTATTTTCTCCAGAGCAAAGTCTCTAATGGCTTTGCTTTTTAGATGTTTTAGTGCATTAAGGGCATTTTCAGCTATGCTGTTTTTGCCTGTTCCCTTTTGTTTAGCAAAGTCTAAAATGAATTGGCTATCATAAGGAAATTTGTGAAAGTCAAAAATATCCAAAAGGCGTTCAATATTTCCCTGGTCCGTTTCTTTCAAAAGATGCTTTGCAATGGTGTTTATCTCTTCTTCTGTTAGCTTTCTCATTCTTGCAAAAGAAATACAGGGTTTACTATTTAACACTTCATCAAGAATGTCTTTGTATTTTTGGGGTTTTGTCCGCTGCGTTTTCTGGTTTATTTCTGTTCGCTGTATGTTGTCAAGGTAAAAGCGAATGAACTTATTAGTTTGGGCTTTCTTTTTAAGTTCTTCAGCAACCTGTATGCTTTGGTTTTCTGCTTGAAAATGCTGAATTATGCCATCGTTTTGCCAATCGTCATGGTGTTGTTCAATGTATTTTCCAAATTTCTCGGCAACGTAAAATAAGCCGTTTAGTCCATCAAGTTCTAGTATTTCATAGGCTCCGACCCAATCAGCGCCGGCGATCGGATTGTTTAAAAACCGGTCATAAATAGCTTGTTTTGCCTCGGTGTCATTTTGCTGCGCGTAAAGTTTTGCCAGGGCAAACAAATGTGTCAGATTCCAGGTGTCATCCTGTTCTTTTGCCAAGCCCTGCAAAACGGCTTTACGGATTTTGTCTTTTTGTTTTGAAATAGAAATAATCTCAAAAATATAAGTTGCCCGGTCGCCTTCAGACTGTCCGTCATAGGCGAAAATGTTTAATGCGCCTTGTATAATTTGATTCGAAAAGTCAATTTCAGGATGCTCTTTTACGATCAGATATGCTTCACCTGTTCCGCGTTTCAGTGCATGTAGAAATTGTCGTTTTAGGATTCTTAAATCGGGCATAATCGAAAGAATGGGGTTTAAAGAAAACTCAATGAGAGGGGATGCGCCTGAAAACTGCTTTTAATTTATCGATTGTGATCTTCAGCGATGATTTCGTCGATCTCATTACATATTCGCTGTATCGGTTTTGTAAAATAATGCTGTGCGAGCTGCACCTTCTTTTCTTTACCCTGTTCATTTAGATAACGGGCGTGAAGCGATACACTCACGGTGATGAGGCCGTACTGCTTGAGTTTATGGATTGTAAATCCCTGTAGGCTTTCCAGCGGAACAGTCACCTCTTTGCCCAAAAGTCCCTTTCGGACGCGCATTTCCCGTCTGTCCATGTCAATGATAAAATAGGCTCTAAGCAGGGAAATCATCAAGATAACGACAACACCAAGCATCCACCATTTGAAAGAGGATTCGGGCATTTTGATGAACCCAACTAGGGCCATAATGAAAAATATACCAACCAAAGGAACATAGGTTCCTAATTGGGGTTTCATTTTGTACTCGTTTCCGTTTCTTTCGAAGTTTTTCATGTGCTTATCGCTAATTTAGCTATATCAATATTCCAATCTGGTGATGCGGTTATCTGGTATGTTAAATAATTGATTTAGAGAATATCATTATTTGGTGGCGCATTGAGCTAGATTTTCAGTAAATGATTTCATTTTTTAAGTTTCCTAGTAAATAAAGTTATAAATTTACTTCAGTAAAAAAAAGGCCAAAAAAACACTACATTCTTTAATTCTGGATCATTTAGTGTGAGTACGATTTCTGATGGGGGAATAAGCATGAAGATAATTTGTAGTAGATTAGCTTAACAAAATATGAGAAGAAGTGTGCGAATTATATCGCTGGGGTTTTTATTGTTAATCATTGAATATATTATTTGTGTTCTTTTATTTTCTATTGAATCTTTTTTTAAGCACGATAGTCAACTAAATCTTGAGCACGCAATAAGAGGAGCTACCGAAGTAAATTCCTTACGCTTAATATTTTACTTTCCCCTGTGGTGTTTTTTTATGTATTATATATATGATAAGATAAGGTTTAAAAATGTATTGATAAAGCTGGCTTTAATTAACACTGGATTGATATAGAATTAAATTGTAACGGCTTCCTCATAAACGGAAAAACGATAAAGCAGTGGAATGAATTTGAGGAAAGTTATGGTAATAATATTTATTCAAAGTAAGAGCCAATTCTTATAAGCCCTTATCTATTTTGGGGATGGCTTATTTAATTTAATTAACTGGTGAACCTCAGGATTTCTCTTTTGGAACTTGAATTATGGGAACCTATTCAAGGCCAATACTCAAAAACGGCGATATAGATATTACAGGTGTACATGAGTTTTCCTTGGGTGAAGGGGGAGGGGCTGGATACGGTAAAACTACGACAATTTCACTATTTCAGACAAAGTAACAAATATGAAAGCAATTTATAGTATCCTAGCTTTATTAGTTATTGGATGTAATGATCCCAATAGATGTGAAACAACTAAACAATATGCTGAAAGTTTCGAGGCTAATGTTGTTCTTTTAAAAGAACCTAAGATCAAGTATCAGGATTTTATCTTGGTTGGAGTTGATCCAACTACTAAGAGAGATACAGTACAATTGCTGCCCGGTAGGTGGTTTTACCATGTTACACCTTTTTGTGATTTAGGTGATACCATCGTTAAACGGAAAGGCATTCCCATAATTGAAGTCCATAAAACAAAAAAGATGTTCGATACTACTCGGATTGACATAGAGTTAAATTGTATTGATTATTTCATAAACGGAAAAACGATAGAGCAGTGGAATGAATTTGAGAAAAGTTACGGTAATAATATGTATTCAAAGTAAGAGCTAATTCGTTATTTCAAACAAATTAAAATGAAAATAATTTATAGTATCGCGTTAATCGCTTTAACAGGATGCACAACGTCTTCTAATGACGGTTGTGAGAAATATATGGAGTATATAAATGGACTTCAGACAAATATAATCCTTCTAAAAAAAACTAAAGTAAAGTTTGAAGACTTTATTCTTATTGGAGTTGATCCTAGTACAAACAGAGATACTGTTCAATTTCTTCCATCCAGGTGGTTTGTTCATTTAAAGCCTTTATGTGATTTGGGAGATACTATTGTTAAACGTAGGGGGACTTCTATTATTGAACTTCATAAAACAAGAATGAAATATGATTTGAGACAATTTGATCTTACTTCAACTTGTGGCGATTATTTAATGAATGGGATGTCTTATGATCAATGTAATCAATTTCAGGAAAGTTATGATAAAAAGCATCATTCACAATAAGAATAGATCTTCATAAGCCTATCTATAATGGGTAAGGGCTTTGTTTACTTAATTGGCGAAACTCAGCACTTCTCTTTTGGGACAAGAATTATGTGTACTTATTCAATGCCGCTAAGGTCCGACGGCAAAATAGATCCTGATAGGGCACATAAGTTTACTCTGGTTGAAGGCGTTGATGCAGGTTATGGTAATAACCACGACAATTTCATTATCACAGACAATTAATAAATATGAAAGTAATATATAGTATACTCATCTTGCTAACTATTGGATGTAGTGATCCAAATAATTGTGAAGAAACTAAACAATATGTTGAAAGTCCCGAGGTAATATTATTCTGCTAAAAGAACCTAAGATTAAGTATAAAGATTTTATCCTTATTGGAGTTGATCCTATTACCAAAAGAGATACCGTACAGTTGTTGCCCGGTAGATGGTTTTTCCAAGTGACCTCTTTTTGTGATATAGGTGATACCATTGTTAAACGGAAGGGCATTCCCATAATTGAATTTCATAAAACAAAAATGAAATATGGTACCACGCGATTTGACATAGAAGCAACTTGCGACAGTTATCTCATAAATGGAAAGACGATAAGACGATGGAAAGAACTTCTGGAAAGTTATGATAATAATAAGTATCATTCACAGTAAGAACTAATCCTTATAAACCCTTACCTATTTTGGGGCGGGCGTGTTTAATTAACTGGTGAACCTCACGACTTCTCTTTTGGAACTGGAATTATGGGGACCTACTCAAGGCCAATACTCAAAAAAGGGCGACGCACTACGGGTATAAATAAGTCTTTCTCTCGGGGAAGGAATTGGTGCAGGTTATGGTAAAACTATGACAATTTCATTATTTCAAACAAATTAAAAATGAAAGCAATTTATAGCATACTACTATTATTAACTTTTGGATGTAATGATCCCAATGGATGTGAAGAAACTAAACAATATGCTGAAAGTTCTGAGGCTAATGTTGTTCTTTTAAAAGAACCTAAGATCAAGTCTCAGGATTTTATCCTTATTGGCGTTGATCCTAGTACAAAAAGAGATACTGTGCAGCTCCTGCCCGCTAGGTGGTTTGTGAATGTGCAACCTTTATGTGATTTAGGTGATACCATTGTTAAACGGAAAGGCGTTCCTATAATTGAAGTTCATAAAACAAAAATGAAATACGATACCACACGATTTGATATAGAATTAACTTGTACCGATTATCTTGTGAATGGAAAGCCCTTAGATCAATGGAATGAATTTCAGAAAAGTTATAATAATAAGCATCATTCACAGTAAGAATCAATACTCATAAGCCCTTATATATAGGTAAGGGCTTTGTTTACTTAATTGGCGAAACTCAGCACTTCTCTTTTGGGAGCGGAATTATGGGGACTTATTCAATGCCGCTAAGGTCCGACGGCAAAATAGATCCTGATAGGGCACATAAGTTTACTCTGGTTGAAGGCGTTGGTGCAGGTTATGGTAATAACCACGACAATTTCATTATCACAGACAAATTAATAAATATGAAAGTAATATATAGTATACTCATCTTGCTAACTATTGGATGTAGTGATCCAAATAATTGTGAAGAAACTAAACAATATGCTGAAAGTCCCGAGGCCAATATTATTCTGTTAAAAAAACCTAAGATAAAGTTTGAAGATTTTATCCTTATTGGAGTTGATCCTATTACCAAAAGAGATACCGTACAATTACTGCCTGGTAGGTGGTTTTACCAAGTGACTTCTTTTTGTGATTTAGGTGATACCATTGTTAAACGGAAGGGCGTTCCCATTATTGAAGTCCATAAAACAAAAAAGATGTTCGATACCACTCGGATTGACATAGAATTAACTTGTAACGGTTATCTCATAAATGGAAAAACTGTAAAGCGGTGGAATGAATTTGAAGAAAGTTATGGTAATAAGTTGAATAGATCGTATAACTCCCGTTAACATGAAGGGTACACATCATTAGAAATATTTATGATAACAAGCAATAGGACAGATATACTCCCATACGATAGGAATCATTATATTGAATTCCTCTTTGGCGAGCATATTTCATCACTTAAGTGGTACGGTGTTTCCTTTCAAGTAGAAAATCATCCTCATATTCATGTTTGTTGTATATGTATGCTCAGAATTGTTGATTTATATACGAAATACGCTGAAAAATAGGTAATGGTGGAGTTATGGAAAGTCAGCACAATAAACATCGTAAGAAATAAACTTCCGTAACATAGCATTATGAAAATATATTTAAAAATGGGCAATCAGAAATGAAAAAAACGAAACAGATTCTACATTGGTTGCTAGCCAGCATGATGAGTTGCCTGCTGCTTATATCAAGCTGCAATGGACCTGTTGTTGAAAATAACAAGATAGACAGCGCATCTAGGACAAACAGTGCTTATATAAAAGTTATCTTTGAAAATGGACTTATCCAAGATGATAAATTTAGCTTTTCAACGTTTCAACGAAATATATTTGATTACGATGCTGTTGCAAAGGTCCATGATAAACTACTAGATAGTGCCGAATGGAACAAGTTGTATAAAACGATAGTAAATAAATATCGAACCCAGGGAGATACCGTTAATCACGATGACAATAAAATGTATCCCTATGGCGACTATAAAATTTACCTGATTACATCTAAAGATGATATCTTGTTAATTAATAATGATAACGATATTTTTTATAGGAGCAAAAACGGCATCGTCACGTTTCGGGATAAGGATTTTGGGGATAAAATTAGATCGCTGATTGACTATTACAATTATTTTGAGAAGGTCGATCTGATCTATTTATCTGGAAATTCAGCATTTTTGGATAAACATAAATATGAGGCGATAAAAAATCCACCAAGTCCACCAAAAACTTATTATGAAGTCGATGTAAAATATAAATAGGAGCGTATGGGATTACGATTGTTACTACTAGTTTGTTTATCAGCTTTTTTTTGTAGTTGTCATTCTGACAACAAGAAAGTGGCTTCAATAGATCCTCGTCCTAATGAAGTTAGCTTTTCTAGAGAAGACGCAGACACATTGGACAAATCCGCAAGTATTAGGACGTTTGTTCTAAGCGATAGTAGTGAATTTTTTTACGATCGAAATGATCTACTTTTTGTATACGGAAAAACAAAAGGGAACAGACTTTTTATGGGGCGCTTACTGTGGTTTAGAAACTATTTTAAGGAAAATATGGATACCGAGATAAGTTTCTCGCAATTTCTTAATAATCTCTTAACGAATCCGCAAGATGAAGCTTTTATAGCCGAAATAGTTGATAAATATGGGATTTTTAATCAAGATCCAGAAGTATTAAAATACGTTGACCAACCTATTTCAGAAGCTATCGAACGATTTACGTCCCGTATTCCTGGATCGGCTATATTGCGCTTGGAAGATGAGTTTCTCAGTCCTCTTGATACAAAATATTCTATTGCTTATCTGTTCTATTTAAAAGGTTTTTCACTTGATGAAGATGATTATGAACCGCATAGTTTTTTTGTTCCGTTGAATAAAAATAATTGATGTATTGTTTCTTTCGATTGCTCATTAAATAAAGTAGCTGCTGCATTGTTTTGCGTAAAAACTTACTAAATAACCCCAAAAACCCACAATGAATATTAGGGCGAGAAAACTAATTATGAAAAACCTATTTAAAATTATAGCGTGCTTAGTCATCATTCTTCAGCTAATATTTTTGGTCGACAAAGGCAATGATTTGATAAATTATGAAGGATATTTAGGACTTCCAAAAGGTTCCTACGGCTACCCTGTTCCATATCACAGTATAGTGTCAATATGCTGTCTAATCACATTGTTCACTATAAATATGCTGATCTTAATCATTAA
Source organism: Sphingobacterium sp. UBA7631 (assembly GCF_002483935.1). Lineage (NCBI taxonomy): Bacteria > Pseudomonadati > Bacteroidota > Sphingobacteriia > Sphingobacteriales > Sphingobacteriaceae > Sphingobacterium > Sphingobacterium sp. UBA7631. The sequence continues at coordinate 469,358 of NZ_DLIX01000002.1, forward strand.
GAAGAGGCGCTTTTTTTATCATACCTCAATAGCGCTTACTACAATATACATGGTAATTATTGGATCTGATCTTTATTTGCATAGATATTCAAATCCAGTCCTTTTTAAAGAAATCTTATTTATTTCTTTAGTAATATTGCTTTTTACTTCATTGATCCCTAGATTTAACGATCTAAACGCAAAGTTAAATATAAATAAGCTAATCCTGATTTTAGCACTTACCTTTGGTATTCTGATGTTTTTGCTTTGGTTCCGAGTCATAGGATAATTATTATGAATTTTACGGTTTGTTATATGAAAACTGTTTACGGAGATGTAGAACGATCCGTGACGTTAACGCGAGATATTATGCATAATAAATGGATTAACTTTCTGGAACGACATTTAGGTAAACATGAAATAGCCGGTTTGTCGGATGAGATGGAGATTGAAGGGGATTTAGGTATTTCCGGAGAGGATGGCTATGAATTTTTCGAAGACTTTTGTACAACTTTTAATATTAAGACCAATGGTAACAAAGCGGATGATTTTTTTCATCCAGAGCCGTCTTTTGATATTTTTAACTTATTGTTTTTGAAAAGGGACGTGGGCCAGAAGAAAAAGCTTACCATAGGAATGCTTAAGAATATTATTGTACAGGGATCTTTTTAAGTATTTTAAGGAAGAAGGCTCGTATTCTTCGAATATTGATATTTCATCGAGTGAACTGCCATTCGTTTTGAAAGTACTGGATCATTCGCATATCGACCTATTAAGTGTGGATAAAAAGCTGCTGTTGCAATTTCGGGACGCTAGATATCTTTAGATAGTGGTAAAAAAGGTGCCAAGACAGATGTAGTTTGGTTGACAGTTTATAAAAAGTAAGAAGGTTATGAAATTTAAAGTTCGATTTCCTGCTCCTTATCAAGTTATCGATGTAGATGATGATAACCTTGATATCAATATTATTTTGGAGAATGATGAGGTTTATTTTGGAACATTGTTTACGTTGACCAATATCGATAAACTGATGGAGAAAAATCGTGAAATCTATTTTTGGTCTACAGACATGCTTATTGTAAAAGAGCTCTCTTATCAGGGGATTCATGCAGCGCTCCAAGCTGTATTAAATGAGGGCTATTTTAACTCAGTTTTCAGTAAAATAGGTGTGGTCAAGGATATTTATTCCAATATGGAGTGGAAAGATTTTTCGGAAGTAGTATCGGAGTTAAAGGTGCAATTCATTGAATGAAACTAATGTAACAAGGCCAATGCTGATAGACGAGCTTTGGTTATTAAACCTATTCGGTAATTGAATTATCGGAGAGGGGCAAATTTAAATGGAAAAATAAATTTAGTTGCTTGTAGGAAGCAAAGGTATGATAAATAAAATATTACAGTTAGATTTTGTGCTGTCAAAATGGTTTGCAGGAAAGAGGAAGACAGAAAATGTAGTTCCTGGACTAGCTTATTTATTCTTAAGTAAAGTAATCTATTTAGGGGAAGTATTAGTCTTTTTAATTTTAAAATTAGTAGGTGTTAAGGAGCCTATCTTTATGGCATTTGGTATTGTGATCTATAGTCTATTAGTCATTTTAACTGGCCGTTCACCCATTGAACAAACCGTGAGAAATCCAGTATTTGAGAAAAACTATAAGAGTTTAAGTAAATCTCAGGTCTATATAAGAAGAGCCATTGCTCTTTTTATATTAATAGCATGTTTCTTTTTTATGATAGTTGGCTCGATTATGATCGGGAGAATAAAGTTTTGATAACAAGGATTTATAGCGCTCCAAGCATCTATTTACCTTAATTTAATAAAAGACCCATTCGTTTCGTTTTTCCATCCGTCAGAAATCCGAATAGACTGATCACTAAATTCTTTTCTATAGTTCAATCTGTTTCAATTTAATGTGAACAATTTGAACATATTTTTCCTTGTAATCATCCGTGAGAAAGCTATAATCAATCAATTCTTTAACTTTATCAGCATTTTTTCTGAAGTCTTTATAAATATTATTTCTTACGAGCTCAGATATTCCCAAACTTTGCGCAAGCTGGTTAAAATCTGACCGTTTTATTTTTCGTTTACGACCACCCAATGTGAGAGCCATATCTTCCTTATCTTTTGGGTAGATTAAGTTAACATTGATGAGATCGTATGCTGGTGATAATATAACACCATGATTTGTATGCATGAGTGAAAAATTCTTGAGATGCATGTCGTTATTTCCAGTTAAAAAGCTAAATAGCACGAGCCTAAAATATTTGATTGCATCTAATCCTGTGTTGGATGCAAATTGCTTGATGATTTTTCCTACGCGTTCATAGGAGCTATTGTATTTTTGCTCGGTCAGAAGCTGCGATAATTGACATAAATCTTCAACGTGGATTTTTTTGCCCTTCTTTCGGTCAAATCGTTTTGTAATGTATGCTAGTTCTCCTGTGGAAGTTCGTATTAATCCGTGTTTTGCTGTTTCTATCTTAAATAGCGCTGCGAGGTGCATGGTCAGATCTTCTACTTCCGGCATGAGAAGATATTCTTTTGATTGAGGTTTTAGAATATAATCTCCCCAAAGACCAACTAAGGTAAGTCGCTTATTGCCTTTTTCTCCATTTAGACTGAGTGATATTTTTGGCTGTACGCCAGTTATTGCCAATCGCTCAGCTACAGTAACTTCGCCTAATTTTCTCAATTTTTCCTGATCCAACTCCAAATAGGGAACTTGGGTTGTTCCAAAAAATACTCTTGAACATGCTGCATGATACTCCCCAGTTTCAACTGGCTTATAGCAAAATAAACAATTAGCCATCGCTTTCCGCCTCCATCGGATAAACAGAAACTGCTCCTATAGTGTCTCGACAAAGGTTTATCAACAGCGCAAAACGATCTCTGGGATTGAGTTTCCAATGTTTTTCACCGATTTCCAATAACCATCCTTCAGGAATTAATCCATCAAAAAACGGAAATAATATATTGCTATAATAAGTGTTTTCGGAAATCGGTAAAGTTAAACTGATAGGTTGTGGATCCATTTTTTTTAGATAATTCTCGTCATAACTAAATGAATAACCATGATCAGTCTCAATGAGATATCCTGCCAAGTCATCATGAAAGTATATTTTTGCTTCGCGCGCCATCACTCTTTAATTTGATCAATTACACCAACTTCTTTACCGAATAACGCTAATATGTCATTTATTTTGTCTAAACGTAATGTTTTTTTTCCCTGCTCGAAGTCACGCACAAACCTTAAACCGACTCCAGCATTCGCAGCTAAATCTTCCTGTGTTAGCTTTAATTCTTTTCGTTTCTGTTTTACAAACACTCGTAATGAATCCATAATTATACCCTATCTGATATAAATATAATAAATATTCTTAAATTATACTATATCGGGTATAATTTGCGTGTTTTTTAAGTGCTTTATACCCGTTCGGGATTAAGAAGCCTCATTTCTGTCATTTTCATTAGTCTTCTTAGAAATTCTTTAAGGGTAGTGTTATTTAGACGGAACTTCTGTTTCAAGGGATATCTTTTTATATTTAAATGGTACTTTAATGGGGACTTATCGAAGATCACAAGTTTATACCACAAATGGTGGTACTAGGATTTGTCTGATCATGAAAAGCTTGAGAAGATAATGAAATCTGAAGTAAGAAGGCTATGAAGTTGGGCCCGAATAAAATCAGCCGAGGATTATGTCGGTTCAATTAAAATGGGGAAAATAATAAGATTTATGAGAGGAAGCGCATTTATTTGCATGGTCGTCGTAATTTTTACAGTTTCTTGTAATAGTACCCCTAAGGACCATGTTTTGGTTGAGGCCGTAACAGTCAATAGTGATATGTTTGGTGCTTCGGATTACGCTATTGAAATACGAGAAGACTCCTCATATCGGGTAATTGATTATTCCATAGGTCTTGATTCTGCTACGTTAGAATTAATAGACCCTAAAGAAAATCCTCAGTTGTTGGCAAAGAATACTATTACGGGTAAAGCTATAAGGTATGGAAATGCTTTCTTCTTTACTCCTGGTTTTAAACGGGTTGATAAAGCTTTATTACAAAACGGCTTTATGGACTTATATATAGGCGATAGCTTCTTTAGGAGGCTACGACTACAAAAAGGAGATACGTATAGTATAAATTATTTCGATCAAGAGAGGTTTCATGATTATGCAATTTTCAATGCTCCAAAGGATTCTGTTTTTGATAATAGTTATAATCTGAATCAAAGAGATTTAATTTTTATTGATTCTGTTCTAACATCAATTTTGAAAAATAAAGATGGTAACAATGCATTTTACAAACAATTGAAAGTTTATAGTAATTCAGATAGTGTACTTGTTGACGTAAATATTTTCTTAAAGAACAACAAATCTCTGAAGGATTTTTTTAGGTACTATCCTATAATTTCTTTTGATTCGCCCACATATGAAGGTGCCTATGGGAAATTAGAAATTAATCTTTCAAAACGCACTTCTTCAAAATTTTCGCTGGATTAAGAATATGAAAACTAGCAAGTAAACCCAAAAATTATCTTTTGGGCTTACTTTAAAAGGGTTTAATCATTCATCTCGTTATAATAGACATCCGTCTTGCTCAGGATCTGCTGTACCTGTTCGTACTGTTTTTTGCTAAGCCCTGTATCGTTCAAAAAGAAGAGACCGCTCCATTTTATTTTTTTTACGGAAGCCAAAAATGCTTCCCATTGCAGGGGATTATTCGTAAACGGTACAAAAACCAGTTTGGGATTATTGTACAATGCCGCTGGGAAGCTTGTAAATTGATTGAACGAAAAATTGGCCTTTTCCAGTTTTTTTAATGCAGCAATAGATTTCGGCAGCGTCGATAGCCCTGCATGCTCTACCCCGAGTTCCTTCAGCTCCGGTATGCGATCAAATTGATCAGGCAGATCCGTCAGTTTGGTTTCGCCCTTATATTTGCCCGAAAGGTAAAGGAAGGATAGTTTGTCCAAACTAAAAATTTCCTCAGGAAAAGTGCTGAACACATTCCCGTTAAGCCCAAGCTGTTTTAAGTTTTTGAGTTGTGCAAAGGATGCTGGCAAGCTCGTCAAGGGATTATTGCAGTTGAACTCTTCCAGCGCTGTCAGATTGGAAATACTTGCGGGAAGTACACTGAGATTATTTCGGCTTAACGTGATCTTTTTAAGTTTAGGATGGGCTGCTGTGATTTCAGGAAATGTGTCGATGTCCAGGCTGCTGATTTCCAGTGATTCTATTTGACTGCCCTCGTCCATAATCTTTTGTAGTATCTCGCTGCTGAGCTTCTTTCCAGGTATGGAAGAGTTTAGGGACATGGTTTGTACCTGGGACAGATCTGTGTTTACTACTTCCTCCAGTTTCTCCAGATTGAGTTCTTGCCCATCTGTCTTTTTGATACGCACCTGATCTGCCGCCCGCGTAGGCATGGATATCATAACAGGCATGCTTTCCGAAGTACCTGCCTGTTCGATCACCTTTGGTGGCTCGGGGATAGGTTTCACCACTGGTGGCGGGCCCTGTTTCTTCTTTTTTTTCTGCGCTGAAACGGTTAACGTAAGTATGGATAAACTGAATACAATAATATATTTTTTCATGTGTGTACTTTGTCTTTTGTCGTTAAAGCAAAGATGCACATTTTAAGGCTAGTCTTTTCGGTAGATTTATATCCGATCGTTTTGGCTTACGATTCGTTCCACCTGAAACAGTATTTAAAATACAGTCCGAATGAGGTGTCAACGTAAGAAGAGCGGTTGGATTGTAAGAGCTCCCTGATCAATCAATGATCAGGGAGCTTGTTGTTAAAGGGAGTAAGACGATTTGTGAAATAGGCGCTGGGCTATTTCGTTTCGATCTTGTATACGTAAATCGGGATTTCTGGGTCTTTGACAGTGGGTAAAGACAGCTTTAGCGCATCTCTCCCTTGTGTCCATTTCACCTTTGAGGAACTGCCGAGAAGCGCTAAACTTTTGATCTCGAGGCTACTTTTTGCAAGCTCCGGGATGTCGATCGTAGCGGTCGAAGGGCTACGCACAAAAAGATAAACATTTTTCCCTCTCTGCGTAAAGCGGTAGTCTGACACGATTTCTTTCGACGTTGCATCATTCACGGCATCTTTCATGTCGGCTTTATCCTTTTCGGTTGCTTTGTTGTCCGACTGCACGGTATGTATTGTTTGTTTGGTTCTGTTCCAGACCGTCGTACCGTAAATCGCTTCACCATTGGTCTTCATCCAGTGTCCAATGATGCGAAGATTTTCCTGACTTTCAACTGGCCAGGTACCATCACCTTTGGGGCCGACATTGAGCAGCAGGTTGCCCCCCTTGCTCACGACTTCAATAAGGTTGCGGACCAACAGCTCGGGGCTTTTCCATTTTGTGTCATGTCTATTGTAACCCCAGTTTTCACTCATCGTGATGCAGGCTTCCCAGTTCTTGCGGGCAGTAGAAACAAGCGACTGCTCAACAACAGCATAATCGCCAAGCCCATTGCCTATCCGGCTGTTGATGATACAGTCGGGCTGGATGGAATGGATCAGATCTTTGATTTCCTGACTTTGTTTTTTGGTGATCAGCTCGGGAGTATCAAACCAGATAATACCGATAGGACCATACTGTGTCAGCAATTCGTGCAGCTGCGGTTTGACCTTGTTTTCGACGTATTTGTTGAGGTCTTTGGCATCTTCGTCGGGATAGTCCCAGGTATTGCTGCGCCCGGCTTTGGTAGGCCAGTTGGTGGGCACATCGGGGTTCTCCCAGTCGCGCCCCAGTGAATAATAGAAGCAGAGCTTGAGGCCGTATTTCTTGCAGGCCACGGCGAGCTCCTTCATCGGATCTTTTGCCCAAGGGGTGCGCTTGACGATGTTATAGTCGCTGACGGCTGAGTTATACATCGCAAATCCATCATGGTGCTTGGCTGTGATCACCAGGTATTTCATGCCGGCATCGTGGGCCATCTGAGCCCAACGGTCGGCATCAAAGCCTGTTGGATTAAACTGATCGGCGATCTTTGCATAGGTCTTGACGGGTATGCGTTCGTAGAGCATAAAATGCTCGCCGCCTTTGGTGGGATGGCCGTCCCAGTCGCCTGCGGTCTGGGAATAGAGCCCCCAGTGCAGAAACAAACCGAATTTACTGTCGGTAAACCAAGGAGCGGGCTGCGCCTGCAGGTTCAACCCGACCAAAGCTAATAGCACAACCAGCAATGGCCCTGCGTTCCTTAAAATTAATTTATGCATTGTATTTCCCAAATCTTTTAACGGTTTTGTACTTTCATGGATGAAACCTTGTCGTTGAAAGTCGAAAGATAAGAAGACGATGATGTGACGACAAGACTGTCGCCCGTAAAATTATCATTATTGTATAACGTCACTTTAACATTGGCCCCAACTTTAATGGAAGAGACGCTATTGTCTGTCACCCCTTTGGCCAATAAATCTGCGGTGGTATATTGCCCTTTGCCAAAGCTTCCTTTCACACCGGCATAGGACGCATTGGAATAGGTATACACCGAATCCTGATTGGTTGTCATGAGCCCGCCGACATAGTTGAATTCGTAAACATTGGATGTTGTATAGCCATTTTGCAATAATAATTTTACCTTAAGCTCATAAGGTGTATTGCTTTTGTAGTAAAGTTCATTGAGATCTATAGTACCTTGGATGACACCAGAGGAAACGGGGGCAAATTTCCAGGTGACTGCATTGTAATCTTTGTTGGCTCCTGTACCTTCGTTGTTCACATTGGGGTCCATATAGACCAGTATCTCACTCACAGGTAAATTGGACGTATAATTTCCAGTAATAAAGATTTTTTGTTGACTGTTATCAATGGCAAATTGAGGTTGTACAGAATATGTAGGTGTTTGGTAAGGGGTAGCTGTCGCTACTGCAGGTTGAAAAACTTCATTTCTGTTGAGAATCGCAGCATCGGAGCCTGTTAGAAAAGTAGGCTGTCCCTTGCTAAAACTCACATTGCCGCTTCCCATCAGTGATGTGCCCAATGTAGGTTCTTCACTGACATATTTAGCGCGGTTATGCGGCAAATTTAATCCATGGCCCAATTCATGTAGCATGCCGCCGAGATAGTTTGAGCTAGGGTTTGGAATTCCATTGACAGACATGGAGGAATTATCTACTGCAAAGCAGTATTTTCCATAGCCATAGAAAGGTTGGCTGTTATCGCCATCTGTTCTTGCAGGCAACAGCACAAGATAGTGATTGTTGGATGAAAATTGGCTTGGATGGGCAGCTCTGTACGTATTGATCTCATTTATAATTTTACCAGCGGATACGGCTGAGCTGTAGGGGTATTCTGCCTGAGCGCCCGCCGCAGGGATTTCAATGATATTAACTAGGCCTGCAGAATCTTTTGCCAGACCCAGATAACTGCTGTAACCATAACGTGCCATCTCATTATGCAGCCAATCCTGGAAATGGACAAATAGTTGAGATAACCGTGTTTTGTAGCCGGGTAAGGCTGGATTGTCTGTGGGGACAAACATGATTATATTGAGATTTACTGGATTAGTCACAAAGGTAAGGTTGGAAAGTGTGGTGTCTATGGCACCATTCGATGACGCTTTTAACCGTTGAGTTTCTGCTGCATTTTGCTCTACCAAGGGCTTTGAACAGGCGAAAAAAAGTGATAGGACCGCGGTCGACAATGCAAATCCTTTCATGATCTGCATCCATCTTTTTGTTTGTTTTGTCATAATTTTTGAAGTAAATAATTTATAATTGTTCATGTATATTGGCGGCTTATAATTATTCAAAATACAAGCCTATAGTAAGAAATGGGGTTGTTTTACAGGGATTTGGAACTAAGTAAACCGTTTCTATAATTTGAAAAATGGTAAAGCGAATAAATGTTATTTGGTGAGAAGAAGACTACCAGACGGGTTTGTCTGATAGTCTAAACTAAACACTAAATAAACAAATGGTCATCTCTTACCATTATTCTTTTGACTTGTTCATATGTCCGCTTTTATTTGGTTACATTGACAATATACCAAACATGGAGTTCGCCAGATCGTATGGTTATGGTATCCTTACCGACGGTTAAGCCGGTAACCAAGCCTGTATTGCTATATGTTGCAATTTCTGGATGTTTGCTGGTATAGGTCGCCTCAGTGACACTGCGGTTTCCCGGATTGACTGCCAGATTGATCTGAAGCGGCGTTCCGATTTTAACAGGAATCTGCATGAAACCTCCAGAAAGTACAGCTTCCCGAACAGTCAAGTTGTCTTTAATGGGCCCCAAGTCCTTTTTGCATGCGTTCAACCCCATAGTTACACATAGGAGGCTAATCAACAGGTAGATATATACTTTAATTTTCATGATGTTATTTTTTTTTTATTCATATTATTTTGCGCCCAGCCATCCTGGATTCTGAACTAGCTGATTACCGTCCAACGTGAGATCATATAAAGGTAACGGCCAGTAGTATCGGTAGTCTGCCCATAAGGCGACACCATTTGTAATGTTGGCACTCCGTGGATAAGCGATGATAAACCCGTTATTATCCAAAAAGATGTCTTTATTGACTTCTTCTTTTAAGGCGATAATAGGTTTGGCGGTATGTGTTCCATCGTACAATTTTCCTTTTTCAGCTGTAAATTTCATGCCGCGTAAGGGCACTGTCATCAGGTTTCCCGCTTTCCAGCGCATCAAATCTTCGTAACGACGGTCTTCCAACACCATTTCAATACGGCGTTCGCGTCTGATTTCACGGATGATGGGGCTAACGGAATAATCAAGTTTTGCAGCATAGATCTCATCAAGCCTAGGATCAGCAGGAAGGTTGCCAAGCTCAAGCTTGCTGCTCGGGTATTTCGCAAAGTCAAATCCTGCACGTTGGCGTAACAGATTGATCGTCCGATCCAGGTCATTCTGTGTCAGCGTGCCTAAAATGGCTTTTGCTTCTGCTAACATCAACAATACCTCTCCATATCGGAATTCAATGGCCGTTTGTTGTCCGTTTGTTGTCGCTTCGTTTTCGGTACGGTCACCCATCCAATGCTTAATGGGTAGATAACCCGTAACAGTTGTGCCGCCGCTCACATTATACGATAATCGAGGATAGGTGATGCCATTTTTCTCCAGACTGGTTGTACCGTCAGTCCTGTTGAATAGTGACCGGTTTTCCCCCGGATAATTAATGGTCTGCTTTAGCCGTGGATCGCGGTTTTCGAGTTCGGACCATAGACCATCATAGCCTTTGAAAAGTGGGTTGGCGGTGTAGCTGCCTGCGGATCCTGACGTATAGATCGGTTTACCGTCAATACACAGATATTCATCGATCAGGCCTCGTGTTGCACCTCCAGCAGGTCTTCCGCCAGAAATACTGTTGTTCTGATCCCAATAACGCTGCGTTGCGTGACCGACAACAGTACCATCATAAACACGGGCTAAGATAGCCTCTTTATTGCCATCGGAATTTGGATCTTTCTTGAATGTGAATAATTTCCAGTAAGGAGTTTCGCCCGTAGCATACAATTGATAGCGACCTGATGCGATGATTTTTTCGCAAGCATCCACAGCTGCTTCCAAAAAAGGTTTTGCTGTGCTTTGTAGAGACAGCTCGTTGTGATAGGTCCTAAAGGAGCCTTCGAACAGGCCTATTCGTGCTTTTAAAAATAGCGCCATATCCTGATTGATACGTCCGTCTGGACGCCCAGTAATACCTTCTAGACCAGCAACAGCCAGATCGATGGTCTTCATTAACGAGTCGGCAACCACCGTTCTTTTATCGCGTGGTTTGTATAATTCCTCGCTGTTGATGTTGAGGTCGCTCGAAAGCCAGGGCACATCGCCGAAAAGCATTAATTTGCGGTAATAATCCATCGACTTAAAGAAATAGGCTTCACCGATATATTTGTTCAATCGCGTGGCATCATTATTCACCGCTGGCAATGCATTGCGGTAGTTTTTGATGAAATAATTGACGGAGCGCAGGTTTTCCCATGTCCAGTCAACTGAAGTACCTGCATTGGGCGGAATAAAGGTGTTGTCCATCATACTACTAATGTTGCCGTAGCGGACCATATTGTCAGTCATAAAGTCGGATGCCAACAAATGGCTGCCACCAACAACATTGGGGTTGACTTTAGCATCAGCCCAGCCCGAACCATGCCCTAGAATATAGCGGTTATAGAGATTATTGAGGTATAATGTCAGCTCTGTTTCGGTATGTAAGGAGTTGTCATTCGATAGTTCAGTTTCGGGACTTAGCTGTAAAAATTTATCGTTACAGGACTGCGTCAGCAAAAGGGAGGAAGCTGTTGCAATCACGATCAATCTGAATATATTTTTTTTCATAGTAGTAATGGTTAGAATACAATTTGGGCTCCAAAAGCAATTGATCTTTTTTGTGGATAGTCGGCAGATATCTGATCGACATCAAAAATTGTTGGTATTTTTGTAATTTCAAAGATGTTGTAACCGGCAAGCGTGAAACGCAGGCGCTCCACACCAAATCGTTTGGTCATCTCTTGCGGTAGGGTATAGCCCAATACCGCCTGTTTAAGTCTCAGGTAGGCCCCATTGATGAGGTATCTGTCCTGCACATTGACTGAGGAACCGTACATTGGAAACTCAGCATCTGTGCGGTCCGGTGTCCAAGATCTTTCATACATCCATTTTGAGCCTGCTCCACCGCCCCAGTAGGAAGATAGTCCGGCCCAGATATCACGTTTCAACACACCTTGGAATAAGAAGTCAAGATCGAAATGTTTATATTGCACGTTTCCGGTAATACCAAATCGATAACGTGGTGTAGAATTTCCAATAACGACGCGGTCGCCTGGATTTGCCAATGTATTCAGTCCGGCATCTATCTTTCCATCAGGAATGCCCTCCGGTCCGCCAAGATCCTGATACCAGATATATCCCGGATAGAGGGTGCCTTGATAAGCTCCATTGTAGATCCAGTTACCATTGCTTTCGTTTCGTCCCGCAAAATCACTTTCCTGTAGTATACCACCGGTACGGTAACCCCATATTTCGCCGATCGTTTTACCATCATACATCACCTCCCTGCCCGAAGAATTGGTAATCATCATGCTGGTGTTGGCTGCGTAATGCTGTACTTTGGTCAGGTAATCGGACAGGTTGAGACCTACGCGATATCGTAGATCGGGATTGATGGTTTGTTTCCAAAGGAAGGAAAGTTCAAATCCTTTAGTTTCCAAAATACCCGAGTTTTCCAGCGGTGCGGCCGTCCCTAATGTTGTCGGAAATGAGGCACTTCCATCGGTGAGGATGTCGGTGGTCTTTCTGTTGTAATATTCAAATGTTACATCGAGCCTGTTTTTGAGAAATGTTCCATCAAATCCGACGTTCCAGGTTCTGGCTTTCTCAAATGTGAGGTAAGGGGAAACGAGTCCCGGCGGGTCGATATAGACTATTTGCTGCCCGTTGATTAAGTAAGGAGCCTTGCCTGTATTCATCGTTGCCTGATAAGGATAGATGGATGAGGGCTGATTTCCTAATTTCCCCCAACTTCCGCGCAGTTTAAGTTCGTTGAGCCAGTTCTTCGTTCCGGCCATAAAATCCTCCTGCGATATCCGCCATCCGGCAGAGAAGGATGGGAAGGTGACAAATCGATCTTTCTCCGTAAATTTGGCGCTTCCATCATAACGTAGGTTACTCTCAAAGAAATACTTCTCAGCAAAGTTGTAGTTCACACGGCCAAATACGGCACGTCCAGCCAGGGTGTATGCATTTCTGGATACTGTATGTAAAGAAGGATCTTCTGCAGCATCTGGGTTCTGTATATCGGGCGAGATCAGTTTACGGAATGTATTGGTAATCTGATTAAATTTTGTCTGTTCCTGATTGTAACCCACTACGGTGGAGAAATTGTGTTTCTCTGCCCAGGTCTTCTTATAATCAGCATAGATGTTGACCAGGTATTTATTGGTGTTATTATTGTCAAAATAAGCCCGGTTTTCCGCCGCCTCGGCTTGCTGCGATGTATATTGCCAGGAGTCTACGACTTGGTTGAATTTGGGGCTGTATCGGCTCAAGCTATAAGACTGGGGCTGATAACTGAGGTCGGCCTTTAATTTCAGCGCATTCGGAATCAAGGTGAATTCGGGGGAGATCAACAAGGATACTCTTCTATCCATCGATTGGTTATTTGCACCATAACTTAACCAGGCAAGGATGTTGTCAGTATAGGTATTGGGCAATGGATCATTTGGCCCCGTTTGGATAGGCATATTGATGTTTTTGTTTGTCTCACCCATCATGGCCGACCAGATGCTTCCCTTACCGCCGACGATATATGGACTATTGAAATTTGTCTGGTCAAAACCTATTTTACCAAAAACGCTGAACCAGTTATTTACTTTGGCATTGATGTTCATCAGCGCATTGTAGCGTTTCAACTTATCGGTGTTGATCTTGTACATGCCCGATTGGTTTTGTAATCCCCCGGAGATATAGTAGTTGATGGACTCGGCTCCACCGCTCAAGTTCAGCGTATGTTTTTGCATCGGCGTCCATTTTTTGACGGCTTCCTCAAATGGGTTAACGTTAGCGACCCAAATAATGCTGTTTCCTTCCTGATACCATGCATTTTCGGGACTGGGATTGTCCATGTACTTTTGGATCATCTCCAGCTTTTTTTCATCTGCTGTACCTGGCTTGCCATTCGTCCATAGGGTCCGATCCATGCCCGATTTTTGGATTTCATAGGCGTTTAAAATGTCAGGCAGGCCAGATGGCGTATCAAAGTTGGAGTCGAAGTTATAGGCGATCTTGCCTTTTTGATTGAATTCACCACGTTTAGTACGGACCAAGATGACACCATAGGCTGCTTTTGTACCATAGATGGCTGCCGCAGAGGCATCTTTGACAAAAGACATATCCATGATGTCATTCGGGTTGAGCTGGTTCAGGGCACCGGTAGAGCTTTCTACTCCATCTATGATCACCAAAGGATCACCATTGACGGATTCGAATACACCTGTATTGCTATTGTAACTCATGGATGTACCACCCCGTAAGTTAAAACCCGGAGTACTGTTTGGCGAACCATTTCCGAAGGTGATATTCAGATTGGGGACAAGCCCCTGTAAAGCCTGTCCGATATTGGCAACCGGCCGATTTTCAAAAGCTTCCTTACCGACGTGGGAAATGGCTCCTGTCAAATTGACTTTCTTTTGGGTACCAAATCCGACCACAACAACTTCCTCCAAAGCACTGTCGTTCTCTTCCAAGGTTATTGTCAAAGCACTGGCTGTTGCACTGTTAAACCGCACAGTCTGTGCTTTGAAGGAAAGGTGCGAAATGGTCAGCGTACCTTCCGCCTGGACGGTTTGCAGCGAAAAGTTTCCTTTGCTATCGGAAGAGGTCCTGTTGTTGCCGCCGTTGATGCTGATCGTTGCGTTTTCGATGGGTGTACCGTCTTTTTTGGAAACCAATTGCCCATTTATCGTATACTGTTGTTGCTTGGGCTGAAGGGAAGTTTTCGGAGCGCTCGGCAAGACGATGATATGATTTTTGTGCATCTCAAACTGTAAGGGGAGCTCATCTGACAGTTCTTTGAGCAGGCTTTCCAGCTTTTGGTTGGAGACATTGACATTCACCTGTTTGAGGCCATTGAAGAGACTTTCATCATAAAAGAAATGATAACCGGTCTGTTTTTTGATTTCAGTAAAAACCGATTTTAGGTTACCCTTATTGATATGTAAGGTGACCTGCTGTGCTTCGGTTTTGCCGTAGACACCATAGGTAAATAGTAAACCCAGGAAAAGGGTGGCTTTCACCTTTTTGGAAACGAGGGGTGCAAAGCTAGGTTCAGCCATTCGGTTCCCGAATAGGTAATCTTTACATTTGATAAAGTAATTCATATTTTCAGTAATAGGGTTGGTTTTTTGTTTAATTCACATCTAGATGTTATTCAAGCACTGCTGAATAGAGTAATAGGAATGTTTGTTGGAGTAGGTAATATTTAAATCATCTTTAGTCCTCCTTTGGTTTTTAAAAATTGGTTTATCTTCTTTAGCTTTTATTCTTTACGGTGACGGTTTTTCTGTCAATTTCAAATTCAAGGCCGGCCCCGCGTTTAATGAGTTCTAAGGCTTCGGCGAGGCTTACACTTCGGCTCATGCTTCCGCCAAACTTTTTCTTACTGATCGGTCCTTTGTAGATAACCTGGATATCATACCAGCGTGCCAGCTGTTCCATAATGTCCTGAATCTGGTCGTGTTCGAAATAGAAATAGCCATGTTGCCAGGCGGTTTCCTTCTCGATATTTGCCTGAGATACGCGCATGTCGTTGCCGTCGAATTCGACTTTCTGTCCAGGTACGATTTGTTTTGTCATTTTATTTTTATTGGTCAGCTGTATGCTGCCATTGATTAATGTGACATTGGAGGCCGCATTGCTGTAGGCCGTCAGATTAAAGGTTGTCCCCAGAACTTTAACAGCACCGTGGATCGTGCTGACGATGAAGGGACGATTTTTTTCGTGGGCCACTTCAAAGTAGGCCTCACCCCGTAGTTCCACATTGCGGGTCGATTTACCAAAGGCCAAAGGATAGCTCAGTTCGGAAGCTGAATTTATCCAGACTTTGGTACCATCGGGGAGTACCATCCGGTAGAAGCCCGATTCAGGTACTTTCAACGTGTTTTTTAGGTTTGCAAGTTCGGCCTGCCCGCTGTTTGGTTTGTACTGCAACTGGCCATCTACGATCCGAAGCTGTTCGCCATGCGTTTCCTCTATAGTCGTTTTCTCGTCAGAAAGAGCTACAGTTTTACCATTGGAGAGGGTAAGAGTGGCTTTCTGTCCTCCTGGCAATACATCGTTGTTATACCGATAGACTTGATCGGCGACAATTTGTTTGTCCTGAGGAGCAGAGTTTAGAAACCATGCGACACCTAAAAAGATGAGTAGGCTGGCTGCAAGACCTGCATAGATCTTTAGTTGGCGCATGCCGCCGGTATGTAATGGTCGTTTTGCTAGCTCGGCCGACGTATAATTTAGTATCTTCGTTCTTGCGCGATCCAAGTCAAGGTTATTCCAGAACTCCGCATCGCTAGATCTGAGCCCCTGGCTGGTGTATCGTTCCCATCGTTCGTGTAGGGTCGGATCATCTTCAAAGATTTTTTGGAGAGCCTGCGTATCTGCTTGGCTCAATGTCCCGCTAAAGTGCTTGACTAAGAAATCGACGAGTATAAATTGGTGATCCATCATGTTGTTCAATTGGCTGTATAAGGAGAAGAGCCATAGGGGGCGTAAAAGGATGGAAGGAAAAAAAATAAAAATTATAAATCCTTGTTATTCAGTGAGTAAAAATAATAAAAGGAGGAGTGCTCGTGCATCTAAACGTGATCTGAGAAGCTGTATAGCTCTTTTTTTCTGACTTTTAACAGTGTTGATGGAGATGGTCAGGTTATCCGCAATTTCTTCGTTGGAGAGTTTGTCGAAGACGGCCATATGCAATACCTGTCTGCAGCCCTGCGGTAGTTGGTTGATGGCTTCCATAAGCTGGTCGATGACTTCGGCCTGTATCATGGCATCCATGACGGTCTGCTCTTCGGTCATGTCCTTGTCGAGCTGGTCGACGTATTTACTTTTTATTTTTTCACGGCGGATGTGTTTGAGGCAATTGTTCCGGATGGCAATGAAGAGATAACCTCGGCGTGTATTTTCATCATCGGGTAGGGTATTGCGGCCCTCGCAGAGCCCTGCGAAAAAGCTCTGAACAACATCTTCAGCCAAAGCTTCGTCGTGGAGGATATTGTTTGCAAAGAGACAAAGCTGTCGGTAGTATTGCTGAAAAAGAGATTCAATATCGTAAGGTAAAGCTATCTGCAAATTTTCCACCTTGTTTGATGATGTATAAAGAAATTGACATAACAGGAGCTCTAGGAGCACGGGTATAAATATAGGGAAATATGCTCAGGTTTTGGATTTGAGAAAGGCAGCTGTTCTTATATTTCTTCGAAAACGTTTGAGTGCCGGCAGTTGTTCCGTTAGTGATACCGATCTGCACTACAGGAAAGAGCCAGGATGCAGTGACGTACCATTTGTCTATCTGAAAAAGCGGCCTTGCTCTGAGGAGATCGGCCGCTTTTTGTTATTCCTTCGATCCCCATTCCTTTCCGCACCCAAAAATCATCGGTAGGATAGCACATGAAATCAACACGCTTGGGCATAACGCCAGCCCCGTTGAGTAAACTTGTAATACGTTGCTGTTCTTTCCCATCATAGGCGATGACATTGATGCGTTGCAATAGGTCAAACAATTTTACGTCGAATGATGTACTTTGAATAAAAAAGCTATGGATAAATCACATATGCAGAAGATTGCACGGATTGGATTAGGTGCTTTTTTGGTTGTTGCCGGTATCGGACATCTGACCTTTGCCCGTAAGGAATTTCAGGCTCAGGTGCCAGACTGGGTTCCGATCGCCAAAGATGATACAGTTGTATATTCAGGTTTTGCGGAAATTGCTTTGGGTGCTACACTGATTTTAGCACCTGCCAAACAGCGATCGAACGTCGGAAAAATCGCAGCCGCATTTTTTGCAGCCGTGTTTCCCGGAAATATTGCCCAATATAAAGACCATCGGGATGGCTTTGGATTGGATACGGATGGAAAGCGGCTCGCCCGTTTATTTTTTCAACCCCTATTGGTGGCTTGGGCATTGAAAAGTACAAGCAAGAGCTGATTGGATGAAGACCGGTCGATCGGAAGCTGATACGAATTGTAAAAAAAAACAAACCATCTGCCTGCGGCTGTTGTCCTATAGGTACCCATGTAAGGAGTAACTTAGTTAAAAAGGTCGGGTGTTCCATTTTCATCCGACCTTTTTTATTTTTTTGCGCTATTCTTTTTGCTAATTTCCAACCTTTTCTGTTTTTTTATTGCCCATTTAAATAATTATATTCGCATCAACATACAAAATAACTAACCTATAAAAGTACAGACCTGATGGAAGAAAAAAAATTAAATGAACTGAGTAATGAAGAGTTGTTGGTTCTTAAGAAGAAAGCCAAACCCACGAAAATCATCAATGCATCGATCATTGGCTTTTGTTTAGGGATAGCCGCCTACAGTGTATTCGTCGCAGGCATAACCTGGCCGACAATTTTTCCCCTGATTCTGGCGGTCCTAGCCTATAAATATTTTGGTAAAAATGAAAAGGCTGTCGATGCGGAGTTGAAAGCCCGGAATCTCAAATAGAAAAAAGCAAACCATTGCAGTTGCGCTGTTGTTTCTTTTTAAAAGAATAGCAGAACATGAGAAGGGAACAAATAGACGCATGGATAGCCCAAGGCTACAATGTGCTGGAGCAGAAGAAACCTAAAGTCGTGCAGGGCGATATCTCGGAATACCTCAATCGCTGTGACGGACAAGGTACGGAGGTGTATGCCTTATCCGAGCTGCAAAAATGGTCGGATCAGGAGCTTGCGCAGATGGAACTGAAAAAATATGCGGATCAGTATGGACAGATGGGCGAGAAGCTGTTTCTACGGAATGAAGCAATTCGAAATAAAGACGTCGAAAAGTATGAGGCATTTTTACTACTATTTTTTCCGGACAGTGTTGAAAAAGAGCTGGAGGAAGCTCGCTTTTTGGCCGATCGTGTAAAACGTGTCAGTAAGGAAGAAATGGAACAATGGGTCGTATCGAATCATGTCAATGTACTGATGTCGGATCTTCATTGCCTGGACTATGGTTCCATTATGAGCGGTATGGTGCTTCCCTCCGAAGAGGTAGTCAGTTATACCGACGATGGGCTCAGCGACACCATTGATTGTCACGTCACCCCCATGGAGTTCTTTTCCCATACCGACCACGACTACTACTGGATCGATCCTGTTATAAAAAATCGTAATTGAATCCCTTAAATAGGCCTTTTGGACTTTCTTTTCATACGGATTAAGGTAAAGCATCTCGAACACCATCGAGATGCTTTATTTTTTTTGAATGGTTTGGGTAGCACGTAACGCTGTTAAAAGTATACTTGTTTAGTAGTCTTTATTGAAATTTTATTATTTTTGCACAGTATTAATCACATTTTAGGATTTAGATGTGATGAAAATGTGGAGTTTTTAGAAAAATAATAATTACGTAAGATATTTATAGTAATAACTATATTTGTCCAAATCAATACATCATGCCTAAGTTGGAAAGTTTGAGTGACGAGGAACTGCTTCTTTTGGTTGCTAAGAACCAGGATGGGGCGTTTCATATGTTGTATGAACGGTATAAGGCTGCTCTACTCATTTATGCGATCAAGAGAGTTGGCGAAGATGTGGGCGAGGATCTTGTTCAGGATGTTTTTATCCGTACCTGGAACAACAGGTATACCATCGATTATCAGGACGATTTCAAAGCTTATCTTTTTACAGCCCTACGGCGGCGTATCATCGATTATTTCGCCAAGGAAACGAATGCCCAGGGCTATCTCGAGGATTTAAAGTCTTATGGGAATGAATTTGCTTTTGAAGAGGCCGATGAATCTATCCGTACGCAGTCTTTTAGCGATTCTATATTTGCGGTGCTCCATCGCTACGGGCCACAATATCAGGCCATTTTAAAATTACGGCTACAGGGCTATTCCAACCCTGAAATAGCGACCTTATTGGGCCTTTCGGAGAAGACCGTGCGCAATCAATATTCATCTACTTTAAAAATCATCAGGTCTAACTTTTCATCGTTTTTACTTTTTTTATTTTTCTAAGGGACAATCGTCCAGTAGCGCCGTTTACCTTAGTATAGCACCATTAGGGCTGGACTAACAATTATGACTATGAAGATTGACGATTCACTATTTGCAAGGTATCAGGCTGGGCAATGCTCCCCAGAGGAGATGGCTGTGGTTGAACGTTGGTTGGACCAACTTGATAAGTTTCCGGAACCCGAAGATGCTCGGATGCTAAGCTTATTGGAAAGGCTGGATGAAAAGATGCCTTTCATGAAAAAGCCTAAAAAACAAGCGACATGGCCGTGGATCGCTGCAGCGAGTATACTGGTTTTATTGACAACGACGCTGTATTTATTTTGGCAGAAACAGTCCGATCGGATTTTATATGCCAGCATTCAGGAAATCAAAGCCCCGTTGAAATCAAATGCCATCGTCGTATTGGAAACCAACGAAGAGTTTGACTTGGATAAACTCAAGCGTAACGACACTTTGCAGGCCATGGGTTACCGTATTGTGCGGACTGCAGACGATCAGATTACCTACCTTACTGATGCGGACAATACTTCAAAAGTGATCTACAATACCATTCGTACAAAGACCGGTGGTACAGCCCATGTACAGTTGGCCGATGGG
The DNA here is from genome assembly GCF_002483935.1 of Sphingobacterium sp. UBA7631. Taxonomy (NCBI): domain Bacteria; kingdom Pseudomonadati; phylum Bacteroidota; class Sphingobacteriia; order Sphingobacteriales; family Sphingobacteriaceae; genus Sphingobacterium; species Sphingobacterium sp. UBA7631. Next base: position 489,641 of record NZ_DLIX01000002.1, read on the forward strand.
ACGAAAGTTTGGCTGAATACCAATAGTGAACTACGTTATCCGATCTATTTTGAAGGCAATATCCGCGAGGTGGCCCTCCGGGGTGAAGGTTACTTTGAGGTGGCCAAGCAGGAGCGGAATCATAAACGGGTACCATTTTTTGTACGTGGTGACCAACAGACCATTCAGGTGCTGGGAACGAAATTCAATGCCAATTTTACGACCAACAATGAAACAGCTTTGCTTGAGGGGGCAGTGGCTTTTTCTGATCGGGGATCAAGTCTGGCGCAAGCGCGCGAAGAGAAATTCACTGTGCGGATCCGGCCAAATCAGGTTTACAATGGCAAAAAGATCACCGAAGTAAAAGATATTGAACGTTACATCGACTGGATGGAGGGGTATTTTGATTTAAATGAAGTCAATGTAGAGCAGCTGTCGCGGAAGTTGAGTGCCTGGTATGGCGTAGCTATCCGCGTAGATGCCAGTGTGGCTCAAGTGCAGCTATTCGGTCGTGTGCGACGCGACAAAAATTTAAAAGAAGTGCTCGATCTCATCGCAAAGGTGCATCCGATGAAATATACCATGGAAAATAATTACATATACATCAAATAGAAAAACGACAGACTAACAAAAACTAACCTTATGAAATTGAACGTTTACCATTTTGAAAAAAAAGTGGCGGCTACCGATTTGCCCAAAGATGTCGGTAAGTACCTGTCTAAATTAGTGCTTAGTGGACTACTTTTATCGGTGACCATGGGGGTGTCACATGCGCAGAACATTACACTAAAGGAGCATAAAAGTTCGATGTTTCAGGTGCTGGAAAAGATCCGTAAACAGGCAAATGCTGATTTGATAGGGGATTTGGCTCTCCTCAAGAATAGCAAACCCATCAGTATTCAGGCGGATAGCAAAAATATCATTCAGGTGCTGAAAGAGATCTCTGAAAATCAACCTGTCGACCTATTATTTCAGAACAACACCATTTTGGTACGCAGAAAGCAACCTACCTCTTCAGGACCGGTCAGCAATCAGCGTCCGCGGCAGGGAGCTGAAAGTTCGGTAGAGCAACATATCAGGGTAAGAGGCCGTGTTCAGGACAATAAGGGGAAACCCCTTGTTGGTGTGTCCATCAAAGTGGTGGGTAGCGCCAATAGTGGTGTTTTGTCGGGAGAAAATGGTGTTTTCTTCGTCGTCATTTCGAAGAAGACCGATTTGCTTTTTTCTATGGTGGGCTATGAGAGCAGGCGCGTCGAGGTTTCTTCGCCAGAGCCATTAACGGTAACGCTCGAGCAGGTAACCAATAAAATCGAGGAAACCGTAGTGACGGGTTATACCAAAGTGCGACGGGACAACTTTACAGGCGCTGCTACGATGGTGACTCGGCAGGATCTGGAGAAATTCAATTCAACCAATATTTTTACGGTATTGCAGGCGCTAGATCCGTCCTTTAAAGTGGATGAACGTGTCACTGCAGGCTCCAATCCCAATGTGATGCCACAGATCAATATTCGTGGGGTATCGAGTGTCGGTGAATATGCTGTAAATGCACCCCTGATTATAATGGACGGTTTTGAGGTGCCCCTAACTACGTTGTATGATATTGATGTCAATCGGATTGAGTCTATTTCGATTTTGAAGGATGCCAGTTCCACGAGTTTGTATGGTTCGCGTGGTGGGAATGGGGTGGTGGTCATTGAAACCCGCCTACCCAAAGATGGTAAGTTTACCGTAACCTACGATATGAAACCTTCGGTGGCGATGGTCGACCTCTCTGATTATAACCTAATGAATGCTGCCGAGAAGCTGCAGTATGAAAAATTGGCCGATCTTTATACTTCCCGAAGCGGAGACCCTTCCTGGGATCTGATCCAGCAGGAAAGCTACAACAACCTGCTCGCCAAGCGGGAACAGGATGTAGCAGCGGGAGTGAATACGTATTGGTTGAAGCAGCCCGTGCGAAATACGCTTTCCATTAACCATAGTCTGCGGATGGAAGGTGGGGGCAATGGAGTCAGATATAGCCTCGAAGGTGGTTATTTTGACAACAAAGGCGTCATGAAGGAGTCTGGAAGGACGCGTGGTAATGCCGGCTTTACATTGATCTATCGTATTCCCAATGTGATCACATTTCGTAATGTGGGTACTTACCTTTACAGCAAGGCCTACAATAGTCCGTACGGCGACTTTAAAACTTATACGGCACTGAATCCTTATGAACGGATCTACGATGATCAGGGGAATTATAATATCCGCTTCGGTGAACTCGGGCAATGGTATAGCTGGGGACCAACACTGTATAATCCGTTGTATAATGCGGGACTTGGTTTTCGTGATGAACAGGTGAGCCAAACGCTACAGAACAATATGTCGATAGAGTGGTATGCACTGCCCAAGCTAATTGTGCGTGCATCGGGAACAATCGTTCGTACCATTACAGATCTAGACCGGTACAAATCGCCATTCCACACCGATTTTGCCACCGTCACCGACGCCAATTTGCGTGGATCCTACACTTTTGGCAACCAAAACTTTACCAAGTATGAAGGTAAAGTGGATATGCAGTATTCCAATAAATTTGGTAAGCATCAGGTCGTGGCCAATGCGATTGCCGAAATCAGAAAGCAGAATACCGTGGGTAATCTCAATACAGTAACGGGATACGTGGACGATCGTTTTATGACTCCTCAAATGGCCTTGCAATACGCCGTGGGATCGCTGCCGAAGTCAACTTCATTACCAGTTCGTTCGGTGGGCTTCCTTGGTTCGCTTTTCTACACCTACGACAACAAATACAATGTGAGCGGTACGCTGCGTTCGGACGGCGCTTCGATCTACGGAAGTCAAAATCGTTTTGGAACATTCTGGAGTACCGGATTTTCGTACAACATGCACAATGAGGAATGGTTCAAAAATAGCTTCCTGACCAAACTGCGCTGGTACCTGAACGCGGGTACATCAAGTACCGTAAGTGAATTTAATGTGGGGATGGTGAGTACCGCCTACAACTTTTTTACGGGACAAAACTACTATAATCAGTATGCCGCCATTTATACAGGGCAGGGGAACCCGGCGGTACGCTGGCCCGAACAGCAGCAGCGAAGTATCGGTGGCGAGTTTGGGATTAAAGGCGATCTACTAAGATTGGATGTTTCCTATTATGACCGGATCACCAACCGTATGATTTCTACGGTGAATGTCGCTCCTTCGTTTGGCTTTTACAAGGACAAGTTCTTTCAAAATCTGGGAAAAGTACAGAATAAAGGGTTTGAGGCTATGGCCAATCTTCGCGTGTTGAACAACACGGCAAAGGATTTTAGCTGGTACCTCTCCGTCGGGGCGGTACAAAACAGGAGTAAATTGAAAGAGATATCCAATGAGCTGCGTACCCTCAATGAATCGCTTGTGAAGAAAGATAACAAGGGCAATGTGATCCGTCCATCGCAATTCTATCAGGAGGGCCAGTCGCTGAGTGTTATCCGGGCGGTACCATCGCTGGGGATTGATCCGGCCAATGGCCGTGAGCTATACCGCGATAGAAACGGGAATGTGACCTATCAATGGGATGCCAATAACCAAGTGGTAGTGGGTAACGCGGAGCCGACATTGTATGGGAACTTAGGGACAACGGTCAACTACAAGGGCTTGTCGGTACAAGTCATCGGCAATTATTCTCTGGGAGAAGATATCTATAATCAGACCTTAATGGACAAGATCGAAAATAATTCTGCGTATCTCAATGCCGACCGAAGGGTGTTGGAAGAGCGTTGGAAACAACCTGGAGACCTCAGCCGATATAAGGCCATCGGCGACCAATCGGTAACACAGCCTTCGAGCCGCTTTGTGCAGACGGAGTCTTTTTTGCGTCTTTCCACAATCAACGTCAACTACTCGTTTAGCAATGCCATCCTCAAGCGGTATAAGCTGGAACGCCTTCGGCTCAACTTCTCCATGAACGATATGTTCCGTTGGAGTACGGTGCGCATGGAACGGGGGATAGATTATCCGTATGCCCGTGAATTTAATTTTGGTGTAATGGTTCAATTTTAAAGCATGAAAAAGTTAATAATCGCCATCGCTGTGCTCTGCATACTGTCGGGCTGCGAAAAATTCTTAAATGTTAATCCCACTGATAAAGCTTATGAGGAGGATCTGCTCACAAATCGATCGGGCTTTAGTGCAGCATTGGCTGGTGTATACGAAACCATGAATACGGATACACTCTATGGCCGTGAAATGAAATATGGTTTTATGGAAAGCCTGGTCGGATCGTATAATGTGACCAATTCGGGGCACAACTACTACCGGTCCTTTCGGTATGAATACAATTTTGATATACCTAAAAAAACGATTGCCAATATTTGGGGTAAATTTTACCAATGCATCAATCAGACCAATATTATTCTGGCAAACGTAGACCGTATCAAGACGGATGAAAACTACGATCTGATCAAGGGGGAGGCCATCGGCCTGCGGGCATTTTGCCATTTCCAGCTGCTGAAATTATTTGGCCCTGCCATTTCGAACGAAGGGGCTTCGGCACAGGCGATCCCGTACCGGGATGGGGTGACCTATTCGGCGACGAAGTTTTCTACAGCAGCCGAGGTGATCACCTTATTGGAAAAGGACCTCGGGGAAGCTCGTGCTTTGCTAGAAAAGGATCCGATACGTTCGAATGCACGTGATGCTAATTTAAACCAATATGCTTACGAACATTACAATAGCTTAATTGATTACCGTGGTATCCGAATGAACTATTACGCAATCGTGGCACTGCAAGCTATGGTTGCGCAATGGAAAGGTGATCTAGTTGGCGCGGGCAAGTATGCCGAAGAGCTGATTACGGAGCTCAAGACCACGCAGAGCGTTAGGTTGACCCTCGATGGAGAAATCGCCCCGGGTGCTTTTGCGCGTATGCCCATGGAAAATATATTTGCACTGTTTTCCAGTAAACTGGGCGTGATGGTAAGTTTGGTTTTTGCGCAGCCAGATGCGACTATTTCAAGCTCGACCTCACCCTTTTTATTCCCTAATTATTCGTGGTTGCGAACGAACCTTTACAACAGTACGGTGCATGGCTCGCTGAATGATGCTCGTCTGGCCAATTGGTTTACACAGCCCAATACCGCGTATCCCTGGAAGCTTTCGAAGTACCTATTTGATCTCAAGCGATTGCCTTCGGAGGTCAATTATCGCCCGGCTTATGAAAACAAGATCATTGGACTGCATACCATCTATATGATTGCGGCCGAAAGTAATGCTGCTGCTAATCCAACCAAAGCAATGGAATATCTCAACCTGGTGCGCAAAAGCAGAAACATCAGCACTGATCTTGTGCTCAACGCAGATATGACACCCCAGAAGCTCAAGGATCTGATCTTTGACGAGATGCGCAAAGAGAATATTGGTGAAGGTTACCTGTTTACAGAATATAAACGTCTGTATAGGGCCATTGATCGGCCTACACTGGTACAGCCTAAAAACGAAATATTCAGGCTGCCAATTCCAGATGATGAATTGTTGTATAACCCTCAAAACTAACCGAAATGAACAGATATATTTTGCTTTTTTGTGCTGCCGTTATACTGGGTGCCTGCAATAAAAACGACAATATGCTCCAATTTGACGATACCCAGAGTTACATCTATTTTGCCTATCCAAATGCCAATACCAGATCTGTAGAAAAATTTGCAGATAGTGTCTATTATGGATTTGCGTTGGATGCCGATCTGCAACGCAAGGAAAAGACCCTTGCGATTCCGATCGGTATCGGCGGAAGGGCGAGTGCGAAAGACCGTAGCTATACGTATGTATTGGAAGATTCGTCCAAATATGATCAGGCTGCCGTGAAATTTTCAGCACCGATGATCGGCGCCAGCCGCTATGTGGATACCCTCTTTATCACATTTCAACGTACAGTCAAAATGAAAGCTGAGCCCACGGTCTTGTATCTGCGCATGGAGCAAAATGAGGCTTTCGCTCCCGGAAACCTATACAATCAAAAAATACGGATTGTGGTTGACGATATACTGAATGAACCGGCTTGGTGGAATACCTGGAAAAATTATTTTGGCCCTTATCAAAAAGAGGTGTTCCAGCAATGGATGCAGGTCTATCACCTTGGCGCCGACCCTTCACCAGATCTGACGACAGGGGCGCCGGGGCCAATATATTATTGGAATAATATGCCTACTTCGGCTATTGCAAGCTGGTATCCTGTCACCTTCAATTATATTCAGGTGCTCAAACAGTATTTTATCGATCACCAGGTCTATCCTGATGGCGACAGTACAAAAGAACGTATTCTATTACCTTAACGATGAAGCAGATGAAATTTATAAACCGATCTTTTATCCTGTTCCTGGCTCTTCTGATTGTAGGAGGCTGTTCTAAGGATCTAGGTAACTATAATTACAAGGACGTGAATACGATAACAATCACGGGCCTGCTGGAAGCTAATCATCCGACGGGACGAATTTATGAAATCCCGTTTAACGATACGATTCGGTTGAATCCAACAGTGATGGGGACGCTTTCGGCTAGTGATACGACACAACTCACCTTTGAATGGAAGGTGGACTCTGTTGCAGTCAGTAAATCGAAAAATCTATTTTATGTGGCCAATAAGCGTTATGGTAAGATCTCGGCCGAGTTTACTGTAACGGACAGATCTACGGGAATAACAAGCAGCTACAATTGTTTTTTGAATATTGTGAACCCGTATAAATGGGGGTACTATGTACTGACACAGGATAAATCGAAAGCGGCATCATTGTACTGCCTATCGAGCATTACCAAAAAAGCTTCCTTTGATCAGGTTTTATTGCCCAAGTTAGGTAAGCTGGGCCAGAATCCGCTGTCGATCAGTGGGACCAAAAAGTATGGCGCTTCGTCAACAGACTTTTATAATGTGTTGACCATCGGGATTCGGGATGCTGTAAATCCTGTCGTGGTCATTGATTCCAGGGAGTTTGTGCCTACGCTGCTGTACAATTCTTCCAGCTATGTCGGTGGTGGCAATTTTGAGCTTCGTCCAAGCCAGGTGATGAACGACCGATACAATGACGTGATCTATGTGGTTAATAAAGGTAAGTTTCATGTACTGCGGAAGGGCGCTATAGCGCTGCCTGCTTTTATCAACGATCCGACGGATTACCAGATTGCACCGAATGGTGTGGCCGCCCCGCTGGGCAATGGTAGATACTTTATGAGTGTCTACGACGAAAAGAATAAAAAAGTGCGGGTGTGGGATAATGGTATTACGGCCAATGAGTATGTTTATATCAATGATTATAAAGATATCCTGGGGCAGGAGCTCATGAATGGAAAGGTATTTTTGGCCTGTAGTTATGCCAATATCCCTTCGATCAACCATATCTACCTCTTTAAACAGGACAATCAATTGTATTCTTATCGTTTGGATTACGCTGCGGATTATAAACCGAAATCGTTCAGTCTACTGGGCAGCGGTCCAATGCCGACAACTAGTGCAATTGGTTATGTCTATTTTGATGGTCCTACAAGCCGTTGGTTTATGGCTAGTGGCAAAACCATTTATATGGCCTCTTACCTCGGTGTCGAATTCCAGAAATATGTGCAGCTGCCTGAAAATGCCACTGGAGATATTGTCAAATTTAAGATCCTGGATGGCAAGCTGATGATAGCAACCAATGATCTGACCGCCAGTAAGCCTGGGTCCATCTATATTTATAACGCAAACACCATGGTCTTGGAACAGTCTTTTCCACATGTGGTTGACGAGATCGTCGACCTCCATTTAGGGATATTGACGCAATAAAAACTGTTAGCTCTTAAAGCATAATATCATTCATTTAAACATGTATAAATCTTAAAATATGAATTTGAAATCAATAAAATTAGCCATTCCGCTACTACTATTGGGAAGCCAGGCTGCTTTTGGACAATTAGCTGCAAAAAAAGGAATTACTCAGGAGGAGCTATATAAGCACCTCAATGGTTTGTTTCAGAAAGGGACAGATGAATCGAAGGCAGAAATACTGAAAGAAGCTGAATTTCTGGCGAAATCGAAAAAAGAGGAAGACCAACTGCTGGCAGGACAGATCTACAATGGCTTGCAAAATGCAGATAAAGCCGATGCGATAAAGGCAGGTATCGCCAAAAAGTTTCCAAAGGGAATTACCGCACGAAATGAAGCTTTCGGTAAACTGTTTAAAGCGGAAAATCAGACTGCGGCACAATTAGAAGAGCAGTATACTAGCTTAATTAAAAAATTTCCGGAAAATAGCTACGCTGAAAAAAATAGAGGAATCTATGGTTACGGCATGGGGACTATTGCACAACAGTATGCAAAAGAAAAAAACTTGGATAAGGTCAGTTATTATCTGGAACTATTGAAACCCAAAGACAATTATGCTAACGCTGTTTTTGCGATCGGACGCGAGTTAAACCGACAAAAAGAGTACACTTTTTCACAAAAGATGCTTGAACCCGTCTATGGCAATCTAATTCAGCTGAAATCTGAAGGTAAGAAAACTGTGGGTGGTCAATACCTGGGGGCTATTGGCCTGCAGTATGCGGATGCTTTAATGGGCAACAAGGATGTGGATAAGGCGCTTGAAGTATTGGACAAGGTGCGCACAGAATTACCGTCCGAATCGGCAACGATCGCCTATGCCAAGGCGCTTCAGGCAAAAGGACGCGATCTGGATGCTTTTCAGCTTATGGAAAAGGAAGTTGTCAAAGAAGGGAAAGATCCCAAAATGATGGAAGTACTCCTGCCTTTGTACAGTAAGCTGAATAGCGGGTTTTCGGACACGACGGCTTATCTCAAAGCGCTAAATGGACGTATTGACGAAATGCTGGTTACAAAATTGAAGGGTGAAATGATCAAAAAAGAAGCACCTCAGTTTTCGTTGGTGGATCGTTCGGGCAAGGAGGTATCTTTGGCGGGCCTGAAAGGAAAGGTGGTTGTACTTGACTTCTGGGCAACCTGGTGTGGACCATGTAAAATGTCATTCCCGGGCATGCAGGCTGCGGTCAACAAATATGCAAATGATCAGGAGGTCGCATTCTTGTTTATCAATACCTGGCAGAAGGAGGAAAACTATAAGGAACTTGTCAACAACTTTATCAACGACAATAAATATAGTTTCCATGTCCTATATGATGAGATGAAGGAGAAGGATAAGTCTGTCGTTTCGGCCTACGGTGTCAGTGGCATCCCTACTAAAGTGGTGATCGATAAAGATGGTTTTATTCGCTTTCAGTCATCGGGTAGTGGTTCGGATGTCGAAAAGATCGTTAACGAAATTTCAAACAAGATCGAATTAGCCAAGAAAGGTTAAGGTATCCTCCAAGCTAGAACTGCGATTTGGCGGTCAAAAATAGGAAAGATAATGTCCCAGAAAGTCCATGATTTGCCAATGTTCTCGTTTGGCAGATTATGGACTTTTGTTTATCTGGGTTTAAGCTACAATTTCTATTGGATTTCCCTCTGGATCAAGTATGACACTTTCATAATACCCATCGCCCGTCGTACGGGGTTCGCTTTCGATAATATATCCATCCGACCGTAATTGCTCGGTCAACTTATCGACAGCATCTTTTCCACCTACGCTTAGGGCTAGATGGGTATAACCTTTGCTCAGGCTTCTGTCAGCTGCTGCTGCAGTGATATCAATACGGTTCATAATCTCTAAACGTGCGTCTGACTCGCGGAATTTAAGAAAGTAGGATGAAAACCCTTTCTTCGGGTTATGGTATTTTTCTCCGCTAACAGTACCAAAGTATTTGGCGTAAAAAGCACGTATTTTCTCGAGGTCATCGACCCACAGGGCGAGGTGTTCTATTCGCATGGCAAATCTTTTTATTTAATTACATTGCAATATTATGCAAATTTGCATAATATTGCAATGTAAAATTTATCAGAATGTTGAACAAACCGATCATTAACGAATCGATAATTAAGGCAAAAACAGCGACACAGGTTATGTTTTTGGTATGTGGCCTCGCGCTATCAAGCTGGGCACCGATGGTACCTTTCGCCAAGGACCGTCTTGGTCTTAACGATGGAGAACTGGGGCTTTTACTGCTGTGTTTGGGTGGTGGTGCACTATTAACGATGCCTCTCTCTGGTTTTTTTATTGGGAAACTTGGGAGTAGACAAGTGATTTTGATCTCAGGTATAATTGCTGCCGTTGTGCTCCCTGTTCTGTTGATGGTAACAAATAGCTATTTGATGGCCTGTGTTCTTTTTATATTTGGCTGCAGTATAGGTAGTATAGATGTGGCTATGAACGCACATGGTGTGCAGGTTCAGAATGCCATGGGTAAACCGATCATGTCATCTTTACATGGGCTGTTCAGCGTAGGTGGCCTATTTGGATCGATCGGCTTGGGTTTTCTGATAAAGATGGGGCTAATTCCGATTTATGCGGCAGTTACTATCGCTATCTTTTTAATACTGCTATTGATCTTACAATATCGAAAGCTGCTGGGTTACCATAAGGAAAAGGAAATCATTGTCGAGTTTTCCCACATTGATGAGACTCGGGTTTCCAAAAAAAGATTTCAATGGCTCAGGTGGAGTGTGCTGGTACTTGGGCTGATGTGTTTCATCGCCTTTCTGTCGGAGGGAGCGATGTTGGATTGGAGCGCCATATTCTTGCGGGATCACAAAGGCGTATCTCCGGAATTTACGGGAATTGGATATGCGGCCTTCTCCGTAGCGATGGCGGTGATGAGATTGCAGGGAGATCGATTAGTAAGTAAGCTGAATAGTAAAGTGGTGGTGATCGGTGGGAGCCTATTGGCGTCATTAGGTATTTTGATCCTGGTATTTAGTCCCTGGCTTTCTGTTACACTTGTTGGATTTGTCCTGTTGGGACTGGGAGCCGCCAATATTGTCCCAGTATTTTTTAGCGAGGGTGGCCGGATTGAAGGACTTTCACCGACAGTAGCCATTCCGGTTATTTCAACCATGGGCTATGCAGGTCAGCTGGCAGGACCGGCACTTTTGGGTGCTATTGCACAGCATTTTTCTTTGATCATTGCTTTCGAAACAATAGCTTTACTTTTTCTAGTGGTAGCCCTTATCTATAAAATCAGGAAGTAATAGCATGTTAAAAGAAGAGCGTTTTGAGGTAATCCTCCGCGAATTGGCGAGTCGGAGGAAGGTGAAATTTGAAGAACTGGCGGTATTGTTGGCGGTATCGGAAGATACCATCCGTCGCGACATAGATCTTCTCTATCGGAACGGCTTGCTTTCCAAGACCAGGGGTGGGGCTATGCTTCGCGAAAAAGATCCGTTGACTTTCCAGGATAGGCAATCGTTTCTGACCAAAGAAAAAGATATTATTGCATTAAAAGTACAGCAGTTTCTGAAAGATGGCATGACCCTTTTTGTGGATGGTGGCACTACGACATGGGCCGTAGTGAATGCGATGCCATTGGATATCCGGATCCGGATGGTTACGAATAATTTTTCCATCGTGCCGCTGCTCGATAAGTTCAAAAATGTGGAACTTATTTTTTTGGGTGGTAATTTTGAACCCGATCTGGCTGTAACTTCAGGCATCACAACCTGTATGGAAGTTGCTAAATATAACGCCGATATCTTTATTATGGGAACTTGTGCTGTAGATCCTGAGCTCGGTGTATCGGCAACGTCAGCTGCAGATGGCGAAACAAAAAAGATGATGGTGCAATGTGCAAAGAAAACAATAGCCTTAGCCAGCCAGAATAAGCTTTATCAAGGGGAACTGTTTAGGGTATGTCCAATAGATTCGCTCACGGCATTGATCACCGACCTGGACTCCAATGATCCCGAATTGAATCCATTTAGAAATATGGATCTGCAGATTGTATAGACGGCCTGACTATTTTGGCCTTGTATTGTGGTCGAATTCAGTGAATAATCATCCGTGCGGCAAGCTCTTTTGTTTACATGCTGCTGCGAAGTGGTATTGTTGTATCCGGCAGAATGACGGGTAGATAGCGTTAGATGATGTGCCTTTTTTCGGTAGCCAGTGTCAATGTATGTTGTAGATCCACGACGTCGCCGATGATAATGATGGCTGGATGTCCCATGTTATACTCTTTGCTTATTTTTACGAGATCTTTGACTTTGCAATGCACTTGTCTTTGTTGAGGTAAGCTCGCGTGCTGTATAATCGCGGCTGTTGTTTCTCCTTTACCGTGTAACACATAAGTACGTGCAATTTCGTCGAGCTTACGCATGCCCATATAGATAACTACTGTAGATCTGCTCTGAACCGCTAGTTGCAGATCGGATGAAAGGGTTCCATCTTTCTTCATGCCTGTCAATACCCATACGCCTTCACTTACACCGCGATGTGTTAATGGAATATTATGAAGGCCTGCGCCTTGCATGCTGCTGATACCCGGAATATAGGTGATGTCAATGGATCTGTTTTGCACGGTAAGCCATTCTTCAAAACCCCGGCCAAAAAGATAGGGATCACCACCTTTAAGTCGTAGCACCCTGTCGAATTTGCTGCAGTAATGTAGGATAAGTTCATTTATTTCTTCCTGAGGAACGTATTTTCCATAAGGATGCTTGCCAACATAGTGTTTTAAGCAGTTTTTGTCTGCTATTTGAAGGATTTCTTGATTAATTAGGTTGTCATATAGGATCACTTCAGCATTTTCTATCGCTTTATAAGCTTTTATGGTAAGTAATTCGGGGTCTCCCGGTCCAGAACCTACAATAAATAAGGTTTTTTTCTTTATTTCTTTCATTATATCCTTTTTTTTGTTTTTATTTTATATAAAAGTATTAAAAAATATGACTAAAATCATGTTTTGTGTTAATTTTTATGTTTTATTTTTGAAAAAATATTATAAAAATCATATTTATTTTGATTTTTTGATTTTTTATTCCATAAATTAGTGTTATTGAAAGTGTAAATTGATTTTTTTCAATAAAAATTATGATTATGGATAGAAAAAATGTTGTTATTATCGGAAATGGTATGGTTGGTAATAAGATTTGTGAAAAATTAAAGCAAAAATCTAATAACCTAGGTATAACTGTATTCGCAGAGGAGTCAATTCGAGCTTATGATCGTGTTCATTTGACAGATTACTTCAAAGTTTCGTCCATTAATGAACTTTTTTTGCTAAAAAATGAGTGGTATATAGAGAATAATGTAAAAATCCATTTAGATGATCCTGTTATTGCTATAAATCTCTTGAAAAAGGAAGTGAAGTCTCTAAAAGGGATTACATTAAATTATGACTATTTGGTTTTTGCGACAGGTTCTGCCCCTTTTGTTCCTCCTATTCCTGGGATTGAGAAAGAAGGGGTGTTTCTCTACCGTACAATCGAAGACTTGGAGTTGATTAAGGCTTATGCGGCAAAGGTCAAAACTGGTACGGTCATGGGGGGCGGACTTTTGGGTCTTGAAGCTGCTAAAGCTCTCCTAGATCTTGGCCTAAAAGAAACTGCTGTGATTGAATTTGCTCCCCGCCTGATGCCACGCCAGATCGACGATAGTGCCAGTGTGCTTTTGCAGCATAAGCTCGCGGAATTGGGCTTGCGTTGCTTATTGCAAAAATCCACAAGTCAACTGCTGGGTGATGATCGCCTCACAGGAGTCGCCTTTAACGACGGCACCTCCATGGCGACAGATCTGCTGGTGATATCGGCTGGTATACGTCCCCGTGACGAACTCGCCAAGAAGTCGGGCCTAGCTGTCGGTGAACGGGGTGGAATTTTGGTGAATGCACAGATGCAGACCTCAGACCCTTCAGTTTATGCCATCGGTGAATGCGCCTTGGTGAATGATATGATTTATGGTCTGGTGGCGCCGGGGTATGAGATGGCTGAAATTGCGGCAGCTCAAATCGTAGGGGAAGAAAAATCTTTTATAGGGTTTGATATGAGCACTAAACTGAAACTGATGGGAGTTGATGTGGCTAGTTTTGGAGATCCTTTTATCAGTGAACCTTATGCTCGAACGATCTTATTGGAGGATCGTAATAAGGGTATTTATAAACGACTAAACGTCAGTACAGATGGAACGCGGCTATTGGGCGGAATACTTGTCGGGGAAGCGACAAGTTACAACATGTTGCTTCAGATGGTTAACAATAACCTCGCATTAGCAGAACATCCAGAACTTCTCCTTTTCGACCAACAGCGTGACAGCAGGTCGGCTTCTTCTGGTCTAGAGGCTCTTCCTGATGCGGCGCTAATCTGCAGTTGTGAAGGAGTTTCTAAAGCACAGATTTGTGATGCTGTAGCAACTAAAAATTGTGAAAATGCGGACGCCGTAAAGAAATGTACCAAAGCCGGATCAGGATGCGGCGGCTGTGTGCCGATGATTAAGGACCTTGTTAATTACACCATGAAACAGCAAGGGAAATACATCCGGAGTACCATCTGTGAACATTTCAATTTGAGCCGTCAGGAGCTTTATGATCTGATCAAGATCCACGAGCTTAAAAGTTATGATCATGTATTGGATGCGTTGGGCCATGGCCATGGCTGCGAAGTATGTAAACCTTTGGTGTCTTCCTTGCTTGCCAGTCTTTGGAACGAGATGATTCTTGGCAAGGGTAATGATGTGGCTCAGGATAGTAACGACCGTTATTTGGCTAATATACAAAAGGGTGGGACATATTCGGTGGTTCCGCGTATTCCAGGCGGTGAAATTACCCCGGATAAACTGATCGTTATTGGGGAGGTGGCCAAGAAATACAGGTTATATACAAAAATTACGGGTGGACAGCGCATTGACTTATTTGGTGCACATCTCAATGATCTGCCATTGATTTGGGAAGAACTTATTGCTGCGGGTTTTGAAAGTGGACATGCTTATGGTAAGGCACTACGGACTGTTAAAAGCTGTGTAGGCAGTACCTGGTGTCGGTTTGGGTTGCACGATAGTGTTTCTTTTGCGATACGGATAGAGGAACGCTATCGTGGACTACGTGCTCCGCATAAGATCAAGTCGGCCGTTAGTGGTTGTATTCGCGAGTGTGCTGAAGCGCAGAGTAAGGATTTTGGAATTATTGCAACCGAAAAAGGTTGGAACCTTTATGTTTGCGGCAACGGTGGAAGTAAGCCGCAGCATGCCTTATTATTAGCCTCGGATATCGATAGTGAAACCTGTATCCGTTATATCGACCGTTTTTTGATGTTTTATATCCGCACCGCGGATCCGTTAACGCGGACTGCTACCTGGCTCAATAAAATGGAGGGCGGAATAGATTATCTAAGAAATGTTGTGGTACAGGATAGTCTGGGGATGGGTGATTCCTGGGAACAGGATATGCAGCTGCTTGTTGATAGTTATCGCTGTGAATGGAAAGTCGCTGTGGAGGATCCGGAAATTCGTAAACGCTTTGTTCATTTTGTAAATGCACCAGAGGAGAAGGATGAAACTGTTCGCTTCGAAAGCTTTCGCGGACAGAAGAAAGCTGCAGATTGGAACATCAATACTTATTAAATATAGAATCACTAAACCTTTTAATTGAAATCATATGAATATGCAAATTGACATGCAGTGGCTGAAGGCTTGCCGGATTGAAGATGCCATTGAAAACGGCGGAGTCTGTCTTAAATTGAATAACGAACAGGTGGCCTTGTTTTATTTTGCCCGCCGCAATGAGTGGTATGCCACGCAGAATGAATGTCCGCACAAACGGCAGATGATTTTAAGCCGCGGGATGTTGGGCTCTTTGGGTGAGACGCCGAAAGTCGCTTGTCCTTTCCATAAAAAAACCTTTGCCCTAGATACAGGTGAATGTCTTTCGGGTGATGAATGTGCGATTAAAACTTACCCGGTGAAGGTTGAAAACGGAAGTGTTTTTATTGGAATGACTGCTTAGCTAAGCTAATAAATAACTGAATCTAAAACCTTTTAAAACAAAAATACCATGGATTATATTAGCCCAAAAGAGGTTGCTGGTGCAATGATGAATACCGCAATCTACAAATCTACGCTTCCAATCAAAGATCTATTGATACGGGGAGCATTGTCAGGAGCCTTATTGGCAATTTCTGTCACACTCGCACTATTGGCGACTTCCCAGACGGGACTGAGCTTAGTCGGTGCATTTGTTTTTCCGGTGGGTTTTGTCATTATCGTTATCCTTGGTCTGGAGCTGGTGACGGGAAGCTTTTCGCTGGTGCCTTTAGCCTGGTTTGAAGGTAAGATCAATTTTAAGGCGATGGCCAATAATCTTTTCTGGGTTTTTCTGGGCAACTTGCTGGGCAGTGTGCTCTTTGCGATTTTGTTCTGGGCGGCTAGCACAGAGACCGGGCAGTCGAGCCAGCTCGGAAATATCGAACATAGTCTGATTCTGATCAGTGAAAAGAAAACCCTTGGATACAGCAGTCATGGTGCGGCGGGTTTGTTTTCTGCTTTTGTCAAAGCTATTCTGTGTAATTGGATGGTCTGTATGGGCGTGGTGATGTCCATGACTTCTAAGTCTACCCTTGGTAAAATTCTAGCTGCGGGTATTCCGATCTTTATATTCTTTGCATTAGGTTATGAGCACGCTGTTGTTAACATGTTTGTGATCCCTGCCGGGATGATGTTTGGTGCAAAAGTGACGATCTCCGACTGGTGGCTTTGTAATCAGCTGATCGTAACCGCTGGAAACATTGTTGGCGGTCTGCTATTTACGGGGATGGCTATCTATTATACTTATCATCAAAAAGAAAAGGTATCAACTTCACAAAATTGAATTTTTATGGATCAAATGAAAAAACTATTGACGCTAATCTTGTTGCTGATTGCTGGCGATAGAATTTATAGTCAGGAAAAAATAATAAAAGGCAGTTTGTTTGAAGGCATTGCGGTAGCGGGCTACGTCGATCGGGGTGTTTACTTCAATTGTACCGGGCCAGCTGTGAAATACATATTCGCACCCAAAAGCTGCCTGTTGCTTGGTCTATTACCTAGCTTAAAACTGAAAGAAGATAAGGTTGAATCGGGGAAGCCAAAGAACTCCTGGATCACGCCCTCTCTGGGATTTGGTTTAACGGCTGTATTCCGACATATTGCCATTCAGCTGCCAGCATTCTATACCGCAAAAACGAGTGCTGCTGATGGTAAATGGAGATTGGGAGTCGGTATGGGCTTTAAATTTTAAGGTGATGTATTTTTAAGGGAATATATGATTTGGGGAGTCGTTGGCTTTTCTAGCTAGTTTAACTCCCCATTGTTTTCTTCTGATAGATCCTGTAAAAGCTGGAGGTTTTTAATAAAAATATCTTTTTTGTCCATTATGATGGCTCCTAATTCGATAAGTTCGCTCAGCGTACGATATACGGTCTCGTACGTAGCGCCTACGTAGGAAGCCAAGTCTTTTTTGCTTAGGGATAATCCAATATATCCATCCTTATGTCCCTCGCTGAAAACACGGTGAAGTAACAATAGGCTCCAGGCAAGGCGATTTTTAACAGCGAGCTGTGTCAGGCGGGTCATCTTTTGTTCAGAAAGATGTAGTTCGTCGGCAAAAAACAACATCAACCGGTAACTCAGCTCTGGATTTATGCGTAGCGTGGACAGGAAGAACGGCATTTCGACGAAGCAGAGCTGTGACACTTCCAGGGTTGTTGCAGAAATAGGGTAGACAGTTTGTTCGGTACTGATTCCGCGATGGCCAACGATATCTCCTTTTTTTGCAAATCGTACAATGGTTTCTTTATCCCCCAGATTACGGTGAACTTTGACAAGTCCCGACTGGATGAAATAAATGCCCCGAACGGATTCTCCTTCGGTGATAAACTGTTCACCTTTTTTTAATTTGATATTCTTCCGATGAAGGTCGATCTGTCCGAGCCAATCTTGTAAGACATAACGGCACATAAGGCAGGAGTGATCGCAGGGATTTGTTTTCTTCGATTTCATCAAAGTCTGATTCGTATAATGGACTGTTTGTTGTCTATTCAAAGGTATCATCTATTCATTTAAATTCCTATATTGCCTTTTATAAAAAAAGTCATATAGGATGTTTTAAGGTCTGAAAAGTATGGAATTCGATGAACAATTACATCTGAATTTTAATAGGTGCGTTGTTAACACGTTTATTTGAAATCAGCACTTATTGTTTTCTTTGGAGTAGTGTAAAGACCAATAGTATTATGAACCTAAGAACTTATTTAATTTTTGTTACTCTTTATTGCATGTTGCCTCTGTTTTTATCCTGTGGTTCCAAAGAGAAAAAACGGGAAAAGGAATTACGGATTTTGTTCAGTCGCGAATTCGTTGATGAGCAGTCTGCTCAAGAAAATTACTTGAGTGATTCTTATAGAAATCATGCGGTTGATTTTTTTACGGCCAAGAATGATACAGTTCCATTAGCGAAATGGGATATTCTTCTTGATGAAATGGCCAAGTTAAAGCGGTACAAACCTGAAATGAATGATATCAGACATAAACATAATTATTGCTCAAATCTAGAGATTACGTTTTTTGATCATGAAAAATCCTTATGTCAATTATGCTTGAATCCAGATAATAGAACTTTAAGACTGAATTATTTGGTGTATGAGGCTTCTCCTGAACTGATTTCTTTTTTTTGTAATTACATTTCGGCAGATTCGGCAGCTCTGGCTTTGAGTGGAAAAAGCAACTATGTGAAAAAAGTAATGTTTAATGACAGGAGCGTAAAGTGAACGCAGTCAACAAAAACCGATGGATGCGTGGGAGGTGAATTGCTTAAAACATAAAAGGTTATATAGTTATGATGAAAAGAAGAGAGATGAAGATTTTACAATTGTTTACCGTTGTTTTTTGTGTGCTTTTCTTGAGTTGTAGCCATCATGTCGAAAAAAAGCTAGAGGCAGTAATTGATGACCCCAAAGATCTGGAACTGCCTCGGGAAGTAGCTGATTCGCTTTGGCGTCGAGCAATTAATGCAGGAGATTTCAAGGCTTATAATGAAGTGTCAAATAATTATTGGCTTATCTTAAAGATGCCTGAGTTGTATTATTATGCACAATTGATGGCAAATAGACACGAATGCCCTGAGGCTTATTTGCATCTCTATAATCTGCTAACATTAGAAGGAACAATGAGTGGAATCGAGCTTGCAGGCAGGGATAGTCTTTCTCGGAACCAAGCCCTGTTTTATTTGCTTAGGGCTTATGAGCTCGACGAAGAAAATGCTGTCTCTTATGTTCATAAGGAGTTTGGACATCGTATTCCCCCTCCTAAATCGATTACTTATTTAAAGAAAATTCAAAAATTCATCGAGAGAAAAAAATGAGGGCGATGAGTTTCTGTTAGCCCACCTTAAACCGTTTGGGATATTCGCCTGTGGTATCTAGGCTAAAAAAATCATCGAATTTTTCTTGAGGCGTATGGGCATAATAGTCGTTTAGTAGCCCTAAAAAACCTGTGAGGTTGGGTGCAATAACATTCCGGTCATTGTCTTTATTCCAGTATTCAATCAATTGACCTGCCTGCCCCGTAAAGATGCCCCCTAGATCATAGCAGATATAACTTCCGCCGCCGTTATGGAATAAAGGGATCCAACGTTCATTCCACCAGTTTTCGATTTCGAAGTCCATACCAATCATATTAGTCATTTCCTGCGCTGTATCCAGGGCCTCTTCTAAGGGGATGAACGTCGAATTGTTCACAAAGGCTTCATAACTTGTTGTGCGTTGCCCATTTTTTCAACGATAGAGTGCTTTAAGATCATGAGGTATCTCCATATCATAGTGCTGCTCAAGCGACCTAAACTCTTCTGCCGATAATGGATCTTGTAGATCGGCATACAATTCAGGTCTTAGATTTTGGATATAGCTGTCTAATGTTGCTAGCGTCTGTTGCATAGTGGTCGATTTTTGATGCATTCATAAAGTTAGTCATAAATAACCGGGTATGCGAATAATGCTATGTGCTTAGAAGCGTAAGAAAAGTTAAAAATGTTAATAATTATTTAATGGGAATTAATGTAAATTTATGTCAGCATAAAGCTGTAGCTATGTTCATCATTGGATAAAACGATAGCAGATGTTCACCTGTTATTTATGCAGGTATCCTTTTTGTAATTTACTGAATACGCATGAAAAAGATCGAACTAATCCCACTTGTTGGGATTCAAATTGAAGGTATTGGTCCTGTTAATCTCGGTGCGGGCCGTGCTGAAGTCCAAGGTGTACTTGGCGCTCCTTCAGATGCGCTGGACAACCAATATTATTATGATGAACTCGAACTGAGGCTTGATTTCGATAGCCAAGGGATATTGGGCTTTATCGAAAGCATCAATGGCCCTTATCCCGAAAAAACTGAAATCAGTATCTATGGTGTTAATCCATTTCAGGTGGAAGCGGCTGAACTGGTCACCATCTTAACGGATAAAAACCAGGGTGAGGTTGATGATGCCGAAGCGGGGTATTGTTATACATTTTTGAACAGCTCTGTTGGTGTCTGGCGGCAGATGACTGAAGAGGATGTTCAGGAGGAGATTGAGGAAATCAAAGCCGATGGTGAATACGAAGACAATGCGGATATGCTGTTGGAGGACCTTGAAAAGTCAAAGTTCTTTTGGACGATCGGCATTGGAGTAGCGGGATATTACGCGGAATAAGGTAAGAGGTGGAACAGCTCAGTGCAGGTACCTACTATGGTACCTTGAATAGGAAATTTAATTCCAATGAACTACTTGTTTCAGATGCTATTTATACACTGGAAAAAGTGGACTGGCATTACCATGAAAACCCGTATTTTACCTTTATTTTGGAGGGGAATTTGTTGGAGGGAAGCAAAAAAGGGATTCATCATTGTACTGCCGGAGACCTGCTTTTTCATCATTGGCAAGACCCTCATTACAATATAAAACCAGATGGGTGTACACGAGGTTTTCATATTGAACTAGGTCAAGGCTGGTGCTGGAACGAGATGGCGGCCTTGCATCTGCTGGAAGGCAATATGGATATTCATCTGCCGGAGGTAAGACTGCTCTTCCATAAACTTTTTTGGGAATCTTTCGATCGGGATAATAGTTCGGGACTTGCAATGGACAGTTTGTTGTTAAATGTGTTTTCTTTGTTGCATCGCGACCGGATCGTAAGCGAACGTAAAGTTCCGCAATGGGTTTATATGCTGCGTGATTATTTGCGGGTTAATTTTACCAATGAGCTGAATCTGACGACGATATCCCATCTTGTCGATTTGCATCCCGTTTATTTGTCGCGTGAATTTTCCCGGTATTTTGGTGTAACGATGGGTGATTATATCCGCAAATTGAAAGTGGAAAATGCGGTGCTGCTACTGCGTGAACCGGGCCTTTCGCTAACCGAAATAGGCTATCAATCAGGTTTTGCAGATCAAAGTCATTTTATACGTTGTTTCAAAAATCTGTTTGGATCCACACCTGGGGAGTATCGCAATAAGATAAACGCATAAAAAGTTAATTTCATTCTATTTTATTCATTTGGCTAATACTATTTTTACACAAATAGATTGGAAAAAGCCTTATGAACTATCTTGTTATATTTTTTTTATCCTGTTACCCTCTGTGGATCAATGCGCAACAACATTCGGGACGGGATACTTTGCAGGTTCACTTTGACCGAGAAATGCCCGTTGAAATTTTGTTTGCAAGTTCGCGGGAACTGTTACAAAAACAAGAGTTTACGCATAACTATGTACTCTCACCAAAAAGTAATCTGTTTTTTGCGGTCAAACTTCAAAAACCATTGCGCTATTATCAAAAGATCCTAGCGCCAAAGCTAACGGAAATTGAACTTTTTCAACGGGGTAATTTTCAATTTACGTTATGGATCGATGGAAAAGTAATCTACAGGAGCAATTTATCTCCTGGGGCCCCCCAGCAGGAGATACAGCAACAGGAGACGACCTTTAAACGTCCCCTGATCGATCAAATCAATGGACAGGGATCCTGGTCAGAATCTTTCTGGAATCGTTTTCTTTTTAATGGTGGTGAAAAGGCGCTAACGGATGGAGAACATCATCTTAAGATGGAAATCAGACCTTATGTAAGCCTTGATCATCTGGTCGTTGGTGACATCATTGCAAGTGGTGAACTGCAGCTTGCTGTCCGTATGAATCCGGTAGTAAATCCAGATAAGTATATGTTGCAGGTTCCAGTCGCTTATCCTGGATTGAACGTATCAAAAGCCAAGTTTGACCGCCGTAAGATGCAGCAGTTAAAAGGAATGATTGAAGAGGGGATTTTTAAAAAGGTAAATGGTATTGTGGTATTGGAACATGGAAATCTACTGGTAGAAGAATATTTCAATGGTGAACATCGGGATAGCCTACATGATCCAAGGTCGGTCGGCAAAATTTTTGCATCGACCTTAACGGGAATGGCTATTGCCGACGGTTATATCAAAGATGAATATCAAACATTAGATCAATGTTATGATTTTACCAAATATCAACATCCTGATCCTGGTAAAAACAAAACAACAATTCGTGAATTATTGACCATGAGTGCTGGCTTTGATGGTAATGATGAAGATCCCAATAGCCCCGGAAATGAGGAAAATATGTATCCTACAGCAAATTGGGTAGACTTTACCTTAGATCTTCCTTTTCGAAAATCGTTGCAGCGACAGTGGCATTATTTTACTGCCGGAGTCGTTGTATTGGGAGATCTACTCCATAAACACGTGCAAGGTGGATTGGAATCCTATGCGGAAAAAAGACTGTTTGCCCCATTGGGGATAAGGAGATATCGCTGGGAATACACACCACAAGGGCTGCCAAATACCGCTGGCGGTATTCGCATGAACGCACTTGATTTTGCAAAATACGGCCAGCTCTATAAGAACGGTGGGCGCTGGAACGGCAACCAGATTCTTCCGCAAACCTGGGTTCAAAAGAGCCTTTCCAAACAGCTTATGATTCCTGAAAGGGAGAACGAGTATTATGGCTATCTATTCTGGAACAAGTGCTTTAATGTGGGCAATAAGGCGTACGAAGCGTATTATTGCGCTGGAAATGGCGGGAATTACATTATTGTTATGAACGATATTCCATATGTGATCGTTATTACGGCCAGTGCTTATGGTCAAGCTTATGCGCATAAGCAGGTCGACCGGATCGTCAGCGAATTTTTGCTTCCAGCCTTAATTAATGCCGGTAACTGATCTATTTTTAAAGTAGCATGCTGTTTTTTTATTGAAATTGCTGCCTAAATTCCACGGGACTTTGTTGGGTATTCTTTTTGAACACTTTACTGAATGACTGTGGATGTTCGAAACCCAGTTCATAGGCGATTTCACTGATGGAGAGGGAGCTCGTGCTTAATCTTAATTTAGCATACTCGATCATTTTATGCTGAATATGCTGTTGGGTGTTTTGTTGTGTGTAGATGCGGAGCAGGCTGCCCAGGTAGTTTGGTGATAAATTGAGCTGCTGCGCCAGGAAGCTGACGGTTGGTACGCCATGCTCCACAAGTATGTGTTGCTGAAACTGTGCTGACAGTAACTGCTCAAACTTGGTGACCAGTTCCTGAGTCGATCGCTTGCGGGTGATAAATTGACGTTCGTAAAATCGTTCGGCGTAAATCAGCAAGCGCTCGATCTGTTTGATAATGAGTTCGCGGCTAAATTTATCGATATTGGACTGATACTCTTTTTCTATATTCTGCAGAATATCGACAATGATGGCTTCTTCTTTGTCCGAAAGAAAAAGCGCTTCATTGACCTGATATTGGAAAAAATCGTACGAGTGAATATGTTTTGCAAGTTCGCTATTCCAGAGAAAATCGGGATGGATCAACAGGATCCAGCCGCTGGGTTGTGCCTGTACTTGCTGATTGATCTCCACTTGTAGAAATTGTAGGGGCGAGATAAAGGTGAGTATGCCCGAGTCGAAGTCATAGTGCTGCTGTCCATAATTGAACCGGGCATTTACATTTCGCTTTAAACCGATCGAATAAAAATGTTGTATCCAATTCAATTTGCTATCATTTATGGGGTAATGTACTTGACTATAATCAACCAAGCTGATCAATGGATGTTCGGGCTTAGGTAGTCCGCAAAAGCTGTGGAATTCCGAAAGTGAATGAAAGCGAAATGTATTCTCCATCTTGTAAATTTAATGAATTTCTAATTTGATTATTGTGAGATTTCCTTGTAAGCTTTTTATGCTGAGTTAACCAATTATTGGGATTATTCAAAACCCGTTGATACTGTATAGCTTTTCCATTTTTCGATCTCCGTCATAAGCATATTGATCTTATTTTTTGCCAGCTCATACGCATCTTCGCCCATTAAAAAATGAACTGGGGGCTGTGCGAGCGTACTTAACTCAATTAATAAGGTTGCTGCTTTCTGGGGATCGTTTGCCTGATTTCCATGGATCTGATGCAGATGGGTAGCTTCGTTTTCTCGGGCAGTGACGTACGCAGCGATCGGATTGGCTGCGGTATGTAAGGATCCCTCCGATAAAAAATCAGTTCTGAAGTAACCGGGATAGACCAAGGTCGTGTGTACGCCAAAAGGTTCCATTTCGACAGCGAGGGCTTCAGTAAAGCCTGCGACAGCAAATTTGGTGGAGCAATAAACACCAAAGGCTGGGTAATTTCCAGCGAGCCCGCCGATAGATGCTATATTGAAAATATGACCCGATTGCTGAAGGCGCATATGGGGAGCAATATGCCGGATGGCATTAAGCGATCCAAAGACATTCACTTCGAAGTTGCGGCGTGCTTCCCAGTCGCTGAGCTCCTCCAGGGTACCGGTCTGACCATAACCGGCATTGTTGACCAATACATCAATCTTTCCGAAATAATCAATGGCCGAGAGTACTGCCCGGGCAACGTCTTTGTCATCGGTAATGTCCACTTCAAGCGGCAGAAAATTTTCCTGATCGCCAATTTCATCTTCCAGGGCCTGTTTTGTTCGTGATGTGGCAACCACAAGATAACCTTGGGCGAGCAACTCTTTAACAAGACTGAGGCCTAACCCTTTGGAAGCACCGGTGACAAACCATACTTTTTGTGATTTCATGTATTTCTTTTTTTAAATAAATTGATGTTACAAAGGTGGCTAATCGATCGAGTTTGGATGTAGGCAGATCAACGGATCTTGTAGTCAAATCGTGGATAGCTATTTTTTCCTTAAAACAATTTTAGCTTTTAAATGCTTTATTTAAAGATGATGCACATCTATTTTAAGGTTGTGCACCTTGAGATGGTCGATAAACTTTAAAGACGTTGATATGTTAAAAGAAAATGATGTTGCCCCTGATTTTACCTTGTACGCGACACCCGATCAAAAAATTAGATTATCAGAATTTAAGGGGCACAATGTGATATTGGCATTTTATCCGGCAGATTGGAGTCCGGTATGTAGCGATCAGATGGCCTTATATAATGAAATGCTCAAATATTTCAAGAAATATGATGCGGAGATTATGGGTATTTCCGTTGACAGCAAATGGTGCCATATGGCCTTTGCGCAATCCCGAAAGCTGCATTTTCCACTTTTAGCCGATTTTGAAGCTAAAGGCGAGGTCGCCAAGAAGTATGGTGTTTACGATGAAGAGGAAGGGGAGTGTAAGCGCGCACTTTTTGTGATTGATAAGGAGGGCGTTATCGCTTGGAGTTATCTGTCTCCGACTGCGGTCAATCCGGGTGCAGACGGTATTATCGAAGCATTGGAGAATCTTAAATCAAAATAATTATGTCATTGAAACCGAAGGTCAGCAATGCTGACCATATATTGGGAAATGGCCAGGCCGATCTGACCATTGTTGAATATGGGGATTACCAATGTCCGCATTGTGGTGCAGCTCATCCAATTATAAAAGAAATGATGGCCGAACTGGGAAGCCAGATCAGGTTTGTATTCCGCAATTTTCCGCTTTCGGAGATGCACCCCTATGCAAAACCCGCAGCATTGGCGGCGGAGGCTGCAGCACTGCAAGGGAAATTTTGGGAGATGCATGATGCCATTTTTGAAAACCAAAACTTGCTGAGTGAAAGATTGCTGCTGGATATCGCCGAGCAACTGGATTTGGACATGTCGAAGTTCAAATCTGATTTGCAGGACGAGGCGTTACAGGATCGCGTGGATGGCGATTTTGAAAGTGGTATGCTTAGCGGCGTTAATGGGACACCGACATTTTTTGTTAATGGACAGAAATTTGATGGTGGAGCGGAAGATTTGGTTCAAATATTAGGTGAAAACTGAATATATGAATACTATTTAAACACAGGTGAGCACACGACGAGAAGTCTCTTGCAGGATAATAGATCGTATCGTAAAAACGAATGAACCTGTTGTAAAAATAACGAAATATCGTTGTTTTTAAATTGACTTTTAATTTTTTAATATACTTAAATACAGTTGTATATGTTTGTTGGACTATGAATTGCAATCCAATTAACATATCATGTAAACAATAAAATTCTTAAACTATTCATCATGGCAACATTCAAAGTTCAAGACGGAACAGAAATTTATTACAAGGACTGGGGAACAGGACAACCGATCGTATTTCATCATGGTTGGCCTTTATCCAGCGACGATTGGGACGCGCAGTTGATGTACTTCCTCGAAAAAGGATACCGTGTGATCGCACACGATCGCCGGGGTCATGGTCGCTCGACACAGACGGCAACGGGAAATGAGATGGATACCTATGCGTCGGATATTGCACAATTGGTAGAAGCATTGGATTTAAAAGATGCCATCCATATTGGTCACTCAACAGGTGGTGGCGAGGTCGTTCGCTACATAACCAATCACGGTACTTCTCGGGTTTCAAAAGCTGTATTGATCAGTGCGGTTACCCCGACCATGGCTAAGAGTGCTACAAATCCCGATGGTGTACCAATGGAGGTTTTTGACGAAATAAGATTGAATACGGCAACACGCAGACAACAGTATTTTCAAGATTTTACCCTCGCTTTTTATGGCTATAACCGCGATGGAGCGAATGTACAGCAAGGCGTGATGGACAACTGGTGGCGGCAAGGAATGATGGGCGGCATTAAGGCACATTATGATTGTATCAAAGCGTTCTCTGAAACTGATTTTACAGAAGAACTTAAAAAAGTCGAGATCCCTGTCTTAGTATTGCATGGTGAAGATGATCAGATCGTACCGATTGATATCACGGGTAGAAGAGCGGCTAAGTTAGTCCAAAATGGTACTTTAATTACCTATCCCGGTTTTCCACATGGAATGCCTATTACAGAAGCGGAGACCATTAATAAGGATATTTTGGATTTTATCCAAAAATAAGATTCTGTTGATCTAAAAATAGTTTTTAAATAGTTGTATAAGCCATTTCCATGAACGGGAATGGCTTTTTTTGTTTTATTCCTTGAAGTAAGAAAACTTCTTGCCAATGCCCAGCTTTTTCATTTTGGATTGAAGCGTTGTGGCTGGAATACCGAGTATGGTCGCCGCCCCATTGGGGCCAGAAATACGGGCTTTACAGTTGTGCAATACCCAAAGAATATACTCTTTTTCAAAGTTTGCCAAGGTTTGTAAACGGAAATCCGGAACCTTGCTTTCTCCTACAAAATCACCGTCAGACAATAGTGCGATTTTTTTTATAGTTGAATCTTCCGTCAATAGAATCGAACGTGCAATAACATGTTCAAGTTCGCGAATATTGCCAGGCCAGGAATGTAAATGGAGGTGTTGCAAAACCTTTTTACTGATTTGCTTAGGTGGTTTTTCTCCGGCATGTTTTAGGAGGAAATGCTGGATTAAATGAGGAATATCTTCTCGTCGTTCACGAAGGGATGGGAGGGTAACTGGAAATGCGCTGATTCGGTAATATAGGTCGGCTCGAAAGTTGCCGGCCTTAACTTCGGTTTGTAAGTCCTTGTGTGTGGCACAGATTATACGGACATCGATAGGAATATTTTTATTTCCTCCCACGCGCTCAATTTCTTTTTCTTGTAACACACGGAGAAGTTTGGCCTGGAGTGTTAACGGAAGATCTCCAATCTCGTCCAAAAAAAGTGTTCCGCCCTGAGCCTGTTCGAACTTGCCGATTTTACGTTTTACAGCACCACTGAAACTACCTTTTTCATGTCCAAAAAGCTCACTTTCGATCAATGTGGGCGCAATAGCCGCACAGTTGACTTTTATTAGGGGACGGTCCGATCTGGTTGAAAAATGATGTACAATTTGGGTTGCTACTTCTTTGCCAGTTCCGCTTTCACCTTGAATAAGCAGGTTCATTTCTGAGCGCGCTACTGTTTTGAGCTGCGATTTTATGGCTTGTATCAGTTCACTCTCGCCAATCATCTGGCGCTTTGGGGCCTCTGATTTCTGATCATAACCCTCGTTCTGCTGGAGACCCTGAGGCTGTACTGTGAGCTGCGCTTGGTTACTGGCCAGTTTTGTAAAGGCTGCATGTGCCGACCGTTCGTGCATCAGAATATTGCCGACAGTAATACCAAGCTGTGGGATAAAATTTTTTATGCGATACTCAAGCTGAGGATCGATCTGTTCCAGTCTTTTGTAGCCTAGACTTAAGATCGCCCAATAGTGGTCATGTACTCGAAAAGCTTTGGATACAATTGCTTTATTTCCCTCTTGAATGGCGTGGACAAAGTTTGTCGGAAAAGATTTATCCGCTTTTAAAATTTCGCTGGCTCGGAACAGGATGGGTTCAGCGGAAAGGATACATTCTTTAAAGAATTTGTCTTTACAGCTACGTGATTTGTTCTCACTTGTTTTTGCCTTATTTTTGGATTGAAAAAGAAGGCTATAGTTAACTTCGCGATTATCCGCAATAAATAGCGAAAGCCAATTCTGTCCCAAAAAGATTTGGATTTCGTTTTGGAGCAAATCCAATGCGGCTAGGGTATGAATAGGAGCCATTTTCTGCTGAATAGCCATTTGAGCAAGCTGCTCTATTTCGCGTTGCTGAATGCGATTATAAATCGCTTGCGGATCTGATCCTACGCCTGTATGCTGCATGATGGTCATTTGCTATCTTGTTATCAATAAAAGTCGGATTTAATTCCGAATTTTTTCATTTTGTTATATAGACTGGATGAACTGATCTGTAAGATTTCTGTTGCGCCGCCTGGGCCGGAAATTTTGCCCTTACATGATTCAAGTACACGCAAAATATGTTCTCGTTCCATTTCTTCAAGGGAGGCTAATTTTTGAGATGAGAAATCTGAAATTTTGATTTTACTTTCCAGGTGTTCAGTAAATACCATGTCGTTGATGATGGGCTCTTTTGCAAGCAGTACAGTTCTTTCAATAAGATGCTGCATCTCCCGAATATTGCCCGGCCATGGATAAGCTTGCATATTGGCAAGTGCATGGGCAGAAAAAGCCGTGACGTTTTTCTTGAGTTTAGTGGCGTAAAAGGCTAGAAAATAATTGGCTAGCACCTCAATATCCCCAGATCGCTCTCGAAGTGGGGGAATGGCAATTGGGAAGATGTTGAGCCGATAATATAGGTCCAGTCTAAAGTGGCCTAGGGCGACCTCCTGTTCCAGGTTGCGGTTAGTCGCGGCGATAATACGTACATTGATCTTGACCGGCAGCTCTCCACCTACACGGTCGATTTCTTGTTCCTGAAGCACACGCAGTAATTTGGTCTGCGCTTCTAACGGTAGTTCACCAATTTCGTCCAAAAAGATAGTTCCCCCGTCGGCAAGTTCAAATTTACCAATTCTTCTATTTTGCGCCCCTGTAAAGGCTCCTTTTTCATGACCAAATAATTCAGACTCCATAAGGGATAATGGTATGGCAGCACAATTGACTACAACCAAAGGCTGCTGCTTGCGCAACGATAGCTGATGTAATGACTGCGCAATTTTTTCTTTACCTGTGCCGCTTTCGCCGAGCAGCAGGACGGAGGTGTCTGTAGGAGCAACCAATTCGACCTGTGAAAGTACCTCATTAAGAGCTGGGCTTGTACCGATGAGCTGATCTTTTAAGCTTCTGTTTTCAATGGACTTAATTTTTGGATCCTCTGCTTTGTTTTCTGAATTGAGCCTTTCATTGGCAATATCGAGCATAATGAAAAGATCCTTTTCGCGAAATGGTTTTGTCAAAAAACCATAAGGCCTTGTCTCTTTCACCGCTTCTAAAATGCCTTGGTTGGTATTGGCCGATATAAATAGGAATGGTAGCTCTAGCTTGTTCAATTCAATAGCGAGGTCGATACCTGTTTCACTTCCCTTTAATAGGATATCGAGTAGTACCCAATTCGGTTTTGTTGTCGCGATAATTGTCTTGGCCTGCGATACAGAAGACGCTATACCAACGACCTCATAACCGTTTTTTTTGAGGATCATCCTGAGATCATTAGCGACGATAAATTCATCTTCTACGATTAAGATCTTGTTTCCTTTTTGCATAAAATTCG
Organism: Sphingobacterium sp. UBA7631; assembly: GCF_002483935.1. NCBI lineage: Bacteria > Pseudomonadati > Bacteroidota > Sphingobacteriia > Sphingobacteriales > Sphingobacteriaceae > Sphingobacterium > Sphingobacterium sp. UBA7631. Next base: position 519,919 of record NZ_DLIX01000002.1, read on the forward strand.
TCTTAAATTTCGCCTTCTTTCTGTGAAAATTGAATAGTAATGAAAACACCTTGGTCAGATGTCAGTTTAAATTCCCCGTCAAGCTGGGAAGTTAGCCCTTGCATGAGATTCATGCCGAAAGAGTCACTATCACTATTGCTAAGATCTTTCTGTATTCCGATACCATTGTCGGCAATGCTAAGCAAGAGATCGTAAGGTGTTGCTCTGATTCGCCTGAAGCTGATAAAAACGGTTCCCTCCCTTTGAGCAAAAGCATGTTTGATTGCATTATTGATTGCTTCATTGAGAATAAGCCCAACTGGGACCGCCTGTGCAACATCAAGTGTAATCGGATCTACCTGAATCTCAAATTTAACTGATTTTTCGGATTGAAAGCTATCTTTGAGGTATTCGGTCAGTTCCTGGATATACCATTTCATGTCAATGCGCGAGAGGTTGTCGGTCTGATACAGCTTTTGATGGATCAGAGACATCGCATGCATCCGATTTTGACTATTTTGAATTGCGTTGATGGCATCTTCGTTTTCAAGATAAGCCGATTGTGTATTGAGCAGACTGATAATAATCTGCATGTTGTTTTTGACGCGATGGTGAATTTCTTTTAGTAGCCATTCTTTTTCAGCGATCAGCTGTTTTAGCTTTTCATTCTGGGTATTGATTTCTTCCTGTTTAAGCGTTAGTTTTGCATTACTTCTTTTTTTAATGGCATTTTGGATATACAAAAAGCCTGCGAAGATCAACAGTACGACAAAGCTGCCTATGAACACGTTTCGTATAATAGCCTCCCGTTCAAGCAGTGATTTTTGCAGCTGACCTTTTTGCTTGAGGAGGACGATATCATGGTCTTTTTTTTCGGTATCATAATCTAATTGTAAGGCCGTAAGCTCCTTTGCCCGCTCTACACTGTTGATGGAATCGCTGATACTTTTGAAAGCCGCAAAGTTTGCGAAAGCGGATTTAAAATCACCGCGGGCCGAATCGGCAAGGTAATAGAGTTTACGCAATTCGGATAGACGAAGCAGACTGCTTTCTTTGGTCAATGATCTTTCTATCTCCGCGAGGTAGGGATACATCTGTTTGATCTGTCCATCAGCAAAAAGATAACTTGCTATGCCAACCATCATGATATGCCTTTCCTGTCCTGTGATATTTCCAGCCTTGTAATATCTTAAGAGTTCCTGATAATAGGGATAAGCTTTTTTCGTATCCTTATTTCTTGTGTACAGCATGGTATACAGATAGGCATATCGTATGGTATAAATATCGGAAGCGTAATCCTTGGTGACATTGTTCAGCAGATCCAATGCATCTGAAACGCGATCGAGACGGGATAGGATCGTTGCCAGGTTGAGTGTGATGGTATGGATGCCATATCTGTCACCTTTACTTTTGGCGATTTCAAATGCCTTTTGGTAATTTTCCAAAGCCTCTTTGTTGGATTTGAGATCATAATAGATCAATCCCACAATATTGTACACGGCAGCTAAATCATCTTTGGTTGTCGTTGTGTTTTCGTTTTCCACTACCCGACGAGCTTCGAGCGCATATTTTAAAGCTTCTTTGAGGCGCAGGAGCATGCGGAGATTACCGGCAACGGACACAAGCTCCTGGCTGATATTTTTATCGCCGGTCTGTTTTTTTAATACGGCGGCACGATGAGCCGTTTCTATGGCGCCTTTATAGTCCCCATAATTGGAAAGGAAGCTGGATTGTTCCATCAGGATTTTGGGCTCAAGTGATTTATCACTTGTCTTTTTGGCTTGTTCTAACGCTTGCTGGAATAAGCTGGTCTTTTGATGAAAGTCTACATCTTTGATGTCGTTAGCCATAGACAGGTAAATCATGGCCGAGGCTTTAGCAAGCTGATGGGTGTTCGCAAAAAGTAAACTAGCCTTTTTCTGGCTTTTTGCAAGGTCAGGTTTACCCATTTCCTCCTGTATACGGGCATCCAGAAGCATATTTAGCGCGGCTTCGGTTTTCAGATTGGCCGAGAGGTGCAGTTTTTGGGATGTCCTATTAAGCCATAAGGCACTGTCTAGGTCTTTTTTTGATTCACCTGGTTTTTCCAGGTAACATTTAGCGGCATCATAAAGCATACGAGCTTTCTGTCCGGGATCCTTTTCATGCGATATGCTGTCTAGCAGACGATGAATAGTCGTGTTGTCCTGACCGAATGTATTAAAGATCGAAAGGATAAAAAAGCTAAGTATTAGATAGATTCTCATTAAGGTGACTTACGTTATAAGATAGAGCAAGCTATCTTTCTACCGGTAGCTTGCTCTATTTGCTTTATGCTTTTATCCGAATTATTGATCCTTGTCTTTCGAAAGGAAATAACAGACGAGCATCGCTATCCCTGCAAATATAATAGAAGTTAATCCAAGTTGTTTACCAAAATAGGCTCCTGCCAAACATCCGATGAAAAAACCGGATAAGGTGATCAGCTGATTCCCAAAGCTGACGTTGGTGTCTGGATTTTTAAATTTATTGGCGATAAGTACACAGAGGTCTAGTGATGCTTGGGTCACATTTCCCGTCATCATGGTTGTTGGTCCGTGAGTTGCTTTTGCAAATAGTTTTCCGAATGCATTTTGCATGCCCAAAGCGAATACGACGAGCATAACCAGGCTATACATCACGGTTTTGGAGGCTTCTACCGGAAGAACAATAGCCAGTAGACCTGCGATGACAAGTAATAGGGCTTCGACAAAGAGGACGGTATTTTTCTTATGGGAGAGTGAGGTAAGCCATCCGCCTGCCATCACTGCGGTGACAAATACAGGGAAGGTTGCCAATTTGATCCAGGCCGTGATATCTCCGCCATTGATAAGCTGATAGGCGAAGACGATAAAGTTGCCGGTCACATGGGCCGAGAATATTTTGTCAGCTGCGACAAAGGTAACAGTGTCACAATAGCCCCCAACAAGGGTGAGAACAAGTGTCGTTAGATGTGCTTTGTTTTGATTTTCCATGGTTTTATGATAAATGCGCACGTAGCATCCAAGCCATTTTTTCGTGGGTTTCCAGAAGTCCTGTTGCGTAGTCGCTTGTTCCAATGTCCTTCAGTGCTATGGCAAAATGGTCGATGTTTTCGCGCAATGAAACAATAATGCTTTCGTGGTCCATTAATAATTCTTTGATATAGGCAGCACTATCATTGCCTGACCTTTTCTGTTCGGTTAACTGCGTCAGCGCCAGAAACTGATTTAAGCTGGCAGGGGCATAGTGTCCTAGCGTACGGATGCGTTCAGCAAGACTGTCAATCAGCTCGTCGAGTTCGTTATACTGCGCTTCGAAAAAGAGATGCTTGTTATAAAAATCGGCTCCCTCGATGTTCCAATGTGCATTTCTTGTTTTCGTATAAAGCAGGTATTCATCGGCTAACAGCTTAGAAAGAATGTGTGCCGATTCAGCTAGGTTATTGTCATGTATTCCGATATGAGGTTTCATATGTTTATTTTGTGAGTAGTTGATAAATGTAATGATCCATTGAATAAGTTCCTGGGCCAGTGAGCAAGAGGAGCAAAAGGCATAGCGTGTACATAAACGGAATATCGCGCACTTCGCGCGAATCGTGGCGATGGACGACGAAATAGCCAACTGCCGTAACTCCTATTGTCGGTAATAGCGCCAACCTTCCGAATAAGCCAAGTGCAATAAAAAAAGGTACAATGGTGTCCGCAAACTGGGCCACCGCGGCGTTGAGTTTTTCTGGCAGTTGCAAAGGATTCGGGATATGTTCAGGTTCAGCCTGTGGGCCTTTTTGTATTTTTTTGAGGCCGTGAACAGTGAGCAACTCCCAGGCTAACAAGATCCGAAAGATCAATATAGCTCCATTGTTGACTGCATTTCCCAGATCTGTGTAAAAAAGTTTTTGAAGTATTTCCATCTTTTCAGTGTCTTAAAATGCAAAACATGAACAGCCTAACGCTCCCCAGAATGCAGCGTAATTGTTTAGCGCGATATTGCTCATTCGGGCTTGATTGTGATCGTGTGCATGTACCTGACAGCTGCCGCTACAAAGGTGGATGGAATTTACAATGCTGCTTTGAGCTGTTGATGTAGTTGAACTGTTTTTTTGAGCTGTTTTCGAAACACTGTAATAACCGCCGTAGCTTTTTGTAGGTGACCAATCGGGTAGAATGGGGATCGGTGGGGGAGAGAAGCGACTGAAATCACCTTCCGCATAGACAATTTTGCCCGCTACGACAGTAAGTTCGGATTCGATCTCCTTAATAGCTTCATCTTCTACCGTAAAATAGTCATTGTTAAGTACCGTTAAATCAGCTAGCATTCCCACAGCAATATCTCCCTTTTTTTGTTGTTCTTGTGAAAACCAGGCACTGCCTTTGGTATAGAGCTGTAGCGCTGTCATGCGGTCAAGCTTGCTATCTTGGTATATTTGGAGTCCACCCACAGTTTTTCCTGCGGTAAGCCAGTACATGGACACCCAGGGGTTGTAGCTACTCACGCGTGTTGCATCGGAACCACCTCCTACAGGAATTTCCATGGCCAGCATTTTTTTGACAGGAGGTGTTTGTTCGGCCGCAGTAATGCCATATCGATCTGCAAAATATTCACCCTGATAGGCCATGCGGCTTTGGATGGCAATACCACCACCTAGCGCTTTGGTGCGTTCGATATTACGCTCGTCGATTGTTTCGGCATGGTCGAAAATCCAGGCCAGTCCATCAAACGGAATGTCGCGATTGACTTTCTCGAATACGTCCAAAAAGCGGCTGATACTTTCGTTGTATGTGGCATGTAATCTGAATGGCCATCGATTACTCACGAGTAAACGAACAACTTTTTCGAGTTCGGCTTCCATATTTTCACCGAGATCGGGCCTTGGTTGGAGAAAATCCTCAAAATCTGCTGCCGAAAAAACAAGCATTTCGCCAGCGCCGTTGTGGCGATACATATCGTCTCCTTGACGGAGTGGCACGCTGTCTATCCATTGCTGGAAATCTTCGTATTCGTGCTTGGGCTTTTGTGTGAAGAGGTTGTAGGCGATACGTACTGTAAGCTGGTCTTCACGATGTAAGTCGCTGATGACTTGGTAGTCATCGGGGTAGTTTTGAAAGCCTCCACCGGCATCGATGACACTGGTAATCCCAAAGCGATTCAATTCCTTCATGAAATGGCGGGTCGAATTGATCTGCTCTTCGTAAGGTAAAGTTGGGCCTTTTGCTAGGGTTGAATATAAGATCATGGCATTGGGCGATGCAATCAGCAATCCTGTTGGATTACCATGGCTATCGTGTTCAATGGTTCCTCCTGGAGGGGCAGGTGTGTCTTTGGTATAACCTACGGCACGTAATGCAGCAGCATTTAGCAGTGCGCGGTCATAGAGATGAAGGATAAAAACTGGGGTATCAGTTGCTATGGCATTGATCTCAGCCAAAGTTGGCATGCGACGTTCTGCAAATTGAAACTCGGACCAACCGCCCACTACGCGAACCCATTGGGGATGTGGCGTACGGTCAACTTGCTCTTTGAGCATACGTAGTGCATCGGCCAATGATGGAACACCATCCCAGCGCAATTCAAGATTATAATTGAGTCCGCCACGGATCAGGTGGATATGCGAATCGTTAATGCCTGGTACAACACGTCGACCGCCTAGGTCAATCAATTTTGTCTGTGTGCTGGCAAGCTTAAGGACATCGCTGTCTGAACCGATGGCAACAAATTTACCATCTTGGATCGCTACAGCGGTAACAGCTTCCTGGTTTTGGCCAAAATGGGTTATCTTTCCGTTATATAGAATAAGGTCTGCTTTCATAATCTAGTTTGTTTAATTGTTTAAGGAAGCAATCGCATTTTTAATGCCTTCGCCTGCTGTTTCGAAGAAAGCTGGTCCGGCTAATAACGTGACCTTGTTCAATACCGGTTGCTGATCCAAGTTTTTTTCGCGCAACCATTTTTGGGTTCTGAAGGCATCGATACAACCGAGAACAACATTCTCTGCGACCAGAGCAGTCGGCGAATCTACACCTGCATCTTTGAGATCACTCGCAAAACTAAAATCTTTGACGCCTAATCGAAGCGCTTCGCGCATGGCAACATGGGCTACATCCTTCATCAGTTCAGCATGGAAGTCCTCCCGTTTGCCAAGCCCAATCAACAACAGTTTTTTACTTCCGAGTGTACCCTTTTGGCTTGGAGCTAAGAGGATGGTTTCGAGTGCATGCCCCTTAAATTTTCCTGTTTTACGTATTTCAGTTAACGTACCATGTAAAGCTTCATCCAAATGGACAAGTCCATTCAATGCGGGAGGTAAAGCGGGCGGAGATACGAAGATATCACCTTCGGTGTATTCAAATACACAGGCAACTTGTAGATCACTTGCAGCAGCCGAAGGACCTTGAACGAGGCCTTCAATAGCAAGTCCATCGACATTTCCCCAGATGGTACTTGTGCCTATTGCTGTAGTTTTAATAGGAGCTGCCGCTGTTACTTGTGCATAGGATTGTATCGGAGTGACCGCCAGGGTGCCAAGTAACGTGATTAGTGCCCATTGACATGTTTTCTTTTGAAAGGGTCTCTTTGTTATTTTCATGATTTTAGAATTTAAAGGCGATCCTGCTATTGAAGAAAATTCCATTTTTTGGTGTACTAATGATGTCTTCAATGAAAGCGCCGGTTTTGAAATATTGAATACCTGTTACCAGCGACAGTTGCTTACTGGCGGCGTAGGTAAAGTTGGCTAGATAAGCCGCGCCGATATAGCGTTTACGCGAAGCAGATCCCGGCAGGTTAAAAGATCCGCTTGGTCTGTATAAACCGTCTTTTAGCGTATGTCGCCAGTTGAAAACCACGTCAACCTGCATCTTGAGTTTAGGAAGAAGGTCTAGCGTGGCATAAGGGTGAATGTCAATCAAGTTGACAGGACCGATCTGCGGACTAAAACCGAAGTATCCGCCTTTGGGGTAAATGGGGTTGAAAGTTTGCAGATTGCCATCTCCAGCCTTTTTGTCCCCTGAAATATAGTCGTTACGTAGATTGATGGATGGTTTGAGTACCGTATTTTCAAAGAGGTAGCCGATATCGACGGAAGCAGTCCATGCTGATATCTTACCGTGGCCAAAAGATCCAAATTGATAAGCCCCTTCAAGGTTGTAAATAAATCCACCGCCATATTTCCAGATCCGGGTTCCAACAGTATGGCGGGTTTCTTGTGCTATACCCTCCTCAAAAGCCGAACGGTCGCGATAGATGCCGATGTAATATAAGTCGAGATTGGCCTGTTGAGGAATAATAAATTTACCGTAAGCTCCCCACAGGTTGACCTGTTTGGATGGTTTGTTGTCAAATATGCCCGGTCTAATGGTATCTGCCATCATGGCAAATGCTTCAACATTCACTTTGCTGCTGTTGTAAGCTAGTTTTGCTCCAGTGAAATATCTTCTGGCATTTGGGCCTTCACCTACGGAGATTAAGCGGCCGGAGCCATAGTCAAGCTCCTGCCTGCCAAGGCGAATCAATACTGATTTATCATTTTGTTTGAACAGCGTTCCATCTATAAATAGGTTCTGTACATTCAGTTGGTCTTCATCGATCTGGCGTGAACCATTTTTGCGGCCATGCTGCAGGGCTGAGCGAAGCTGAGTGAAAAGACGGAGACGCGTCCCGAAATGTAGATCGGCGTGAAGGCTATAGCGTTGCAGTAGAAAGTTGTTATGCCCAAGTTTTACGCGTCCCCAGTCCTCATTGTTAAAATCGACATATTCCAACCGTGCCTCGCCACCCATCGAAAGCCATAATTTTCCGTCAGCAGTTAAAGGGCTATATTTGAGCTTTTGATAACCATGACGTGTACTGTCTGCGAGAGCGCTGTAATCTTCCTCGAAACGCATTAATTTGTAGGTTTGACCCTTGGAAAAATGCGGAAATAGGCTGAGTATCGACAATACGACCACCGCTTGACGGATGTAATTGAATATGGTCTGTTGCTGTTGCACGAGGTACGATTTTGAATGAGTATTTTTTTACAATTGAATTAACCGTGTTTTAGCATATTGTGGGCGTAATGAATCCCTAAGCCATAGCTGCCACCATGTTTTTTCATGAGGTCCGTTACAGCTACATAGGTTTCCTGACGGGCCCAGTCGCGTTGTAATTCCAGAAGGTATTGTACAGCAGTAATCGGTTTTACACCCATATGAATCATTCGTTGCATAGCACGCTCATGTGCCTCTTGACTTACATCACCACAGGCATCGGCAATGACATAAACTTCATATCCCTCCGCTAGTGCAGATAAGGCTGGCCCAACAATACATACACCTGTCCATAGACCGGCCAGCACCAATTTTTTCTTACCTGTGCCTGTTATGGCTCGGTAAGCGGCCTCATCTTCCCAGGTATTCATACTGGTTCGGTCGATATAATCTGTACTGGCTTGTGGATAATATGTCTCAATTTCCGGAAAAACAGGACCTGAAAAGCTTTCTTCCGCGACTGTGGTTACGATGGTCGGCACATTGAAAATCTTGGAAGCACCGCAGATTACGGCGACATTATTACGGAGTTCTTCCATAGTAATGCTTTTTGTGGCAAATGCCATTTGGCCTTCGAAGTCGATCAATACCAATGCATGGTTGCTTGGTGACAATAGTTCTAGTGATGGTTTCATAAATATGTATTTTTTGTTGTTTGATATTTGTTGAGATTCAAATCTTTTACCTTTTTTCTTATTGTTTTGATTTTTAGTTTTCTATGGTGTTTTGTTTGTTTTTAAAATTGACGATATATCGTCAATTTGTTTTTCGTATTAAAATAATCTGATAAGTCAAATGATCTATTCACCGCTTGGGAGTTGCTGTTATCCTTTAGAGATACTCAAAGCATTTGTTGTATACCCAAATTTAGGCGGGCTAATTTTGCTGTTCATTGAACTAGTTCAAGAAAAACAGGGAAAGAAAAAATGTACTAAACTATGGATCTTGCGGAATCTCTTCGCGGTCAATTAGCGTATTTCTGGATTATGAAAAATGGGACTTTAGGTTTTTGAATTGAATAGATTAACTTTTAGATGTCTCAAGGCTTGTTTTTATGATTTATGTTATCTAAAAGATAAATTTTGATTATTTAATGGCGTCCTAAACCTGGTTAAGTAGTAATGTTGTTGATATTAATTAAATATTTGTTAACATTACGGTAAATTATAAACCAAGTCAAAGCATCAAATTTGATGCAAAATTCTAAACCAGACTAAAAATGCAAAAAACATTACTAATCAGTATGGCATTGGGTCTCTCATACCCCACTTGGGCTAATGTAGAGCGTGATTATGTCAAATTGAATCAAGAGGTGCACAGTGTTGCAATTCAATCTACCGTGAAAGGGGTGGTAAAAGACAAAAATGGAACAACCTTGTCCGGAATTACCATTGCCAATTTAACCAGCCAAAAAACAACCTCAACGAATGTAGCGGGTCAGTTCACGATTGAAGCCACTATAGGGCAAAGACTCAAATTGACAGGGATAGGCTACAGTGAAAAGATCGTCAGCGTGACGGCAGGCCAGATCGATATCATCATGGAATCCAAAGATACCGAACTGGAGGAAGTTGTGGTGGTCGGTTATGGTACGCAGAAAAAAGTGAATCTTACCGGTGCAGTAGACCAAGTGGGATCTGAAGCTTTTGAGGGACGCGTACTGGGTAATGCAAGCCAGATGCTCCAAGGTGTAATTCCTAACTTGAATGTAACTCCTGCAGATGGTAAGCCCAATCGGGCACCAAGTTTCAATATCCGTGGGACAACTTCCATTGGTCAGGGTGGAAGTGCACTTGTGCTTATCGATGGTGTCGAGGGTGACCTTTCGGCGATCAATCCCAATGATATTGAAAGTGTAACTACACTCAAAGATGCGGCTTCATCTGCGATTTACGGCTCCCGCGGTACCTTCGGGGTAGTTTTGGTCACAACGAAACGTGCCAAGTCCGGAAAAACTTCAATCAACTATTCAGGAAGTGGCTCTTTTCAAAAACCTGTAACGTTGCCCAAATTCGTGACAGATGGTTACGAATATGCTTCGCATTTCTTTACAGCCTATAATGCCTGGAACAATTATTCTTCGATTCCGAGCAAGCTCAACAAGACACAGATCTTTACAACAGATTGGCTGGAAGAATTTAAGAGAAGAAAAGAACAGGGCATTACCGAACAGGTCACTGTCGACGATCAGGGTAATTATGTATACTACGGTAATGAAGATTATTACGGTACATTGATCAAGGATAATACGTTTGTCCAGGATCACAACCTGTCCATCAGTGGTAATTCAGAAAAAATGGATTACTATATTTCTGGACGTGCTTACGACTACAATGGCCTGTACCGCTACAACAGTGATAAATATAAGACCTATAATACCCGTGCAAAAGCGGGACTTCAGGTCACCGACTGGTTACGGATAAGCAATAACATCGATTTTAATTATGCCAAATATAGAGACCCATCGACTGCTGGTGAAGGTGGAAATATCTGGCGCAATATTGCCGATGAGGGACACCCTTCTTCGCCGATCTTTAACCCTGATGGATCTATGAGCTTCTCTGCAGCCTATACAGTAGGGGATTTTATCTATGGTAAGAATGGTACGAATACGGCTAATCAGGATCTCCGCAATACAACTTCTTTCGAGACTAAGTTTTTCAACAATACGTTCCGCGTTAAAGGGGATCTGACTTTTAGAAATCGCGATTTTAATTCGGTAAGAGTCCGTGTGCCTGTTCCGTATAGCACACAGGAGGGAAAAATGTTGCGGTTGGAAACAAGTATGAACGACAATATTTATCAAGTAGACCAACGCTACCGTTACTTGTTTGGAAATCTCTACAGTGAATATGAACGCACAATAGGCGATCATTATTTTAAAGGTTTGCTCGGATACAATTATGAGCAGCGTACCTACAATTCAACCTATATTACCAAAACAGGTCTACTTAATGATGATGTTGAAAATATCAATCTGGCAGTAGGACAGAATACCACAGCGACAGCGGGATATAACAAGTACCGTAATGTCGGGGTATTTATGCGTGCCAATTATATTTTCAAGGACCGTTACCTTTTTGAATTCAATGGCCGCTACGATGGTTCGTCCAAATTTCCGACAAACCAACGATGGGGATTATTCCCTTCCGCATCCGTGGGCTGGCGTATTTCTGAAGAGCCATTCTTCCAGGTGGACAAAAGAGCACTTTCTGATCTGAAGTTAAGAGCGTCCTATGGTTCATTGGGTAATGGTAATGTCGATCCGTATTCCTATTTGGATATTTACGAGATCAAGATTATGGATCGGGTATTGAACGGACAGAAGCCGGCATATACCTCGGTGCCTAAGGTGATCCCGGATAACTTAACTTGGGAAACAGCGCGCACGGCAAACTTAGGTCTTGATCTATCGTCTTTAAATGGAAGACTGACTTTTACGGGCGATATCTATCAACGCAAGACCTTAAATATGTATACCTTAGGTGTAGCTTTGCCTGACATCTTTGGTGCGGAGTCGCCGAAAGGAAACTATGCTGACATGACCACAAAAGGTTTTGAAGTGAGCCTGACTTATAAGGATAGATTCGATCTGAACGGTAGTCCTTTCAATTGGTCCGTAAGGGGTACTTTGGCTGATTATAGATCCAATATAGACCGTTACGAAAATAAGGAGGGTTTAATCAAAGATGGATCGTATTATGAAGGTCAGCGAATCGGCGAAATATGGGGCTATGTAACGCAGGGTTTATTTCAGAATCAGGCGGAGATTGATGGTGCCGCAAAACAAAAATTGATCAAATCGTCAAACAATGGTACAATATATCCAGGTGACGTACGTTTTGCGGATCTAAATGGAGATGGTGTAATCGATTATGGAAATAATACGATTTATAGCCATGGTGACAGAACTGTAATCGGTAATGCCGATCCACGATATATCTACAGTTTTAACCTTAATCTGGATTGGCAAGGTATTTATTTCTCGTCTTTCTTCCAGGGTGTGGGTAAGCAGAATTGGTACCCGAGCAATGAATCTATTTTTTGGGGACAATACAATCGACCTTACAACAACTTGCCGGAATGGCACCTCAACAATTATTGGACTGAAGACAATCCAAACGGTTATTTTCCTCGTTATGCTGGGTACAATGAATCTATCAAAACAACGCCACAGACAAGATATCTTCAGAACGTTGCCTATATACGGATGAAAAATATACAGATCGGATATAGTTTTCCTAAATCTGTAACCAACAGGTTAAAAATCAGTAGTCTTCGGGCTGGACTCTCGGGCGAAAACTTATGGACCTGGTCGCCTCTTTACAAAAAAACGAAGGATCTCGATGTCGGTAATCTGGGCAAATCTGATCCCGAGATCGGAACGGGTTCTGGCGACGGATTTAACTATCCAATTATGAAGAGTGTTAGTTTTAATTTATCTATTGGCTTATAGTTTTTTAATATCATGAAAAAATTATTTTATATACCTATTGTTGCGCTTTTGTTCTCCTCCTGTGAACTAAACGAGCTGCCGAAGGCAGGTGCCACCGAGGAGGATATCTTCGGGAGCGAAAGTGGATTAAAAAATTACAGCAACTCATTCTATCGGAATATTACCTCTGGTAGTGACGCTTATAAAGGTGACGCTATGGCTGACTATTCGGCCGTAAATAGCCTCAATGATTTTATGGTCGGCGGCGCTTACAGTGCTGAGATCAGTTCGGGGTGGTCCTGGACTACCCTGCGTAATATCAACCAATTGATAGCTAAATGTAATAGTCCCAAATTGAGCGATGCCATCAAAAATAATTATATCGGCTTAGCCCGCTTTTTCAGAGCTTGGTTCTATTATGAGAAAGTAGTTCGTTTTGGCGATGTGCCTTGGGTAGATCACCCTTTGGCGGTTGATGAGACGGATATTCTTAAAGCACCACGGGATTCGCGCGAAGTGGTCATGAAACACATCATGGAAGATCTGGACTTTGCCTACGCCAATATCACAAATACGGCGGGCGACGGTAGTACGGTTAATAAATGGACAGCACTGGGTTTGAAGACCCGAATCGCGCTGTTCGAAGGAACATTTCGTAAATACCAAAAGCTCAATTTGGCTACACAGCCGGAAGTATTTTTCCAGATGGCGGTAGACGCTGGCAAGATTTTAATGGAAAATGGTCCTTATGGGCTTAATATCTCCGCAGACCCTAAAACATCACAGCGACAGTTGTTTACCAGTAATACTCCAGTGACAAAAGAGGTTATGTTGGCCGTAACTTTCAGTAAAGATCTTGCGCTTTTGAACGACGCCAACTGGTGGTGGACATCTGCAACCTATGGTCCACGTTTAAGTTTGGTAAGGCCTTTTATCAATAGTTTTTTGAATGTTGACGGTACTCCTTATACGGATAGACCGAACTTTCAGACTGAGGAATTCTATGAGGAGTGTCAAAATCGCGACTTGCGCTTGGCGCAGTTGATCCGGACGCCAGGATATTCCCGTAATGGACAGCCTGCTCCCCCAAATTTTGCAAGTTTTACTTATACGGGGTATCAACCGATCAAGTATACTTTAGACGATCCCTATTACGACAATGGCGGTTACAATACTAATGCAGTTCCTTTAATGCGTTATGCTGAAATACTATTAAATTATGCTGAAGCGAAACAGGAACTAGGTACGTTCAATGATGCGGATTGGTCGAAAACTATTGGAGCATTACGTTCAAGGGCAGGAATAACAAGTGGAACGAATACACTGCCAACCAAAGTGGATACCTACTTGAAAAATACCTTCTTCCCCGAAGTCAATAGCCCCGTGCTTTTAGAAATACGTCGGGAAAGACAGGTGGAATTAGCTCTGGAGGGTTTCCGTTTCAATGATTTGAAGCGATGGAAACTTGGACCGCTTATGGCAAATTTGCCTTGGACGGGAATTTATATCCCTGCTTTAGATAAGCTGATTGATATCGACCACAATGGAACTCCAGATGTCGTGTTCTATGATGGAAGTAAATCAGCTCCTTCGATAACTGTTCCTGCAGGAGTAGCCAAGGTGGCTATAGGGGGTAAAAGTACCAATTTCCAGACAATGACTTCGGACAATCACCTGGAATGGTTTAAAGCTGTGAAGCGTACTTGGGATGACAACAACAAGCAATACCTTTACCCAATTCCGTCTGCAGCGATTGTGCTGAACGGAAATCTGACACAAAACCCAGGTTGGAGTAAATAGGAATTTAACCTATTAGTCCCCATAAAAGAGGCTCCNNGGAGCCTCTTTTATGGGGACTTTAGATTATATGGACGCTAGATCTAGGTAATTTTAATTAAGTTTAGGTGGAGCAAAACCAGTATATATGAACTTAGAAATTAATTTACCCACCTATTCCGAAGAGTTGGGGCTACAGGCGTCATGGGAACCTGGATTCGAAATTGCAGTTCAAGTTGTTGCCAACGAAATTGTAATTCGAGCCAACAAACAGGGACTTATTTCATTGGCCAAGCAACTTTTGATACTCGCGCAGGATGAGGTGCCTAAAGGCGCCCATTTCCATTTGGATGAAACGAATGCCCTTGAAATGAACGCTGTTCCGATGATTTTTGAAAAACGATAAAGATCATGAAAATACATCACCTCATAAGAAGCAGCCTACTTTTTTTATTTTTAAACTGCATGACGTTGATGGCTGTTGGGCAGGAAATTTTGTATGTATTTCCAGATTCCGTAGAGAGAATACTGGAACAACATTTAAGTAAATACAGCCTAAATAATGATAAAGAAAGGGTTTATTTGGATCTCGCTAGAAACGATAAATTTTATCGGTTAACAATCGGAACCTATTTTGTTGACCGGGATGATGATGTGACCCGTTGGATTAAAGCGAGCAATCGCTTGGGTCTAGTTAATACAAAGAAATATCCCCTGTTGATTGATGTGGATTTTGATTTCGGCGCACCAGAAGAGACGGCTTTGGGGACTTTTGGAAAACGAGAAGGAAAGGTCAAACGTACGCGGGTTCTGATGCATGGCTTTAGCGTGAAATTCACTAAAAATGAAGCGATTTTGAAAGAATAGGATAACAGGCCATGGGTACAAATCTCTCCCTATAAAAGTCGGTGGATATAGACTTTTATAGGGAGAGAATAGCAAAGACGTTTTTGATTCTTTGTTTTGTGTTAGCGTCTTTCTTGGTAAACGCCGATTTCGTTTACGACCGCATGGCCTTTTTCTGGTTTAATGCTGAAGCGTAATTTTTGTCCCAGTACTTCATCAAAGCGGAAGATCTTGATGCGGCCCTGTTGTACCGCTGTAACCGCGATAGGATGCCATTTTCCATCTTTCAGATAGGATAAGTTATACTGTGAAGGATTGTCTTTTCCTTCGGTAATAACAACACTATTGAAAGCTTTACTACGTTCAAAATCCAATTCATACCATACTTCACCTTTGACTGCCGGATTGGAGACCCAGGCACTACCAAAGTTATCGTCGTTGGCAAAATCCATAATGTTCATATCTTCGCTCCAGCTACTGTATGAAGGTACTTGTTTGGCCATATTGTGGTCGACTATTGGTGCCTGGTAACTTGGTAATGAGTTGTAGCTGGGTTTATTTTTGTATAATGTACCGATTGTCTTCAGTGCATCAAGCGCATTTTGATCCATCAGACCATCACTATTTGGTGCTACATTGAGCATAAAGTTGCAATACGCGTTGTTGTACGGAATTACAAATTTCTCGACCAATTCATTGACATTTTTAACTGGGGTGTTCGGAAACGATGTTTTCCAGAACCAATTTTGCTGTAAGGGAAGACAGGCCATTGCCGGCAATTTGTTATGCTCCTTGGAGATAAATTGACCCGCGCCTTGTTCGTACGATTTGATATCGGTGTAAAACAACGCATCACCGGGGTATTTTGCCGAATTGAGATCCATCAACAAACATTTCGGTTGGAGTGATTTGACAAGATAATAGATGTCATCGAAAGGAACATCATCGTACGAAATACGCGACCAAGGGGCGTCCCATCCATCAATGACCAAGGCGTCGATTTCTCCGTATTGGGTCAACAATTCCGTCAGCTGATCTTTGATCAATTGGATATGCGCTTTGGTAATGGTATGTGGACGTATGCCCTGATGCATATCCAAAATGGAATAATAAAGCATAACACGCAAACCATTTTTGCGGAAAGCATCCGTAAATTCTTTAACAACATCACGATGTAAAGGCGTGTTCATTACATTATAATCTGTTGTTTTGGTATTCCAGATCGGGAAGCCACTATGGTGCTTGGTGGTTAGGCAACCATAGCTCATATTGGCCGATTTGGCAGCTTTAGCCCATTGATCTGCGTTGAGCTTCGGAGATTTGAACAGTTCAAGTGCGGCATTGGGATCGGACCAGTCTTGTTCCATAAAAGTTGGCATGCCATAATGGATGAACATACCGAATCCAAGATTGACAAAGTCGAGCTGACTCTGCTCAAGGACCTTCTTTGAAAAACCGGATTGTGCCAATAACGTGTTGCCCAGTAAAAGAAAAGATAGGCAGTAAAGTAGGGGCTGTAAAATTTTGGACATAATTTGCTAAGTTGTTATGTTGTAAAGATAGGTCAAGGTTGTGTTATTTAAGCCTAATGGAAACCTAACGAAAGCCTAATAAAAGCCTAATAGCTATCTTGATTCGACAAATTGATGTTATTTTTAAACCATGAAGAGTACCGGTAAAAATATATATCCTTGGGCATTTGGAACAAGCTTCTTGATCTTGACGGGGTTGATCGGTTTTCTGATCTTCAATACGTATAAGCTTGAAGACAAGAATTATCAGATTGGACAGCTCAACCGGATCCAGAATGCTTATGGAGCTGTTATTATGGATGATAAGATATTCCCGGGGGGAGATGCCATATTCCAGACAACATTGGTACCCTGTTTGCCGAAATGGTATGAAAAAAAAATAAATAAGTCCGCAGACGCAGACCAGTACGGTAACCATTGTATGAATGGCTTTCTCGATCAGATGCGGAGGCAACAGTCGTTAGACCGTATTTTTCGTCGGATCGTACATCAGCAAGGGCTCGATACGACACTTGTTTACCTATTCCATTTTGATAAATTGGAAATATATAATGCAAGAGACCGTGCCTGGACGACTTTCTATGCGTTAGCAGCCGATGATTATGCAGGTCTAATTAGTGGCAAACTCAAGCGCGGAACAAATAATAATAGGGTATTCCAACTGTCTGTTAGTGACAAGAATCCTATTCCTTATCGTTTTACCTATAGCCTGTATGTTGATTATGAAAATAGGGACTGGCGTCTTGTCCAACGTATGGTGCCCGTGTTTTTACTCTCCTTAGCTTGTATTGTTGTGATCGTATTATTGAGTTATCGAACCTATCGTAATTGGATCAATCAACGTAAATTGGCGGACCTGAAAACGAGTTTTCTAAATCATATGCGCCATGAATTTAATACGCCACTGACGACAATTTTGATCAGTGCACATAGTTTGATCGATCGTGAAACAGGAAAAGACGATAAGGAGGTGGCACAACTTGGGCGCATCGTAGAAAGGCAAGCCAAACGACTTAAAGCTTATTTTGAACAGGTCATGGGATCTGTGGCATTACAGGAACAAGAGGCTACAATTGTATCCGTTTCTATTGATCGGCTTACACAACAAATATTGAAAGAACTTCATTTGCGCTACCGAGGTGAAATTGAAATTCAATATGAACCTTTAGCTGCCGATGTGGAGATGAGTCTTGATGAAGATTATTATTTTTCAATCTTAGATAACCTGGTATCCAATGCGATAAAATTTAACGATAATAGTAAGAAGACGATTCAGTTTAGCTGGGAGCAGCAAGGTCATCATTATAACCTCAAAATAGTGGATAATGGGATTGGGATCGCCACTGCAGATCAGGAAGCGATATTTACAGCATTTTATAGAGGGAAACTATCCGGTAATAAACCTGGACTAGGACTGGGGCTTTACTATGTCAAATCTTATTTGGACAGGCTGGGTTGGACGATCCAAGTAGCAGGCGGTAAGTCTGGTTCCGGTACAATTTTTTATATTTACATGAGTAATGTGGCATTCAATGGCAAAAGATAAGATTGATATCCTTTTGATTGAAGACGAACCTGATTTGGGCGAAGTTTTCTCACGTTATTTGCGATACAAAGGCTTTAGGGTACGCTGGGAAAGTACGGCGCAAGGAGGCTGGGCGGCTTTTCAGTCTTGTGCCGTCAAATTACTAATTATTGATGTGCAGTTGCCCGATGGTAATGGTTTTGACCTGGCGCAACAAATGATACAATTGAATCCTGGGCAACCTATTTTCTTTTTGACAGCACTTCATGAACGCACATCGCGACTCAGAGGACTTAGTCTGGGCGCTGTTGATTACATTGCGAAACCTTTTGACATGGACGAAATATTGCTCAAGATTCGCAATTTATTGACCGTGGCAAATGCGCCCGAAGTGCAGACGAATCCGGAAATCGAACTTGCTATCGGTTGTCTGTTGCTCAACATGGAACGCTATAGTCTGCGTGATGGGATGGGAAGCATACAAAAGCTCACAGTCCGTGAAGCTGAATTGCTGCGACATCTGGTCCTTCATAAAAATCTATTGGTCAATAAAAAAGATCTCCTGCTGCAGTTTTGGGGTAATACGGATTTTTTTAACGGTAAAAGCCTGGAGGTTTTTATCTCCCGACTTCGTAAATTGCTGCAGATGGATCGCAAACTTCATATCGAAAGTATCTATGGAGCGGGTTATATTTTACACGAAAATGAAGGTGTTTAACGACCGGATCTATTTAAAGAAATACTATGTTATACGAAAATATTCTTAAAAATGTGTCCAAGTGCATTACTTTGACAGCGGAAGAAACCGAACAATTTACTGGTTTATTGACAGCAAAGAAGGTTCCCAAAAAAACGATGCTATTGGAGGAAGGGGAGGTATGTCAGTTTGAAGGATATCTTCAAAAAGGTTGTGTCCGGATTTATTATCTGGATGAAAATGGTTTTGAAGTAACGCTGGCTTTTGCTGTCGAAGATTGGTGGATTAGTGATATTGCTTCATTTCATTATCATACACCATCTAGTTTATACATGGAAACATTAGAAGACAGTGAGTTTTTGATGTTAACACCAGAGACGAAAGAGAGATTATTAGAGACTGTTCCAAAGTTTGAGCGGGTTTTTCGTATGTTGGTGCAACGTCGGCTCGCTGTTCTGCAAAATAGGCTGATCCATACAATGGCCAAACCAGCTGCCGATCGCTATCTCGAATTTATTGAACTATACCCGACTATTTCCCAAAGGGTACCGCAATACTATATTGCATCCTACCTGGGGGTTTCACCCGAATTTGTCAGTATTATACGTAAGCGGCTTGCTGCAAAGAAATAATAAGCAGTTCGAATGGCTCCATTTTGAAACACGTAGGTGATGACATGGGCCATTCGATTTAGAAAAAAGAAGGATGCTTTCCAAAAAGTGAATGTATTTATGCGTTGAGTTTTTCGGTAGCTTGATTTGAGCTGTGTACCAACTATATTTTGAGCTTTCGGACAACTAGACTTTGCAAAAGGTATGAGATATTTGCTACCTTTAGGCTGGGACTGATTTTAGCTATCGGTACCCATAATCGCAGAGCCGTTTAAAATAAATCGTATTGAGCATGGAAGAGAAAGATTTTGGGAATGCCTTTTTGTATTCCTGTTATGTCGAAAAAGCATTTGGGCACGAACAGTTCATTCCCGAACATGTCGTTTTTTTTCAGCTATCTGGTGAAACACATCTGGACCATCAGAAAGGAAAATTGGTGGCGACAGAAGGGCAGATTGTGGTTGCCCGTAGAAACCAACTGGCCAAAGCTTTTAAATATCCCGCGAAAAATAATATTTACAAATCTGTTTCAGTATTGCTGGGGGCTGATCGGCTGAAGCAATACGCGATGGACCATCACCTCAGTTCGGACAAAAAGTATCAGGGTGAGTCCAATGTTGTACTGGAAAGTAACCTGTTTATAAAAAGTTATTTTGAGTCATTGACGCCCTATGCGGAAGCCATCGACCGAGTGAGCCCGCAGATGGAAAATATCAAGATCTATGAATTGATCACCTTGTTGTTGGAAAGCTATCCACAGTTAAAAGACCTGCTTTTTGACTTTTCGGAGCCGCATAAAATTGATCTCGAGCAGTTTATGGTTAAAAACTATCGGTACAATGTGCCTTTAGAAAACTTTGCCAAACTAACTGGGCGGAGTTTAGCAAGCTTTAAACGTGATTTTGAGAAAATATTCCAGACCTCTCCCCGAAAATGGCTGCAAGAAAGACGTCTTTCTGAGGCTTATTATCTAATTGAAAATAAGCGACAAAAACCTGCAGATTTTTATCTTGATCTGGGTTTTGAAAACCTTTCTCATTTTTATGCTTCTTTCAAGGAGAAGTTTGGCATAACACCAGCGACTATCAATTCCGTTGCTTAACATTATTTCCGCCACCAATAACTAGGTGTTAAAGGGGGCTGATCGAGGTCAATGACCTGGCCGATCATGGGGGTAAGCAAGGGCTGTTGTTGTCGTATTGCTTCCTTGGAAATACGTTCTAGAGGTTCATTCCAGGCATGATTGGCCAATACAAACTTGGACGAATGAACCGGAAACAGTAAGGAAGCTTTGAGATCATGTGCCGCTTGGACAACCTCCTCCGGCATCATGTGTATGTGTTTCCAACTGAGGTCGTATTGGCCATTCTCCAATATAGCCAGGTCAAAAGGGCCCAATTGATTACCTATCTCTTTGAAGTGGTTATCGTAGCCGCTGTCCCCGCCTAAATAGAGCCGCATGGAAGGTGTCTGGAGCGCATAGGATGCCCATAATGTGTTGGCAGTAAATATACTGCGGCCTGAAAAATGTCTGGCGGGCGCAACTGTTACACTGAAACCATCATCCAAGTTGATTTCGTCCCACCAATCTTTTTCGATGATCTGCTCAGGACGATATCCCCAATATTCAAGATGGGAGCCAACACCAAGGCCAACAATGACTTTTCCAACCCGGGGTTGTAGTGCCTTTAACGTCTTATAATCCATGTGATCATAATGGTCATGTGATATAAATAGATAGTCAATCGGCGGTAGAGCAGATACGGTAGAGACATCGGCTCCTTTAAACGCTTTTACACTTCCTGGAATAGGGGAAGCACTGCCACTAAGGACAGGATCGACGAGTATGTTCTTACCATCGAGACGAAGGAAATAAGAGGAGTGACCAAACCAAACAAGCCCATGAGGCTGACTTAACAACTTTTCCCAGTCGATATCCACTGTTGGTATAGTGTATTTGGGACTTGTTTCGTTCGAGCGCTTAAAAAAATAATCGTATAGGGCTACGGTCCAGGGCTGCGTGAGCTGTGGTGTAGGGCTGCTATTCTGGAATTTTCCGTCTTTAAACTGTTTCGATAGCTGTATGCGTTGAAGTCTTTCACCCGAGGGTCTTTTGCCGAATTGTGGATGCATCATATATAGTCCGATAAGAGCGATGAGAACTGCCAGTCCTAAGATTGTTCTTTTCAAAAATAGAAGCCACTTCTTCCTGTTGTTTCTTGTTGCCATCTGCATATTGTATAGCAACAAAGATAAGACTGCTGAGACAGATCTATTTTTGCTGATAGCTCAAATTTATGTGCTGTATGGCTCATTTCGGCGGATTCATCCGATCCACAATATAAAGAAAGTCTTAAAGCCCATAAAAATTCTTCTTTTACGCTCGGGAGTTGGTTGGATTATAGTTGGCTGGATATTAAAAAAAAGGGGGCTGTCCGATCTTTTTGGACGCCCCCTTTTTTTACCCTTTGTAAGGTTTTTTAGCGGCTTCGATGAGCTCTTTCATTTCTAATTTAATGTAATCTACATTTGGGGTAGATCCCGTAAGAAAATAACGTATATTTCCTTCCTTATCAATAATAAATTTTGCTGGAATTCCTTTGACTCCGAATTTCGCGGCCATAACTTCTCCGGTTTGTGGATCTTTTTGATCGTCATAGAGCACTTCAAAAGGATAATTATTCTTGGTGATAAAGGATATCACATTTTCCTTATAGTTCTTATCACGCTCCCAGGTATTCATGAATAAGAATTGTACATCCTTATCATCTGCATAAGAGTCCTGTGCTGCCTTCATTCCTGGAAATGAACGGATACATGGCTGACACCAAGTTGCCCAAAAATCCAATACCACAACTTTTCCCTTTAAACTGGCTAGGGATACTTTTTCACCTTTAAGATTGAGTAATTCAAAATTAGGTGCAGGTTTAAAAGTTGCCATTTCTTTGATATGGTTGCGAATGTTTTGCGTTAACTCTATTTTTAAGGATGCATTAAAATTCTCGTAACCTTGAACAGATCCATTCAATTCAGTATATAATTTCTTAAGATCATTTTCGACCGCAAATTGTCCTTTAGCATATAACTTGGTGAGAATATTATATGCCTCAAGCTTTCTTCCTGTGCCCATTAAAGATTTGTAGTATACCATCGCTAGACCATCCGCTTGCTCTGGTGCTGCATTTAATGCATTTTCTATATAACCTAGCGCTTCAGTAAATTTTTTCTGTGAAACGAGTATATTGACATAAGCTGACATGGAGCTTGCATATCCCATGGCCGCAAACCGAGCCTTATTGTCTTTTTGATCCTCTGGAAGGGTTAAATAGTAATAACTATCATCCATAGCAGTTTTTAAGAGTGGTGCTGCAGTAGTCGTATCACCTGTCCTCAGGAGGATTTGACCAACAGGGATATATCCATTTCCGCGCCAGAATCGTTCTTTCATTTCTCCTAGATAATATATTGCTTTTTGTGCATTTCCATCGTTCGCGAAACTTTGTGCTAAATTAGCCAATACATAATCATAAGTCAGTGGTTCTTCCTTGAAGTTTTTAACTGGCCATTTTTTGATAAGGTCGTTATACGCTTTTTCTTTTTGTACTGGCGTACTTGCATTGTAAAAAACATCTGTGATAAAGGCATCACGGGTTAGTGATCCTTTTGGATATTTTTTCTTAGCCAGTACTTCTGCAGATGCCTGCAGATCTTCTTTCCCTAAAGAACGCAAAATGTTGATTGTAGTACGGTAGTCTTCTTCCGATTTATACGTCTTTAATTCGCTCATTAATACATTAGCGAGCGAATCCTTTTGTACCAACGTACCTTTTTCTATAATGGGCAGATACTGTTGGTATTTGTTTTTTGCTGGTTGTTGTGCAAAAGATGCTGTTAGCGAAAACACCAACGCAGCCGTTAAGATTTTTGTTTTCATTTTTTGTCTGTATGATTTTTTAAATTCATTAATCTTCGTATCCTGGATTCTGTGTCAGTTTATTGTTGATCAAAATCTGGGCTTGTGGAATAGGATACAAGACATCCGTGGCCTGCCAGTTTGATTTGATTGGAGACAATACAGCGGTAGCACGATCGGTCCGCTTGAGGTCGAGCCAACGATGGCCGAACTCACCGAAAAATTCGTGCAGGCGTTCCATTTCTATTGCAGATAGTAATTGTGTTTGGTTTAAGCTTGAATTAAGTCCTGCAAGTCCAGCGCGAGAACGGACAGCATCCACATCTGTTCGGGCTTCGGCAAGTTTTCCCAGTTTAGCCCTCGCTTCCGCGCGAATAAGATACTGCTCGGCTAAGCGAAGCATAATATGGTATTCGGAACCTGTTCCCGAGGATACTTTATATTTGGTTATGGCATAATAGATTTTGTTGGAGACCGTTTTTGAACTTGTCCAATTTGTTTTTCTTAAGTCAACCGTCGGAGATGTCTCAAAGCTATTATACACAGCGTCCGGTAGAGTGTAGCCGGGTGTAGCTGTAGCCGCGGTAATATAATTGGAGCCAAATGTCGTTACTCCCGTTTGATTGCCAAGTTGAAGAATAACCTCATTACTTGAGTTTACAAAATTTTTATCTGGTGTCGGCATGCCATAATCAGATGACTGTAATACTTTGGTCGCATAAGATTCGGCATTTTGATAATCCTTTTGGTAGAGATAAACTCTTGCCAATAGTGCGCTTGCAGCAGTTTTGTTAGCTCTTCCTCTCGGGCTTGCCGTTGCATCATAGGCCGTCGCCATCTTACTTTCCGCATCTTTTAGATCAGCAATAATCTGATCATATACTTGCTGTGCAGAAGTTCGCGGAAGAATTGCATCTTCAAAAGCGTGGAGGTCATCACGTAATTGCAATGGCACATCACCATAGAGGTTGACGAGATAGAAATAGGTATAAGCCCTAAAAAATTTCGCTTCGCCCAGGAGCTGATCTTTTACACTTGGGGTAAGGCTGGTGGATGCTTCGAGACCCGATATCGCATTGTTTGCATTCTTGATAAGTTGGTAGCAATTTGACCAGAAATTAGCGACATTCCCATTTGTGTTCAGCAGGTTATTGCTGGCGAATTCCGAGGTATTTGCATCAGCCGCATTGTATTGAAGGTCGTCTGCAGCGATTCCTGTATAAAAGGTTGAAGTCCCGGCGAGATTGATGCTTAATGTTGTGGTATACAATCCGCGTATGACACTATTTGCAGAAGCATCTGTAGAGAATGCTTCGCCAGCTACAACTTGTGTCGGTGGAGCGCCCAATTCCACAAATTTTTCGCAGGAGCTGGTCAAAAGAGTTCCACTGGTAATTGCTAATAATAGTATATTTTTATTGATGTTTAATTTCATGATCTCTAGTTTTAAAATTGACAGTTAAATCCAAATACAATCGTCCGCAATGGAGGCAATACTTGGGCAATCGTTCCAGTTCCTAAACCAGATGGACCGCCTTGCACGGTCGTTTCGGTATCCAGGACATATTTGTTCTTGGCCCAAGTAAAGAGATTTTGCCCTTGCATAAATACATTACAATTAGACATTTTTAATTTCGAAGTCCAGCTTTTGGGCAGGTTGTAAGATAAATTGACAGACCTCAATTTAATATAGGAAGCATCACCATAGACAGCATCAGAGCTGGTATATTGATTATAAGAGTTGCTTAATGCAACTCCATCAGCTGAAGATGCGGGTACTGTCGGGATAATTGCTCCGGGGATATTGGTATTGCTGTTATTTGGTGTCCATCTGTCCAACCAGTAATCATTTTGGTTGAGCATAGCACCAGGTCTTGTATTGAGGATTTTAGTTACTCCAAAGCGGTGGTTAAATTGAAAAAATACGCCAAGCTCGAAGCCTTTGTAGGAAAAAGTATTGTTAAATCCGCCATAGAAAGGTGTACCTAAGTTAGCAACGTATCGGTCATCGCCCGTTATAGCCCCATCGCCATTGCGATCTTCGTATAACGCCCTTCCTGTTGCGGGGTCTACACCTTGATAGTGATACAAGCGGACCATATTGAGTGGCTCACCAACTAGAAAGCTACTTGAATAAAATGTGTTTTCAATTCCAGGAAATTCGACAAGTTTGTTTTTATAAAACGTGAAATTAGCAGATGTTTTCCATGTAAAATTTTCATTTGTAATATTGGTGGTGTTTAACTCCAATTCCAAGCCTGTATTTTGGATCAATGCCGGTAGGTTTTCTTTGTAACTGTTGTAGCCCGTTTGAGTACTTAAAACTAAATCAGTTATCTGATCAGAAGAACGATTTCTGAAAAAGTTTCCAGTAAACAAAATTCGATCTTTCAAGAAACCTAGATCTAAAGCAAACTCCAGTTTTTTGGTTGTTTCCCACTTGATATATTCATTTGGAAGTGTTCCAATATTCATGGAAGGATTATTTAGATACGCGGTTGTTGAAGAGTAGAGTGGAAGATAAAGGTAATTTGAAATTTGATCATTACCTGTAGTTCCATAGCTCGCTCTCAATTTACCAAAACTTAAAAACGTTAGATTATCTTGTATAAAATCCTCTTTTCCAAAGACCCATCCTAGCCCTATTGCTCCAAAATTTCCGAATCGGTTTTTAGGTCCAAAACGAGATGAGCCATCTCTTCTAAAAGTTCCATTAAACAAATATTTCTCTTTCCAGTCGTAATTTACTTTTCCGAATAGTGCATTGTATTTGTAATATACGAGGTTATTGCTGGCAGTGAATAATCCTGCGGCACTGAGCGAACCTAAAAGTGCATCGTTTGAATAATTAGAACCATTGGTTGTCTGTGAACGGGATGAATTTTGCTGAAAACTTGTTCCAATTAATGCCGTAAATTTACCTTCGCCGATACTTTTTACATAATCCAATGTCGGTTCAATAATCCAATTTTCGGCCTTTGTATTAGAGAAACTAGAAGAACCAAGCGGGTTGGAAACGGTATTGTTTAAGGAAGTAATTGGCCGTTGGTTATTTTGGTTCAACTGTGTGATTGTATAGCCAAAATTTGCTTTTGCTGTCAGTCCAGGTATAATTTTGTAGCTCAGATTGGCATTTGAGATCAGATTATTGGTATTACCAAAGTATTTCCGTTCGAGCAAGGCGATTGGGTTGTCAATAAAAGCTGATGACGGTAACCAATAGTATTTTCCATTGTCACCATAGATCGGATAATTGGGGGGCAAATTGTAGAGTGATGTGACATCAGAGGAAGGCATATCCGAATTGTCGTTGGCATAGCTAACTGATAAAGCGGCATTGAATTTTTTGTCAGAAGAGGTGTGATCTAAGTTTAACCGTGAGGTAAAGCGACTGTTTTTGCTATCCCCATAAAAAACAGTACTCTCGCGTCTATATCCCGAATTAAAGAAAAAGCGGGTAGATTCGTTCCCACCAGACATATTCGCTTGAACGTCGGTAATATGTCCTTTGTTTCCAATCAGCATTTTCTGCCAATCTGTCGATTTGTTCTGATCCCATAACATAAGATCTGGAGCGTTATCGGCTGTGGGTGTAACTCCAGCATTAGCAAAAGCCTCTTTTCTTAGCGTGAGATATTGTTCTAGGTTTAACATAGGGATAAAGTGGTTGACCTCGGTAAATCCGGTGTTAAAGTTGACACCAATGCGAGTACGACCTGCAGATCCTTTTTTTGTGGTGATCAATACGACACCATTTGCGCCCCGGCTACCATAGATCGCTGTAGCGTCGGCATCTTTCAAGACATCGATACGTTCAATATCCGCTGGATTAATCATGCTGAAGGGACTTAAGCCGCCTGAAGAAGCTGAGATCCCAAATGAATTGAGGTTATCCGTTGCAGGTTGTCCGCCGTTAAAATTGGTAAAGGGAACTCCATCAACCACGTATAGCGGTATTGAACCTGAGGTCGTTCCACTTAATGACGCCTGATTCCTAATCTGAATCTGAACAGCACTTCCGGGCACACCATTGTTTTGGGCGATCAATACACCGGACATTCTTCCTGATAGTGCGGCAAGGGGATTACTTACAGGTTGAGAGGTTATGTCCTTCGCTGTGATCGAAGCAACTGATCCCGTATTCAGTCTACGTGTTGTCGTACCGTAGCCAATAACAACCACTTCTTCTAAGCTTCCTTCTTCCGGTTTCAGTTTAATAGGAGTAGAATTGGCAATAAGCTGCTTCGCAGTGATATCAACCTTCTGATAACCAATAAAAGAAAAAGTAATAATGACATCGTCATTTGGAATACGCAGTCCCCATTGTCCATTGACATCCGTTGCGGTGCTCGTTTGCATATTGCGGTATTCTGCTTTTTGCCAGTCCTTTATGATAACAGATACTCCTGCCAAAGGCGTTCCATTTTCATTGACTACTTGGCCCGCGATGTGTTGCTGATTCTGTTTTTTTTCTTTTATAGCGATAATATCATTGTCCAATACTTCCCATGTTAGGTTGCTCCCGGCCAGAGACTGGGAAAGAAGATCTTTTACACTGATTTTCTTTCCAACAATATTGATTGTCGAGTTTGGGAGAGTCGATTTGCTAAAGAACATTTTGTATTTGCTCTTGTCATTGATTGTTTGAAATACATCTTCGAGTTTTCCCCCCTGGACGGAGACATCAATTTTTTCAGTTTGAGAATAGGCGAAGCTCTGTATATGCATGGCGCTAAGACAAATGAGCAGTAAAGCCAATCTCGACTCTTTTCTAAATTTGGGTTTTGTTTTGTTCATGTGAGTTATATAGGTTGATTGTTTTTAGAGTAGTTGTATTTGATTTTTCCCCGTTTTTTTAATTTGAAAGTAATTGACAGTTTGTAATGCTTTTAGGATATTTTCTAGTTGTTCGTTTTCGAATGTTGCTGAGTAGCGTTGGTTGGCAACTGCTTTGTTTGTAATTTTAATTTCCACGCCATACATGCGCTCAAGTTTTAAGGCGATATCCAGTAATCTATCATCTTGAATGGTAATCCGATTTAATAACCATTCGGTTTCTAAGGCGGATCCGTCACTTTCAGAAATTGAAAATGGCTGAATAGCTATTGCCATGGGAGCCGATGCGGTTTTAGTAGTTGTAGATGGGAATTCCTTTTCAACTCCATATACCTTTCTGATCACAAACTTTTCTTTGGGCTTTAATATAAATTTCTGATTGTCAGGTCCTTTTTTCCAAATGGATACTTTGCCACGTACCAAAGCTGTTTGGGCATTATTTTCTTCGGCATAATCGCGCACATTGAAAGCGGTTCCCAGTACGCTAATTTCCATTCTTGGTGTATGAATAAGGAAGGGCTTGGATGGATTTTTGGCGACATCGAAAAATGCTTCCCCAATCAAAGTAACTTCACGTGTGCTGGAATCTTTGAATGAGGCGGGATAGATTATTTTGCTCGAAGCATTAAGTGTAACTTTTGTACCATCTTCTAGAACAATTCGCTGCTGTTGTCCGTTTGTTAGCGTAATTTCTCGATTGTTTGGTTGCGCAATTTTGTAAAGATAAAGAGATGTAAAAGCGATACAGAGGATAGCTGCAGCTGCTGCAATTCTAGGGAAATTGAATGTTTTCTGATTCCTCCGAGTCAGTTTCTTTATAATTCTGCCATGAATGCGTGCTTTGAGTGCTTTCTGTACATGATCGGGTAGTGTTTTGATTAAATTCGGTCGGGATGAAAATGAATCAAAAAAACGTTCCACGACGTCTATTTCTTCCGAATTGGCTTCGCCTTTTAAGTATTTGTCAATTAGCTTTTCGAGCTCTTGGTTAGGATATTGCATATGATTAGTACAATGTTCACTTAAATAGTGCCCCTAAAAGGGAAAAATGTACTAGTCTAAATTGGTGTTTATTTGTAATTTGCTTATTTACAGTTGTATAAAATTAAGAGTAGGGTCAAAAAATGTTGGATAACAAGTTTTTTTAATTTTTGAATTGATACTCCGAGGTGATTTTGAACTGTATTTTGGGAAGTTTCTGTCAAATCACTAATTTCTTTTGTGGTAAGTCCATCTAAGTATCTCATTTTAAAGATTTCTTTTCTTTTTTGTGGGAGATGGGCTACCCATTGTTCAATTAAAGATTTTAAATCCTTTTCGGCATACTGATCTCCTTCCAGAATTTCATAACTTCGATAAAGGTGATGATTTTCTTCGATAAGGATATTTCTGCGTTTGTTTTTCTTATAGGTTTCAAAGACTTTGTATTTCATGCATGCAATGAGGTAGGATTTCAGGTTGTGAATTTCTCTACTGGGACAGTGTTCCCAAAGTTCAATAAATACATCCTGAACAATCTCTTCACAGGAAGCCAAATCTTCGAGCCTTTTGTAAGATTCATCTAAAAGTAAAGACCAATATTTATCATACAAAATATTGAAAGCCTCTAAATCGCCTTCTCGGAGCCGAGCTAACAAGCTTGCATCATTATGAGCTGGATATTTATCGTTTTTCATGATATGATAGTGTGAAGTCGAATTCCTTAGATTGGTCGGGTTGAGGAATGTAACTTTTTTTCAATATTACAGATTTTATTAAATAAGGTCAAGATCTGTAAGTATTTTTTATTTTTTGTATTTAATCTTTTGAAATTCATTAAACATTTGACATCATCATTTGGGCTTATATTCATAAGAAATTGGTTTTTGAGCCGTAGTTAACTCAAAATTAGGTTGAATAAAATTAAAATAGAATTCACTTTTAATTTTTCGAATAAATAGTCAAAAGTACATTTGTTTTTGGATGAGTACTGAAATTTATCTTGTTTTATGCTTGCAGGGCAATAAAAAATTCGGTTTTTATTGTCAAGGTTTAATAATATTTTAAATTAATAAATCTTTATGGAGAGGTTTTTAGATAAGAGCCGACGACCAAATTAATTCAACAGGATCGACCCCTAATGTCGATTACATTAAGTTAGAAATGCGTGAACTGATTGAATCTGCAAAAAAAGAGAAAAAAGGATAGTTGTCATGGATAGCGACATATTTTGCTAAATCGTATCCTCGGAGGAGAGGATAAACCAGCGAAGCCCCGATATGTACTTTCGGGGCTTCGTTGTATAAATCATCCAAGCAGCCCCCTTAATCCATCGGCTTAATTTGATCAGGATAGGGGATCTGCTGTCCCGTAGCTTTGTAGGTCGGCAACTGAGCCTTCCAGGTCCGGAGCTGATCCGAAAGTAATTTGCTGAGCTCAATGGTTTTTCCCTTCATTTTTGGGGCAAGGTTGTTGAGTTCACCGATATCTTGCTGCAGGTTGTAAAGTTCAAGCTTCCCATTTTTCATGTCGTAAAGCAACTTATAATCACCTTGTCTTATTGCCGAGAAAAAGTTGATTCCAGGGCCGTCTGGCACTGTCCACTTGTTGGGGATATTCCATACCAATGGCCGGCTGTTCCAATTGTCGGACCTATTACCTTCCATTAATGGCAAAAGATTTTTTCCATCTGGTTTTTCCTGTACGAGCCGATAGCGATCTATTTTGGCTAAACTGAGAATCGTTGGAAAGAGATCTTCGACCATAACAGGGGTAGCATCTGTGCTTGCAGAGTGCTGCTTGGCCTGTTTGATCAACAGAGGAACCCGGATTCCACCTTCGTAAACCGACCCTTTCCCAGCTTTTAATGGTAGGTTCTGTGTATGGCTTGGTCCGGAGCGCATTGGGCTGAGGCTAAGTCCGCCATTGTCGCTAAGGAAAATAATGACGGTGTTATCGTATAGGTTTTTGTCTTTAAGAAATTGAACGATATCACCCACACTTTTGTCATAACCTTCGACCAGTGAAGCATAAGCTGCTTCAGTGGAATCTAAGCCACGATCGAGGTATTTTTGCACAAAACGTGGATCGGGTTGGATCGGGACATGCACCGCATAGTTGGAAAAATTAAGGAAAAAAGGCTCCTTACGGCGTATAGGCTCCTCCAGTGCCTTCAGCGCCTCCCGGGTTAAGGCTTCCGTTAGAAATGTGGATGTGCCATGATATTCCATAAGGTCGGGAACTGCCTGATAACCTGCTTTGCCAGGAAGGTTACCGTAATTCTGCTCGCCATAGTAGTTTTGTGGGTGCCCAGCGGAGTGTCCTGCAATATTGACCATAAAGCCCAAATTTAAAGGGCTGGCACCAGGAGTTCCGGCAGATCCCCAATGTGCTTTACCCACATGAATGGTATAGTAACCATTGGCCTTAAGGATGCTTGGAAATGGAGTAGCATATATCGTATGTGGTATATTGGGCACAGGGCTTAGTCCGTTGATATTCCAATCCGGTGGATTCAACAATTCATCTCTGCTATCGGTCGGGGTGTCAGCCTTGGGATGGGTCCAATTGGTGACACGATGATGAGCAGCATTTAAACCGGTCAGAAAGCTCACCCGGGAAGGTGTGCACACCGGTGTTGCATATGCATTGGTAAATTTAATGGCTTCTTTGGCTAATGTTTCCAGATAGGGGGTATGAAACTTTTCGTTGATTGGTGTTTTGACCTTGTAAAATGGTTCGGACATGTCCTGCCAACCGAGGTCATCCACAAAAAACACGACAATATTGGGGCGTTCTGTTGTGGATACCGATTGATGCTTCTGCTTAACTTTAGTTCGGTTGACAGTTTGCGCATGGCCTCCTACATACATACCGATAAATAACACCACAAGGGTGAATGATAAATTGTTTTTGTGAAATAACATAGGGACAGTTTATAGTTTAAATATCGGGACATGTTATTGATCGAACGTTTGTAAATCACTTTGTTTGCCATTTACCGTATTGTTTGAAATACTGCTATTTGCGACACGTTCAAAAAATAAGGGCTTTTTATTCCAATGAAATGCAGGGTATTCCTTATTGGTCTTGATTTGGTTGTTGCGAAAGACCAATCCATCGACTGATTTGGCATAAAGAATAGGCTTATCGAAGGTTTCAAAGCGGTTGTCTTCGATGACGATATGGCTATGGAAGTATTTCTGCTGATTTTTTAAATCCGAAATTTCTGGATAGATCGATATAATCGCATTGGTAAATTGGAACATATTGGTTAAGGCATTGATGAAAGTATTGTTCCGGATGCGAATATCGTGGCAGCTGCCAGTTTCATACCAACCATTGGCATCGCCACACAGGAGAATAGCTGTACCTGAAGTATGATCAAAGAGGTTGTTTTCTACCAGGGTCTTTTTGGGTGTACTGAATAAAGCACCTCGTGCTCTATTGTGGCGTACGGTATTGCCACTAAATAGTACACGTGGCGTCCACGTAAGGTTTTCGATGCCAATATCCATTTTTGTTGGGTCAATAGCTGGGTCCATAGCATTACTTAAAGTAATCTTGAATTCGCGGATTGGATCTGAGGCTTTCTCGCGTAAAACGCTAATGGATTGGATCTTATTTTTCTGGTCCCAGAGTTCCATTGTACTGGATCGGATAAATTGGACCGTATCCCCCTGGTAGCCCCAGTCAAATCCGTAGGATTGATCGTGCATATAACGACCGATCAATGTTTTGTCATCTAGTCGTTTGGTGATCTTCAGGTAGGTGCCATGGATATTGATGGCATCATCCATCATATTTTCATAGAGTCCATTCTTCGATACAATGATGCCCTTGCAACCCGAAAAATGTGTTGCGTCGGCCTGAGCCGTAAAATAACGGGGATCCTGATCGCTGCGAAGTGCAATTCGGAAACCTTCCAATGTGATGTTGTCCGTTAATTGAGCTAACAAACCCATGCCTTCGGCGTAATGGACGGCGATATTTTCAAGTCGTATATTTTTTCCTTTATGCACAAATACGCCCGGGTTGGGACGAAATCCAGCGCGCATGGCAACGACGGTACCCGGTATAAGCTTGCTGTTCTTCCATTGCTGCGCTTGAATAATACCCGGAGAGAGCTCTTTCACTTTGGTTGTGCCCACGCGAATATCGCTTGTATTATAGACAATGCGTTTGGTCTTTTCTTCAAAGGCAATCCCCGATGTCGGTCTCAGTTGCCAGCCTTCACCGGTATTGTAAAATATACTGTCTTTGATCGTATAGGTTACCCAAGGTGCAGTTTGATAAGTAATTGTACCGTTGATTGTATCGTTTTGTAAAATCTTGACCTGGCAGATCTGGGGACGCTCAAAATCGATGTGGATATTTTTCAAAGTGAGGTTTTTATTTTCAATCAATGCAATTGGTAACATGCGGCCATGATAGATAAAGTCTGATCCTTGTCCATCAATTGTGATATTGTCGCAATTTTCAAATGCCATACCTACGGTCTTGGGGTTGTCCTGATCGTGATTGGAGATGTAGTATTCGCGGATTAGTGCCCCTTCTGGATGAAAGTCATAACGTCCCTTTTTGAATTTTAAAATAATAGGTTCTTTCTTGCCAATCTTGCTGAAGACGGATTGAATAGCTTTATTGATCAATGCGGTACTATTGTTGCCCGTGTTGGGAACAACACCATAGGTGGAAAGATCGATAATCTTTGCTGCGGACTGCGCAAGGCTGTCAAAATACATGAATGATAGGAGAAGGATAAGCAAATAAGGTTTTAGGATGTTCATGATGTCCTGCTTTGATAAATTGGTTTATATCGCACAATTTCCCTATGGGATTTAGCTTGTCGAATATAGGGATAATCGTTCAACATCCAAATTAAGTCGTGAAGCGTAGCGTTTTTTTTACGCATGTGAAAATATGGTTTTACGCATAAATGGAAGCAAAATACACGATGAAGAAGAAATTTGTTGCTAGGCAAAAGATCGCTACACCCACTGCGGTAATAGTTGCAGAAATTTTAGATTTCTATTTAAAATTTTATATTTTTGAGATCAGGCTTAATCTAAATTGTGAAGAAAAAATCAAGACATCTTTTTCTGGTTTTATGGTTTGTACTGATCTGTCAGATTGGATCGGCGCAATATGGGTTAGAATTTGCCAGCCACAACATGGAAGCCGATAAGCGGACTAGCCTGCAGATCGGTACCAAGGAATCTATTTCTTTTCAACATAAACTGTCTGTTTCGTTCGATCTTTCCTTTTTGCCACTCCAACAGGATTATTTTGGTTATATCTTTCGACTGATTTCGGATGATGGTGTCAATATCGATTTGATATACGATCGGCGGCTTGATCAGGACAAACATTTTAAATTGGTAGTGGGGGAGGACTTTACACCGGTATCTTTCAATATCACAGCCTTACAGTTGTATTATAACTGGACGCCAATGCGCCTCGAGCTCGATATGGATAAAAAGGAGCTTTATTTTCAGGTTGGAACGGCCCGGTATTCCTATCGGCTCAATAAACAGTTTGCGCCTCAGTTTAAGCTCGTTTTTGGTGCAAATATGATGAAAAACTTCCAAACGATGGATGTTCCCCCCATGCGCTTAAAGGATATTCGAATTGCTGATAATGGTAAACTTAAATACTATTGGCCATTGGATGAGTCTTCAGGGACCAAGAGTTTAGATGAACAAAAAAAGAGCACAGCAGAAATCGGTAATCCGATCTGGATCAAGCGGCAACGTAGTGAATGGAAAACACAGTCTTCTTTTACACTGGAAGGGCAAGCTAGTGTGGCCTTTGACAAAAATGAAGAAACACTGTTTTTTGTTGGAAATAAGCGTTTAATGATCAGTAAAATTGGTGGTAGTGACTTACGTTCGCAGGAATATGCGGATGGCAAGCTTTTGCTTGTCAATGGTAGCCAATCGCTTTTTGATCCGATCAAAAAGAACGTCCTGAATATCTCCATCGACCAAAAAATCGTTGCTGCTTATGATTCCACCAGTCGAACATGGAATAAACAATTTGATTTTCCTGCTGTAGGCACAAACTATTGGCTGTTCAACAAATATTTTAATTCGTCCGACACGAGTATCTATATGATCGGGGGCTATGGACATTTTAAATACAAAGCGGGCGTATTGCGTTATCATCTGCCCACACAATCTTGGGATAGCATTCCTTTTACAGGTGATGAAATTTTTCCGCATTATCTTGCGGGAATGGGGCAGGGAAAGGATGGGGTATACCTGGCCGGTGGTTACGGCAGTTCCACAGGAGATCAAATGTTGAATCCCCGCATTTCAAATGATTTTCTTAAGCTTGATTTTAAAAACCGCAAGTCTCTAAAAGTTTACGAATTTTCATCTGCATTCGCCGATATGGTATGGGCCAATAGTCTGGTCGTTGAAGATAGTAGTGGACTGTTTTATGGATTGATTTTCCCGAACAATAGATTCAAAACACATTTACAACTGGTGGCAGGCAGCCTCAAAGGGACACAATACCAGTTTCTGGGGAGCAGTATACCCTTCGATTTTCATGACATCCGTTCTTTTGCCGATCTCTATTATGCGCCGAAATCTAAGTCCTTCGTTGCAGTTACCTTGTTTTATGATGATAAGACCGATTTGACTAAGGCAACGATTTATACTTTGCTGGCTCCCCCTTTACCGTCTGAGCAGGGTATAATACCTTTGGCTAAGCCTGCGCTGCTTAAATACTGCCTTTATGCCCTCGCTGTAATGGGATTATCGCTCTTGATCTGGTGGTATCGAAAAATAAGCAAGCAAAAAAAACAAACTATTTCCGTCATGGAAACTGATAAAATAGGAGAGCCGCACCTACAAGCAGGTCCCTTGAAGGAGACTGAACAAGATAAGAGCGGGCAATTGGTAGATCTTCCGCAACCCAAGAAAGTGGCCAAGGGATTTGAAACCCGACATGGCGCCGGAATCTACCTTTTCGGTGGCGACTTACAGATTGTGGATCTTGGTGGAAAAGAAATCACCAAGAAGTTTTCGCCATTGCTTAAAGAAATGCTGCTGATTTTTATTCTCTATACCGTACGATGGGAGCGGGGAATTAGCTCAGAGAAGCTGACTGAGCTATTTTGGTCCGATAAGAGCCAGTCCAGTGCGCGAAATAATCGATCAGTGAACATCGCCAAGCTCAATAGTTTACTCGAGCAATTGGGTGATTTTAGGGTGACCAAAAAAAGTGGTTACTGGTGCATTGAGCCAATGGATACAGTATATATCGATTACCTCCGCTTCAGCAGGATGGTATCCAATAAAAAATATTTTACAGAAACTGAAATTAGAGAATTACTCGATATAATTGACAAAGGAGGCTTCCTTTTCGAAGTGGACTATGAGTGGCTCGATAATTTTAAAAGTGAAATGTCTATTCTGGTGCTCACAACGTTGGGCAATTTTATTGAAAATCTGAATGTGCAGGATAATGCTGAACTGATTATTGAGATCTGCAATAAGATATTCTATTTTGATGAAATCAATGAGGAGGCGATGATTCATAAATGTCGTTCCTTGTTACAGCTGGGCTATCACAGCCTGGCCTTACAGTGCTATGAGAATTTCTGTCAGATCTACGCTCGTTTATATGGTGAAGCTTACCCCAAAAGTTTTAAAGACTGTCTAGATTAAGAAAAAATATTTAAAATTTTAATGTGTTGATATACAGTTGTTAATGGTGTTTTTGGATGCCTGTTAATCTTCTGTTAATCTTCTATTATACCCCTCGCCAATATATTCGTTTTCATACTTAATAACCAATCAAATGAAAGCGAAAAATTATCTTCAACTCTTCCCTAGGGAATAGCGGTAATGGACTGTTTGTAGCAAACAGGTCCTCCCTAAATACATAAACCTAATACATAATTCAATAACCAATTTAAAACAATACATGAAAACAAACTTCATTTTTAATGAAAGGCCACTGCCGTGGAACAAGCTCCGTAGTTACCCTTGGCAGTGGGCATTGTCCTCGCTGCTGCTATTGTCTCCAATGGCAACCATCGCGCAGCAACAGCAGATCGAAGGTAAGGTGCAGACTTCAAAGGATAAGCCGATCGCTGGGGCTTCCATTACAGACCTCCGTACCGGGCAGACAACATCGTCTGATGGTCAGGGACGCTTCAAGATTAGCGCATCGCCGGGAGATAAACTCGTGATCACTTTTGTCGGTTACCGCAAGACTGAAATGATCGTTGGGCAACAACGCCTCATGGATGTGTTGCTCAACGAAGATAATACAAGCTTGGAAGAGGTCGTGGTTGTGGGATATGGCACGCAGAAAAAGGCTTCGTTAACAGGGGCGATATCATCGGTGAACAATAAAGAAATCACAGTAACAAAAAATGAAAATGTGGTCAATATGTTAGCCGGTAAGATGCCCGGTGTCCGTATCAGCCAACAGTCGAGCCAACCGGGATCGTTTGAATCAAATATTGACATCCGCGGAATGGGTGAGCCCCTGATTGTGGTTGACGGAATCCCCCGTGATAAAGATTATCTGTCACGCATGGATGCCAATGAAATCGAAAGTGTATCCGTATTAAAGGATGCTTCAGCAGCTGTTTACGGTGTGCGCTCGGCGAATGGTGTTCTTTTGGTGACCACACGCCGGGGAAGCAATGAAGATGGAAACTTTGAAATAAACTATTCCTATAATCGTGCCTGGCAAAAGTTTCTTTATGTTCCCAATACGGTGGATGCCCTTGCCTATATGCAGCTTAAAAATGAACAGATAGGCCGCGATTTTAATAGTAATTATCCGGCGAAGATGCCTAATATTTTTGGACCGGCAGATTTTGAAGCGTATCAGAACGGCACAAAAAAGACATCCAATTATGTCGATGCGGCATTTGACAAAGTATCACCGCAATACCAGCACAATCTTTCCATCAACGGTGGCGGCAAGAAAGTTAATTATTTCTTCAACCTGGGCCATATGGATCAGATGGGTGCTTACAAAAGCAAGAGTCTCAACTATAATCGCTGGAATTTTCGCTCCAACATTGATGCGCAGATCACAGATCGTCTGAAAGCGTCTTTGGATGTGGGCGGGTATGCCGATGAGACCAACCAACCACGTACGGATATCTGGGCCGTCTACAAACAGGCCTGGAGACAAAGACCTATTGTGCCGATCTATGTCAACGACAATCCCCTTTATCCGAATTTTGAGATGATCGATAACGAAAATCCGGTCGTGGTAACGGACTCCAAACAGACTGGCTATCGTAAATTTTTACGTAAGCAATTCAACGGTATTATCTCTTTAGACTATAAAGTACCCTTTGTGGAAGGCTTAAATGCGAAGGCAACCTATAATTATGATTTCAAGTACAGTGACAATACGGATTTCAAAAAGTCCTATTTTTTATATAGCTATACACCACCTGTCTATGATGGTAACGGCCAGATTATAACCCCTGAAAAGTATAATGCACATGAGAAAAATGCTCCTACGACCGTGAGGCGGAGTTCCTATCCGGATACACATTCCCTGATGCAGTTCTCGTTGAATTATAACCGTCGTTTTGCCGAAAAACACCAGGTCTCCGGTTTGTTGCTTTTCGTCGAAGAATATAACAAATGGGATAGCTTCTATGCACAGCGGGAGATCATGGTCAATTCGGAATATCTATTTGCTGGTGAGGACAAGAACCAATTGGCAAATATGGAAGGTATTGGCGAACGTACAGCACGAGGTTTGGTCGGTAAGTTCAATTACGATTACTTAGGTAAATACATTGCCGAATTTAGTTTTCGTTATGATGGCTCATCTAAATTTCCAAAAGAATCACGCTGGGGATTTTTCCCGGCAGCCTCGGTGGGTTGGCGTATCAGCGAAGAAGGGTTTATTAAAAACAACTACAATTTTATCAATAACTTAAAAATAAGGGCATCCTATGGTAAGCTCGGAGATGACCGTTCGGCAGGTAATTACCCTTCAACCATCGTTGGTTATGCACTGGAACCCAATGAAACGGGATGGATCTTTGGTGGAAACCTTGTGAATGGGGCCCTGCCTACTGCAATTCCCAACCCTAATCTCACCTGGTATACTTCCAAAACTGCTGACGTGGGTTTGGATATGGATCTATGGAACGGCAAGCTGGGCTTGACTTTTGATTATTTTAACCGTAATCGCTCAGGCCTTCTAGCGACAAGCCTTGACTTGATCCCTGGTACTGTTGGTGCCAACCTACCGCAGGAAAATCTGGAAAGCGATCGCACGTTCGGCTATGAGCTCTCTTTGACACATCGCAATAAGATCAATGATTTCAATTATTTTATTAATGCGCAGGTCTCTTCTACCAAGAGTCAATTTGTAAACCGCGTAGAATCAAAAGCGGGTAATTCGTATGACAACTGGCGTAACCGCTATTCTAATCGTAATAAGGATATCTGGTGGGGCAAGGAGTACGCCGGACAGTTTGGATCGTATGAACAGATTTATAACCACCCAACATTGGTAAGCAGCGGCACATTGCCTGGTGATTATTACTATCAGGACTGGAACGGCGATGGAGTGATCAACGATGCCGACAATCATCCTATTGCAACGTACAATATGCCTTTGATCAACTATGGTTTTACGTTAGGAGGATCGTGGCGGGGTCTGGATCTAACGATGAATTTTCAGGGTGCTGCAAAAGTGTATGTACAGTATAGTGAGGTACTGGCAGGACCACTGCAGTTTGACGGTGGTGCTTTGACGCAGTTTTTGGACCGTTGGAGACCAGTTGATGCCGGTGCCGATCTATTTAACCCAAGCACACAATGGCTTGCTGGATATTATCCTTCTACTGGCTCTGCCATGGCCGAAGGAACCCGGGCAGTTCAAAATGCCTCCTATCTGCGTCTGAAAACCTTAGAACTGGGTTATTCTCTCCCGCAACAATGGTTGAAGATATTAAAAATAAAAAATCTAAGGATCTATGCGAGTGCTTATAACCTGTTGACATGGACAGGTCTCAAATATACCGATCCCGAGCACCCAGGATCTGCCGGAGGTTCTTCATCGGGTGATATTGATGTGTACAAATATCCCATCAATAAAACCTACAACATTGGAGCATCCATTAAATTTTAATCTCAAAACGAACAAAACATGAAAAAATCAATCGCTATAGCAATCATTGGCCTTTTTCTGTGCTCGGGCATGCAATCCTGTAAAAAAATGGATCTGGATCCACTAGGGGTATTAGGTGAAGATGCGCTTTTTGGAAATGAGGCTGGAGCACGTAAATATGTCGCTGGAATGTACAGCTATCTGCCCATAGAAGACTTTGTATATCATCCTGAAAGAGGATTTAGATGGGACAATTATTGGCAAAATTCGGAAACGCTTGCGGCCATGAGTGGCGAGATGACCGGACAATTTTGGGGGGTAGCTGGGGCACAGGGCTTTGGTTACTGGCCATATGATCGCATCCGGAATGTCAATACCCTGATTGCAGGCCTACCTAAATACAAAGCCAATTATACCGAGCAGGGGTACAACCAGATCTTTGGGGAAGCCCATTTCCTACGGGCTTTCTATTATTTTGCTTTGGTTAAGCGCTACGGTGGGGTACCTATTATAAAAGACGTGCAGGATCCAACAGCCGATAAAGAACAGCTCTTGGTTAGCAGAAATAAAGAATCTGAGGTTTATCATTTTATCAATGAAGACTTGCAGGTGGCTATTTCAATGATGTCTGGAAGCAGCGAACGTGGCCGCGCCAACAAATATGTGGCAGCAGCTCTACTTTCCCGCGCCATGTTGTATGCCGGTAGTATTGCTAAATATAGTTCGTATAGCAATCTCTCTGGCGATGCCACAGACAAGCAGTTGGTAGGTATCAAAAAGGAAGAAGCGGAATGGTTCTTCAAACAGGCTTATGATGCTGCAACAACCGTGCTGGCAGGACCGTACAGTCTGTACAATAAAAATGCACAGGATAAGGAACTCAACTACGTAAATTTGTTTTTGGACTTAGACAGCCCTGAAGATATTCTGATCAAGGAGTATAGTCTGACCGCACCACACAACAACCGTCTCAAACATAGCTATGACGCTACGCATTTACCCAATCCGACCTTTTCGAGTGACAATGAGTCTGCGGCATATCCCGTATTGAATGTCGTGGAGTTATTCGGTGAACTTCCAATCACTGATGCCGGTGGAAAACCAGTACGCTATACGGACCGTAAACAGCTGTATGCCGATTTGGAACCTCGTCAGCGGGCCACATTTTACTTCT
Source organism: Sphingobacterium sp. UBA7631 (assembly GCF_002483935.1). NCBI lineage: Bacteria > Pseudomonadati > Bacteroidota > Sphingobacteriia > Sphingobacteriales > Sphingobacteriaceae > Sphingobacterium > Sphingobacterium sp. UBA7631. Next base: position 561,360 of record NZ_DLIX01000002.1, read on the forward strand.
CGGGAATGGAATTGCGCGAAGGCGCCGAAAGACGGAGTTTTGATATTCAGCGTGGACTCTACAAAACCTTTCCCGGTAAGGCTGCTGATGCACAGATGGGCGCGGGTACTGCGGCGATAAATAGCGAGTCAAATCGAATCTTGGCTGGCCCCAAAAATAGTCTGTTTGATTACAATGGTACGAAGATCAACATAACAGGCGAGCATGGCATGTGGAAAGATGGACATGCCAACAATACCCGAACTGGATTTTACATCCGTAAATACATTAACTATAAAATGTCTACCAAGGATGTGAAGTTATATAACAGTACACAACCCTGGAAGGTCTTTAGGCTCGCTGAGATACTTTTGAATAAGGCAGAAGCTGCTTATGAACTTGGCCTGATCAAAAATGATGAAGCACTTAAACAGGAAGCATTTCAATACATCGCGCAGATCCGTAATCGTGCTGGTGCCAAGCCTTATCTCTATACAGCTGCTTCGGCAAACCTCTCCGGTAAATATGGTTATCCCTTGGATGGAAATCTGCAATTTATACGTGAGGAGCGCGAACGTGAACTTTGCTTTGAAAATCACCATTGGTGGGATATGCGGAGATGGCGCATTGCAGATGTGGAGCTCAACAACTTTGTACCCAATTCGCTGATGCCTTACCTTGTATTGGATGAACTGAAATATGCTCCGGGCGGCGAACGGATCAACTCCTTTATTTTTATTCGCGAAAAGGAACCTTGGAACAAGACGTTCAACTTTGAAAAGAAATGGTATTATGAACCTATTCCGGGTGGAGAACTGAACAAAAACCCTAATCTATATCCACAGAACCCTATTTACTAACTGAGCGGAAATGAGAACGATATATTTATTTACAGCATTGACAGGCTTATTATTTTTAAATGCCTGTTCGAAAACAGATAATTACGATGGCCCGAATGCGAGTATAAAAGGGCAGGTCATTGATAAGGTAACGAATAAACCCTTCCTGACCGGACAGGGCGAATTTAGCATCCGTTTGCTAGAAACCAGTTGGAGCGACAATCCCGCACCGCAGGATATTGCCGTCAAGCAGGACGGATCGTATAACCATACAAAACTCTTTCAGGCAACGTATACCCTCCAGCCCTATGGTGGTGCATTTTGGCCAGCACAGAAGATCGAAGGTTACCAACTGGGTGCTAATGCAGAGCAAAACTTTGAGGTGACACCCTACCTACAGATCAAAAATGTGAAGTGGACCTTAAAAGCCGAAAATAAACTGGAAATCTCCTGTACGCTTGCCGCACCTATTACAGGTGGATTGCCGCAAGTGATTGAGGTTCGCCCATTCCTGAGTCTGACACCATACTGTGGGGCTGGCAACCGTATTGATGCGTATTATAAGGATGAATATCGCGCATTGATCAATCAAAACTGGGAAAATATTGGCAATATGCAGACCGGAGAAGGAAAGGAAACTTATACGATCAAGGATATTCCATTGAAATCAGGGTACACCTATTATGTACGGATGGGTGCAAAAGTGCGCGACACCTACGAAAAATTCAATTATTCGGAAGTGGAGGTTATTAAAGTACCTTAAGTAAAGAATCTAAACAATGAGCGGGACTTGGTGCCCGCTACTACTCAATACTAAATAATTATTCGGATGAAACAATTTATCAAAGCAGGTTCCAGATGCCTATTGGGCATGACATTATTTTTTGCCACACACTTGCAGGCGCAAGATAATCCATTTATCAAACATATGTATACCGCAGATCCTTCGGCACGGGTATGGGCCGATGGCCGCCTGTATGTGTATGCTTCACATGATATTGCTCCGCCTCAAGGTTGCGATCTGATGGATCAGTATCATGTGTTTTCGACTGCGGATATGAAAACATGGACCGATCATGGCGAAATATTACGCGCCTCACAAGTCCCATGGGGTAGAAAAGAAGGTGGATTTATGTGGGCCCCGGATTGTGTCTATAAAAATGGTACTTATTATTTTTATTTTCCACACCCAAGTGGTACCGAGTGGAACAAGACCTGGAAAATTGGTGTAGCTACGAGTAAATCACCAGCAAAGGATTTTGTGGTACAGGGCTATGTAAAGGGGGCCGAAGCACTTATTGATCCGCATATCTTTATCGATGATAATGGACAGGCCTATTTTTATCAGGGGGGCGGTGGTGTCTGTAAAGCGGGTAAGCTCAAAGACAATATGATGGAGATTGATGGTGAATTGCAAAAGATGGAAGGTTTGGAAGATTTTCACGAAGCTTCGTGGGTACACAAGTATAATGGGAAATATTATCTGTCCTATTCTGACAATCACGATGAGAACTGGAAAGATGGAGTAAAAGGAGATAACCGTATGCGCTATGCGGTAAGTGATAGTCCAATGGGACCATGGAAATCAATGGGCATCTATATGGATCCGACGAATAGCTATACAAACCATGGCTCCATTGTCAAGTTTAAAGGTAAATGGTACGCTTTTTACCATAACAGTGAATTGTCACAAAAAAATGGCGAATTCAACGATTGGCTTCGTTCCATCTGCGTAGACCGCTTGGAGTACAATAAGGACGGTAGTATCAAGAAGGTAAAGCAGACTGGATTATTGACAGGTCCCAAATAATCGATGGACACGAAGACGATATGTTGCCAAAAAAAATTAACTTTAGGGGCGGAACAACTGTTTCGCCCTTAAACCATCGAACACTTAATTGTTTAAAATGCTAACGAAGAATATCAAACGTAAAACCAATACATTGTTACGCACAATATGTTGCTGTTCTCTTCTTTCGGTCAGTATGCTAAAAGGTTTTTCCCAAGCTAAAATGACGAAAGATTATGTTGACTATGTCAACCCTTATATGGGAAACATCAGCCATTTATTGGTGCCAACCTACCCAACGGTCCACTTGCCAAACAGCCTTTTGCGCGTTTATCCTGAGCGGGGAGACTATACGTCAGACCGTCTGTTTGGTCTGCCGCTTATCGTTACCAGCCATCGTGGAAAATCGGCTTTCAATCTTAGTCCCATGGTGAAATTGCCGGGCAGTTTGAAACCGGTACAACTGTATAGTTACGATCAGGAGGAAATACATCCGTATGCCTATTCGGTGCTATTGGATCAAGAGAATATTCAGGTAGACTATGCGCTGTCGCATCAGTCGGGGATGTATACCTTTACGTTTCCGACAACTTCGACAAAATACCTTCAGTTCAACTCACAGGAAGGGAAACTTCAATGGGATGGACGGGGACTTTCGGGTACACAGGATATTGGTAATGGTACGTACGTGTATATTTATGCTATTCCCGAATCCAAACCTGTTGCGGTAAAGCGACTGCAAGGCCAACAACTGGAAAATGCAACAGAAACTGCCGGTAAGAATTCGTGTATGATATTGGAGTTTAATCAGGCAGGGACTAGCTTGCGCATGAAATATGGTGTTTCATTTATCGATGTCGCACAGGCAAAAGCCAATTTAAAACGTGAAATCAGCGATTTTGATCAAAAGAAGCTAGCTGAAAAAGGGCGTAAAATATGGAACGATGCTTTAGGTAAAATTGCGGTGGAAGACGACAATGAGTCCAATAAGCATGTGTTTTATACCTCCTTATACCGCACCTACGAACGGCCAGTCAATATTTCTGAGGATGGACGTTATTATAGTGCGTTCGACGGTAAGGTACATCAGGACGAGGGCAAATCTTTTTTTACCGATGACTGGATCTGGGACTCCTACCGTGCACATCATCCATTGCGGGTACTGTTAGATCCAGGTACAGAATCCTTGATCCTCAATTCTTTTGTCCGGATGTCTGAACAAATGGAGCAGCCTTGGTTGCCTACTTTCCCTGAGATTACCGGTGATAGTAGACGGATGAATTCAAATCATGGTGTAGCAACTTTGTTGGATGCTTACCGCAAGGGAGTGCGTAATTTTGATATCAAGAAAGCCTATCTGGCAGCAAAAGGTGCGATTACAGAAAAGACACTAGCTCCTTGGTCGGGTAAAGCCGCAGGGAAATTAGACGAGTTTTTTAAGGAGAAAGGCTATATTCCAGCATTATATCCAGGTGAAAAAGAAACGATACCAGAGGTAAACGGTTTTGAACGGAGACAACCGGTCGCTGTAACCTTGGGTACCTCTTACGACTTATGGTGCTTGGCACAGCTTGCTCAAGAATTGGGTATTCAGGCTGATTATGATCTCTTTATGAAGCAATCTTTCAATTATCGAAATCTTTTCAACGAACAGACCAAATTTTTCCATCCCAAAGATGACAAGGGAAATTTCATCATGCCTTTTGATTATGTGTTTTCTGGCGGACAGGGAGCACGGGAGTATTATGGTGAAAACAATGCCTGGATCTATCGCTGGGATGTACAACACAACATTCCGGATCTGATCAAATTGATGGGGGGAAATGAATTGTTTGTCAAGTACCTCGATGAGATGTTTCAGCAGCCTTTGGGTCGGTCGAAATTTGATTTTTACGCACAGCTTCCAGATCATACAGGTAATGTTGGACAATTTTCCATGGCGAACGAGCCGGCTTTGCATATTCCTTATCTCTACAATTACGCCGGACAACCTTGGATGACACAGAAACGGATACATAAACTGATCGGTGAGTGGTTTAGAAACGATCTAATGGGGGTACCGGGTGATGAAGACGGTGGCGGGATGTCAGCTTTTGTGGTCTTTTCCCAAATGGGCTTCTATCCTGTAACACCAGGTCTGACTTCCTACAGCATCGGATCTCCATTTTTTCAGAAAGTGAGCATACAGCTTCCTAATGGCAAGTCTTTTGTAATTATCGGCAAGAATGCATCTGCAAAAAACAAATACATTCAATCGGCGAAATTAAATGGGCAGCCGCTGAACGTTCCACAGCTGACTCATGCCGATGTGCTGAAAGGTGGCACATTGGAATTTGTGATGGGGGATAGAGCAAATCGAAATTGGGGAAAGGGAAACTAACAAAGCTTGCTTACCGGCATGTGTATGTCAGAAAGTAAAAAAGGTAAAAAGCGCTGTTGATCATCGATCAACAGCGCTTTTGTTTATGGATAGCTTTGTCCTATTGTCTATACGCGGTAGGATATTCGCCTTGCTTTAAATCGAATAACCAAAACTTTGATAAGCAGCTCAAATATGGATGCTCCCTTATTGAAACATATCGGGGGTAATCAAGACTGCTGTACCTTTTGTTCCATTCCGTTCGATCTGTTTACCTGCATAGCTGATACAGACCGGACCATTACTGCTGGGTAGGATTTCGGCTTTCTTAAGCTTACCGTTTTCCCACTGTATATTCACCGTACGATTACCTCTTGCTTTAAGTCCGGTTACGCTTCCCTGATCCATGTTGTGGCTTAAAGCGGGTAGCAGCTCGATCAGGTAATTGTTGTTTTTGTCCCTGACCTGGCTTTGCAGCAGCATTTCGGCAATCGCTGCGGTCGCGCCAAAGTTCCCGTCAATCTGGAAGGGTGGGTGATTATCGAACAGATTGGGCAGTGTCTTATCACTGATCAGGTTATACAATAAGCGGTAGGCATGCTCTCCATCGTGCAATCTATTCCACATATTGATTTTCCAGGCTAGACTCCAACCTGTACCATGATCGCCCCGACTTAATAGCGTCTTTTTTGCAGCTTCGGCTAGTTCGGGCGTATTAACGATTGAAATCTGGTTGCTCGGATGCAAACCAAATAAATGTGACGTATGCCTATGATTTACCTCTGTTTCTTTATAATCTTCGATCCATTCCATAATGCGGCCTGTTTCTTTGCTGATTTGTGTTGGAATAAGTTTGGTTAAGGCAGCTTGACAGCGTTGTCTGAAATCAGGATCGCAATCTAAGAGCTTTGTGGCTTCAACACAATTTTGCAGGAGGTCGCGGATAATCTGTGTATCCATGGTGGCACCGTAGGTAAAACTGGAAACTTCACCCGATGGTAGGATAAAACTATTCTCAGGGGAATGTGAAGGGTTGGTGGTCCAATAACCGGCAAATGATTTACCTTGGGGGATTTTGACCATAAAATCCAAAATAAATTCAGCCGCTCCTTTCATAATAGGATAAGCCTGGACTTTTAAAAATTCTCGGTCGCCAGTATAGTTATAATGTTCCCAGGGGTGCTGCGCCATCCAGGCCGATCCCATGGGCCAAATGCCCTGTACGCCATCGGCTGGAGCTGTGTAGCCCCAGACATCGGTGAGATGATGTACCACCCAGCCTTTGGCTCCATAGAGCTTGCTTGCGGTACGCTCACCAAAAGGAATTAATGCCTTCGTCAGGTCAAATAGGGGCTTATGCAATTCAGAAAGATTGGTTACCTCGGCAGGCCAATAGTTCATTTGCAAATTAATATTGGTATGAAAATCAGCATTCCAAGGTGGATCCATCTGCCAAGCCCATAAGCCCTGCAAATTTGCCGGCATATGTCCTGGACGTGAACTGCTGATTAAAAGGTAACGACCAAACTGAAAGAATTTGTTGACTAAGGTATTAGGTACCTTTTGCAATTCTTTTGTCAACCGAATGAGTGAATCGGTGGGTAGTTTTGCGAGTTTATCTTGTTCTGGATCAGGAAGATTCAACTTGACCCGATTAAAATACTGTTGGTAATCTTCTATATGAGCTTGTTTTAACTGTTGATAATGCTGTTTGTTCAGGCTACTGATTACCTTGCGGCAGCTTGCAAGTGGATCAATATCCACCGGGGTTTGTGGATAGGCGATATGCTTCAATCCGGGATAATCCGTAGCGGCGGTGACGATGATGGTAATCTCATCTGCTCCGGTAATCGCTACGCGGCCGTCGGCATTGATAAGTTTACCGCCTTTAAGGATTACTTTTGCAATTGCGGCAAACTTTGTTCCGCGCTCATGGGCATGAGCAGATTGGCCAATCTGACCCTGAAGTAGCAATTGTGTGGGATCTGTCGGATCAGCCGTGCAACTGAAATCCTGGGCTCTTTTCCAGGTGAAGTTTAGATCGAGTGCCTGTTTCTTGTTTGCTGTATAATGGATGACCATCGCGTTGGCAGGAGCTGAAATGAATGACTCGCGAAAGAACTTGACGCCATTATACACGTAGCTTGTTTGTTGCAATGCACGCTCAAGATCAAGCGAGCGCATATACTGTTCAGCTTTAAGATGGGGCATATCAAACCATAGTTCGCCAAGCGACTGATAGGGTTTGATGTTTTTGGGTAAGCCCATCAAAGTTGTGTCTGCAAGGTCGATTGCTTCTTTATTTTTACCTTCAAAAAGAAGTTGTTGTATGCGGGGCAGATACATTTTCCCCTTGGGATTATTGGGATCCTGCGGATGACCGGCCCAAAGCGTACTTTCGTTCAGTTGGATGCGTTCATCGGCGACACCACCAAAAAACATAGCACCGAGCTGACCGTTACCGAGCGGTAGCGCTTCCTCCCAAACTCCTGCGGGGCGTGCATAGCATAACGTTAAAGGGCCTGCGGAAAGACTTGCTGCCGACTGAATCTGTGTGCGGTCTGTCCAGAATTGCGTGATCTTATGTTGCCGCTGACTAGATGGGGCATCTATTATTTTAGTGGACTGCTGTGCCTTAATTGTTGTGTTGCCCATCAGTAGCAGTGCGCAGTATAGGAGCGTTTTTATTTTCATCTTTTAGTTTCTTTTTGGTTGTTTTACGGGGACTGAGGTTTTGGTTTTTAGGTATTTGCTTGCCTGTCCGGTTAACCAAAGATAATGATCATTGGGAAGATTATCTTCAATACCGACAAATGAACCTGTTCCATTAAGTGGGACATCTTTTTGATGCAGTGTCTTGAATATGGCGGTACCTTCGTCGACTTCATCAAACATGGCGATGTAGAGCATTTGGGCACCAATTGAGAGGTTATACTGTAATTGTTTCCATAAGAAATTTCCGGAATCACGTGGGACAAAGGCACGTGAACTCCCAGTCATGTTCGTCCAGGAGAATCCAGGGAAGCAAAGTGGAGCATAATCGATTTGATGTTGTTTGCACCAGTCCATATCATCTTTGATCAGGGATTTGAACTGATCGAATCCGGCCTGATTATATCGACCAACAAACCAAGGCATAATGATATCTGATTTTTTGATGAGTTCATGCAAAAATGGATCGGATTCAGTATCCTGGCGTAATTCACGCCAATAAGTCGGTACGCCAAGAAGTACGCTATAGCCGTTTTGTTTGAGGTAATTGACAATACGTTCGGCTGTTTTGAGATTATATTTGCGACCGTCGTTAAATCCGATACCCCAAACGGCAATCAGTGGTTTGCCATGATGAAAAAGATAGGTTTTGGCGCGATCACGCTTTTTGAGGTTCCATTCTTTTTCAAGGGCGGCTACATCGTCCATTAAGATTTTGTCGTCACCATCTTTAATGCCACTAAGGTCGTACATGACGCAGATTGCGCGGTCAAATTCATTGGCTGAACGAATAGCCGAAGTCAAGACTGTATTGAAGTGGTTGCGACCACTGGGGTTAGCGATCTCACCCACGAATCGTTGCATAAATACGCCATCGATTCCGTATTGTTGCATCCATTTAAAATGAAGGTTGACGGAAGAATAATCATGTGCGCTATAGAGTTTAGCGGGCTTTCCCTCTTTTGTCATAAAAGGACTGTCATAGGTTATTTGATAGGCGCTGACGTCGGGCCAAAAATCGATATTTGTAGAACCGGGTTGGAATCCGTTTTTTCCACGGTAATGGTACCATCCGCGGTCTGCACCATCCGTAGGACTATTGAACCAGCCTTGGTAGCCGGCCATAACAAGGCCGCTATACGAGTCGTATTGTTTTTGTGCGAATAGTAAGCCTACCGAAAAAAGTAGACAGATGCCAAGAAGATGGAATTTGAGCGTTTTAGCTATCATATCGATTTATAATTAAGTTATGCCGCTAAATATCGATTAACCCAATTAATAGTCCATTAATAAAGTATTAATGGAACATATAAGTATTTGTTTTTAATATAACAACAGCGCTTCAGCTTGGATGCAGCCGGTTGCATTGTTTTCTATACTAAAAAAGTGACAAAGTGAATTTCAATAAATAGAAGTCAATCGATTGCGTTATTTACGCAATCGATTTCGTGACACCGTTGTTTTGTTCCCATAAAATATCCCTCTAATTTAACGGGCTGAACCAGTCAATCTAATACTAAACTGACAGACTCAATTTTACTAACTATTTAATTATGATTTCAAAATTTACAAGTAACCAAAAGGTAAGCCTGCTTGCTATTGCTCTTCTTGTTGCGTCTTCGCAAAGTTTGTGGGCCGCAGAAATGCCGATTGCATTTAAACATACAGCAAACAAGGCCGCTCAGAACCAAGTTACCGGGAAAGTAACCGCAGAAGATGGTCCTCTTGCGTCTGCGACTGTTTCGGTCAAAGGAACATCGGTATCGACATCTACAGATGCAAAGGGAACATTTGCAATTCGAGCTAAAGCTGGAGATATTTTGCTTGTTAGTAGCGTTGGCTACAAAACCAAAGAAGTGACAGTTACAGGAACGACCCTATCAATTCAGCTGGAAAGTAATAATGAGGCTTTGGAGGAAGTGGTCGTTGTGGGATTCGCTAAACAAAAGAAGGTAAATTTAACCGGTGCGGTACAAGCGATCACGTCAAAAGATCTACAGGATCGTCCGGTTACCAATGTATCTTCTGCGATCCAGGGTAAGTTTTCGGGTGTAACGATTACCCAAAATTCAGGACAGCCCGGTAAAGACAACGGTACGATCCGTATTCGTGGGCTGGGTACCATCAATAATGCGAATCCGCTTGTTATTGTTGATGGAATAGAAAGCTCGATGAATAATATCAACCCCAACGATATTGAAAGTGTTTCGGTATTGAAAGACGGACCTAGTGCAGCAATTTACGGCTCTAAGGCTGCAAACGGGGTTATCTTGATTACGACCAAAAAGGGCGGTAGTGGCAAGCCGCAATTGAATTATACAGGCTATGCCGGTATTCAGGATCCAACACGTCTACCGGAATATATGAACTCTTATGACCATGCTGTTATCTTAAATGAGGCCCTTAAAAATGAAGGGAAGACACAGCGTTTTTCCCAGCAGGATCTTGAACTTTTCAAAAATGGATCTGATCCGGACGGTCATCCCAATACGGATTGGTTAGGACTGCTCTACAAGGGATCGGGCTTTCAACAATCGCATAATTTGCAAGTTACAGGTGGAACAGAAGATGTGCAATATATGGCTTCGGGAGGCTACTTAGGACAAAAAGGCGTTATCAAGGTAGCGAGCTCTGACCGTTATAATTTACGCACAAATGTTGGTGCAAAAGTATCTTCAAGACTTCGATTTGATCTAGGACTGGCGTATAATTATCAACGTATCACCGAACCTGTAAATCCTTATACCGGTGATATGGCGCAGATCTTTAGACAGGTAAACCGTATTCCTAGTTTTATTCCTTATAAATACAGTAATGGTGTATATGGTCGTGGTAGCGATGGTAACCCAATTGCATGGATGGATCTCGAAGCCAAGGATAATATGACCTATAAACATACACAGGTCAATTTCTCCGGTGAATTTCAGATTATGGATGGACTGAAGATCAAACAGGTTGTAGGCTTTCAACCGATTGACAATATGTCTTCCAAATTTGTCAAAGACATCCAATACTATGCGCCAAATGGTGATTTGGGACCTAAACAAGGGGTGAATAATTTGACTGTTTATAACTTCCAATCCGAACGATTGACTTTTCAAACCTTGATGACCTATGACAAAAAGATTGGTAACCATCAGATCAATGTTTTAGGCGGTTTTATGGATGAAACATTCCGTGCGGATTACTCCAGTGCTTATGCACAAGGTTTCTTAAATAATGATTTTTCGGAACTGAATTTGGGTAGCAAGGACGGAATGAAAGTCGATGGAGGAGCCAAAAAGCTAATATTACGCTCTTTCTTCGGTCGTATCAATTATGCATTTGCGGATAAGTACCTATTGGAAGCCAATGTGAGACGTGATGGAACATCGCGATTCTTGGGAAGCAATCGTTGGAGTACATTCCCGTCGTTCTCAGCCGGCTGGCGTATTTCTCAGGAAGATTTCTTTAAAGAATCTTCTTTGTCCGATGTAATCTCAGAATTGAAATTAAGAGGCGGTTGGGGTAAACTAGGAAACCAACAATTAGCGGCAACATCAGACAATTCATATCCTTCTTCCGACGCCTATTATCCAGGCTTATTTACCATTTCTCCTGGTTATAACTATTCTTTTGGTGGTGAGATTAGTTCCGGTGGAGCCATTGTAGAGTCGGCAAACCCAATATTAAAATGGGAGTCAACGACAAGTACCAACATTGGTCTAGACCTGAACTTCAAAAATAATCTGGGCTTTGTATTTGAATACTTTGACCGTAAAACTGATGGGGTGTTGTTAAAACTGCCTGTATCGAACTTATATGGTCTTCCAGCGCCTTACCAAAATGCAGGAAAAGTGCAAAATAATGGGGTAGAGCTACAAGTCAACTATCAAAATAGCATCGGAGATTTCAAATATAGCATTGCCGCAAACGGTTCTTATATCAACAACCAGATTAAAAAATGGGCCAGTGACGAACCACAGGTCAATGGAACTTTCTATATCTATGAGCAGGGACGACCAATCCGTTCGTTTTATGGCTACGAAACTGCTGGAATCTATCGTTCGGACGAGGAATATAAAAACAGTGGTATTCAAGGGGTGAACGGAACTGTAGGTGCTGGTGATATTATCTATAAAGATCAGAATGGCGATAAGAAAATCGATGGAAATGACCGTGTATATCTAGGTTCGCCCGATCCAAAATTTATCTTTGGTCTGACCTCCAATATGAGTTATAAAAACTTTGATCTGAGCCTATTCTTCCAAGGTGCGGCTAAAGTACAGGGCTATCTTTGGGGCGAAGCCATTGGCGGGATCTCGGGATCGGATAAACCGACAACCATTTTTGCAGATCGTTTCAATGCAGAGACCAATCCAAACGGATCTATGCCGAGGGCATTGACCAGTTGGTCACAAAATAGCCCTTCAGGCACTCCTTCCGATTTCTGGATCCAGAATGCAAGTTATGTCCGCTTGAAGAATATCACCTTCGGTTATACCTTACCAAAAACGTTTACGGATAGAATCGGTATTAAGGGGGCTAAAGTATACTATAGTGGACAAAATCTCTTGACTTTTACCGGATTTGCTAAAGGATTTGATCCGGAGGCCCCAGCGGATTCTAGAGGTAATTACTATCCCCAAGTGAAAACAAATGTGTTTGGTCTTAACGTAAACTTTTAATTGAAAATCATGAAACTTAGAAATATAACGATTGCATTGAGCGTAGCCACCTTACTGTTCTCTTGTCAAAAACTCGATCAGGAACCGTTGGATGCCTATAATGCCGATAATTTTTGGAAAACGGAAGCAGAAACCGATTTTGCTGTAACAGGTTTGTACAGCGGTACAAGGGGAAGCGACGGTAAGCTGGCCGAAGGATCTGCTTGGGAAGACGGTACCCAGATTTTTTACATGGACTGTACGTCGGATAACTCCAATAGTGATTTCCCTTGGGAAGGATTCCAGGCTTTAGGAAATGGCACCGCAACACCGACAAACTCTGGAAATGCAGAGGCCCGCTATACGTACGAGCATATCCGTCGAGCCAATTACATCCTTGAAAATATTGAAAAATCACCGGTTAATGCTGAAAAGAAGAAGCGGCTGACCGCCGAGGTACGCGTTATACGAGCATACAAGTATTTTGATTTGGCGACCTTATTTGGGGGAGTGCCTATCATTACGAAAACTTTGACGACAGAAAATTCGTTCGTGCCTGCAAATACGCAAAAAGAAGTATTGGAATTTGTGGAAAAAGAATTGAAAGAAGCTGCAGCAGATTTGTCGTTTGCTAAGGGAGGCGGGCGGATGTCAAAAGGTGCCGCCCTTGGTTTGTTGGCTCGCTGTTATGCTTTTGAAAAGAAATATCAGGATGTCATCAATACAACACAGGAGATCATCTCTTCGGCTAATTATAAATTATTCGATGATTATGCAACCCTATTTGAAGAGGCAAATGAAAACAACAGTGAGGTTATGATGAATATCGAATATTTGGTAAATATTCAAGGATATACTTCACTTGGTATTATGCTGCCCAATTCCATGGGCGGATGGGGGTCTATTGTACCAACACAGAGTCTGGTAGATGCTTACGAAACTGCCGATGGAGAAACTATTGGCGAGTCGAAATCCTATAACCCTGCCAGTCCATATGAAAAAAGAGATCCACGCCTGGGCGCAACAATTGTTTACCCAGGAGCACTGTATAACGGAAAATATTTCGATCCATTGGATCCGAAATCGGAAGATTATCCATCTGGTCCAGATAATGCATCTAGCACAGCTTACAACTATAAAAAATACATCCAAAATCCGAGCAGTTATGCGAACATTTGGAACGTGGGTACCAACATTATTGTGATGCGTTATGCTGAAATGCTTCTGTTAAATGCGGAAGCAAAGATTGAATTGGGGATCATTGATAATAGCGTATATGACAATATCGATCTGGTTCGCGTGCGAGCAAAGATGCCAAAAGTAGATAAAGCAGTTTACAGTGGTCAGAGCAAACTGCGTGAGTTGGTTCGTCGCGAGCTGCGTGTAGAATTCGCAGGAGAAGGACGCCGTCGCTTTGATATTATTCGTTGGGGAATAGCCAAAGATGTGATGAACGGTCCTGTCAATGGCGCGCTGTCAAAAGGTGCGGTGGATCCTAAAACAGGCAAGGTTACTTACACGTCGCTAACGGACCGTTTTTTCTCTGAAAATAGAACGTTCAAAGCTGGAAAAAATGAATTGTGGCCAATTCCGCAAGCTGTAATCGATAACAGTAAAGGAACGTTGAAACAAAATGTAGGGTATTAATTTTCTCCTGCTATATTTTTTACGAAGCAAGCAAGCAAGCAAGCAAGCAAGCAAGCAAGCAAGCAAGCAAGCAAGCAAGGCGGTTATGTGATACACTCACTTAACCGCCTTTTTGTAGTTATAGGGCATTTCTAATTTTTTTTTGTATAATTTTTTTGTGGAAAAAGAAAAAATGATCATCTTATGTTAAAATGTATTCTACTTTAGCGTGACACGCAGTAGATAGATCAATTATGAATCATATAAGCTGAAATGCATGAGAGGTGTTTTATGTGCACTTGCGATAACTACAGTTTTAATTTTATCGTTTAATAAGCTTGTCTATAATGATACGCCCATGGCGAATCATGCAACATTATTAAGCGAAGTGAATCGCCATAAAAAAGAAATCAAAAGTATCTTGATGACCGATAGTAATTTTTCGGATCTACGCTTTTTTGATGCTACGCTAAAAAATAATAGAATTTTGATGTTGGGTGAAATGCTGCACAATGATGGCGAAACTTTCAAAGCGAAAGCCAGACTCATCCGTTATCTGCATGAGCTTCTCGATTATGACGTAGTTTTATATGAGGCAGGGCAATATGATATGTGGATGATGAATGCACAGATGGATAACCCTACGAGTCGGTCTCAAGTAAAAACGGTCGGCGGTATCGGTCTATTTGACTTTTGGTGGCAAAATGAGGAAAATCAACTGCTCTTAACTTATTATAAAAATACGAAAACATCCCAGAATCCTATTTCTCTCGGTGGGTTTGATATTCAGTTTTCGGGTAGGGAATTGTCTGATAAGCGGGCGAAATTATTAGAAGATTTCTTAGTCAAAAATGGGATTGATTCAACCAAGTATCCTTTATTGAAAAAAAATAGAAACAAACTGGAATACCTGACATATGAACGTTTTGCCAGCAAGCAGCTCGATGCGGACCAAAAGAAACAGTTTTTAGCAGAATTGGATGCATTGAGCCGTGTGATCAGCAGGGGTGTAAAAGACAATGAGCACCTGATCTATAGCCGATATCTGTCCGATATGAGAAATAACTTTGACAAATCTTGGCGCTATAAATCAGGATCAATGCAGAGCATGCATTTTAGGGATTCCCTGATGGCAGAAAATCTATGCTATCAGATCGATTCGCTTTACGCCGGCAAAAAGATTATCGTCTGGTGTGCCAATATCCATAGCTTTTCTGCTCCATACAATAAAGATTATCGGCCGCTTGGGACTTATCTAAAGCGTAAATATGGCGCCCAAGCATATAGCCTGGACTTTACTTCCTATGGACGATACGATAAAACTGGCCGTGTTGTCGATAGAGTGGGTAAGTTGGCGGTGGAAAATGTATTTCATGCCACTAAATTGCCTTATTTCTTTTTAGATCTTCGGGAGTTGTCCAACAATAGTATTTTAAAACAGAATTTTAGTTCAGTCATCAATCAAGGGATTGATGAAGATAGAAGGTGGCACGACTTTATCGACGGCATTTTCTATATCGATATCAATAAAGATCCAATTTACCGGTAACACCAATGGAAAGTATCCTCACAAAACAACTTAGCTTTAAAATAGGCGCGAAAACAATCCTGGATAACATCAGTCTGCAGGTACCAGAAAAGGGTATTTATGGCTATCTCGGGCGAAATGGAGCCGGAAAATCGACAACAATCAAGCTACTTTTAGGTCTTTTGGAGGACCGGACAGATGCGATTTTTATTCAGGGAAATAGTCTTAGGACAAATCGAACACGTATCTATACGAATGTTGGAAACCTGATCGAATCGCCTTGTTATTATACTAAGTTAACCGTTTTTGAAAATTTAAAGTATTTGGATATCATTCATAAAAAAGGGAATAAACGCATTGATGAAGTGTTGGAAATGGTTGATCTTCATCGGGAGAAAAAGAAAAAAACGAATGCTTTGTCTATGGGTATGAAACAGCGGTTAGGGATTGCAATGGCGATATTTCATGATCCCCAATTACTCATTCTGGATGAACCATTAAATGGTCTTGACCCACAGGGTATTGTGGAAATGCGCAACTTGTTTTGTCACCTCAATGAACAGGGTAAAACGATCTTTCTTTCAAGCCATATTTTGAGTGAGCTTGAAAAAATAGCAACACACATTGGTATCATAGAAGGTGGGAAAATGATTTTTCAAGGAACTAAGCATGAGCTGCTGGGGCAGGTTGACCGAGAAGTGTTCTTACGGACATCCAATCCTGCTGCAACAGTTTCTATTTTGCAAAATGCAGGTTTTTCTACCGTTAAGATCGATGGTCAAAATGTTGTCGTCAGTATAGGGGATGATCAACAATTTGATTTTGTGATCAAATCTTTGGTTGAACAGCAGATTGCTATTTATGGGCTGGAATCCCGTGGTGCTGACCTTGAACAAATTTTTATAAACCTAATCGCTCGTGCAAATGACTAATACATTTTATACTGCTTTTTTGTCTGAAAAGTACAAACTTCTTCGTAACAGGGAAATTTTTGGGATCTTGATCGCACCTATGCTGCTTATTTTTGCGATTAGCGCTTATATAATCTATGACATTGTCAATTCCGGTGGTGCCAGCGCCATTCCAAATCCCTGGAAAGTCTTATTGGGTCGATATGTATTTCAATTTTTTTATTTACTCTATCCCATTCTTGTCGCTTTGTTTGTATATGCTTGCTGTGATGTGGAGTATAAGAATAACAATTATAAAATACTCTTTACTGTGCCCATCAGTAAATCGAATATTTTCTTTTCCAAAGCGACCTTTATTCTACTAACATTACTTTTTTCAATTCTTTTTGCGTACGCTGCATTTTTGATCAGCGGCTATCTGCTCAGTCTGATTTATCCCGTCCTTGGTTTCCAGAATTACGACTATAGGCAGGTGATTTTTTATACATTTCTGAAGCTTTTCATTACCTTATCAGCTATTGGGATGATCCAGCTGGCTTTAAGTCTATTGTTCCGAAGCTTTATTTACCCGATTGGGGTGGGGATGTTTATGTTGGTGTTTTCAGTGCTGGTGGCGCAAAAAAGCTTTTCGGATTTTATACCCTATACGGGTGCTTATAATGCGGTCATGAACATCCTATCCGAAAATGACTCATTTGCACGGCTCGATTACTGCAACATGGTGATGGTTGTTGTATTTCTATTGATCAGCTTTTATCTATTTAAACGAAAGGGGCAGTTTTAACGTTTCGTTCGTGCATGCCCACTGATCGGCTATTTTTTGTCAAATTCTTTTTTATAGGCGCTTGGTGACTGTCCATATTTCCTTTTAAAGGCCGACGCGAAGTAAGATGCTGATGAAAAGCCGACACTACTAAATATTTCGTTGATGGTTAGACCCTCAGCCATCAGGCTTTTGGCTTTCTTTAATCTTCGTTCCACAATATACTCATTGACACTGCAGTCGAGCAGCTGTTTCACCTTACGATAGAGCTGAACGCGTGAGAGATGGAGGTCGTTGGCAATCCTGTCGACGCTTAACCGCTGATCCGATAACTTGGATTCGACAATGGCGGAGAGATTGTTTAGGAATCTTCTGTCGCTATCGTTGACCTGTTCGGCTTGAGTACGCTCAAACTGTTCGACGTTGCTGCTATATTTTTCTTTAAGCTGATGACGCGATTGAAGAATATTTGAAATACGTATCCGCAGCAGTTCGGCATTGAATGGCTTAGTAATATAGTCATCGGCCATTAATTTGCTCCCCTCAAGCATGGTCTCCTCGTTGGCAAGTGCACTCAGTAAGATGACGGGAATATGTGCGGTCTGATAAAAGGCTTTGATGTCTTTCAAAATATCCAGTCCGCTTCCATCAGGAAGCATAATATCGGTGATCACCAGGTCTGGAAAATGTGTCTTCATCATACTAGTGGCTTGCTGGGCATCCTTCGCCAGAAACAGGTTGTAATCCTGTTCCAATAACGAGCGTAGATAGTCTCTGATTTCATCATTATCTTCGACGATCATAATGCTCTTCGATTTGTTGGATCGAAAAGAAAGATTGTTGTCTACCACCTTTGCTGTCGTGTCCAGTAGATCTTGTTGCTGAAACGATGGTTTTTCTCCACTGTCGAAACCGGCCAGTTCAGCAGGTTCATAATGACCGTTCCCAATTGGCATGCGGAGGGTGAAGATCGATCCATGGCCGGGCTTGCTGCTCACGGTGATCTGGCCATGATGCAGTTCGACGATCTGTTTGCTGTATGCGAGTCCGATTCCGGATCCGTTACGGCTGCCGGCTCCTTGGTAAAAAGGATCAAAAATATGCTCAATATCAACCGGCGCAATTCCCAGACCATTATCCAATACGCGTAGATAAAAATAGTCCTTGAAATTGTTTTCTTCTAGTATAATTTCAATTCTGCCGCTTGCTGAAGTATGTTTGATCGCATTGGATAATAAGTTGGATAGGACCTGTTCCATGAGGTATTCGTCCATCCAAACCTCTTTCAAACTCGTTTTGTTGATATAACTGACCGAGATTCTGTTTTTCTTAAATAGCGGTTTGAAACTACCTATTACCTGCTGGATGAATGGATCGATATAAACGATAGACGCATGTAACCTAATTTTTGATTTACTGATTCGGTGGATATCAATGAGGTCGGTAACCAAACGCTGTAGTTTTTTTGCATTCCGCTTGACGCGCGACAACTGTTCTTTGACTTCTTCTGGCAGGTCTTTTCGTAATTCAAGGTCCTCGATAGGCGCTATAATAAGCGTCAGTGGTGTTTTAAATTCATGTGAGATGTTGGTGAAGAAATTATTCTTGATTTCTGCCGCTTGCTGGATCTGACTATTCATCTCGACGATCTGTTTTTGTTGCGCAAGGATCTCACTATTTTGGATTTCCAGATGTTTGTTCTTTTCCCAGTTGCTCCTGATCACGATAATAGAAATGCCACCAAAGACAACAGCAAGCACCAAGCTAACGACCAGTACATTAAGAACCGACTTTTGACTTTGGTAAATCTTATTCTGTTCCGTAATGAATTCCTGTCTTTTGTCTATATCGAGCTGCTGTTGCTTTATTTTATCCGACTGCAGGGCAAGCAATTCCGCGTTAGTTTTATCGATGACAGAGGTTGCGAGTATATTCTCGCGGCGGTAGTTTTGGTGGTTGATGATAGCCAAGGCCGTTCGAATGGCTTCGGCTCCGCCAGTGGGGTAGAGTATGGAAGCGAACATTTTGCCCTGTATGATCTGTTCAAGGCCATTTCCGGGACCAGGAAGGGCATCAACACCGATTATCTTAATGTCCTTTTTGATCTGGGCTTCGTCCAATGCTTTTTTTACCCCCATGGCCATCTGATCATTGAAGGTGAAGATGATATCACTCTGGATCATTTGGTCTATATGCTTACGCGTTTCCAAATAAGCTTTGTTTTTTTCCCATCCGCCGTGAATGATTCCGCTCGTTCGAATCCCTTTAGCATCTCCAATTTGCTGCATAAAGCCTTTTTCACGTTCTATGGAGGCGGATGTACCCGATAATCCAGTAACCAGGCCGATCGAACCATTGTTTTGTAAAATGGTGCGGCTATACTGGCCCGCCAGTTTTCCGATAGCAAGATTGTCTGCCCCCACATAGGCATTATATTGGCCTGAGGATGTCTTACGGTCAGTTACGATGACGGGTATATTGCGTTGAAATACCGAATCTACTATAGGGGTAAGGGGCTCGGCCTCATTTGGCGATACAATCAGAAGATCGATATCCTGTTTGACTAATTCCCGAATTTGATTAATCTGGACATTATTGTCGCCATGGGCATCTCGATAAAGAAAGTCAATATCCGGATTGAAGGAAAGTTCCCTTTTCATTTCTTCGAGCATGGTTTGTCGCCAGGCATCATTTCCGATACACTGTGAAAAAGCAATAATCCGCTTTTTCTTCTGGACCATTGGTTGACATCCACAAAAAAGAAGCAGGATCAATATGCCACCATAAATGAAATATTTTCCCATGATTTTTTTCCCTTCAATATCCGAATATACATTATTTAGTTTTTTTAGGCTAACCTCGTCTTTGTTAGTGTATTCTTTACACTGATATGGAAACTTTCAAAAATGTATCATTTTCTAAATTTTCTGTTTAAAAAGTGAAAGTTTTAAAAAGTAATACTAGTGTAAGTTTCAGATTTTTAGTGTTTTAATGTTTTTTAAAAAATGTTACATAAATAAATGTTTTTGCGAAGCTCAAATTTAAGTTAAGATGAAACCAGGGTTAAATTTGGATTAATCAATTATAGATCATAACATGAACAAAAACACGGTACTAGCTTGGTCCTTTGTAGTGGCTTTAGGCGGATTTTTATTTGGATTTGATACAGCGGTTATTTCAGGAGCAGAAAAGGCCGTGCAGGAACACTGGCATTTAAGTGAGTTTCAGCATGGATTGACCATGGCCATTGCATTGATCGGAACAGTTGTTGGAGCAGCGCTGGGTGCACTGCCTTCAGATAAGTTGGGGCGTAAGAATACTTTATTTGCGGTTGCAGCTCTTTACTTTATCTCAGCAATAGGCAGCGCATTGGCGAATGACTGGACGATATTTATTTTATTCCGCTTTTTGGGTGGTATAGGCGTTGGCGTCTCTTCGGTAACTGCACCAATCTATATATCGGAAATATCTCCGGCGGCATCGCGTGGAAAATTGGTCGGACTTTTCCAGTTCAACGTCGTATTGGGGATTCTGATTGCCTATCTGTCCAATTACTTTATCGGTCAGGTAGGGGAGGAGTCCTGGCGTTGGATGTTAGGCGTACAGTGTTTTCCGTCGTTATTATTCTTCGGTCTGATCTTCCTTATTCCGGAAAGTCCAAGATGGTTACTGCTGCACAGGGGTAATTTAGCTGAAGCAAAACGAATTATGAAAAAAATCAACTCGGATGGTTACGAGCTGGAGATTTCAAAAATTCAGGAGTCCAAAAACAATACAGCAGGGGAGGGCAAACTCTTCGTTCGCGAAAATGTCAAACCTATTTTATTGGCCTTTTGTTTTGCGCTATTCAATCAGGTTTCAGGTATTAACGCAATCATCTATTATGCCCCCCGTGTATTTGAAATGGCCGGCTTGGGCTCACAGAGTTCATTGCTTTCAACAGTTGGGATCGGGGTTGTCAATTTTATCTTTACGTTGCTGGCGATCAATTTCATCGATAAGGTCGGTAGAAGAAAATTAATGTTGGTGGGCTCGATTGGACTGATTGTTTCTTTGGCACTCGTTTCCCATGCTTTTTATACCAATCAAACGACGGGTTTTGCGATCACCATCTATCTGATGAGTTTTATTGCCTTTTTCGCATTCTCGCAAGGCGCTGTGATTTGGGTGTTTATTTCGGAAATTTTTCCGAATGATGTCCGTGCTAAAGGACAGACATTCGGCAGCTTGACACACTGGGTGATGGCGGCAATTATTACCTTTTGTTTTCCTGCATTGACGGAAATGCTCGGCGGGGGCGGTACCTTCTTGATCTTTGCCCTATTTATGGTTTTACAGCTTATCTATGTGCTTAAGTTTATGCCGGAGACAAAAGGGAAGTCACTGGAAGACCTTGGGCATACCATCAATCTACATTAGTCTTTAGCTGGACTAAACGAATAGGCGTCGGAGTAGCCATGGCGCGACTGGCGCCTATCGAAAGCTATTTAATCAATGACATTATGATAGCAAGTCGTGTGTATCTATTGTCAACATTGAACTTAAAGGGAAATATAATAATCAATTCGTTACATGGCTTTTGGCGCTCGGCCGAAGCTTTGTGAAAAAAGAAGAAATATGAAAAACGGAGAAAAATCAATACAGGGTATTTGTTTTGGAGAGGTACTTTGGGACAATCTTCCTACAGGTAAAAAATTGGGCGGGGCGCCGTTGAATGTGGCTTATCACCTCAATAAACTGGGCGTTACGACGCGTATGCTAACACGCATAGGGCGTGATGAAAATGGTTATGAACTACGTAAGGTATGTGAGGATCTGGGCATTCCGACCGATTTTTTCCAGTACGATGAGTTATTGCCTACCTCAACCGTAGAGGTTTCGATCGATGCTAAACGCGATGTGCATTACGATATCGTTTATCCGGTAGCTTGGGACAGAATCGCAGTGGATAGTGTGGTTCTGGAAGCAGTTGCAACGGTGGATTTTTTGGTATATGGAAGTCTAGCCTGTCGGGATGAAGTAAGCTTCCAAAGTTTGCTGTTATTGCTTGAAAAAGCCCGCTTTCGGGTGATGGATGTCAACCTGCGTACACCTTATTTTGGTCCTGAAAAAATACATAAGTTGTTGGCATATGCTGATTTTGTGAAAATGAATGCCGAAGAACTGCATGTTATTTCCGACTGGAATGGCGCTACGGAAGCCTATACCGATCAGCAGCGTGTAGACTTGATCATGGCCCGTTTTGCAATTCAGGAGGCAATTGTAACCTATGGTGCAGATGGAGCCGTGTATCATTATAAAAAAGATAATATCAGTTATCATTTCCCGGCCTTGAAAGTTCAGGTAGAAGATACAATCGGAAGCGGTGATTCGTTTTTGGCGGCTTTCCTCACCAAAAGGTTTCAGATGCAGGAGGGTGTTCAGCTGGAGGAAGTACTGGAATTTGCGGCGACCTTAAGTGGGTTTGTGACACAGAGCCGGGGGGCTTGTCCTGAATATAACGATGAGGTCATCAATCGATTCCAATGGTTGCATCCGATCTTCAATGGAGGCCAGAAGCAACAGTAAGTATACTGCTTCTTAAAGAAGCAGTATACACGCTATCATCATAAAATAATCAATCTAAATAATTAACCATTTACGCATAACCAATTATGTTTACAAGACAGAAAGCAATGCTGCTCCCGTCTTTAGCACTTTTTTCTGTTGTCGCATTTGCGCAGCAGACTGAAATCCGGGGAAGAATTACGGATAGTGGAACAGCAGCACCTATAGTGGGGGCATCTTTAGTGGTGAAGGGAACCACAATAGCTACCAAGACAAATGAAAAGGGAGAATTTGTCCTCCAGACATCGGGCAATCAGGGCACATTAGAAATAAGTTATGTCGGCTATGCCACGCAGACAATTGCTGTTGCCGGAAGAAAGTTCCTCGATATTCAGCTTACGAGCACCGAAAAAGGACTGGATGAAGTGGTCGTTACGGGATATCAAACCGAACGGAAGAAGGACTTGACTGGTGCAGTGAGTGTTGTGAATGTTGCTGAGATGATGAAGGCTCCAGAAAATAACCCAATGAAATCCCTGCAAGGAAGGGTAGCCGGTATGACTGTAACTTCGGATGGTAGTCCAAGTGGAGCGGCAACAGTGCGTATGCGCGGAATCAGTTCGATCAATAGTAGTCAGGATCCCTTATATGTCATTGATGGAACCCCCACACAGGGCGGAATGCACGAACTCAATTCGAATGATATCGAAAGCATTCAGGTTTTAAAGGACGCTTCTTCGGCGAGTATCTATGGCTCGCGTGCAGCCAATGGTGTTATTGTCATCACTACGAAAAAAGGAAAGCTAGGTGCCCCTAAACTTACAGTAGACGCCTACGCCACCAGTACGCATTTTAATAATCGCATGAAAGTGCTCGACGCACAACAATATGGTCGTGCCCTATGGCAGGCAACGATCAACAGCGGTGGCAATCCAAATGGAAACAATATTGGTTATCAGTTTGAATGGAATAACGATGCGAATGGCGTGCCTCAGCTCAATACTGTTTTTGTTTCCAAGTATATTGATCGTGAGCACACCATGTATGCTTCAGATACCGATTGGTTTAAGGAAGTTTCGAAACCAGGACTGCAGCAGTCATACAATGCGACATTGAGCTCCGGAACAGAAAAATCCAGCTCCTTTTTCTCCTTAGGTTATTTGCACAACAATGGCACACTCCGTTACACGGATTTCCAGCGAATATCCGCCCGGATGAATGCTGACTATAAACTGTTTGATGGGAAACTGGTTGTTGGAGAGAATTTTACGGTAAACAACACGGGTGAAGTGCAGGTCCCCGGCGATGTACTTGACCTTTCGTTGAAAGCTTTACCGATTATCCCCGTGCATACGGTAGATGGAATGGGCTGGGGGGGACCAGCATTAGGAATGAACGACCGTCATAATCCCATGCGTATACTTTACGACAATAGAAATAATAAATACAATTATTGGCGTTTGTTTGGGAATGCCTATGCCGATCTACAGCTGATAAAAGATCTGCATGTTCGAACCAGTTATGGCCTGGATTACAGTAATTTTTACAAACGTAACCTGGAAGTATCCTATCGTTCGGGATTTATGAACAGCAGCCGCAGTGGCGTTAATATGGAGCAGTCTCATGGGATGAAGTGGACTTGGTCCAATACAGCGACTTATCGGAAGGCAATCGACAAACATACAATAGATGTGCTTGCTGGTATCGAAATGAACCGTCAGAATGATATTAATTTTAACGCCTATACCGCTGGTGATGGTGCATTTGCCATAGAAACACCAGAGTATATGTGGCCAGGTGTGAGTACGGGTACAGCGGCAGTAGGAGGTGGCTCTACAGGCTTCTCGCTGCTATCCTATTTTGGAAAGGCCAATTATTCCTATGATGACCGTTATCTGGCTTCTTTCACCGTACGCCACGATGGCTCTTCCCGCTTCGGTAAAAACAACCGCTTTGCCACTTTTCCAGCAGTAACGGCAGGCTGGCGGATCTCTTCTGAACGCTTTATGGCAAGTACAAAAAATTATATTTCTGACCTCAAGTTACGTGTGGGATGGGGGCAGACAGGCAACCAGGGTATTGGTAATCTGGCTACCTATGCCCTGTTCGTCCCCGAATATGGTGTTGCTGATCCAACATGGAATATCGTGGACGGTACAGCATACGATCTATCGGGTGCAGGAACGGGAAAGTTACCATCGGGATACCGCAAAATCCAAACGGAAAATAATGATCTGAAATGGGAAACTACCACGCAGACGAATATAGGCTTGGACTTTTCATTGTTTAATCAAAGTCTCTATGGTTCGATTGACTGGTATGTTAAAGCAACCAAAGATATGTTGATCAATCCAGCCTATATCGGTGTGGTCGGAGAGGGCGGTTACCGTTGGGCGAATGGTGCCTCCATGGAAAATAAAGGTTTGGACATATCGGCCGGATATCGTAATAAAACAACCTTTGGATTGGATTATGATGTAATGGCTGTGTTCTCGACCTATAAAAACAAGGTGACACATTTACCCGAAGCAGTAGAAAACTCCTATGGTGGTCGTCAAGGAGACAATATTATCGGCCGGCCGCTAGGGTCATTTTATGGCTATGTCACCGACGGCATTTTTCAGAATCAGGACGAGGTGGATGCGCACGTCAATCAGACCGGTAAAGGGATAGGGCGTTTACGTTATGTCAACGTCTATGATGCGGACAAGCAGATCACCGATATGGACCGTACATGGATTGGTAGTCCTCATCCTGATTTTTCTTATAGTTTGAACATTGTGCTAAAATATAAAAGCTTTGACCTATCTGCGTACTTTCAGGGGGTACAGGGAATAGATGTTGAAAACTGGCTGAAAAAGCAAACGGACTTCTGGAGTGTGGACGACGTCAATTCCAATAAAGGTGTACGTCTGCTCAATGCCTGGACACCACAAAATCCAACGTCAACGATCCCGGCCTTACAAACAACAAATAACAACGACGAGGGCCGTCTGTCAAATTACTTTATCGAGAATGGATCTTATATGAAGCTCCGGAATTTGTCCCTGGGCTACACTTTGCCAACAGCAACCGCCGCACACCTACGTATGAGCCGATTAAGGATTTATGTAACTGGTCAGAATCTATTTACCGTTAAATCAAAAAATTTCACCGGTGTGGATCCTGAAAATGTAGGTTGGGGTTATCCAATTCCAACCACGTGGACAGCTGGGGTAAATATTGGATTTTAAAATGGGAGCGAAATAAGGCGATACACTTCTAAATAATTTATACGGATGAAAAAAATAACCACTAAAATAGCGATATTCATGGTTCTTGCTGGACTACTTCCAGGATGCACCAAATTTTTAGATCAAACACCCAATGGTGTACTAAGCTCCGATCAGGTTAAGGAGCCTGAACGATTATTGACAGCTACCTATGCGGCATTGGGTAACGATCATTATGATGTCCCTTTTAGCTTATGGCCCTATGGTACGGTTCGGTCGGACGATGCTTATAAAGGCGGATCGGGACCACAGGATATCCAGACCTTTCATTTCCTGGAGGTCTCCAATAACATTACAACCAATTTTGCAGAGTTGGATAAATTGTGGTTTCAGTTGTACGTGGCGATTTCGCGTGCCAATACCACGATCAAGACCATACAGGAGATGGATAATTTCGATGGGAAGGAAGAAAAGCTGGGTGAAGCACGCTTTCTACGCGGTCATTTTTACTTTATGCTAAAGATCCTTTTCAAATATGTGCCTTATATTGATGAAAATGTCG
This sequence comes from Sphingobacterium sp. UBA7631, assembly GCF_002483935.1. Taxonomy (NCBI): domain Bacteria; kingdom Pseudomonadati; phylum Bacteroidota; class Sphingobacteriia; order Sphingobacteriales; family Sphingobacteriaceae; genus Sphingobacterium; species Sphingobacterium sp. UBA7631. Next base: position 587,833 of record NZ_DLIX01000002.1, read on the forward strand.
CGGTAGACAGCTATGAAACCGTATCGAATAGGGCCTTGAGCAACGATGCGCTATGGCAAAAGATTGTGGATGATTTTCAGTATGCTGTAGATCATCTCCCGGCTGTACAAACGGAGGTCGGGCGTGCCAACCGTGTTGCTGCTGCGGCATATCTTGCCAAAACCTATCTCTATAAGGGATACCGTCAGGACAATGCCGAACGTAATGTGGTGACGGGCATCGATGCCGGAGATTTGGAAAAGGTTGTACAAAATACGGATGTTGTACTTTCATCCAATCATACGCTGGAAACCGACTTTGCTTTTAATTTCTTGCCGGGCAAATATGAAAATGGGACCGAAGCCCTGTTTTCAGTTCAGTTTTCAAAAGATGACGGCACAAAATTTGGGCGTGTTAATTTTTCTGATGTGCTATCAGTACCTATGGGCGTAGGCTGTTGTGATTTCAATAAACCGAGTCAAAGCCTTGTCAACGCGTTTCGCACAACGGGTAAAGGTCTACCACTGGATAACTACAATGCGTTGAATAGCTTTAATACCTCAGAAAAGTACGATCCACGGTTATTTCATACGGTTGCAATTCCGGGCTTACCGTACAAGTATAGTAGCAAAAGAACGTATGAAGAAAGCTGGAACCGTAACCCGGCAGAATATTCGGTTTACGCCTCATTGAAAGAGAATGTAGATCCCGATTGCGATTGCTTTGTCCCGATGGTACCTTTCTATGCCAATACAAAAAATCGAATTGTATTGCGCTTTGCCGATGTGCTGTTGATGCGGGCAGAGGCGCTTATCGAGCTGCATCGTTCGGCTGAAGCACTGCCATTGATAAACCAAGTACGTACGCGGGCAAAAAATAGCACTGCACTTACGGGCTATGCAAATGATAAAACCCTGATCGAAACGTACAAAAATGGAGATAATATTGTATGGAACGAAGAAAATGCCCGGAAGGCGTTACGTTGGGAAAGACGATTGGAGCTTGCGATGGAAAACGGAAGGTTCTTTGATCTTGTACGCTGGGGAATTGCAGACCAGGCCATGAATGCCTATTATGATGCGGAAAAGTCACGTCGATCTTATTATTCTTCGGCACATTTTACTGCAGATAGGAACGAATACTTGCCGATTCCTGAAGCACAGATCAGATTAAGTAAATATCTGTACAAACAAAATCCAGGCTATTAAATAAGCATTTATTGTTGAACGATTAGCATAACCAATTATTCCAATGCACACATTAAAAAATACGATAAAAGTAGGGATTACTATCCTGCTTATCTGGCTTATTGCTGCCTGCAAGCGTGATGCCGATAGCACACTCAATTTGAACGCAGATGTAGAGGTACTTTCCTTCAAGGTCGGTAATACCGCTGGAAAAATACATCCGGCAAAAGGTACCATTCTTGTCATGGTTCCTGAAGGCACAGATCTTTCAGCGGTGGCTCCGACGATTGAATTGCCCAATAATGCCAAGGTTTCTCCAGCTTCAGGTATCGCCCAGAACTTTTCATTTTCTGGAACAACACCAATTACTTACCGCGTGTTTAATGGAAATCTATTCAACACCTATCAAGTAACCGTCAAAGAAATCAAAGCGGAAATAACGGCATTCCATATCGGAGAAAAAGCTGGAATCATCGATCAGAAAAATAAAAGCATTAAAATTTACCTACCCCTGGGGACAGACCTGAAGAACTTATCACCTGCGATAGAATTTACAGCTGGCGCGAGCATAACGCCCAATCAGAGTGGCCCCGTGGATTTAAGTTCTCCGATAAAATACAGCCTTGCGTATATGGGGCAGACGTTCCAGTATACGGTAACAGCGATTTTTGGCACGGAACCCAAACAGATCCTGATGATTTATAATGGCGAAACAAGCGTTCCACATTTCGACGGGTTAGGGGTGAGCGCCGTAGATTCACCTTATCCCAACCCGAAAACTACGGGAATTAATGCAACACCGTTCTGTGCGTCTTTTGTCCGGGATAATAAAACGGGCGAAGGCTGGCATGGTGGTGCGCTGTGGAATGCAAATAAAGTGACTATCAATCCGGCAGAATATGGCCGTTTTTCCATTATGATATTGAAGGATGTAGCGGGAGATGTACAATTGGAGATTCAATCGGATGGTGAACAGCAAAAAGATTGGTTGCGGGCTAATTATGCAAAGGAGCACGTTGGGGAGTGGCAAGAGTTGGTTTTTCAGATTCCTGCTGGAAGAAAGGCTATCATCAACAATATACTTGTGATGCCGCATGAGCATCCTAATGGACAGCCCGTGGCATTTCCTACCCAACGGATGTACTGGGACGAATTGAAAGCATTACCTAAAGAATGATCGAATACAAATAAAACAAGCGATGATAGATTATAAGGGATTAATAGAAAGATTTAAATCATGAGACCAAAAATGTATTTGCTTCCGACAGTATTCTTGCTCAGCTTGTTGACAAGTTGCAAGAATAGCGACGAGCGTTCGACAGTGGTAGATAAGCCCATAACAATACAACCTGTGGACAGTTCTACGGCTTGTATTTCGGGGCAGGAGGCTGGCCCATATCAACGATTCTATAGGCCTCAGCAGGGGTTTGTGGGCGATCCCATGCCTTATTACAATGCCAGCGATAAAAAGTTCTACTTGTTTTATCTCTATGAGAACGCCAACAGGCACCCGATTTATAGCACGCGAACAAGTGACTTTGGAACATTTGAGGGCTATACCGAAGTATTGTCGTCGGGCGCTGTGGGGAGTCAGGATGAATGGATCGGAACAGGAAGTTTTATCAAAAAAGGAACAGTGTATTACTGTTTCTATACAGGTCATAACAGTGTTTTTACTCCAGCAGAAAAGATCATGTTGGCTACCTCCACTGATTTAATGAATTGGACCAAGCAACCAGCTATGGCACTGCAGGCTGCGGTGGGCTATGATCGAAATAATTTTCGGGATCCGCACGTTTATTGGGATGAAGGCCGTAATGCCTACGTGATGCTAGTCACGACGCGAAAAGACGGAAAAGGAATCCTTGCACGTTATCAGTCAACCGATTTAAGCAGTTGGTCGATGATTGAACCGCTCGTTGCGACGACAGGGACAGTGGAAAAATATGGCATCGAAACAGATGCTGAACTATTGGAATGCCCGGATCTATTTAAAATGGGCAATAAGTGGTATCTGTTGTTTTCGCGGATCAACCGGGATGAACATCGCAAGACATTTTATCGTATTGCGGATTCTCCGGATGGTCCCTGGATGATCTGTCGGGATGCCGAAGGACATCATGAAACCTTTGATGGACTTTATCTCTATGCTGGCAAGACGGCTAGCGATGGTACAACACGTTATCTTTCGGGTTGGTGTTCAACGGGACAAACCGTCAATAATAACAACGAACTGCCCTGGGCTGGAAATCTAATTTCCCATCAGTTGGTTCAGGGAACGTCAGGACAGTTGTATCCTAAAATTCCGGAGGCCCTAAACAGCAAATTCAATAAAGAAGTCGCCTTTGAAAAACTGAGCAGCGTTGGTCAAGTTTCTGAGTCGAATAAAACCTATCGTTTGTCAGCTCAATCAGGGGGAAGAAGCTATGCGCTGTTTAACCGAAATACGTCGACCGTAAAAATGACAATGACTATTGATGCTTCGCAATCCAATCAATTTGGTTTTTCATTTGGAGCATGTGATGATCCGACCGAAGTGTATAGCATTGCTTTTGACCTGACTTCATCCAATCGTTGGAATATGCCGGCCCTGCTTATGAATAAGGAGGCTCGAAATGGTGGCGGAAGTAAAACAGCACTCAATTTTACACCACTCACCGTACCGACCAATCGGATTTTTAATCTGAAAATTAGTATTGAAAAGTCTATCTGTGTCGTGTATGTGAATGATCGTGTTGCTTTTACCAACCGGATCTATAAAATGGATCAAAATCCATGGACTATTTTTGTGGATCAGGGAACTGTTACAGTGAATGGGTTGAAAGTTGAAAAATCTTCCTGATAATTTATAAGATATTTGCTTATTGAAGCGAACAATAATCGGATTATAAACGTAAACAAAAGAAAAATGATAAGATTAAAAAAATACGGACTTACGATGTTCTTGCTAAGTATTGTCGGTACAAGTCTGGCCCAGATGGGACAGCAAAAACAACGGGATGCTGAAGAAAAATATCGCCCACTTTACCATTTTACTCCACAGCAGGGCTGGATGAACGACCCCAATGGGCTGGTCTATTTGAACGGTAATTATCATCTTTTTTTTCAGCATAATCCCGAAAAGCCCGTTTGGGGACCAATGCATTGGGGCCATGCGATCAGTAAAGATTTGATCCATTGGGACGAGCAGAAGATCGCATTGTACCCCGACAGTTTGGGAACTATTTTCTCAGGTAGCGCTGTGATCGATAAAGACAACACCGCAGGGTTTGGGAAAGATGCTATGGTCGCCATTTTTACCCATCACAATCATCAGGAAGAGGATCGGAAAACGGGATTGCATCAAAATCAAAGTTTGGCTTATAGTTTAGATAAGGGTCTTACCTGGACAAAATATAAAGGCAATCCAGTATTACCAAACCCTGGCATATGGGATTTCAGGGATCCAAAGGTGATGTGGCATGCGCATAGCCAACGTTGGATTATGACCTTAGCTACAAAAGATTGTATTACTTTCTATTCTTCCAAAGATTTGAAAACATGGCAGAAGGAAAGTGAGTTTGGTAAAGAGGTGGGAGCCCATGGAGGCGTCTGGGAATGCCCCGATCTTATTCCCATGGACTACAAAGGAGTTACAAAGTGGGTCTTGTTGGTCAGTATCAATCCAGGTGGGCCCAACGGTGGTTCCGTAACACAATATTTTGTGGGTGACTTTGATGGACATCAGTTCCACACAGAAGATACCAAAATAAAGTGGCTGGATTGGGGACCCGATAATTATGCCGGTGTAACTTGGAGTAACCTGGGGGATAGGCACCTGATGATTGGCTGGATGAGCAACTGGCAATATGCCAATGTGGTTCCTACCACAAAATGGCGCTCCTCCTCAACCATACCACGTGTTTTATCGTTGGATAAAATTGGACAGTCGTTCTACGTTGCAAGTACTGCGCCCAAAGAAATTGAAACTGCATTTCGACCGCTTAAAAAGTACCATGGCGGCGGAACGAAGGAAGTTTCGTTCGAGCAACATCTCCCGCAAGCGTACCGTTTGGACCTCAAAGATTTGAAGCAACAGTCTTTCAAAGTGATCTTATCAAATGAATCTGGTGACGAATTGGTTATTGGTTATCGTGAAGATCAAAATGCCTATTATATTGATCGTTCTAAGTCCGGGGAAGTGTCGTTTAACGAGGAATTCCCAAAGATAGCTTCAGCACAACGCCTGCTGAATAACGGAAAACTCTCTTTCAGCTTGTATGTTGATGTGAGCTCTGTGGAGCTTTTTGCAGATGGGGGACTAACGGTAATGACCAGTTTATTTTTTCCGAACAGACCGATAACCAAGGTGCGTATCGTGGGGAATAAAAAGCTGGAGTTTCAAGAGCTCGGTATTGCTGGATTTAAGAAATAGAACCCCAATTTACACGATTAAAGCGATCCTCGTTTTCACGAAGGATCGCTTTATGGTTTATACTATTCTATATTATTGGCCTGATTCAAGTATACCGGCATTAATGTCGGGAAAGTCCAGGCAAAATGATTCTTTTTGTAGATAATTGGACGGTAAATCGAGAGATACGAATCATATTCAGCCGTCTGATAAATATCCTTCATGGCTTCAAGTAGGTTGGAAGGCCAGACGCCTACCGTCATGTTGTGAATGTCTACGTCAGGATTTTTAAACCAGGGCCATGCTGTAGGATGTTGATTGTAATAATATAAGTAATCTAGGGCCTTTTTGATCGATTTCCCATCCTTCGTGGCTGCAAACAGGTTCTCGCCCGTCACCTGACGTATACACCACATGGAGGCTGTTAATGGGGCCAACGAGAAATAGGTGTACCATAAACCTTTTTCTCCTCGTTTTACTTCCTCAATGAGGTGACCATCCGCTGCGATTTTTTCAAAAAGATCGCCTTTAATCAATGATATGGTGAAGGCGAGCTCTTTTGGGTCATCAAGAAAATTGGCCGAAAGCAAATTTGCAAACCTTGCCCAATCAGCAATATTATTTGGCCTTTCACGTAAGAAATGTGTCGCTTTTTGATAGACGCTGATCGTCCAGCTTTTAAAGTGATTAAGATCGTTTTCTGCCCAGAGCGGATCGTTTTTGAGCAGCTCTGCTGCAATCATTAATCCGGCACCAGCATAAGAAAGTACAACTGGTCCGTCAAACTGGGAATATTTTTTATTGATGGTGGCCCAAGCATTCATGAAGTAAAGGGCTTTTTGGGCATATTTCTGCTCCCCGTTCAACGTATAGGCGAGGGCCGTACAATAGGCGGCAAAAGCGTCTGTGTGGAGTTTTTTTGCCATGGCACGTTGGCCTTCTTTATCGCTATAAAAGCCAGGGACGCTAAAATCTTCGACAGCATGATGATTGGTCAATAAAAGAGAATCGGCCAGCGTAATCAATTGCTTGTACGCCGTATATACCGGTTCGGATTTTTTGCTGATCTGCGATTTTACAAACTTAATCTGTGCATTCGGGTGCATAAGAGATTGGGCATGGCAGGGAGAAGAAGCCGTAAAAAAATAGATCAGAATCAAGGTTGACCCTATTTTAATACATTGAGCTGTCGAACGGCTGAGCTTCCGAAAATAATATCTAAAATTTTGCATGTTTTAAATGGATACGTTTATCAATTGATTGCGCAGCTATGGGGGGATTAGCTCCTGCAAATTAAAAAAAAAATACAATAAGTTTACTGGGCTTCAGAAATTTGATTTGAATTATTGCAGCGAAGTAATTAACTTCATGCCTAGAATAATCAATTATGGACATCGATCAAAATCTGCCTGAGAAGGAACTCTTGTGCCAACTTCACTATGGAGATATCCAGGCCTTTGATATTTTGTACCATCGCTATAGCCAGATTATTTACGCCAATATTCTTAGGTTTTTGAAAGATGAAACTATCGCTGAAGATTTACTTCAGGATGTTTTTCTACGTATTTGGGAAAATAGAACAAAAATAAATCCTGAACAATCTTTCGCCGCATTTCTGTTTACCTGTTCACGTAATATTACGTTTAATTTCAAACGAAGGTTGAAATTGGAAATGGAATCCGAGATCCAGCTCGCCTATGGGGTAGTGGAATCCGAGAATACTATTGATAAAGTGCTGGATTCAAAGGAAGCCTTGGTCCTGGTCGAGGAATTACTGAGCAAATTGCCCAAACAACGCCAAAAAATATTTAGGCTGTCCAAGCTGGAGGGTAAAAGTTATCAAGAGATCGCCGAAGAAATGGGGATTTCCATTGCGACAGTTCGCGACCATATTGTCAAAGCAAATAAGTTTATCCGAAGTGGCGCATTGCAGGATAGTGGATTTTCATCATTGTTATTGGCATTGCTTCTCTATTCGGCTAAATAAAAAAATTTTTTCTAGAGCAGACCTTTATTTCATGCTGTGTGTATTTACTTTAAAATACAGCTCAGTGGAGACCAATAAATCTAAAATAGACCAATTACTTCAAAAATATCAAGAAGGGAACTGTTCGCTTGAGGAGATCGAATGGCTACAGCAAGCGCTTTCTACTACTGACACCAGTGAGCAGGATGCGATCGATCAGGCGCTAGTCGCTAGTTTACTACGGCCTTCGTCTGTTGGTAAAATGGAGGAATCGAGATTGAAAATAATACTCGAAACCATCAAAAAACAAATCCAGCAAGGAAAAGAAGATAACGATAACTTATTGGAAAAAGGAGGGGAAGATCGTATGCCGATCCAGAAGAAAACTATTATCTCCATACGATGGCCCTATTGGGCTGCAGCGGCCTGTCTATTGCTCTTTGTTTTTTCAGTAATATTTTGGCAACAGCAGACGAGTCATACCCTGGCGGACAGGAATCTCGCTGGACTGGAAGATACAAAGGATGATGCTGTACAGCCTGGCGGAAACAGTGCCACTCTTCGCTTGGCAGATGGTACAGTTTTGGAACTCGATAAGCAGGCTTCGGGGATTGTCATGGGGGAAAATATCACCTACGAAAATGGGCAATCTATCGCCGATGCCTTAAGTAAACAAGGCCAGCAAATGGATCCAAGCAAGGCGATGTTGGAGTTGACCACACCGCTGGGGGGGATGTATCAAATTACTTTACCTGATGGAACAAAAGTATGGCTTAATGCGGCCTCTTCGCTAAAATATCCGATGGCCTTTGCCAAAAATGAACGAAAAGTTATCCTGTTGGGAGAGGCCTTTTTCGAGGTGACCAAAGATAGCTCGAGACCTTTCAAAATACACAGTAAAGGGCAGGAAATTGAGGTGCTTGGGACAACATTCAATGTGAATGCTTATCCGGAAAATACGGCTATTAAGACAACTTTAATCACAGGGAAGGTCAAATTATCAAACGATAATCGCGCTTCACAGGCAATATACCTTCAACCCGGTCAGCAATCGACTAATACTAATAATGGAAATATACAAGTTGCAAATGTAGATACAGCGCCGTTCACTGCCTGGAAAGATGGCTTGTTTTATTTTGACGAAACACCGGTGTCGGATGCATTGCAGCAGATTGGTCGCTGGTATAATGTAGAAGTGAGGTACAAGGGCGAAGTGCCACAAACGCATTTCTATGGTCGTATCAAACGAAACAAGTCACTCCGTGACGTACTCGATGTATTGGAAGAAGGTGGGTTGCATTTTGAGTTGAGTAAAGGTCAGGAAAAAAATATCTTATTGGTGACACCATTGCAATAAAACCTTAAATATTGATGAAAAAAGAAATGACTATAGACTCTTCTTGAGCTGGAGAAAGGTATAAGCAACACAAAAAGGGCAGTGCTGGGGGGCACTGCCTTAAATTGGATGCATATACTTACAAGTGTTGCCCAAAGGCAAATTTTTGATAACCATTTATAAATAACATACAAACCGTACAAACATATGATTTTTTATCCATTTGTTAGGCTACACCCGTGGAGTTTAACTTTACGAAGTATACTGATTATGAAATTAATCGTACTCATTTCTTTACTGACTGCAATGCAGCTGTTTGCAGAAGGAAATGCGCAAACCATAAACTTAACCGCTAAGCACGTCACCTTAAATCAGGTGATGCGCGATCTCCAAAAGCAGAGTGGCGTCAATTTTTTCTTAAATGGCAAGTCGCTGGCACAGACTCGCTTGTCAGTCAATATACAGCATGCCAAATTGGAAGATGCATTAAATGCTATCGTAGCACCTCTGGATCTGGAATGGATCAAAAAAGATGAGGTGATCGTGATAAAACCCAAAAGAAATCCATTAATTCCCGAACACAAAGAAGTCCTGCAGCGGGGCATTGCCGGTAAAGTCGTTAATGGCAAAGGACAGGCCCTGGTAGGAACGACCGTTACCGTGAAAGGAACCAATATCTCCACGGTGACAGATCAAGATGGGAAATTTACCATCCAGTTACCAACTACCAATGCAACCTTGGTAGTTTCAAACGTCGGTTACCAAGGTCTAGAAAAGAGTGTCACCGGCAATGAAGAATTGAGTATTGTGCTTCAAGAGCTTGTCAGTGGTCTAGACGAGGTGGTTGTTGTCGGGTACGGAAGTCAGAAACGCGCAAATGTGATTGGTGCTGTATCGACCGTGAACGGAAGTTCGGTGGAAAACAGATCAACGGCTACACTTAGCTCTTCTCTGGCCGGACTCGCGGCGGGGGTTAACGTACAGACCACAACCGGAAAACCGGGGGCAGATGGCGCTAATATCCTGATCCGAGGAAAGGGAACTTTAAACAATACCTCACCCTTGGTGGTGATCGATGGTATTGTCGGATCCATGGATGCTGTCAATCCCAATGATGTAGAATCGATTTCCATTTTGAAAGATGCGGCAACAGCGGCAATTTATGGATCATTGGGTTCAAATGGAGTTATTTTAATTACGACAAAAAAAGGATCAAAGGGAAAAAATAATGTATCCTATTCGGGAATGGTTTCGATGCTACGGCCCAATAATGTACCCGAATTTATTACCGACTACGCGCAGCATATGCGCCTTGTGAATGAAGGGTTCAAGAATCTGGGGCAGGCGGCCGTATATACGGATGCAACAATCAATCTCTGGGAAGAAGCGAAGAAAAATCCGAATGGATTGACCGAATTTGGGATTCCCAATGAAGTTGCGTATCCCAATACCAATTGGGGAGATGTGCTTTTTGGACAACGCAAACTCTTACAAAATCACAATCTATCCTTAAATGGTGGGAGTGAGAACACGCAATACCTCTTTTCAGTAGGTTATTTCAACAACCCGGGGACCATGCCCGAAACTGGAGCCGACAAGATACGCATGCGTATTAATCTACAATCGAAAGTTGCCAAGTTTTTAACGGTGGGTACCCAGACCTTTGGCGATATGCAGAATTTGAGTGTGGCCGATGTAGTAACTGCATATTCTTACCTGACACAGACTGTGCCCGGAGTTTATCCTTATTACAATGGCGCTTATGGTTTTCCGGCTGCCGCCGAAGAATCGGCAACCGCAAACAATGCCCTAGCTTTTCTAAATGGAATGGGAGGGAAGAACCAGGTCAACCGATTCAACACCACAATATTTGCAAAGTTAAATTTAATGAAGGGGTTGGAGTTTGAATCTAAGGTAAATTACAATTATGCGTATACCGAAACCAACTCCCATCAGGTGCCTTATGAAAAATGGAATTTTGCAACCAACAAATTGAGTACAGCTGCGCTTTCGTCGGGACAAATTACAACCCAATATGGCCTTACCAAGAGCTACAATGTGATTATTGATAATGTATTACGTTATTCAGGATCTTTTGGTAAACACGACGTTGGCGGTATCTTGGGCTATAACGAACAGTATTTTAACCAATATAATATAGGGGCGGCTAAACTGGGACTTGTACACCCCGACTTGACGACATTTAATTCGGCAACAACAATGAGTTCTATCACAGGTGATGAGCTCGACTACGGTTTACGTTCCTTTTTTGGTCGCGCCAATTATGCTTACGATAATAAATACCTGGCCGAAGCGGTGTTACGGTACGATGGATCATCACGCTTTGGAACCGCCAAGCGCTGGGGCTTCTTTCCGGCCTTCTCCGCAGGATGGCGTATTTCGGAGGAATCGTTTATGCGTCCACTTAAGTCTTTTCTGAATGATTTGCGGATAAGGGCCTCCTGGGGGAAAACCGGAAATAATGCATCCCCGGGTAATTATGATCATCTGCCCTCGTACGGTACTGTAAACTATTCATTCAATAACCAGGCTGTTCGTGGTTTGGCGCAGACTAAATTAGGAAATGACCTGTTGCATTGGGAAACCACCACTACGACAAATGTAGGCTTTACAGCGACAGCATGGAGAAATAAATTGACCGTCGAATTTGATGCCTATCGCGCTTACACGGATGGAATTCTATACGTCCCGACTATTCCGGCGACCACAGGTACCGCTACAGCAGCGACGATGAACATTGCCGAAGTGAGCAAACGAGGGATTGAATTGACGCTGGGATACCAAGATAAAATCAACGATTTTAAATATGGCGTATCAGCCAACTTCGCCTATAATACCAATCGTGTCGAAAAATATAAAGGCGCATTGTCGGAGGGGTATGTCACTGATGCCGCCGGTAATCGGGTTTACCAGTCCAATATCGGTATGGTTTCTAATGGAGTAAACCAACGGATTCTGGAAGGCCACGAAATCAATGAATTCTATTTATACAACGTATACCGTGGCTCAGGAAGCCACTTCTTAGCGGATGGCTCCGTTGATAAAAATGGTGGACCTCGCGACGGAATGATCCGGACAGAACAGGATATGGAATGGTTGAAGGCTATGGTCGCTGCAGGCTATTCATTTCAGCCCGCCGACGGGATAGATCCTACCAAGATCTGGTATGGCGACTTGATTTATTCGGATATGAACGGTGACGGTGTTTATGGAAATGTCTATGACCAAAAGTTTATGCGCAAAAGGGCAACACCAGCATTCAATTATGGTCTTAGTATCAACATGGCCTATAAAGGATTTGATGCGTCCATGATCTGGTCCGCTTCTTCAGGTATGTCGTATTATTGGAATGAACTTTATCTCAATTCCTCTATCGTCGCACAGGGGAAATCAGTCCCGGCATTGGTCGCTAACAACCATTATTATTATAATGCCGCGAATCCTTCGGATCCCAACAATCGGATAGATGGCTATTATCCACGCTTAAAAGGGGTGACCGATGCACAGAATGGACGTACCAGCGATTATTACTTATATAATGCGTCTTTTGTGAAGCTGAGAAATCTTCAGTTAGGCTACACCCTTCCTGAAAGCATAGCAAAACGTTTCTCAATCGCTAAACTTCGGATTTATTTAGCTGGTGAAAACCTGTTGACATGGACCAAGTTCCCTGGACTGGATCCGGAAATTGGACCTGCGAGCAATGATCCTTCGCTGATCAACTCGTCTGTCGTCAACTACCCAACGATGCGTCAATATTCATTGGGTTTGAATCTAACCTTTTAATCTAAATGAACACCATGAAAAAGATGAAAAAATTTCTAGCGATTGTATTGCTAACAGGTATAGTAGGGTGCAAAAAAGATCTTTTGGATACCTCTCCATATTCATCGGTTTCCACGGCAACGATGTGGACAACCGACAATTTAACAGATTTGGGCGTTGCGGGAATCTATAGTTCGTTTAGGCTCCTGATGGGGCATAGTGGACTGATCTCACCCTATGAACTGTATCAGTTTGATCGGTTTTCCTATACGGGGCAGGCACGTTTTGATGAACCCTTATTGACGGGAACCATTACCGCGGGAGACCCCTTATTTTTGAACGTTTGGAAAATTCAATATGAAGGTATTCAGCGTGCAAACGACGCCTTAAAGAATATTCCCATAAAATCGCCTTCTACAGCAGAAAAGAAAGCAAAATATATTGCGGAAGCTAAATTTCTGCGCGCTTATTTTTACTTTCGACTTAACCAACTCTACAAAGGAGTACCCATTTATCTCGAGCCCTTTACAGCGGCGGAGGCCATTAAAGGACGTAGTTCGGAAGAGGAGGTTTGGAATCAAATATTGGCTGACCTGAACGATTGTATTGCTGAAAGCAATTTCCCCGATCGTTATCCCGCGGGTAATGCAAATTATGGACATGCAACTAAAGCGGCAGCCTATGCCTTACGGGGTAAAGTTTATCTTTATCGAAAGGATTGGACAAAAGCAGCGGCTGATTTTCAAAAAGTAAAAGATGCTGGCCACACCCTGTTCGGCGATTATAAAGCTTTGTTTAAGGAGGCCAATGAGCAGTGTCCTGAGATGATTTTTTCCATTCAGCATCGCAGTGAACAGGGATATGGGAATAATATGCAGCTATTTTGCGGTTGGCCCTCGGTCTATTCGCGAGGCTGGAATTACTATATGCCTTCACCACACTTAGTTGATCTATACGAAAATAACGATGGCTCTAAGTTTGAATGGGATAAAATTATTCCAGGATACAGCAGTTTAACCGAAAATGAAAGGGAGGTCTTTTTTCTACGTAACAACTTGACAGATGCGGAGAAGGCAGCTGCGGTATTAAGAGGTGCAAAAATGAGTCTTTATCTGCCCCAAGGCAATGAGGAGCGCATCAAAAAGGCCTATGAAAATCGCGATCCCCGTTTGCAGGCCAATGTCGTGACGCCTTATTCGACTTTTAGGGGTGCCTATAATTTTACGAATGTTGAAAGTCTTCAATTTATGCGCTGGCCATTTCGTGGGCAGGCACAGGTAGACGGCGATATTCAGAGTGATACGCAGATCAATTTCTTCTATTTCTATCGAAAATTTGTTGCTGAAGGAGTCAATGAGCTCGTGGATCGTAATTATGGACCTATCGATTTTCCGATTTTTCGCTATGCTGATGTTTTATTGATGTGGGCCGAGGCCTTGAATGAAGATGGTAAATTGAATGAAGCTATAGCAAAAGTTAACGAAGTTCGCCAGCGTGCGGGGCTGGCACTTTTAAATTCCAATGCTGTAACAGCTGTTGGCGGAAAAGATGATTTACGTACACGTATTCGCAACGAACGCCGTGTGGAGTTCCCGAATGAAGGGATCAATTACTTTGACGAATTGCGTTGGGGGACCTGGAAAGAGACAGTGTTTCAAGCAGGCAATGGACGTAAGCAGGTCTGGGGGACAAATGTTGGGAATTATAGCTACAAAGGCGATTTCTTGACCGTATGGCCTATTCCGACCTCAGAAATACAGATGAACGTGAACCTGGTGCAAAACCCGGGTTGGATTGATTAGTTTTTGTGGGTATAAAATGAACCTAAACATGATTTTTTTTAGATATAGCTTATACTTTATTTATTTTTTGACCTTTTTTTATCCTTTTCTCCTACGTGCGGATACAAGCGATATCGTAAAAAAGGGATTTGATTTGGCCGAACGACAGTATGCATTGCTGTATCAAGATCATAAAGATCTGAGTAAGTATCCACGATCGGCAGATCATAATGGAAAAACAACGTTTACTGATATCCGGGATTGGACTGGTGGCTTTTGGCCGGGCTGTCTTTGGTATGTTTTTGAGTATACAGGCGATGATCAATGGCGGGACGCTGCATTAAAATGGACGAATTCATTACGTCAAAATCAATTTAATACGCATCACCACGATATTGGTTTCGTAATGAACTGCAGTTATGGCAATGCCTATCGGTTGACGGGTGACACCACCTTCAAATCGATCTTGATCCAGAGTGCCAAATCTTTATTGACACGTTTCAATCCAAAGGTTGGAGCGATCAAGTCTTGGAATACATTTTCTTCTTGGGACAGTAAGCATAATTATGAATTCCCAGTCATTATCGACAACATGATGAATTTGGAACTTCTTTTTTTGGCTTCCAAATTATCTGGCGATTCTGTTTATCGGAATGCCGCTATTCGACATGCAGAAACGACGTTGAAAAATCAATACCGACCGGATTACAGTTCTTACCATGTGGTTACCTATGATCCCAATACGGGTGCTGTATTGAGCAGGGAGACTGCTCAGGGCTTTTCGGACAATTCCGCCTGGGCGAGAGGGCAAGCTTGGGGATTGTATGGATTTGTTGTGTTGTACCGTGAAACGAAGGATCCTAAGTTTTTACAGGCTGCTCTAAAAATGGCAGACTTTTATGCACGGCACCCGCGCTTGCCTGATGATGGAGTTCCCTTGTGGGACTTTGATGTCGATCAAGCGGGGTTTATTCCAAACTGGGACTATCGAAAAGAAGATTTTGGCACTACCCCGCGGGATGCATCCGCTGCTGCTGTCACTGCATCGGCACTTTTGGAATTGGTTGAATATATGGAGCCGGGACAACAGCAGGATTATTTGGATCTGGCTGAAAAGATTTTGCGATCATTGGGCTCGCCAAAGTACGCTAGTGAAGTTGGAGGAAATGGTCTGTTTATCTTAAAACACAGTGTAGGTAGTATTCCACATAAAGGAGAGATTGATGTGCCTTTGGTGTATGCAGACTATTATTATTTAGAAGCCTTGACGCGATGGAACAAGCGAAGACATCGACTTGCACAGCTAATGAAGGAATGGCAGGAGATGAATAAACAGAAAGCACGGGCACTCCAAGACTTTCAGCAACAAAAGTTTGGTCTATTTATCCATTGGGGACTGTATGCGATCCCAGCAGGTATATGGAACGGTCAGAGAATAGAAGATTTAGGGAGTCCTAGTGTCGCCGAATGGATTCAATTGGTCGCAAAAATTCCACGGTCAACCTATGCCAAATTAGCAAACCAATTTTCGCCTCAATCTTTTGATGCCGATAACATTGTTAAAATGGCCAAGGATGCCGGGATGAAATATCTTGTTGTGACAAGTAAACATCACGATGGATTTGCGCTATATGGTTCAAAGGTCAGTTCATTCAATAGCATACAGGCTACGCCCTTTAAACGCGATATCATTCAGGAACTTTATGATGCCTGTCTTCGGCATAAACTCGATTTTGGTGTCTATTATTCACAGAATATCGATTGGAGGGATGGTAGCGACGCGCAATATAAGGTAACGAAGGCACAGCATGATCTTGCCCATACCAAAACCGATGCTTTTGGTGCCAATCTTTGGGATCCCAGTAAAAATTCCTTTGCTTCGTATCTCAACGAAAAAGCAATTCCTCAGGTAAAGGAAATTTTGACGCGGTTCAAACAGCTGAAATATATCTGGTTTGATATGCCGGGACTGATGACTGGAGAACAAAGCTTTCGGTTCTATAAAACCGTTTATGATTGCAATCCACATGTTATTGTCTCCGAACGGATTGGCAATGGCATGGGCGATTATGCCATTCCAGGAGATAATCGGATTCCAGATCCTTCGGAACATTTTAACCAACCTTGGGAAGCCATCGGGACATTCAATCATTCCTGGGGCTATAAATCCTACGATCATGATTGGAAAAATGTAGACGAATTGCGCTATTGGCTTTTGGAAATTGTCAGTAAAGGTGGTAACTATATGCTCAATATTGGACCCGATGCGCAGGGGAATGTCCCTGCGCCGGTAAAGAAAAATCTTGCTATATTAGGGAAATGGTTGCGACTCAATGGTGAAGCGATTTATGGAACATCCCCATGGACCACTGCACATGAGGGGCCTACAGCAATTCGGATAACGGATACCGAACAACGGGAGAGAGAAGGATTTAAGGCATCTTTTACCGCTTCGGATTTTTGGTTTACCCAAAAGAATGATTTTGTATATGCAATGGCTCTTGTAGTACCTAAGGGTGGAATCGTCAATGTAAAGTCCCTGAACCAAAGTAAGGCTAAAGTGAAATCAGTGGAAATCTTAGGGTTTGGTCAGATCGATTTCCAGCAGGATAACCATGGATTGCAATTGAAATTACCCAAGAATATAGAAAACAACAGCTTGGGCTATGCGCTAAAAATAAAACTAGGCTAATTCGAATATTGACTGTATCAATTATAACGATGTTGAATCAATTATTAACTACAAAAAAAATGCGTGTTTTGTCGCTGCTCTTCTGCTTAAGTTTATGGTTTATCCAAGCTGTTGGGCAAAAACAGGTTAACCAGTTTGCCTGGAACGAAGGACAGAAAATTCTTTTTCTGGGAAATAGCATTACCTATGCCGGGCAATATGTCGCCATGACCGAAAGTTTGTTCCTTAGCAGTCATCCGAAAAAGAAACCCCAGTTTATTAACTCAGGGCTACCAAGTGAGACCGTATCTGGACTTAGTGAGCCGAATCACGCCGATGGAAAGTTTCCGCGACCTTGTCTATTTGACCGTTTGGATAATGTACTCGATAAAATCAATCCTGAGGTTGTCTTCGTCTGTTATGGCATGAATGACGGTATTTACCTACCATTTGATTCGGCTCGTTTTGAAGCCTATAAAAACGGAATTATACACCTGCAAAAACGACTTGCAGATCAAGGTGTCAAACGTATCATATGGATGACTCCACCGGTGCATGATGATCCACAGCTTCGGCTCAATGGGTACAATAAAGTATTGGATCGTTATGCCGAATGGTTGATCGATTATGGCCGAAAACAATCATGGGAAATCATTGACCTCCATTTTCCCATGCGGCGATATTTGGAGACTGGCATCAAGAAAGATCCTCAGTTTAGGCTAGCAGCAGATGGTGTTCATCCTGGCGAGTTGGGCCATTGGCTCATAGCAAGGGAAATTGTTAAACACCTGATGCTTAATTTCCCGATCGAAAGCACATGGGATGATAATTTGCGCGATAAACCAAAACTTCGCCAGTTATATACCCTTGTTTTGAAAAGACAGACGATCATGAAAGACACATGGTTGACTTTTACAGGCCATAAACGACCCGGACTATCAAAAGGAATTCCATTAGAGGATGCGCGAAAGACTTATGATACCATGCAGGAGGAAATAAACCACTTGGGTTTCTGATGACCCCTGTTTAATGATTATAATCCATGAACTTTTATGTATAAAACTATATTACGATGAAAATCAATTTTTTAAAGTGGAAGTGTGCAGCAGCAGTGGGAATGTTGCTATGTATGACCGATGTTGCTAATTCACAGACCAAATCATTACCCTATGAAGGCGTAGCTGGCTGGCAGGAGACACAAGATAAACGCATGGAATGGTTTAAAGAAGCTCGTTTTGGGCTATTTATCCATTGGGGATTGTATAGTGCAGCGGGAGGTTCTTTTGAAGGAAAAAAATACCCACAGCATTATGCTGAATGGATACAAACTTGGGGGAAAATTCCCAGTAAGCAGTATGCTGAAGTGCTGAAACCAAAATTTACATTGCGTTCTTTCGATCCAAAATCCTGGGCTCACCTTGCAAAAAAAACGGGAATGAAGTATATGGTGCTGACCTCCCGACACCACGAAGGCTTTAGCTTATTCAATAGCCAACAGCCTTACGCGGTTAAAAACGATGTAACAGGTACGGCAAATTTATCGCCAAAAGGGAGAGATCTTTACCGCGAAATTATGGAAGCTTTCCGCCAGGAGGGAATGAAAGTTGGCGCCTATTATTCGCTGCTGGATTGGCAGCATCCCGATTCCTATGAGGCTTTTCAGTTAAACCCAAATGTAGATAATCATCAACCTGATCATGAACGGTATAAGGCCTATCTCTACGGCCAAATTAAGGAACTTGCCCAAAATTACGGGCGATTGGATATGCTGTGGCCCGATTTCAGTAGCAAACAGCACGAAGGTGAAGCCTGGGGAACCAAACATATTTTAACAGACCTGATCAAATGGCAACCCAACATTATTATCAATAATCGATTTTGGAATGGACTCGAAAATAAAAACGGTGATATTGGAACGCCTGAAAAATATATTCCACCAACAGGCTTGCCTGGTATGTATTGGGAGGTAAGCCATACCATGAATGAAAGTTATGGTTATAGCGCCCATGATCAAAATTGGAAAAGCTTCCCCAAGATCATGCAATTATTTGTGGAAACAGTAAGTAAGGGCGGCAATTTCCTGTTAAATGTCGGACCCGATGGTGATGGCGGCATTCCCGAACCTGCGGTGCGTATTATGGAGCAGATCGGGGACTGGATGAAGATCAATAGCGAAGCTATTTACGGGACTACGGCGAGCCCTTTCCAAGCGTTGGATTGGGGTTATTGTACGCAAAAAAATGGGAAACTCTATCTGCATGTTTTTGACCGTCCAGCCGATGGGAAAATAAATCTGCCAATCAAAAATAAAGTGACGGCTGTCTATGCCCTGGCTTCACCGAAAATGAAGTTAAAATCTACGCTGGAAAATGGTAGACCAGCAATTCCTGTTGATGTCTTCGACAGCAATAAAGGGCCTAAGGTTATCGTGGTGGAGATCCAGGGAAAACCAATTGTTGAGGAAAGCCTAACACAAACACAGGCGGATGGTCGCATCGTGATGAACGCAAATAATGCAAAACTGCAGGAAGGAAAGGGACTGAAAATTATTGGCGCACATACCCATGATCCAAATCGCCCGAATGCCATAGGTCAATGGAAGGATCTTGCCGATCAAGTAATTTGGGATATTAAAATTCAGAAACCGGGTAAATACCGAGTACTCATCAATTATCTACCTAATCCTAAACATCAGGGCAAAATTTTGCTAACCGCTCTTGGACAAAAGATTCCTTTCGCCTTTATAAATGAAAATGGAACTGCATTTAAGGAAGCGGTCATGGGAACAATAGAAGTATCACAGCAAGTGATCGGAGAGCCAAGTACAAAAGTGCTGCTGCAGGCTACGGCAATTGATGGCGATGCATTACCTGAGATTGCGTCAATTACACTGGTTCCGGTTCAAGAATAAACTATTTTTGAGAAAGCCTAGACAAATCATCCATACATAAACCATTTTGCCGCCGAGGACCGAATAAGTGTCTATAAAGACGAGCAGAAAAATAAACTATCAGTAAAAAATGAAAAGAAGAGAATTTATAGCCAAGGGGATTGTATCCTCTTTGGCTTTCACAATTGTCCCGCGCGTTGTGTTAGGCGGAAATGGATTTCTTGCACCAAGTGATCGTATCAATCTTGGATTTATCGGTGTCGGAAAACAATCCTATACTTTGATGAACGGTCTCAATCGCTGCAAGGAAATCGCAAGTCTGGCGGCCTGCGATGTGGACCGTAAGAAGTTGGCCGCATTTATTGCTGCGACAGCGAAAAAGCAAACGGAATTGTCAAAAGCACAGACTGAGATCAAGGCCTACCACCATTATCGCGAACTATTGGATCGGAAAGATATTGATGCTGTTGTTATTGCAACACCAGATCACTGGCATGCGCAGGTTGCTGTTGATGCAGCTAAAGCCGGCAAAGATATTTATTGTGAGAAACCCCTGGCGCTTACCATTGCCGAGGGGAGAGCAATGGTTGATGCAACCCGCAAGTATAAACGTGTCTTTCAGACGGGTAGCATGCAGCGTTCTTCCTATAATTTTAGACAAGCCGCAGAACTGGTTCTCAATGGCTATATCGGCAAAATAAAAGAAATTAATGTGTCTGTGGGCGAACCGGTCAAACAATGCGACCTACCAGCTATGCCAGCACCGGATTATCTGGATTGGGATATGTGGGTAGGACCTTCACCTTACCGCGGTTATAACCCGATTTTAAGCCCACCGCTTGAGGATGATAAATGGGCTTGGTGGCGTGGTTACCGTGATTTCGGCGGTGGTTATATTACCGATTGGGGAGCACATATGTTTGATATTGTGCAATGGGCATTGGGCATGGACGAATCTGGCCCGGTGCAATTCAATCCACCTAAAGCAGCAAATAGCAATAGCGGGCTTTCCTTTAACTATGCCAATGGAGTTCGGGTAAACCATGTGCAATGGGGCGTACATAACGCGATTCAATTTATTGGTGAAAAAGGTAAGATTGAAGTAAGCCGCGAATTTATCCGTTCGAATCCCGAGAATTTGGCCAATCTTAAATTGAGCTCCACAGATCGTCGCCTGTATTACAGTGATAACCACTATCAGGATTGGGTAGACGCGATCAAAAAAAGAAGTAAGCCGATCTGTGATGTTGAAATAGGCCATCGGACGAGCTCTGTTTGCAATGCCATCAACATAGCGTATGAACTTCAAAAGGATTTAAAATGGAATCCACAAAAGGAACAGTTCGACAATGATTATGCTAACCTCATGTGTAGCCGCCCTTATCGCGGAGAATGGGATTTTAGAAAGTTCTAATCAAGAAAATGGTCGACTAATGATAAAAACAGGCTTAGCATATTTGCTAAGCCTGTTTTGTTTATAGATCAATATTTCTACAACAATGTAGACTTGTATTTAAAATAAAGAGGACAAAAAGAAAATTTGCTATTCTGGATAGATAATTGCTTTATTTGTATCCAACAATTATTACATTCGAACAGCAAAGGGAATCTTGATATGTCGCAATTAACAATAGTAGATCTGGCCAAAAAACTCGGCTTGTCAAAATCGACCGTTTCCCGTGCATTTCGGGATAACGAGGATATTAATCCGGCGACAAAAGCCCGTATTTTGGCCATGGCCGAAGAAATCGGTTTTTCGCCGAATGTCTATGCGAGTAGTCTGAAAGCGAATAAAAGTCTGACCATTGCGATTATTATTCCCGAATTTGGTAATAAATTTTTCTCGCAGGCCATCAAGGGAATTGAGGCAGTGGCACGCTCTAAGGGCTATCATACCTTGATTTACGTGACGGATCATCAGGTACAAAATGAAGCTTCCATCGTGCGCTCGCTGGCTAATGGACGAGTGGATGGCGTGATCATTTCGGCTTCGGGTGAGGGAAAAGACCATTCGCATTTGCAGCTGTTGGCGGAAAGGGGAATACCGGTCATGTTCTTTGACCGTGCATACGACGATTGGAAGGGGGGATATATTACGGGGAATGACTTTGATTCGGCTTACCAGGCTACGAAGCACTTGATTGATAATGCCTGTCAACGGATTGCTTATCTCGCCATCAATCCTCATGTTTCGATTGGTAAGGTGCGTAAAGACGGGTATGAAAAAGCTTTGCGGGAGGCGGGAATACCGATTAGGCCCGAGCTTATTTTGGATACCGTCAATGATGCCGATCAGAATATGAAAGATATCGCCAGCTTGATCGAAAAGGAAAACCCCGATGCCATTTTTGCTTCAGTAGAACGTCTCGCTATTTCGAGTATACGGGTCGCCAAGCAGCTCGCAATTCGTATTCCTGAAGACCTCAAGATCATTTGTTTTTCTTGTTTGGATATCGCCGATCTGATCGACCCAGCACTGAGCGTAGTGAAACAACCTGCCTACGAAATGGGCCAATTGGTAACAAAATACCTGTTAGATAAAATGGATGATCCAACAAATGATAAGTTTGCTAATTCGGTTTACCTTGATTCCCAGCTTATTTTTCAAAAATCTAGCCTCAAATAAGAAAAAAAATATTTGTTTTTTGTAATCCCATTATTTAGCTTTGATTACTTTCGGGAACATTCCCGAAAGTGTTTAAATAATCAATTTGTATAAAATATTGGATAGGGAAATCCAGCAAATCGCAACAGGCGATTTCTTTTTACCTTGATTTCGGGAACGTTCCCAATATCAGATTCCAAGTAAAGCTAATTATCGATGGGGAAGCATATCTCTCGTTTAATAGGGTATCTCTGGGTGATTGTCCTATTATCATCATGTGCAAATAAGAAAGATATCGTGGATGTCGAGCAACCACCTGTTATTGAACAGCAGGGGACTGGTTTGGTGAATCTTTCTGCTCCATTTATCTTTTGGGATAAGGAAATCACCTTGCAATTTGATCTTTCGAAAGGAAATGCAGCGTTAAAAGGTAGCACCGCCGACCTGTATCTACACGCGGGGTTGATTCCTGTCCATGGGGGGAGCTGGCAGCATGTAGCGACAGACTGGTCAAAGAATGACAACGCTTATAAACTTAAATTTGTTTCTGCTGGTTTATATACATTTACATTTACGCCTTCCACATTCTTTAATCTGTCAAATGCTTTGGAATTTGGTCAGTTGGCACTTTTAGTGCGCAATGGTGATGGATCGCTCGTCCAACGAAATAAAAATAATTCAGATTTATTTTTGCCTTTCGTGGCGAGTAACATGCAAGCGATTCGTTTTGTGTCGCCTACGCTGCAACCCACAGATCCAATGACCACAGAGCAAATGTACACCGTTGGCGATAACCTGAAGCTACAATTACAAGCAACGCAGTCCGGAAAAATCAGTGTCTGGGACAATGGTATATTGCTGGCTGAATCTTCTGCTGCACTGTCTTTAGAAAAATCTGTTAGTCTACAAAGCAATGGCCTGCATGAGCTCGAAGCCCGCTTGGAAGCTGATGGCAAGGTATATTCCAGTAAAGTGGAGCTATTTGTAGAATCAAAACCTACCATTGCTGCCCTCCCGATAGGTATCAATCCAAACGGAACAACCATAAACAGGGAAAAAGGGGAGGTCAGTTTTGCGCTCACAGCACCACTGAAAAAAAGTGTATATCTGTTAGGTGGTTTTAACAACTATAAAGCATTACCAGCCTATGCGATGAGCCAGACTCCAGATGGCAAAACCTGGTGGGTAACGGTATCGAATCTGGATTTCTCCAAAAAACAGACTTATCAGTTTTTGGTGGATGGCCAATTGGCTATCGCTGACCCCTATGCTGAACTGATTCTTGATCCGCAGAATGATGCTGCACTTGGGCTTACAGCAGCGGCTGTACCCGCTTATCCCGCAGCTGCGCATGGTATTGTCGGCGTATTGGATCTTTCCACAAAGGCTTATACCTGGAAAACAACTGCTTTTAATAGACCTGCTCAAGGTGATTTGGTGATCTATGAACTGTTGGTCCGCGATTTTGTCAGACAGCATCAATATACTACACTCAAGGATTCTTTGTCTTATTTAAAAAGGCTGGGTGTAAATGCCGTTGAGCTAATGCCTGTACAGGAATCGGAAGGGAATTCGACTTGGGGATACAATCCTTCATTCCACCGGGCATTGGATAAATATTACGGCTTGAAAAATGACCTGAAAGCTTATGTCGATGCCTGTCACGAAAATGGTATTGCCGTGATTTTGGACGTTGTTTTTAATCACGCATTTGGTCAGTCACCGCTTGTACAGCTTTATATGGAGCAGGGCAACGTCGCTGGCAATAGTCCTTGGTTCAATACGGTTGCCAAGCATCCGTTTAATGTTGGATTCGACTTTAACCACGAAAGTAGTTATACACAGACTTTTGTTAAAGATGTCTTGACCTATTGGATGCAGGAATACAAGATCGATGGCTTCCGCTTTGACTTGTCTAAAGGTTTTACCCAGAAAAATTCAGGCACTTCAGAAAGTGATTTAAGCGCTTGGAATGCCTATGATGCTTCCCGTGTGGCGATCTTAAAGCAATACCAGCAGCATATTCGGAGTATAGATCCTTCTTGTTATATCATTCTCGAGCATCTTGGCGGTGATCAGGAAGAAATGGAGCTGGCGCAATCGGGTATGTTGCTCTGGAATAATATGAATCATGTCTTCAACGAAGCGGCGATGGGATGGAATGCCAATAATGGCTCGGATCTCGGTCGGTTGTTTGCCTCAAATCATGGGATGGTGCAACCTTCTTTTGTGTCCTATATGGAAAGTCACGACGAACAGAGACTCTTGTTCAAGTGCCTCAATTATGGAAATTCATCCGGTAACTATAATATCAAGAATCTCGGTACAGCATTAAAACGCTTGGAACAAGCGGCGGTATTTTTATTGGCTTCGCCTGGACCTAAGATGATCTGGCAGTTTGGTGAATATGGCTATGATGTGTCTATCGATGAAAATGGACGGACAGGTGAAAAACCAATATTATGGAGTTATCTGCAGCAAGATGATCGTAAAAATCTCTTTGAGACCTATGCGAAACTCACCCGTTTCAAAACCAAAAATAGCATTTTCCAAAACGGGACAATTGTTACATCGGCTATGAAAGATGCCGTTAAATATTTCGTGCTGGAAAAGGATGGACAACAAGTAGGGGTACTTGGCAATTTTGGGGTAGAAAGTGTGGAATTTACATTGCCACAAGCACTGCAGGGACAGTGGGTGGACAATTTTACGGGAAAAGAGCTCAACTGGCCCAGTCAGTCAAAATTGAGCCTTTTGCCTGGACAATACCAATTGATAAGCAAAACAAAACTAAATAAATAAACAGTTATTTTATGAACAAACAGCTATCACGTCCATTTTGGGCTCTGAGCATGCTACTCGGCGTAAGTGCTTCGGCATTTGCCCAACAGGCAACGCTAAAGGGGCGAGTAATGGACCAGAAGGGGAGTTCCTTGGTCGGTGCTACACTGCGCTTCGAGGATATTCAAAAATCACTGTCTACCAATGCGAATGGGGATTTTAGCTTGGATAGACTACAAACGGGGAAATTACGCCTGCGAGTCAGCATGGTCGGATACGCGAGCCTGGACACCTTAATCCAAATCAGTGATGGGCAGAATCCGTTAAACCTCTACCTTAAATCCAATACGAGCGCGCTGGATGAGGTTGTTGTGATTGGTTATGGTACACAAAAGAAAAGTGACCTGACGGGGTCAATCAGCACGGTGAGTTCTAAGGATTTTCAAAAAGGACAGATCTCCTCTCCCGAGCAACTCATTATGGGGAAAGTTCCGGGCGTACAGATTACAACAAGTGGGGGGCAGCCAGGCGCAGGAAGTACAATCCGGATCCGTTCCGGCGCTTCACTGAATGCCAGTAACGATCCATTGATCGTCGTGGATGGGATTCCTTTGGCTGGTGGCTCGGTATCTGGGGTAGCGAATCCATTAAGTTTGATTAACCCAAATGATATCGAGACATTTACCATCTTGAAAGATGCCAATGCAACGGCAATTTATGGATCGCGTGCATCGAATGGTGTCATCTTAATCACCACCAAAAAAGGCAGCCGCTCAGGAACACAGATCAACTTCTCTACACAGAACTCCTTGGCGACTGTGGCCAATAAAGTAAAACTGCTTAACGCGGATCAAATCCGCGATTATGTCAATACCAATGGCAGTGATGCCATGAAAAAATTGTTGGGAACAGCAAATACCGATTGGCAGGATGTGATTTATGGCAATGCCTTTACTACGGACAATAATGTTAACATTGCTTCCAGAGCTGGTAATATGCCTTACCGTATTTCTGCTGGTTATATGAATCAGGACGGTGTGCTGAAAAATGATAACTTAAAACGGACCACCGCGGCATTGGCCTTGACACCGAAATTTCTGGACAATCACCTTTCGCTGGATGTGAATGTACGTGGTACCTGGTCGAAATCGAAATTTGCTACGCAAGATGCGATCGGGTCAGCGATTCAGTTCGATCCCACCCAACCTGTTTATGTCGATGATAAGGATAGTTTTGGCGGATATTATGAGTGGGTTCAGGGCGGGAAACCCAATCCAAATGCACCTCGAAATCCTTTGGCCTTATTGGATCTGCGCAAAGATAATGGCGATGTTTTCAGAAGCATTGGAAATGCAAAAGTGGATTATAGTTTTCATTTCCTTCCCGAGTTACACGCCAACTTAAACGTCGGCTACGATCTGGCGCGTTCAAAAGGGAATACATTTACGCCGGCTATTGCTGCACGTAATTTCAATGAAGGTGGTGAAAGAACGCAATATAAAACCGATATCAACAATAAAACACTCGAGTTTTATCTAAAGTATGATAAAGAATTACCTACAATCAAAAGTACGATAGACGCGACACTTGGGTATGGTTACTATAAAAATAGTAGTAAAGTATACAATTTTAACCGTACAAATGCCGAAGGTGATAAGATCTTAAATGAACCAACGCGGCCTTTTGATAAACCCGAAAACCTGTTGATCTCCTATTACGGACGTCTGATCTATACCTACGACAACCGTTATGTCCTTTCTGGAACCTTGCGGACAGATGGTTCTTCCCGTTTTAGCCCGGACAACCGCTGGGGATATTTCCCTTCTGTCGGTTTTACCTGGCGCGCGAAAAATGAAGGCTTTTTAAAAGAAATAGCTGCGGTTTCGGAGTTGAAACTTCGTTTAAGTTATGGAAAGACAGGTCAGCAAGACGGTATTGCCAACTATTCTTATTTGCCTAATTATACCATCAGTGGTAATGAATCCATGTATCGATTTGGTAATGAGTATTATTACCTAAATTCGCCGGTCGCCTACGATCAAGATATCCGCTGGGAGAGTACAACGACCTACAATGCTGGAGTTGATTTTGGTTTCGCTAACAATCTATTCTATGGTAGCATAGACTACTATTCGAAAAAGACCAAGGACCTGCTCAGTACCATTCCAGTTCCTGTAGGATCAAACTTTAGCAACTTTTTGTTGACGAATGTCGGTAATATGGAGAATCAGGGTCTGGAGTTTAACCTGCATTACGTTCCGGTAAAAACAGAAAATTCGTCGTTGGATCTTGGTTTCAATGTGACTTATAATAGAAGCAAAGTGACCAACCTGACGCAGAGCGATGATCCAAACTTTATCGTGGAGACCGGTAGTATTCGTGGTGGAACAGGGGGGAATATCCAGGCACATAAGGTGAATTTCATGCCCAATAGTTTCAATGTGTTCCAGCAGGTATATGATGAACAGGGGCATCCTGTAGAAGGGGTCTATGTTGACCGCAATGGCGACGGCGTGATCAGCGATAACGACCGTTACCTATACAAATCACCTTTACCGAAATACCTTTTGGGTTTTACGGCGGCATACAGTTACAAAAAATGGTCGGCAAGCACCGTATTGCGCGCAAGTTTGGATAATTATGTGTACGACAATGTTTCATCCAACCTAGGCAGTGGCGCGAACATCAACGATCAGGCGGTTTTGGTGATCAACAATGCCCCGGTGGATTTTTTGAATACCAATTTTCTACTCAAGCAGTTACGAAGTGATTATTACATCAAAAATGCGTCATTCTTGAAAATGGATAATGTTAATCTGAGTTATAACCTCGGAAAATTTATTCGGAACAGCAAAGCTTCGATGTCTATTTCTGCCACTGTACAAAATGTATTTACCATCACCAAGTACAAAGGAGTTGATCCAGAAATATCCAATGGTATAGACGACCGTTTCTATCCAAGACCAAGAACTTATGTATTGGGTGTAAATGTGAGTTTTTAAATGATATAACAATGAAAAAATTAAATAAATATATAGGCGCTTGCCTGCTCGCCATCGCATTGAGCAGCTGCCACAAGGATTTGGATTTAAAGCCTACTAATGATGTCACCGCAGATATTGCTTATAAAGATTTTAAAGGTTATACCTCATCATTTGCAAGGTTGTATGGATCATTGACTTTAACGAGCACATCGGGGCCGAATAATACAGACTTAGGTGGTTTAGATGCCGGAACATCGGATTTTTTACGTCTTTTTTGGAATGCGCAAGAACTTACTACCGATGAAGCTGCTTGCGCCTGGCTTAATGACCCGGGAATTAGTGGTTTGGATTACCTCAATTTTGACGATAGCAATCCCATGCTCCGCGGTCTTTACACGCGTTGTGTCTACAGTGCTACCCTTGTCAATGAATTTTTAAGAGAGAGCACGGATGCTAAATTGGCCGAACGCGGTATTTCAGATGCCGACAAAAAAGAGATCGCTTATTATCGTGCCGAAGCAAGATTCTTACGTGCTTACAACTATTGGGTTCTACTTGATCTATTCGGAAATCCACCTTTTGTAACCGAAGAAACTTCAGTAGGCAAAGTATCACCGCCACAGATCAAACGACCTGAGCTTTTCGCGTATGTGGAGAAAGAACTGCTGGAGGTTGCTGGTCAGCTCAAAGGTGCCAAACAGAATGTTTATGGTCGTGTGGACCAAGTAGCGGCATGGGGGCTATTGGCTCGTTTATACCTCAACGCTGAAGTCTACCTTGGGGCCGGTAATAAGAAATATACCGAAGCCATCACGTATTCAGAAAAGGTATTGAACTCGGGCTATAGCTTGGGGACAAATTACCGGGAGCTTTTCTATGCAGATAATGATGTGAACAACCCCGAATTTATTTTTTATCTGCCTTACGATGGAACCAAAACACAGAGCAAGGGGGGAACGACTTATCTGATCAATGCAGCTATCGACGCGACCATGAATCCCACTTCTTTTGGTGTGCCTGGCGGCGGTTGGGCGGGAAATCGGACGCGTGACAATATCGCAACCATTTTCGGTGACTACTCCGGAGCAACGGACAAAAGGGCAATGTTTCACTTAAATACAAGCGTAAAAATAGAAGATATCGCTGTCTATAAGCAGGGCTTAGCAGTTACTAAATTCCGGAATGTGAACAAAGACGGAAAAACTGCTCCTCCAGCAGCTGAAGGTTTTGTAGCATCGGTGGACTTTCCATTAATTCGATTGGCAGAGATGAACCTGATTTACGCCGAAGCAACTTTACGAGGTGGCTCCGGTGGTAACGTGGCTAAAGCATTGGATTACGTCAACAAGTTGCGTGTGCGTGCCTATGGCAACAACAGTGGGAATTTGGCAAACCTCTCGCTGGACGATGTACTCAACGAGCGTGTGAAAGAGCTGTATTGGGAAGGGTTTAGACGTTCAGATTTAATTCGTTATGGCAAATTTACGGGCGATAATTACCTCTGGCCTTTTAAAGGAGGTGTGTTAGCCGGTCAAGCTGTGCCAGCCTATAGAACATTGTTCCCGCTTCCGGCTTCAGATATAATCGCGAACTCCAATCTTGTACAGAATCCCGGCTATAATTAATCAGCATCGGAAAAGGAGAATTTATTCCAATGAAAGACGAATCTACAACTCCTGATTGAGTTTGGATGCGGTAAGCTTCTTCTGATCGATGTGGCCATACCTGTACTAAGAAAATTGTTGACAGATGAAACCGAGCAATGCATATTGGTCGGCGCACAGGACGGTTAATATTTGCCTGAGCTTTCATCAGCTATTGAAAACAAAATTAAACAGATGAAAACTAGACACTATATCGGAATCATGCTGCTGTTTATAGCGCTATTCCAAAGTTGTAAAAAAGACGAAACGCGGGCCATATTGGCTAGTGATGAAGGTATAAAGCCAGCGACTTTAAGCCTTGATAAAAATAATGTAACCCTGTCTAAAGATAATGCAAAGGACACGGTACTGCACTTAACTATGATTCAGCCTGACTTTGGTTTTCAGGCGGCAGTAACCAACGTACTCCAGTTTGGACTTAAGGGAGACAATTTTAAAACAGTAAAAGAAGTTGTTATTCCGAGTGGTCGGACAACAGTTGGTTTTACGGGTTATGAATTGAATAGCTACTTACTTTCTCTTGGTGTTCCGACAGGAACGGCTTCTGACTTTGATGTACGGCTGAAGTCAAGTATCAATGCTAAAATTACGGTCGTGTTTTCAGCTTTGGCAAGCCTGAAAGCAGTTCCCTTTGCTTCAACCAGCTATCTGTATGTTCCAGGCGCTTATCAGGGATGGGATCCAGCCACAGCTGAGTCGTTAGTTTCCCCAACAAGTAACGGTATCTATACAGGCATTATCTTATTTCCGGAAGTGAATTCAGAATTTAAGATTACAACTGAACGCAATTGGGCGAATTCTTATGGACAAACTGCAGATGGTAAAATCGCATTTAATGGTGGTGGAAATATAAAAGCGCCGCGTGCAGGTAATCTGGAAATCGAGGTCAACACAACTGCCAATACCATTTCATTTAAAGATCACAACTGGGGCATTATTGGCAGCGCGACACCGAAAGGTTGGGATGCCGATACAGATATGAAGTTTGACAATGCCAACCAGGTATGGAAGCTCACAGTGAGCTTGACGGCAGGAGAGATCAAATTCCGTAAAAATCACGATTGGGGAACCAATTTTGGCGGGGCAAATGGAACTTTAGCGGCTGGCGGTGCCAATATCGCGGTCGCCAGTGCCGGTACCTACGCTATTGTCGTGGATTTCAATGCAAATACCTATACGCTGACAAAGAAATAGCAAATGATGTTTAAAATAAATAAAAATATTACCACAGTAATCGTGGCGCTAACAGTGCTTGGATGGAGCCCCTTATTGGGGCAATCCATTCAACGTGTAGAACCTTTAAACTGGTGGGTAGGAATGGAAAATCCAACCTTGCAGCTCGTTGTCTATGGACCCCAGATCGGGAAAAGTGAGGTGCAAGTGGAGGATAAAGGAATAGAATTGGTAAAAATCAATCGGGTGGAAAATCCCAATTACCTGTTTTTGGATGTCAAGGTGGCTGCTTCGGCCCAACCGGGATGGTCAACTTTTACCTTTCGTCAAGGAAAGAAAAAACTGACTTATCGTTATGAGTTGAAGCAAAGAGATCAAAAAGTAAAAGCGCAAGGAGTAAACAGTGCCGATTTGATCTATCTGATTATGCCTGATCGTTTTGCCAATGGAAATAAGGCAAATGATCAAGTGAAAGGTATGTTGGATATGAGCTTGAACCGGGATTCAATGTATCTGCGCCATGGCGGTGATTTGGAAGGTATTATCGGGAAACTGGATTACCTGCAAGATCTTGGTGTTACATCCTTGTGGCTGACTCCCGTGTTGACCAATGACATGCCACAGGCCTCGTACCATGGTTATGCCAATACCGAAACATATCATATAGACCCTCGCTTTGGTAGCAATGACACTTATGTGCAATTAGGCGAACAGCTCCACCGGCGTCAGATGAAATTGATTTTTGATGTGGTGCCCAACCATATTGGAAGTTATCATTGGACGGTGAAAGACAAACCGATGGCAGACTGGCTCAATGAATGGCCTTCCTATACGCAGACATCCTATAAAGATCAGGCTGTTTTTGATCCTTATGCCTCGGCAGATGACAAAAAGAAAATGGTCAAAGGTTGGTTTGTTCCCACCATGCCCGATATGAACGAACAGAATCCATACGTTCAAAATTACCTGACCCAAAGCCATATCTGGTGGATAGAGACCGCAGCAATAGACGGATTCCGAATAGATACCTATCCGTACAATGATCTGGATTTTATGGCTAAATGGACCGATCGCATTTTGCAGGAGTATCCAAAGTTTACCTTTTTTGGGGAGACATGGGTACACGGGGTTGCCAATCAGGCTTATTTTCTGGGCGGAAAACGAGTTGGTCAGGACGTGGATTCCAAGCTGATGGGCGTAACC
The DNA here is from genome assembly GCF_002483935.1 of Sphingobacterium sp. UBA7631. NCBI lineage: Bacteria > Pseudomonadati > Bacteroidota > Sphingobacteriia > Sphingobacteriales > Sphingobacteriaceae > Sphingobacterium > Sphingobacterium sp. UBA7631. The sequence goes on from NZ_DLIX01000002.1 coordinate 620,232, forward strand.
GATTTTCAGCTTAATTATGCCATAGGTGATGCGCTCAACCAAAAGACAGAATGGACTGCCGGAGCCAATAAATTATATTCGACCCTGGCCTCAGATTTTCTATATCCACATCCAGCGCAAAATGTGCTTTTTTTGGATAACCACGATAAGGATCGTTTTTTCTCCGTTGTAGGCGAAAACGTGCAGAAATATAAATCAGCAATGGCTTGGCTTATGACAACAAGGGGTATCCCACAGTTGTACTATGGAGCTGAAATTCTGATGAAGAATTTCTCTAATCCCGACGGCTTGCTAAGGGAAGACTTTCAGGGTGGTTTTATAGGTGACAAATCGAATAAATTTACAGCTGACGGAAGAACGAAAGCCGAGCAGGATATGTGGAACTATGTGCAGACCTTAGCCAATTACCGAAAACAACATACCGTTCTGCAAACAGGTAAAACGATGCAATATGTGCCCGAAGATGGCGTATATGTTTATTTCCGTTACAACGAAAAGCAAACTGTTATGGTCGTGATGAATTGCAATGATGTCGCGAAGGAACTTAAACTCGATCGCTTTAGGGAACGAAATAACCAGGTGAAGTCCTATTTCGATATTATTCAAAAGCAAGAGACCAATCCAGTTGACCATAGCTTGAAGTTGGACGCTTACGAGACTAAAGTGTTCGAGCTTAAGTTTTAACACAATTTAAAATTCTATAGAATTCATTTTTCGATGATTAATTATAAAACTGTAAAAGCCGTAATATTTGATTTGGACGGTGTGTTGGTGGATACGGCGGTCTACCATTTTCAAGCCTGGCACAGATTGGCAGAAGGCTTGGGTTATTCGTTTTCTCTTGTTGATAACGAACAGCTGAAAGGGGTCAGTCGCATTGAATCCCTCGAGCTTATTTTAAAATGGGCGGGGGCGAAAATATCCGATGCTGAAAAAGCGGATTTGCTGTCACTTAAAAACAAATGGTACTTGGAGCTGATTGAACAACTCAGCCCTGACCACTTGCTTTCAGGTAGTTTAGATCTATTAGAAAAACTCCGGAAAAAGGGGATTAAGATTGCATTGGGGTCAGCCAGCAAGAACGCGATGGGTATCCTTGAAAAAACGGGGATTATCAGCTATTTCGACGCATTGATTGATGGAAATGTGGTTCAACTGTCTAAACCTAATCCAGCAGTTTTCCTGAAGGGAGCTGAGGCTTTGGGAATTGAACCGGCATGCTGTCTCGTGCTGGAAGATGCCCAAGCCGGAATAGATGCGGCAAGGGCAGCCGGCATGCAGGTGATAGGGATTGGGCGGGCTGAACATCTTAACGGAGCAGATTTAGTGGTAGCCGATTTAAGAGCCTTAGTCGATAAATTTTAAATTTTAGGAGCAATTCAAGTGATGGAGGCAAGGCGTAGATCATATTGGCAAAGAAGACCAGAATGATTGAGGCAGAGTATCCGTCGCGCATTGAAAAAAATATAAAGATGAAAACATATATCAAACATAACCCTTGGCAAATTATCGAAGACACCTTTCGTCCCGAACATAATGAATTTTCGGAAAGTATCTTCGCTATTGGTAATGGTCGGATGGGGCAGAGGGCTAATTTTGAAGAAGAATTCAGCGGGAAATCGTTACAGGGATCGTACCTAGCGGGTATTTATTATCCTGACAAAACACGCGTGGGCTGGTGGAAAAATGGGTATCCCGAATATTTTGCAAAGGTCATCAATTCCATCGATTGGATAGGCCTACATATTCTAGTGAATGGGCAGGTTCTCGACCTAAACAAAGTTGCGGTCAAATCTTTTGAACGTCGCCTGGATATGCAAAATGGGGTTTTATACCGCAGTTTTATCGTGGAAATGCCCGATGGGGCACAGTTGAAGGTTGAAGCAAGCCGGATGTATCATCTGTTTGCTTCGGAAACAGCTTCATTACAGTACAACATACAGGCACTTTCCGGTCCGATTGCTTTGGAGGTCCGCTCGCATTTAAATGCTGAAGTTGTCAATCGAGACAGTAACTACGACGAGCAATTTTGGGAAAGCACAGCGCAGGGAAGAGATGGTGAAAATACTTTTGTGGCGGCGCGTACCAAGAAAACTGGCTTTGAGGTGTACGCCCTGCTTACAACTACCGTGACAGGACCTACAGCCGTTGTCGAAGTGCAAGATACGGTGACAAGTCGAGGCTGTATAGCAGAAATTTATAAGACCGAGCTAACCGAATCTCAAATTTGTCGCGTTGAAAAGCGAGTTTCCATTGTTACATCACAGAACCATGTGTCGGCAGAGCTAGAAGTGGCTGCTTCGGTCAATTTACATAAGCTAGATGCACTGAGCTATGAGCAACTAAAGGAGAAACAAGCAGCAGCTTGGCAAGCGATCTGGGCAGAAAGTGACATTGAAATCAGTGGTGATGTTGCTGCGCAGCAGGCTATACGCTATAATATATTTCAGCTCAACCAGACCTATACCGGCGAAGATGAGCGACTCAATATTGGTCCGAAAGGTTTTACCGGAGAAAAATATGGCGGTGTCACCTATTGGGATACTGAAGCTTATTGTATTCCTTTTTACCTCGCAACACAATCTCCAAATATTGCGCGTAACTTGTTGATTTATCGTCATCAGCAATTGGGTAAAGCCATCGAAAACGCCGCTAAACTTGGCTTTACCAATGGAGCTGCACTTTATCCCATGGTGACGATTAATGGTGAGGAATGCCATAATGAATGGGAAATTACGTTTGAGGAAATTCATCGCAATGGAGCTATTGCATTCGCGATTTATAACTATGTCCGTTACACCGGTGATCAGGACTACATCTGGTCACACGGCTTGGAAGTCTTGATTGCGATAAGCCGATTCTGGGCACAGCGCGTTAATTGGAGCGCTGAGCGCCAGCAATATGTCATGTTGGGGGTGACGGGGCCAAACGAGTATGAAAACAACGTGAACAACAACTGGTATACCAATCGGATTGCTTCCTGGTGCCTGGAATATACACTGGACTGTTTAAACAAGCTGGCGCAGCTGAGCTCCGACAATGCTGAGGCACTGAAAAAGTTAGCCATAGGAGCGGAGGAACAGGAAAAATGGCAGCATATTATCGATAACATGTATTATCCTTTTGATGCGCAGCGCGGGGTATTTCTCCAACAGGATGGTTTCCTCGACAAAGAGTTAATTCCTGTGGCCGAACTTGATCCGGCTCAACGACCGATCAACCAGCGTTGGAGCTGGGACAGGATTCTACGTTCCTGTTACATCAAGCAGGCCGACGTGCTGCAGGGCTTTTATTTTCTTGAAGACCAGTTTGATCTTGAGGCCTTAAGGCGACATTATGAATTTTATGAACCGTTTACGGTGCATGAAAGCTCGCTTTCTCCTTGCGTCCATGCGATATTGGCTGCTAAGTTGAATAAACCAGAAAAAGCCTATGAATTCTATCTGCGGACCTCGCGTTTGGATCTGGATGATTATAATAACGATACCGAAGACGGTTTACATATCACTTCCATGGCGGGTACCTGGATGACAATCGTAGAGGGCTTTGCAGGAATGCGGATTAAGGGAGGAAAACTGTATTTAAATCCGATGTTACCAAAAGAGTGGGAAGGGTATAAATTCCGTATCTTATTTCGCGGTGCGACCTTGTTGATTGCGGTACGGTCGGATGGATTTACGATCGAAAATGACAGTGACACTGCGGCCCATATCCAGACGGAGGCAGAAGCTTTCGTTCTGGCTGCACAAAGCAAAAAGCAGGTGTTTCAGGTTCGGTAAGCCCCTGTTTTCAGCAGCGTAAGAACCAATCTTATCCTGCTGAAAATAGGGATTAAGTGATAATTAAATTGTATTTTGTCTTAAATTTTGATAGCCTATTATGGGAAATAAACCTGAATTAAGTATTAGCCAGGTCATCAATATGAGTTTTGGGTTTTTGGGCATACAAATGGGGTTTGCCTTACAAAACGGCAATGCTTCCCGTATTCTACAGACATTTGGTGCTGATGTAGAACACCTGTCGCTGTTTTGGCTTGCTGCTCCGATTACGGGGATGATTGTGCAGCCAATTATCGGGCATTATAGCGATCGAACCTGGAATAAATTGGGGCGTCGTCGGCCTTATATTTTGGTGGGTGCACTGTTGACCACCATAACCCTGTTTTTGATGCCGAATGCAGCGGTATTTACCACATTGCTAGCACCACTTTGGATAGGAGCAGGACTATTAATGTTTATGGATGCTTCTATCAATGTGACAATGGAGCCCTTTAGAGCCTTAATTGGCGATAATCTACCGAGTAACCAACGTAGTCTTGGATTCTCCGTACAAACCTTTCTGATCGGTATTGGAGCCGTATTGGGATCGTTACTTCCCTTTATACTGACAAAATATTTTCATGTACAGGGGACTTCCGAAGCTGGTCAGGTGCCAAACAATGTGATATATTCTTTTTATTTTGGTGGTTTTGTACTGCTTCTAACGGTGTTGTGGTCGGTGTTTAAAACGAAGGAATATACGCCACAGGAATTACGGTCATTTTCCGATACCATGGTGGTTGAACAGGAGACAGCGCCAAAATTTGGTTTGCGCGCTATTGCCAGCGATATTGGTAAGATGCCATTGATCATGCGCAAACTCGGTTGGGTTCAATTCTTTTCCTGGTTTGCCCTTTTTATGATGTGGGTATATACAACTCCTGCGATTGCAGATTCGGTTTTTTACCTGCGGGAAGGAAATCGGCAGGATCTTTATATGGAGGCGGCCAATTGGGTGGGCGTGCTTTTTGGTATTTACAATGGGGTATCGGCTCTATATGCTTTGTTTATTCCGCGGATAGCCAAACAGCTCGGACGTGGAAAAACGCATGCGCTTGGGCTTTCCATTGGAGGACTCTCGTTGATTTCACTGTTTCTGATTAAAGATGCTAATCTGCTGATTCTTCCCATGATCGGTATTGGTATCGCTTGGGGAAGTATTTTAGCGATGCCTTATGCCATTTTGAGCGATCACCTGCCTGCAGGGAAAATGGGGGTTTATATGGGTCTTTTCAATTTCTTCATTACCTTACCACAGATTGTATGTGGATTTTTTGGAGGAATGATCATCAAATATTTTTTTCATAGCCAATCCATTTATGGCTTGTTGTTGGCCGGTGTATTTATGCTGCTGGCTGCATTCTTTGTTCCCAAGAGTAAACGCTAAGATCATTATCGTAGACGTAGTAAATAGAGCTTACGTCTACGATTTTCTGCTCACTTCGCCCAGCTCCTGCAATTGGATTTTCATCATCTCCTTAAGTATACTAATTTGTTTTAGTTAGCACGGCTCGCTTTTACACAGCGGGATAATTTCGTTCGATTTACTAAAACTTGTGCGTATCATTTGCTGAAAAATGCACCATCATTTGCTGAACACGTAAGCATTATTTACTGTTTTCAAGAATATAGTTGCTCGGCGACATACCATAATGCTTATGGAAGTCCCTGGAAAAATTGGATTGCACGGTGTAACCTACCATCGTTGATACTTGGGTAATGTTGTATTCTTTCTGAGTAAGCAGTTCTGCCGCTTTTTTTAATCGTGAAATATTGATCAATTCATTGGGTGTTAGGTCAGAGAGCCCTTTGATTTTACGGTAAAGGGTCGGACGACTCATATGCATCAGTTTGGCCAGTTCATCCACATTAAGGTCTATCGCTGAAATATTCTCATAAATAACCGTATTGAGCTGACTGATGAAATCTTTGTCAGGACCCGAAACGTTGATATCTATTAAGTTGGAGCTGGGTGCGTTAGTGAAGTAATTCTTGATAATTTTTCGGTTCTTGAGAATATTGCGTATTTGTACCATGAGGAATTCAAGCGAAAAAGGTTTTTCGATATAAGCATCGGCACCATTTTTTAATCCCTGAATTTTGGAATCCAATGCATTTTTTGCGGTCAGAAAGATCACCGGAATATGACTATAGAGAATATCTGTTTTGATACGTCTGCATAAAGCCAGGCCATCCATAATAGGCATCATGATGTCTGTCAGTACCAGTTGTACATTTTCTTGGTCTAATATTTCGAGCGCTTCGGCACCATTGCCGGCTCGTAGGATTATATAGCTGGTTTTTAATTCTTTATTGAGGTAGGCCAGTATTTCTTTATTGTCCTCGACGAGCAGAATCACCGGCTTTTCTTCCTCCTGTTCATCGGATTTATCATTCAATACATGATCGTCGTTATCTTCCTGAAAAGATTTGATGTCGAGCGATTGTTCTTGAAAAATTGGGATCGATAGCAGGAAGATATTGCGGTTTTCCTCCAGATGTACAAGAGATAAGTTTCCTTGGTGCAATTCGACCAAGGAGCGAGATAAAGGAAGGCCAATGCCCGTCCCCGTATCTTTATCGGATTCATTTAAGCGATAAAATGGTTCAAATATTTTCTCCCTTTTCTCAAAGGGAATGAGCTCACCATCATTCTTAAACTCGATATTAAACATAATATCATCGCTATTAAAAGGGAGGAGTTTGACATAGACTTCTTGATCCGCATATTTGATAGCGTTGTGGATCAGGTTGGTAAAGATTTTTCGAAGGGCTTCTTCATCCACATAAGCCGTGAGACTGATACGCGGGAGACTGAGGTCATAGTGCAACTGTCTATCTTTTGCAAAATAATTTAAATCGTGAAATACTTCGGATAGGAGTGCGTTGATATCCGTTTTAGTAAAAATAAGGCTCATATTGTTAGTTTCTGCTTTTCTAAAATCCAGTAATTGGTTGGTGAGGCGAATTAATCGCGCCGTGTTTTTTTCAATCAGCGCAAGGTCTTTGGCTGTGTCGCGATCGGTAAATTTATGGTTATTGATTATTTTCTCAAGGGGCATTTTGATCAACGTGAGTGGCGTACGAATTTCGTGGGCCAGGTTTGTGAAGAATTCCAGCTTGAGGTTATATATTTCCTGTTCTTTTTTTCGTTCATAACTATCCATCTTTTGGGCGTTGTTGGCCTTTATAAGGAGAAAGTAATACCGTAATACGAGCAGTGCAATGGTGCCGAAGCTCAAAAAATAAAGTAAGTATGCCCAACTTGACTGCCACCAGGGTGGCGAAACGATGATGAGTAGTTTTTTTTCATCCGGATTCCAGACGCTGTTGTTATTTGCACCTCTGAACTTAAACGTATAAGTGCCCGGAGGAAGTTTATTGTAATAGATCTTTTGATTGCCTGTAATATCGGTCCAGTCTTTATCGTAACCTTCCATGATATAACGATAAGGATTGCTCTTTGGGGAAACAAAGCTCAAGGCGGCGATATTGAAGCTAATATTGGAATTGTCGTAGGTCAGTTGGATCTCTTCTGATAGGGAGATGGATTCTTTCAGTATGCCATTTTCACGAACCGGTACGCTCACATTGTTAATCTGAATGCCGCTGATGAATATAGGTGGAATAAAGCTGTTCTTAATGGATTTTGTGGGGTTGAAGCTAACCATTCCTTTAATCGTCCCGAAATATAAAGTTCCGTCGCTATCTTTATAAGCCGAATTATAATTAAACTGATCTGCGGGAAGCCCGTCTCTCGATGTATAGATGACCCTACGCGGGACACCTTCATCCAGTCTGACCAGTCCACCACCGGTAGATATCCAGATGCTCCTGTTGTCATCTTCCAGGACCTTGAATACCTGATTGGAAGGTAAACCGGATTCGGTCAGATAATTGGTGAAGTGCCCATCACGACGGTATTTTGAGAGGCCGCTTTCGGTGCAAAACCACAAGTTATTTTTGCTGTCTTCAAATAGACCGTTGACGTAATTATTGACAAGTGTATTTTGTTTACCTTGTTCGGATAACAGGTGCTGAATTTCTCCCGAACTGCGGTTATATTGGTAGACTCCACTACCGTAGGTGTTGATCCAAAGTATACCATATTCATCTTCATAAATGCCTTGTATCCATGCGGTAATTGGAAGGAGGTCAAAACTGCCGCTATTTTTGTTGTAGCGGTATAGTGCGCGGTCTGTCCCGACAAACATGCTGTTGTCTTTAGACTTATAGAGGCATACGGCAAAGCTGCTTTGTAAGGGGCCTTTGCCGATGCGATCATAGTGTTTTTTTAGTTTTCCGGTTTTTACGTCTAGAACGTCTAGTCCATGTGTTGTGGAGCCTACCCAAAGATCGTCGCCGATTGTTGCCAGGCCATGAACATTGTTATGCGCTATACTTCCCTTTTTTCCATTGGCAAGGAAGTGCTGAATCTGTTGTGTTTGAGCATCAATTTTGTTCAGGCCACCATCTTCTGTTCCTATCCAGAAATTTCCATAGCGATCTTTTTTGATATCGTGTACAATATTGCCTGATAAGGCCGATTTTCCGAATCCGGATAGATATTTTTTGAAATTGTCGAATTGGTTGCTGTATTGGTTAAAGCCGCCGAAAAATGTTCCAAACCAGATATTGTCTTCACGGTCCCGATAGAAATTCAGGACAGCATTGTCAGATATGGCAAATGGATTGAGCAGATCTTTTTTGATGTGCTGGCTCTGACCCCTGTGAATATCATAGGTATATATTCCAGTTTCTGTTCCGATCCAGTATATCGACTCCGTTTGTTGAATAATACAGTTTGCCTGGATGACTTTATTGGGGTAATGACTTGCAAATAGATTTTTTAACCGGCCATTTTTGAAATCAAACAAATAAGCCGAATTGATTGTCCCGACCATCAATAGGGAATCATTGATGGCGTAAACAGTTTTTGTATTTGCCAATGCTTTTCGATCAATCTTTTTAAGGTCAACTTCGACAAATTTGCTCGTATTTACCTGGTACCGTTGTATGGTACTGTTATTGTCCGTTGTCCACAACCCGCCTTTCTTGCTGCTGGTAATCGCCACAATGGTATTTTTGTTCTGATCAAATGGAATTATTTCTGTTGTATAAGAATTATAGCGATAAAGTTTTCCGTTCGAAAGCAGCCAGATAAAACCGGCGTATTCGTGTATGGCATTTACTTCACCGATTGGTACTCCCCTGAATGGTGTGAAATTTTCTTTAATAGGATCGTAACAATAGGTACCGCGTGTGGTTCCCACCCATAGTATTCCTTTGCTGTCTGTGAGAATACTTAAAATGGACGAACTTCCGATACTTGTAGAGTCTGAAGCATTGTGTCTAAATATCTTAAATTGATTGCCATCAAAGCGATTGAGACCATTCCTTGTCCCTAACCATAGAAAACCCTGAACATCCTGTGTAATACATTTGACCGTGCTATTGGAGAGACCGTCGTGGGTTTGATAATTTTTAAAATAGATCGATTGTGCCTGCACGTTAATACATGCTAGCAAGATATATAAAAGGAGTATGGTGGTTATTCTTTTCAAAACTGATTACGTTGAACTAAAAATAGTCAATTAAAAGATAAAAAAGAGTTTTACTGATACGCTTTGATATAAAATTGAGACGCTCTGATTGGACTAGCTACAAGGATTTACGCATTTTTATAAAACAATAATAACCAAATATAAACGTATGTTTCGCCCTAGAATTATGACAGGTAAGTCCTGTGTCCTTGTTTTTCAGTTTGTTAGGTTTTTGTTTTTACATGTGAGACATGATGTTCACGATGCTTTGGTTTTGAATTTTGGCTTTAAAGGCCTTGATACCGAGCGCTACGTCTTTGCCATTATTGGGGAAGACTATACGCATTTCAAAAGGGCTTTGGAGCAAAAAAAATACCATTAAAATCACTTAGTATCATTTGTGTATCCTAGATGCATGATATAAAAATCAATTAAACCACCAATCAAAAAGCGTATGAAAAATAAACTACTTGCACAATGCGTAATGACGCTTACATTTTTGCTTGTATCTTTTATTGTAGTTGCCCAGACGAAAGTCTTGAAGGGAAAGGTTGTAGATGAGACTCAAGGTCCATTGGCAGGAGCTACAATTAAGGTAAAAGGGGGAACCGCGGCTACAACAACAGACACGGAAGGTTCCTTTACATTTACTGTTCCCAGTGAAGCGAAAACGCTGGAAGTATCCTTTATTGGATATACTTTAAAAGAAGTACCCATTGTGGGAAACGATATCACGGTAGCGCTGGAACCTAGTGCCGGTCAGGGCCTAGATGAGGTCGTTGTGATCGGTTATGGTACCGCCCGTAAAAAAGATCTAACGGGGTCTATGGTCACTATTGGAGCGAAGAACTTCAATAAGGGGATCATGACGAGCCCCGATCAATTAATACAGGGAAAGACACCAGGGGTTATGGTGATTAACAATACGGGGCAACCTGGCGGATCAACCACAGTACGTATCCGTGGAAACTCATCGATCCGTGCCAGTAACAACCCATTATTTGTGCTAGATGGTGTGCCTATGTCGGGTAATTCGCCTCTGCCTGAAGGAAGAGGAGGCTTTTCTTCCGACAGAGGAAATCCTTTGACTTACTTGAATCCGGGTGACATTGCTAGTATGGACATCCTTAAAGATGCATCGGCTACGGCAATTTATGGTTCACGTGGGGCAAATGGCGTTGTCATTATTTCGACGAAAAGAGGTAAAGTAGGGCAGCCCGAGGTTTCTGTAGGAGCCTCTGCAGGTGTTTCGACCATGCGGGAATATCCTGATGTGTTAGATGCTGCTCGATTTAGAGAAGCGTTGAAATATTATACACCATCTGAAGTCGCAAATGCTGATTTTGGTGGCAATGAGGATGCCTTTAAAGCGATCACAAGAAAAGCGATCACGCAAAATTACTATGCTGATGTAGCTGGCGGAACTGAGTATGGTAAGTATCGCCTTTCAGGTGGATATTTAAACCAAAACGGTATTATTCGTGGATCACAGCTGAAGAAATACACAGCCAATTTTAACGGAAATTTCCGTTTTCTGGAAAACAAACGATTGGGATTGGATTTTGCAGTCTTTTTGACGCAAATGGATAATAAATACGCACCGATCAATGCGATGGTAGGTTCGGAAGGAAATGTGATTTCCCAAGCCTTACAATGGAATCCGACACGACCATTACGGGACGATCAAGGCAATTTAACCTTTGTCAGTTCAACTACGCGAAACCCATTGACAAGTATTGACGCCTTTAAAGATTTGGCGACAACAAATACCATGGTAATCAACTTGGCGCCATACTATAAAATTACAGACGATTTGGAATATCGCTTTATCTATAGTGCGATGCGACAAACTGGAAACCGTGAAGGTATGTACCGCGCAGGACTTATTGATCCTTCAGCTGTGAACAATGAGCAGGCCTTTATTTCCAATAACGGAGAAACCAACTTGCAAATGACGCATATGCTCTCTTACAATAAACAAATCAATTCAGATTGGAGTGTCAATGCGGTAGCAGGTTACGAGTATTTGGATTATAACTACAACAACAACATTTCCTTTGGCGGTGGATTTCGTTATATGGGACTAGATTATTTTGACTATCTACAATATACACCTGTTTCCACGCGTGAAATATCGTCGTATAGAAGTCCAACCAACCAGTTGCAATCACTTTTCTTGCGTGGCGGATTCAATTACTTGGATCGCTACTTATTGACTGCAACAGTAAGAAGGGATGGCTCGACGAAATTTGGTTCAAACAACAAATACGCCATGTTCCCTTCATTGGCCGTAGCCTGGAATGTGAATCAGGAAGAGTTTTTGAAATCTACCGGTATTTTTGATCAGTTGAAAGTAAGGGTAGGCTGGGGAAAAACAGGTAACCAAGAATTCCCATCTGGGGCATCGTTAAATAGATTGGTTTTTGGTAACCAAAGTGTAAGCCAGGCAAACTATGGTAATCCTGATTTGAAATGGGAGACTTCGACCACGATCAATGCAGGTATTGATTTTGGAATTTGGGGTAACCGTCTGTATGGATCCATTGATTATTTTAATAAAAAGACCACAGATGCACTATTTGAGCAAACTCTTGCACAGCCAGCTCCAGCAGGGCGTATCTGGGTAAATTTGGATGGCGAGATTGTCAATAAAGGGGTAGAGGTCGCGTTGACCGGTACAATTATTAAAAATGACAATTGGACTTGGGATTTGACAGGTAATGCAACTTTCCTGAAAAACAGTGTAAGCGGTCTAGTGGGCTATTACGAAACAGGGGCATTGCGTGGACAAGGTTTTTCAGGTGTATTGGGACAACGTATGGTAAATGGGCAACCATTGAATGTTTGGTACCTGGCCGATTACCAAGGTATTGATCCGCAAACCGGAATGAGCATGTATCGCGGACAGGATGGTAGTATCAGTACGGCCAACGACCCTGCAATTAATAAATTCTATATGAACAGTCCAAATCCGACGACTTTATTGGGTATTTCTACCAACGTAAATTACAAACAGTTTTCTTTGGCTGCCAATATGAATGGTGCTTTTGGACATTATCTATTCAATAATACGGCCGCGACAACTTTAGGATTGAGTAATCTATCATCACGTAATATCGGTTCAGCATTCTTTAATACAGCTGTAAAAGAGTCTACTTCCAATTCGGCTGCGCCTTCGACGCGATTCCTTGAAAAAGGTGATTATCTAAAAATGGCTAATCTTACTTTAAGCTATCGTGTTGGAAATGTAGGTAGAACACTTAAGAATTTAAACGTATCCCTTACTGGACAGAATCTTTTCATCATCACGAAGTATACAGGATTTGATCCTGAGGTGAATACAGATGGTGCAACAAATGGTATTCCTTCGTTGGGTATCGAATATTTACCCTATCCACCGGCAAGAAATATCCTATTGGGGGTTAACTTCTCACTTTAAGCGTATACTGTAGATCATTAGATAATAAAAAGAGGAGAGCATCAAGATGGATTTAAACGTATTAGTGAATGAATAAAAATGAATAAATCTGATCGCCTCATTACGAATGAAACACCAAAGGCAGTATGAATGCCTTACAGTCAAAATGGATGAATAAATAATCAAATTTAGACGGATGAAAAAGATGAAATTAAGAACTTTATTATATATCGGAATAATTGGCTCCATTGTAACAAGTACATTTTCTTGTACTAAACTAAAGGAGGAATTTAAAGGAGAATTAGAGGAAGGGACATCCAATGTGGATCCTGGAAGCTTGTTGATCACAGCTTACAATTCATTGAATACCCCTTATCAGCAGGAACAGCGCTGGGTGATGCAGGAAATATCAACGGACGCAGCCATGGCCCCTACACGGGGTGGCGACTGGGATGATAATGGTATGCATCGTGCGATCCATTTACACACCTGGAATGCAGATAATGGCTACATGAACAATACTTTTGTCAGTTTGGGTACAGCCATCTATAATGCGGGCAATGTGTTGCGGTACAATCCGAGTGCGCAACAAGGCGCTGAAGCGAAGTTTATTCGTGCGTTGGTCATGTTTGATATGTTGGATCTCTATGGCGTAGTACCCGTCCGGGAAGGAGCCTCTTTTGAAGATTTTAGAATCGCACCAGAGGTGTTACAGCCACAGGCGGCTATTGACTATATGGTGAAGGATCTCAACGAAATTATAGCGAGTTTGCCTGCAAACGGGCCGAGAGCCGCATATGTAGCCAATAAAAATGCAGCGAAAGCATTATTGATGAAGATTTATTTGAATAAGGGAACATTTTTAAATAGACAAGCTCCTTCTTTTGCTGCCGAGGATATGAATAAGGTAGTGACCTTAGCCAAAGAAATTACCGCTTCGGGATCCTATACGATTTCTGCGAAGGGCAAATACTTTGATAATTTTGCGCCGGATAATGACGAGAAGTCTACTGAAAATATTTTCACTTTATACAATAAAAATGGCGATAGAGGTGGAAATGTGGACCGTACCTGGAATACCGTTGCTCACTATAATATGAATCCAGGGGGTTGGAATGGCTGGTGTACCTTATCAGATTATTACGATAAATTTTCGGATACTGATGAGAGAAGGGGAATTTATTATAATTATCCAGCTGATACGACTTCTAACAGAACAAAAGAATTCAAACGTCAAAATGTTGGTTTTTTTGCTGGACAGCAATACAATTGGAGTACAAACAAACCTTTAATGGCCCGGAACCCAGCGAATGCGCCTTTGGTCTTTACGCGTGAAGTGACCATCCGTACATCGGGTGCAACCCTGGAAACAGCTGGTATCCGTCCAATGAAGTATGCTTTTGATTATGCCGTCACTGGTCAACGAAACAACGACTGGGTTGTATTTCGTTATGCCGACGTATTGCTGATGCAAGCAGAGGCTATTCTGAGAGGTGGAACAGGAACAGCAACAGAGGCACTCGGTTTGGTCAATACTATTCGGACGAACCGTGGTGTTAATAACCTGACGGCATTGACGCTCGATAATTTATTGGATGAGCGTGCTCGCGAGTTATATTGGGAAGGCTGGAGAAGACAGGATTTGATTCGTTTTGGTAAATTTTTATTGGCCTGGCAAGAAAAGGCTGCGGATGCCGATCCCAAAACATTGGTTTATCCAATCCCGAGTCAACAGCTTGCCGTCAATCCAAATTTGAAGCAAAATCCAGGATACTAGATTTTATTGATATCCATAAAACAAGCAGTTTCACGGTGTTTGTTTTAGTGCGAAGGTATTTAGATGACAAGTGATTTTTCTTATCATCAAAATACCTTCTTTTTTCTATATAGTGATTAAAACTAATCTATCTTAATACCAACTTATACCTCTTCACAATTTTTAATCAATTTTTAGACAGTAATCAGTCATTGTTTATTCAGTTTACACTGAGCAATCACTGAGCAATCACTGAGCAATCACTGAACAATCACTGAACGAGCACTGAACGAGCACTGAACAAGCACTGTTAAAAGGGCTAATTTGGTCACGAGTTGAAACGAACTTGCTGCGCCTAAAAAATACAAGAGAAGAAAACAGGACCCATAAGTTGCCTATCGGCAAAGTAGCTTTTATGAAAGAAAGCGCTTAAAATGGAGATTGAGGCGATGGCCTTATCGAAAATATTATCTTGTTTTTTTGATAAAAAATAATCACTTTAGAGGTGGATAACTAGCCAAAAAGCATGGGTCATTTTGATGGATCAAATTGAAATTCTGTCAGATACCAATTTCGATATTCTTTGGAAAGAGGATAACAGCATTGAAACAAGACTATCTAAATGTAGATTATGATGGATAAAATCCTACAGCGGGCACCGACTAACGAAAAGGAGTTTTTTTTAGCTTATCGTTATTGGTACAGGAAATTGTACTATTTTCTGTATCAGAAGACCCAATGTTCGAATCTGGCCGAAGATGTCGTCCAGCAGACTTTTCTAATTGTTTGGGAACGCAAGAATCATGCGAATCAGCAAATCCAATTCAGTACCCAGCTCTTTCAGATTGCACGAACAAAATTAATTGATGAGTTGCGGCGGCGTGCTTTGAATAGAAAATATGTAGAGTTTGAGAAACCTTTTGTACTGACCCAATATGAAGATCTTGAACGACAAATTGCCTATAAAGGAGAGTTAGAATACGTAAAAGAGCTGATTACACAAATGCCTTTTATGCGGCAACAGGTCTTTTATCTCCATAAAATTGAGGAATTGAGTTATAAAGAAATTGCCGTCAAATTGTCTATCTCCCCGAAGACGGTAGAAAACCACGTTAGCATTGGTCTGAAATTTATTAAAAAATTTTTTAAGTTGTCTTAGGGGACAAGCCCATCACTATTCGTATAACAGTTATATACCTATCCCGCTAAAAGGATAGAAACTGTTATGAATCGCAAATCCTTATTAAATAAATTCCTGGCGAATGAATGTTCTGCTGAGGAAGCGAAACTTGTCTTCAAATGGCTGAATGATGATCCGACCTTATTGGATGATCTCATTTCAGAAGATGACTGGGTTTCCTATATCAATCAGGAAAATAAGTCAAAACGTGGTGGTGATAGCCTGTTGAGAATCATTACTGTATTCATCCTGTTTGGTTTCCTGTTCATCTTAACCAATCTTTTGAGCACATCAACTGATGAACCTTTACAAACAGCGAGTTTCATTCATGAAATTTACTACAACCCTTCTGCTCAGCCTAAAGAAATTGTTGCAGCGGACCATTCGATTTTAACCTTGGAACCCGGGGCACTGATTCAGCTGGGCATAAAACCGGATCTTGATTTTAGACGGGTTAAATTATTCAGTGGAAGGGTCAGTTTTAAAGTAGCGAAAGATCCTTCAAAACCTTTCATCGTCGAAAGCGGTACGTTGATGACCACTGCGCTGGGAACAGAATTCATCGTGGATTATAATGCGGCAGTTGAACATGTTCTGATCCGATTATTTGAGGGGAAAGTTCGCGTTGAATCTATAGATCCGTCCGTAGCCGAGACAAAGATTCTTAAACCTGGCCAACAGATTTATTTTGGCGGGGTGAACACGATGTTTGTTTCAAATTTCAAAGGTACACCAAAAATGAGTGCGGGGGAAAATCTACCGGCCCAGCATATGCTGTCGTCAACGGAAAAACCATATCGCAATCCGGCAACAATTCACCAGAGCGCCAATTGGCTCCAATTGGAAGAAACCGCTGTATCCGATATTATTCAATATATCAATCATGAGCTTGATGTTCCTATATCCTATGATTCATTAATCGTTAAAAACTATCGGATAAAGGGGCGGTTTAGCAAGAATCCGACCATGGACCTGAAGGACAAAACGGATCTTGCGGCGTCTATTTTGCAGTTGATTGTTGAGGTGAATCCGTTTATTCTTGAAAAACAACATAATACATATATACTCAAACCTAAAAAATAGAATCATGGTAAATTTCAACTTAACCGAGAAACCATTTTTTGTTTTTATTGCCTTGACACTTTTATCTTTTCAATGTCTAGCGGGAACAATAAATGGCGTAATCAAAAACTCGTCGGGGCAACGGCTGGCAGGGGTAAGTATAATTTTGAAAAATCCCGGCAGCAGTTTTTCGACAGCAGCTTCCAGTGCGAGTGATGGTAGCTTTCGTTTTGCTGATGTACCGAATGGCAAAGGTTATGAACTGACTTTTTCATACATCGGGTATCAAAGCTATGTAGAACGAAATGTGCAGGTTTCAGCTGATGGAGCCACCACTCTTTCCATTATTTTGGAGGACCAGGTAAATCAGCTGGAAGATGTTGTCGTGATCGGATACGGCAAACAAAAGAAAAGCGATTTGACAGGCGCCATTGTATCGCTTTCCAGCAACGAACTAACGAAAGGAGGGGCTGTGAGCAATGTTGGTCAGGCCCTACAAGGTAAAGCTTCCGGTGTCGTTGTAACCCAGAATTCAAAGGCGCCGGGTGGGAGTACATCGATTCGGATTCGCGGAACCAATTCCATTAGTGGAAGTAATGATCCACTCTACGTGATCGATGGATTTCCAACAAATAATGGCATTAACATCAATCCCGATGATATTGCTTCCATGGATATCTTAAAGGATGCTTCGGCAACTGCGATCTACGGCTCCAGAGGTGCGAATGGTGTCATCATCATCACCACAAAACGTGGGCTTACGGATAAGAACAATATTACCTATAGTGGCTATGTGGGAACACAGAAGCCGATTGTACCATTTACCTTTCTCGATGGTAAACAGTATATGAATCTCGCGAATGCGCTTTATAAAGAAATTCAAGGTCAAGAAAATCAGGAGTATGCCGTTTACACCAAGTCACAGCTTGAATCTGATGTCAATACGGATTGGGTGAAGGAAACCATGCGGAACGGTATTTTGCAGAACCATAATTTACAATTTTCTGGTGGTGGTGAGAAAACAAAAGTGTTGACGAGCATAGGCTATTTTGATCAAAAAGGTGTTTTAAAAACAACAGACTTTAATCGAATTTCGGGACGGATCAACGTGGATCAAAAGGTAAATGATTATATCCGCACTGGAGCGAGTCTATCCGCGCAACGGGAAAAATCGAATATGCAGGTGTATGATGGAAATATCCTCAATTCAAATGTATTATACAGCATATTGACCTATGACCCAACAGTACCTGTCTATAATGCAGATGGTAGTTTTGGAAGACCTCCGGGAGGGCAGGGGGATAACCCTTTGGCCAACCTGATGTCGCGGATCAATGATGTGCAAAGGGACAAGTTGAATGGAAATATTTTTCTTGAGGTCAATCCGATCAAGGAACTGACGTTGCGCATGGATGCTGGAACTGAAATTACACATGATCAATTGGGCAGTTATCTGACCAGAGATTCTTATCAGGGTGGGATAGATGATGGTGTCGCAAGTCAGGCCGATTACAATGAAACACATAACCTGATTGATTTTTATGCTACTTACGCGAAAGTGTTCAATGAGAAACACAATTTGAGTGTGATGGGGGGCTATTCGTATGAGAAATATGTGCGCAATAATAAGGGAATCAATGTGAAAGGTTTTTCAACAGATCTGCTGGAATATAATAACCTGGGCATGGCCTCAAGCATTACAGGAGTAAACTCTGCTAAAGCTGAAAATCTGGTTATTTCGTTTTTCGGACGGGTAAATTATTCCTACGCTGATAAATATCTGTTGACGGCGACTTTACGTCGTGATGGATCATCGCGTTTTAGTCCGAACCATCGTTGGGGAACTTTTCCTTCAGCAGCTTTTGCATGGAAAGTCAACAATGAAGATTTCATGAAAGAGCAGCAGCTATTTTCGGACCTAAAATTTAGGTTGGGTTATGGCCAGACCGGTAATGATCGTGTAGCGGATTATGCCTCTTATGGATTGATGGACAATGGACATTATACGTTTGATGGCGTGACCAATTCGGGTGGGGTTAAACAAAACCCAACTTATCCCGAGAACGATAAACTTAAATGGGAATCCACAACGCAATATAACGTCGGTCTTGATTTTTCATTTTTTAAAAACCGGTTAGCCTTTACTTTGGATGCCTATTATAAGAAAACAAATGATCTTCTGATCAAGAGTATACTGCCTTATTACACGGGATATACCTCCGGACAACGAAACCTAGGTACGATGAATAATAAGGGACTGGAGTTTTCTGTAACAAGTAAGAATATGACCGGAGCGTTTACCTGGGAAACAAAATTGAATTTAACGATGAACCGAAATAAGGTCTCAAGTCTCGGTGGAGAGCCCGAGCAATTGTTGACTTCGTCTAAACCAATGGGGAATGTTTCTGAAGAAGCTTATTCGGTCATTCGGGTTGGGGAGTCGCTGGGCTCGTTATTCGGTTATAGATACCTGGGTGTTATTCAACAAGGAGAAAACTATGCGCCACAGCCAAATTCTAAACCCGGCGATCCTAAATTTGCCGATATAAATGGCGACGGAACGATAAATTCGGCAGATCGTACGATAATCGGCCGTGGTTATCCGAAGTTTAACTTTGGTATGACCAATACATTTGCCTATAAAAACTTTGATTTGACTGCATTCATCTATGGCAATGTCGGAAACGATCTACTCAATATGACACGTATGAATCTGGAGTGGAAACGTACCACAGAAGCTTTAAATCGATGGACACCGACCAATACCAATACGGAAATTCCGAGAAATGGATTTTATTACATGAACTATGGTGGTTATATCAATGACCATTTCATTGAGAATGCTTCCTTTTTGCGTTTGCGTAATTTGACGCTGGGATATACCATCCCGTTGAAAACCAAAGCTGTTCAGTCGATAAGAGTATACGGTATGGCGGAAAACTTATTTACGATCAGCAATTATTCTGGATGGGATCCTGAGGTGGATACCAAGGGATATGAAAATGATGCGCTGGTAAAAAATAGAGCCGGAAATAATCAGAGCGCTAATGCGGGGGTAGGTCTCGATTTTAATTCATATCCTTCGATGCGCTCCTTTACCTTTGGTGTAAGTGCAACATTCTAATCGCTAATACTAAATCAGAAATGACATGAAGACGTTTAAAAATAACATTAAATATATTTTAGGGATAGCGGGTTTATCGGCCGTGTTGAGCTTAAGCTTAAATAGCTGTACCAAGCTGGATCCAAAATTATACAGCGATCTGACAACCAAAAATGCTTATTCAACAGAAAGCGACATCAACGCCGCTTTAACGGGAGTCTATACAAGTTTATCGCCTTATCCCGGAGATGCATATCTGTATTACGCGGGATATCTGGTAATGATAACGGACTATGCCACGGATATGGGCTTTTCTACCGCCGCAGGTGATCCTACACGAATGAGCAACTTTACATACGATGATAATAATCGATATTTTAAATTCAATTATCAGAATATGTATCAGGTCATCAGCAATGCCAATATGCTGATTGACCGTATCGAGCGTGTCACTATTCCCGACGATCGCAAGAAGAAAATTATCGCACAGGCCAGGTTCTTACGGTCACTATCGTATATGGATCTTACCGATGCCTGGGGACCGGTGCCTTTGATAACAACGGTCAAGAATCCAACGGAAAGCTACAACGAGCCCTTGGCTGCTGTCGACAAGATCGATGCACAAATTGCTGAAGATTGTCAGTATGCAATCGATAATTTACCGGAGAAATGGTCGGACGAGCTGGGTATTGGCCGGGCCACGAAAGGCGCCGCGCTGACCCTAATGGGAAAGATGTATATGCGTTCGCACAATTATGAAAAGGCAAAAACTTACATTGATCAGGTTCTCGCCCTACGTGATAAAGGTGTGTATACGTTGAATCCGGATTTTAAGAAAGAATGGTCCGACAATAATAAAATGGATATGGGACTAATCTTTGGCATCTTGCATGAACCAACATTAAACGGGGGCGAGATCACCAATCACTTTGGACCGACGGACAATCCGGAAGTACCGGATAGATGGCAGTATTATGGTGTTTCCCTTGATTTCTGGCGAAAATATAGTGATCTGGATCCGCGTAAGAAGTTTTTCTATTATAATTACACCGGAAAGGCGGTACGGGATAAAAACACAAAATATGGGTTCTTTTATATGTTACCAGCCAAAGGACAGACTACTCCGCCAAGTGATACGGTAAAATTCCTGCAAAATGTAGCGACGAAAAAGTATTCGTATGATATGGTCAATAATTCCTATCTGGATGGCCGGACGATTCAGGTCTTTCGATTGGCGGATGTTATCTTGTGCAAGGCTGAAATTGAAAATGCATTGAACGGGCCTGCAGCAGCATTACCTTTCATCAATGAAGTCCGGAAAAGAGCTGCAGCACCAGAATATGGTAAGCATCCAGATTTTCCAAGTCCCGCAAGTAAGGAAAGTATGATCGATGCGCTTGTTGATGAACGTGGTTTTGAACTTGTATTTGAATACAAAAGGCGTCAGGACCTGATCCGCTTGGGACGTTATGAAAAAGTAAGTAATGCTTATTTGAAGGGCCGGGGACTGAAAGAAAATGTGACTGAAGCAATGCGCTATTTCCCTTATCCATTGGAAGAAGCTCGCTTGCATCAAGAAATGACAACGGCCAATCCAGCACGATTGCCTAAATAAACGTGATAAAGCAAATCCTATGAAGCGCATTATTTCTTGTAGTGCGCTTCATTTTAAAGACCAATGGCATTGAAATTATTTACAGATGAAACCAATTAAAGTAATTATTGCACTGATTGTGGTGGCAATAGTGGCGTTTGCCGCTTACTATTTTTATGCGCATCAAGTTGATATTGAGAATATTGAAGTGAGTTCGCCTAATAATCTGCCGCTCAATGCTGCTATTCAGGTGAAACTAAATAAAGCAGAAGCCCTGTATGTAGAGTATTGGAAGGAGGGAGAACGCCAGTCTTATAAGACGACAGTTTCAAGTGCGGCTGCTCAGCATAACATACAGTTAATGACGCTTGAACCTAATACAAGTTATAAGTTTCGGGTTATTATAGATCGGATTATTCCCATAAAATCAAGTGAACAATCCTTTAAAACAAGACCACAATCACCATGGATGGTACACGACTGGATCAAGGCGGATCATCCACACGATGAAAAAGCCCTAGGTAACGGCATGGTGTTATTATGCTATCGTGGATTCCCGGGGTATATGGCCATGGTTGATGGTAAAGGAACCATCCGATGGTATTGGCAGGACGAAAAGTTAGGGGTACGCCTTGCTTCACTGACTCCAAGGGGTACGATCCTAGCCTTATTGGCTCCGGCGAGTAAAGATGAATTCAACAAGCCCAATCAGCCCAGCAAGAAATCAACCAATGCAAGTTATTATTTGAGAAGCGGCCGTATCGGATTTGTCGGTGGAACAGTACTTGTTGAAATTGATCTAACAGGAAAGGAAATTGCTCGTATAGATCTCGATAAAAAAGGGATTATCATGCACCATGATGTGCAGATGGATGGCAACAATAATATTGTAGGCATTGTGCGGGATTTCAGAATTGACGACCGTCCCAACCATCCAAAAGATACGCTTTGGGGGGATGCTATCCTGACGATGGATACACAAGGCAATATCTTAAAGAAATGGTCACCTTGGGAAAAATGGGATATTCAAAAAGATAAAAAATTGGATAGCCTTAAGCATGACCGATTCCATTTGAATACCATTTCCTTCGATCGTGACAATAATTATCTAACTTCTTCGCCCATTGAAAATCAGGTTTGGAAGATTGATGCCAAAACCGGTGATATTCTTTGGAAATTGGGTAAAGGTGGCGATTACAAATTAAAAGATGAGGAACTGTTTTATTTCCAGCATGCGCCGCATATTACAAAAACAGGTGAGCTGTTACTTTTTGACAACGGCGATTTTTCTCCGCGCGATAGTACGACAGCCAATAAACAATCACGGGCAATTGCTTTTAATCTTGATCAAAAGAATAAAACGGCAACGCTTGCGTATGCGGCTCCAATTCCGAAAAAGCAGTTTACAGCAAGAATGGGGAGTGCCTATGAATTGGATAATGGTAATTTGCTGCAGACAAGCTCGAAAACAGGCAGTGTACTGGTGACGGATAAGACAGGGAAGGTGCTTTGGGAATTAAACGCTTATTTTATTCCTTATCGCGCTATTTATGTACCCGAGGAAACCTGGCGCAAATACAGACAAAACTAGGTGAAGATGTTAGGAATAAAACTTAATTTTAAACCTCTTATTGACCAATAAAAGTAGCTGCACTACGGACCCATTTTGGGGAAGCGGTACCGCTTATAAATCGTATCAGGCTTATCGGAAAACCTGGTAAAAGACAAAATATATTGAATAAATACTATTCACATGAAAAAAAGAACAGCCTCTTATAAGCTGGCAATTATCCTTGCCGTATCCTTATGTGCAAATTCGGCCCGAGCGCAATTGACCTATCCTCCGGAAACACAAAAGTGGGATGCAGACCAGCTGGGTAACCATCGTGCAGTACTTCAGGTAAACACCGATCAGAAAGAGGTGCAAGTGACTATTCCCTGGCGAAATCGCTGGGTTGAAGCGAACCAGCAAGTTATTATCGTCGACAGTGCCAGTAATAAGCAGATTGCCCCCAGTTCTTATCTTTGGATGAACACGGAATCTGGTGGATTACGGTTTAAGCCAGTTTCAGGAAAGGGCGTTTACTATGTCTATTATTTACCCTATCAGATGGGGGGGCGCAGCCGCAATTATCCGGATGCAATTTATCTTAAAAATGCCGTTTCGGCTCCAGCGAAAGTTGTGCAGCAGGTGGCTGGAAACTCCAAAGGAGTTACTGTTGCACGTTTTGATGCCGCCGATAAATACAATAGCAATGATCCGATGGAAATGATCGGTACAGTGGCAGAAGTCAATAGCTTTGTGCGCAGAAATGGAAATACGGCTTATTATCTTTTTCCAGAATTAAGAGAATTTCCGATTAAAATGGAAAGCAACCTTCCACAACGCTGGCTTATGAAAGGTAAATCCACGAGTAAGTTGGAAGGAAAGGGCCAGAAAGGCGAATTTTATGCCTTTCAACTTGGCTTATGGTCTCCAAAACAGGAACTCCATGACATCCAAATTTCTTTCTCGGATTTTAAAACAAATGATGGGGCGATGATTTCGGCGAATAACCTGAATTGTATCAATACCCAAGGTACTGACTATACTGGAAAGTCAATGACATTACAGGTTGACGTACCGAGGGATAAGGTTCAGGCATTGTGGTGTGGTATTCAGATACCGGAGAACATAGCAGCAGGAACTTACCATGGTGTAGTCACGGTGAAACCTAAAAATGCCGCAGCGAAACAGGTTAATGTGGAGATACAGGTTTCAAATGCTTCAGGAGAGATATCCAGTGTTGATCAACCTTGGAAAATGACGCGGCTACCCTGGCTCAACTCAACATTAGCGCAAAAAAATACGGTAGTTGCACCCTATACAGCGATTGAATTAAAAGCGGATTCCACCTTACACATTTTAGGACGCGAAGTGAAACTTCATGCGAGTGGTTTTCCAAAACAGATCAGCACGTTCTTTACGCCCGAATTGACCGAAATATCGTCCAAGGCGAATAAGCTCTTATTTGAACCACTCCATTTTCATTTCTATAACGCTTCAGATGGCAAGGAAATTCAACTTAAAGCAAGTGGGATCCAATTTCAGACGAAAAGCGAAGGTGAATATCGCTGGACGGCCAAAAACGAATCTCCCGATCTAACGATGGAAGTCGAGGGTACATTGGAATTTGATGGTTACATGCATTATGTGGTCAAGCTGACGGCGCTGAAGGATCTGTCTTTAAAAGATGCCACGATGCATATTCCCATGATGCCCGATAAGACGGATTATTTTATGGGACTGGGGCAAAAAGGAGGAAAGAGACCTGATCAGCTTTCCTGGAAATGGGATGTAGCACATAAAAATCAAGATGGAGGTTGGATAGGTGCTGTGGATGCAGGGCTACAGTTTTCACTGCGCGATGAGCACTATTCGCGGCCGCTCAATACGAATTTTTATCTTCAAAAGCCTCTTGTGCTGCCGCAGTCCTGGGGTAATGAAAATAAAGGGGGGATCGATATCGGTCTGAAAGGAAAATCCGTTTTGGTCAATAGTTATAGTGGAGCTCGTGAACTGAAAAAAGGCGATGTGCTCTATTACAATTTTAATTTATTGATTACGCCTTTTCATCCGATCAATACGGAAGCACAGTGGAATGAACGGTATTATCATGCCTACAAGCCCGTTGATTCTGTTGTTGCGAGTGGTTCCAATGTGATCAATATTCACCATGGAAATGAAATAAATCCTTACATCAATTATCCATTTATTGCGACAAAAGAAATGAAGCAATATATCGACCAGGCGCATGATAAGGGGTTAAAAGTGAAGATCTATAATACAGTGCGTGAGGTATCAAATCGGGTTTATGAGCTCTATCCATTGCGTAGTCTGGGCACTGAAGTGTTTTCACCTGGAAAAGGAGGCGGATATTCCTGGTTACAAGAGCATGTGGGTAAAAATTATATCGCAGCATGGTATGTTCCCCAATTTAAAGACGCGGCGATTATCAATAGTGGAATGAATAGGTGGCACAACTATTACGTCGAAGGCATGAATTGGTTGGTAGACCATATTGGTATTGACGGGATTTATCTGGATGATGTTGCCTTCGATCGAGTCACCATGAAAAGAATAAAGCGTGTGCTGACAAAAAATGGAAAACCAGGGCTGATCGATTTGCATTCGGCAAATCAATATAATAAAAGCGATGGGTTCAATAATAGTGCAAATTTGTATCTGGAGCATTTTCCGTATATCAATAGGCTGTGGTTTGGTGAATACTTTGACTACGAGAATAACAAACCTGATTTTTTCCTTACCGAAGTGAGTGGCATTCCGTTTGGTTTAATGGGCGAAATGTTACAGGATGGAGGAAATCCGTGGCGGGGTATGCTTTATGGAATGACCAATAGGATGCCTTATCAGAAATTGACGCCCGCTGACTTATGGAAGGCCTGGGACCAATTTGGCATCAAAGGAAGTAAAATGATCGGGTATTGGTCGCCAAATATTCCGGTTAAAACCGATAATGATAAGGTTCTGACAACCGTCTATAGCCGTGCCGGTAAAGCTATGGTAGCTATTGCCAGCTGGGCAGAGCGTGATGTTGCGGTAAAATTGGCTATAGATTGGGAAAAATTGGGCATTGACCCCGGAAAAGCGAAACTATCTGCACCACTCATTCCTAATTTTCAAAATGGAGCACAGTATAAACCAGGGGATACAATTGCGGTAGAAAAAAATAAGGGTATTTTGTTAATTATTGAATAGCAGCAATGTACTCCGATAGTGAAAATTCTATCATAGGGTCTTTGACAATGCAAACAAATAGCCTATGGTAGATTCATTCACGTTGATTTGAAAGGACCTGACGCAATGTCTGTATTGCGGATTGCATTCGTTGGCAGATGGATATTGTATCAGGGATACTTTTGAAATTATGAAATTTTTAATTAAAACACGAATGAAAAAGTGGATTATGCTCTGGGCCATGGGCAATTGCGTGCTTGGTGTTTTTGCGCAGCATCCGGCAAGGGTGTCAGAAGTTAAGAAGCGTTATACAACCTATCCATTTACGGATCCGGATCCAATAGCTTCAGCCCAAAAATTGTACCCTTATTTCCGTTTCGACGGTTTTACGAATACCGCGGTTGAAAAGGATTGGAATACCGTGATTTTGGAAAACGATTACATTCGGGTACAGGTGATGCCCGAGATCGGTGGGAAGATTTGGTCAGCTTATGATAAAGTGAATAAACGGGACTATATTTACAACAATGGCGTTGTAAAATTTCGGGATATTGCGATGCGGGGTCCGTGGACAAGCGGTGGTATCGAAGCTAATTATGGGATTATAGGACATACGCCCAACACCTCTACACCGGTCGATTATCTTACACGGGAGAACGGGGATGGAAGCGTAAGTTGCTTTATCCACGCTTATGATATGTTGAGCCGCAGTAACTGGACTTTAGAAATTAGACTGGAAAAGGACAAAGGTTATTTTTCAACACGTTCTTTCTGGTCTAACGCCAATGCAGTCGAACAACCTTATTATACCTGGATGAATCTGGGCGTCGCAGCAGGACAAGATCTGAAGTTTTTGTATCCTGGAAACCACTATATAGGGCATGACGGTGATGCATATGCCTGGCCTATTGATAACCAGGGCAGAGACCTATCTAATTATAAGGAAAATGCTTTCGGTAGTTCTAAATCGTACCATGTATTGGGTGCACACAGTAATGCTTTTGGGGTTTACTATAATGATCATAACTATGGCATGGCCCGTTATGCGCTCCGTGAAGATAAATTAGGGAAGAAGATATTTCTTTGGTCTCAGGCTGGAGATGGGAAGATTTGGGAGAATTTATTGACCGATGAGAGTGGGCAATATGTGGAAATCCAAAGTGGGCGCCTGTTCAATCAAAATGTTCCTTCGAGTAGCCCGACTCCGTTCAAGCAACTTGGTTTTGCTCCCTACCAAAGTGACAGCTGGACGGAATACTGGATGCCATTTTCAGGAATAGGCAAACCGAACGATATTCAACTATCGGCAGCGATCCGGACGAAACCGGAAAACGATCAGATTCTATTGGATATTGATCCGAAGCGACCTTTGAACGATAGTATCTATGTGCTTGATAGCGTAGGTGTCGTATTAAATAGAAGTTTTATTGTGGCTAAATTGGGTGAACCTACAAAATTCTCTTTGCAGGTAGCTGCTGTATCAAAACCGAGTTATCTTAAATTGGGACAGGATTATTTTAATCTCAGAACGGATGAATCTTGGTCAAAATTGAATAGACCCACTGTCATTTCAGCGGAAGTAAGCTCAGATACCAGTCAGACCAAATTATTGGAGATACGTGACCTTATTCGCTTTAGGCAATATACACTAGCGGAAGTCAAATTACAAGAATTGGCTCAGCAAGCGCCTAGTTCGCAGGCCTATCTTGAAATGGCCAAGCTGGCCTGGTTTAAAATGAATTATCAGCAATGCTATACCTATGCCCGGCAGGCATTGGCTATGGATGCTTATGATGCTCAGGCAAATTATTACTATGGTCTAGCTGCGATCAAACTAAAAAAAGAGAATGATGCCTTAGATGGTTTTGAAGTCGCTTCATTAACCCCGGCTTGGCGAAGTGCTTCGTATGTACAAATGGCCAAATACTATTATCGGATCAAGCAATATGATCGTACGGAGAATTATAGCGTAAAAGCTTTGATTGCCAATCCGCTCAACATCGACGCTTTGCAGATGAGCTTGTTGGTACAACGCAAAAAAGGGGGCGTCATAGATACTCTTTCCCGTCGGACCATTCTCCAATATGATCCGTTTAATGCCTTTCTCCAATTTGAAGAAAAGAAGGCCGTTTCGTCCAGGCAGGAGTTTGCGTCCGAAAAACGGATGGAGCTGGCGATATGGTATGCGGACCTTGGCGAATTTGAGTCTGCGGCCGATCTGCTCAGTTCGGGGCAGAAGAATACGGAAGCCTTACTTTGGCTAGCTTGGCTGACACGATCGAACAAGTCGATCAGTCAGGGCTGGTTGACGCAGGCAGAACAAAGTAAACCCAATTTTGTCTTTCCTTTTCGAGAAGAAAGTAATGGTGTATTTGAATGGGCAAAGGATAACAGCAAAAGCTGGACTATCGATTACCTGTCGGCATTATTGTACCGTTTCAGAAATCAAGCCCAAAAAGCAGGAGAACTCCTGTCAAGCGTGGAGCAGGAGCCAACAGATTTCGCGGCCTATTATGCATTGAAATCAAGCTTGCAAGATACAAGCCGTAATGACGTGGCTGTACAAATGATGGAGCAGGCAACACGAGTAGATCCACAAGAATGGCGATATGGACTACATTTGGTGGAGCTCCTAAATAATAGTAAGTCTTATGAAGAGGCGCTTCGGGTAAGTGCGGCATATCATCGCAAATTTCCAAAAAATTATATACTAACACTGGCACATGTACGTACTTTATTGTTAGCTAAAGCTTATGTGCGCGCTGAGGAAGAATTAGGGGATGTGACCATACTTCCCTTTGAAGGAGCGACAGAAGGCCATCGGTATTATGTGCAGACCAAATTAATGTTGGCTTACCAATTTATCTTGGAGAAGAACTATAAAAAGGCAAAGTTGAAGATTGCGGAATCGAGGTTATGGCCGATAAATTTGGGCGTTGGTGAGCCTTATGCCGAGGAAAAAAATGAACTATTGGCTGACTGGCTTGAGCAGCAGGTGCAGCAAAAAGATAAGCAAGGGAATAGTGATCTTCTGAAAAAAATTGTCCACAGTAAACCATCAAAAAACAGGTATGAGCTGATGCTTCGTCAACGTGCAGAAGAGCAGTTAAAGCTGTCGAACGGGGAGGAAGCTGTGAAGCGGGATGATTTAAAAGGAATGAGTCTGTCGGATCATGACCTTGTAAGTCAGATTAAGGCGGGGGACCTTGCAGGCTATTGGCCTATATTGATCCGAAAAATATATTTTGAACAAGATCAACGGTTGTTCTGATGACTGTAAGGGGAATGAGATGGATGAGTTGTCATAAAAGTAAAAAGTCGGGATGGCCGGATTTGAACCGACGACCTCCAGCACCCCATGCTGGCGCGATACCGGGCTACGCTACATCCCGTTTATTCTGATCGAACGGCCGCTATGAATAGGACCATGATTAAGAATAATTTTTGGTAGCGCTAAAATAATAATTATTGACAAAAAATAAAATATAATTACGAAAAAGCGCCATTCGATTTTTAGAATGGCGCTTTGTGTACTACGAGATGCTGCTTAGAACTTATAACCGACCATAATGCCGATTGTTTTATTTTTTGCATCTAAGGTTTTGTCTACACTCGTAAAACCGTGGCTATAATAAGCATCTAAGGTGAGGTGACTGATGTCTACACCAATACCCACACGACCATCAAATGAAAATTTCTTATAATCGGTATTTGCACTCGACTTGACTGTTTTAACATCATAGTTTAACTGAGGGCCCAATAGTCCCCGGAGGTTGAAGTCGCCATTTTCCAAAAATTTATACCCTACTTGAAGGGGAAGATTGATCTGATAAAATTTAGGCGTTTTCTGTCCGTTTTCGAAGTTATATGCTTTGCGTAAAAGACTGGCACCGATTCCAGGCTGAAAGAATACACGATCTCCAATACGTGCAAATCCTGCAACTGATACGCCAACTTTGCCGTTATTATCTTTGACAGACTTATTGCCAAAGGAACTCATATGATAATTGCTTCCGACTTGCAGCCCATAAGTGATGTCCTGTGCCTGTGTAGTACCTGTTAATCCCAATAATGTCAATCCCAGCAGGGCTACTTTGAATGTTGTTTTCATTGTCAAATTATTTTTGTTATCAATTGTATATTGTTCTTTCCTTTATGACAACGGAAAAACTGTATACCCTTAGAAAAAAAATATTTTATAAAATAGATGACTTACCTTTAGTGATAAAAATAGCTTTTCTATACTTCTTCTCGGGTGAATCCCATTTTTCAGATGGGAAATGGACTGTCCTTGTTGTCGTATTGATATGAAAAGATTTCAGAATAGGTTCGACTTAGGGATTTGCGATCACCTGATTCAGGTCATTGAAGCTGATAAAAAAATGAAAAATTTGTAAGGGTAACAATCTATTAGGATGTCTTACTAATAGAGCGGATTATTTAAACAATAGAATTGATCAATGTCGGAAAATAAAGAAAAGAATTTTGAGCAGCTTTTTCGCACACATTACAAGGAGTTACATCGTTATGCCTATCGATATCTAGGTGATAGTGATGTGGCGGAAGAGGTTGTGCAACAGGTGTTTTTGCGGCTTTGGGAACGCGATTGGGAGGAGCAGATACATACTTCATTAAAAGCTTATTTATATCGGGCTATTTATAATGAAAGTATGAATGTGCTAAAAAAGGAGCAACGAAAGCTAAAATATCAATCGCATGAGCAGCATAGACAGGATTTTGCGCCTGCAGTTGATGAAAGTACACGGGATTTGGACGAAAGGCTCCAGATTGCCTTGGCGGAATTACCCGAAAAAAGTCGGACGGTTTTTGAGTTAAGCCGTTTTCAGGAAATGAAGTATAAGGATATCGCAGTAACCTTGGATCTGTCGATAAAGACTGTTGAGGGACATATGAGTAAGGCGCTGCGACATTTGCGTATTGAACTTGTGGATTATTTAACATTGATTATTTGCTTTCTTATCTATAGGCTATGAATAAGGAACTGTTAGAAAAATATATCGTTGGTGAGACCAACGAGGTAGAGAATACCATGATAAAAAATTGGTTGGAAGAAGATGCCAACAATAAGGAGGAATACATAAAAATGAAAAAAATGTGGGATAGTTTGCCGAAACCCCTAGATGTTCCTGATGTGGATGTGGATAAGGCTTGGGCTGACTTCAAAGTGGTACGAGATAAAAGAGCGTCAGAAGCTGCGTCGTTACCCCAAAAAATGACTCCTGTGAAGCAATGGAGCTGGTGGCTCGCCGCGAGTATCTTGATACTCTGTGCAGTAGGATTCTATGTATTTGATCAGTCGCATCGTGAAGAAATGTTTCTTTCGAGCAGGGATCAAGTGCGCCAAGATTCCCTTCCTGATGGCTCGGTTGTTACACTAAATAAAAATACATCGCTGGCTTATTCAAGTCGTTGGACCAATAAAAATAGAAACGTGACCCTGGAAAGAGGGGAAGTGTTTTTCCAGGTTCACAAGGATAAAAAGCACCCCTTTGTCATTGAAACAGGTAAAACCAAAATCACGGTATTGGGCACAAGTTTTAATGTGCGACGGATACCCGATGCGACGGAAGTTATTGTTGCTACAGGATTGGTCAAAGTGGGGTATGCAAATAAGGAAGTCTTTTTGCGGCCACAACAAATGATTACGATCCGGGACAGGGATACGATAAAAGTAGGAAAGGAACCTGTCAAAGATCAGTTTTATAAATACTATGTGGATCGTGTATTTGATTTTCAGAATACCCCATTGAAACGTGTTGTCGAGGTGCTCAATCAAGCTTATGATTATACGATTATTGTAGATCATTCTCCTGATCAGAAATTGTTATTGACAGCAAAATTCGAACAAAATAGTTTAACTGAAATTTTGAAAGTCATTTCTAGCACATTTGGATTAAAAGTTCATGTGAAAGATAGGGAGATTCATCTGACGAGATGAGCCAACAAATAGATATATTTTCGGAACAAAATTGTATATAAAAACAACATGATACTATTTTTTATAAAAAGGATAGAGCTTTACCTCTTCATTTTAATGCTGTGTTCGTTCCATTCGGGACGAGCACAGCAAAAGCTTGCTGTAGAGATTCAGATGCCTGCTTTTGCGGAGACCACAGTAGGTGAAATCTTTCAGCTTTTGAAAGAGAAGGAAGATGTATTGTTCTCCTTCAATGGAAATATCCTACAGACAGACAGTGTTATTCATACCAAGCCTTTTAAAGGAAATTTGTACGATTATCTAGATGGGATTTTGGGAAAGGAATATTCTTTTAAAGAACTAGGCAGACATATTATCATTCAATATACACCACAACGGATGTCGGTAGATTTTGAAGTACAAACACCCACTAAGAATAAAGTGGTTATAACAGGTTATATCAAGAATATTCGAACCAACCGCCCGATTTCCAATGCGAGCATCTTTGATCGAAATGCTTTACTGTCTACATTGACGGATCAAAATGGCTACTTTGAACTAGATGTAAAGAAAAGGAGTAATCTCATTGCCGTGAATGTGAGTAAGGAAGCTTTTCGGGATACCAGTGTTATGGTGATTTTTCCGATAGAAGCGCGAATTGGAGAAAAGAAGACGCGTGATTATGGCTATTTTGAGGGTTATGAAGAAGATCATGGTCTTTATCGATCGTTTTGGGGACGGGTGTTTCTCTCGCCTGCCCAGAAGATCCAAAGTATGAATTTAGGAGGAATGTTTTTGTATAGTCCATACCAAATTTCGATGACACCAGGATTAAGTACGCATGGTTTTATACGCTCGCAAATTGTGAATAAATTTTCCATCAATATCATTGGTGGATCTACGGCGGGCGTAAAAGGTATGGAACTCGGTGGCGTATTTAATATCAATCAATACGATATGCAGGGTATGCAGATGGCTGGGGTGTTCAATGCGGTGGGCGGAAATGTGCGTGGAGTGCAGCTCGCTGGTGTAGGGAACCGTGATTTCGGAGGAATGACGGGGCTACAAATGGCAGGCGTTTTCAATGGCGTAGGTGGAAATGCAAGTGGGGTACAGATCGCTGGCGTGGGAAACCATGTTGTCGGGCAAGTAAAAGGTCTACAAATAGCAGGTGTTTTCAACAAAGCAGATACGGTGAGAGGAGTTCAGATTGCCGGAGTTGTAAATTTGACGAAAGATGCTTCTGGAACGACACAGCTTGCCAGTATACTTAATCATAGCGAATCGACTGTTGGAAATCAAATTGCAGGCCTCGCCAATAAAGCAAAAAAAGTAAAAGGAATTCAATTGGCCGGTATCGTCAATATCGCGGATAGCAGCGATTATCCCATTGGTCTGCTCAATTTTATTAAAAATGGCGAGAAAAGTCTTTCAGTAGCAATTAATGAAGATAGCTACCTCGGACTGCAATTTCGTTCAGGTGGTCGTGTACTTTATAGCCTATTATCGATCAATGTGGCACTTGAAGGTAATCGACCTGATAAATATGCCTTTGAAGCTGGGTTAGGAGCTGTAGTGCTCAATGGGGCTAAATTCAGTCTCCGCACTGAAATAACAGCGCGTAATCTTCTGACCGAGAAATTTAAAATGCTGGATAACCATCAGTCCTCGCTGCGGGTAATTCCGGCCTTTAAACTAAGTGAGCGCATGTCTATATTTGTCGCTCCCAGCCTTAACTATGCAGAAAGAGATGAGAATTCAATTTATGGTGGCAGTACGGTGTGGAAAGCTTGGCGAAGAGACCGTACACGAAATACATTTTATGGCGGTGGAATGGCAGGTCTGATGTTAAAATTATAAAACTGAAAACTATTTGTTATTAGTGTTGTTCTATAGATAGCTTTTAAACATTTAACATTTTACGTAAACGCCCAATATCACTTTGATAGCGGGCGTTTATCTTTGTATAGCTGATTGGAGAACAGTGTTTAAGCGACTGTCGCAGTCTTTAATACATTACGGTAAGGATAAGAATGGAAGATGTGTCTGCGGGCAAATCGACCTAAAGAATCTGCGTTGACAAATTTAATATAGTCATTCCGCTGAACACCAAAATATTCATATTGACTACCATCGTGAAAAGTGACTGTCAATATTTGTCCTTTCCAGTCAATATCCTGAATACCAGAATTGGTAATTGTCTCCGTGTAGATTGGTAACTGTTGCTCTAATGTTTCCGGACAAATGCTTACCAGAAAATGGTATGCTTCGATCATTTCAACACTTTTTTGCTCTGCAGCCAAACGACCTTCTTCATCATTGACAAATTTATCGGGATGACATTCTTTCATGATTGTCCGGTAAGTAGATTTTAGGGTTTTAAGATCCACAGATTTATCTACATTAAGTAACTTCCGGTAGTCGGCAATTTTTTTCATGGCGGCAAAGATATGCTTAATAATCAGATTATTCGCTATGAAATAAGAAATTTTCTTATTTCTTCAACAAGGTTTTTACATAGAGTTGCTCGACCTTCTCTCTTGCCCAAGGTGTTTTCCTTAAGAAAGTTAGGGATGATTTGACGCTCGGATTTTCATTGAAGCAACGGATGGATATGCGTTGTCCCAACTCTTCCCAGCCATAATACTCCACTAAATATTCAATAATGGTGTCGAGTCTTTTTCCGTGTAATGGATTATTAATTTGTTCTTGCATGTCGTAAAGATAATAATCTTCAAATTATGGATTATGCTAATTTCTATGGTTTGAATGAAAATGGAACAGAACTTAGTGTGTATTAATATTCATTAAGTTGTGTGGCCAGCTTTTCTAGATCTAAATTGAGCTGTTCGTCCCAAATTGCTCCCGTAGCATCCAGCTTTCCTTTGACTCCTTGTATGAGTAGATTTCTTTTTTCGTCAATTTGAGCTCCTAATCCCTGCAGGATACGCTGTAGTTCGACATGCGCTGTTTCGCCTTGCGCAGCAGCAGTAATGATACTAACGGGCTTATCGGTGAAAACCGTCGTTGCGGCGCACCATTCAAGTAGATTTTTTAATCCACTGGGTACACTGAAAATATATTCAGGGCTGCTGATCAATACTAAATCGGCGTCATTGATTACCTGGCGAAGTGCAATAATTTCAATAGGTGGATGAGATTGGCTCTCCTCTGGATCAAAATGAGGCAGTTCTTTAAGACGATCAAATAGGGTGAAATGGATATCGGCATTGATCTCCTGTTGGAGGTGATTTACAATATGATGATTGGATGAATGTGCACTGGCGCTACCAACAATGGCAAAAATAGTTTTCATGTGAGTTTAAATCTAATCAACGGCTGTATACTGCTGCTGAGTTTTTACTTTTTATATTCTTAATTTAGGAACTAAATTACACTATTCAATTCAAACGATTGACTTTGTTCTTCGCTTCAATGTAATTTTTCGTTTCTTTCTCCTTTTACCGATTAAGTTTATACTTTTGGAACTGAGGACTTATATTAGCCTTTTTTCGGATTATATGCTTTATTATGAGAAATAAAATGGGGTACCGCTTATTGTGGGAACGTATTCGTACTGGAGACGAAACGGCTTTCTTTGACCTATATGCGGCACTCTATCAAGAGCTTGTCAATTTTGGAATACGTACATGTGGCGATAGTGACCTGGCAAGTGAAGCAACCGATCAGGTATTTGTGAAAATTTGGGAAAAACGAGAACAGCTTGACCGGGTCGAAAATGTACAGTCCTATCTCATTACTTTTTTAAAAAGACGTATTCTGCGTTTGCTGGAGAAACAACATAAAATAAATACAGCCCTTCAACATGTAAAAGCTGAAGATGATTGGGTGGAGATGCCCTATGAGGAGTTTGTCATCAAAGTACAGACGAATGAAATCATACAGATCCGTTTGAAAGAAGCACTGGAGAAGTTATCATTTCGTCAAAAACAGCTGGTGAATCTCAAGTTCTTTGAGGGATATTCGTATGAAAAAATCTCAGAAATTACACAAATGTCTGTAAAGACAGCCTATAATACGCTTTACGATGCTTTGAAAATCCTACGGGAAGAGTTAAAAGATATTTAAGTTTAACCTGTTGTGGTTCCTTTGCAGATCCAATAATTGTTTAGCATGCGCTGAAAACTATTACAGAATGCTATTTTTGTATTCTTTATTTAAAATAAAAATCTGAATTTCAGTGTTTTATGAAATATTTTAAATTTTCTTTAGGCAAAAGAACGTCTTTTGGGCACTATAGAGTAAATACCCAAAAGAATGAGCCAAAAAGATTGTAAACAGTTAGAAGATTTTTTGATTGACGATACTTTTCAAAAGTATTGTTCGGGAGAAGATAAAAACTGTATTCTGTACTGGCAACAATATAGCCTGAACCATCCAGAACAAGCGGAGACGATTCTGAAAGCCAAACGCCTCTATCAACTCTTGGTTGGCAATCGTCGACCTGTGAATGAGCAATTGGAAAAATTGAAGACAGATCTGCAGAATGTTCCAGTGGAGCATCAGGCATCCTTTCGGTTTAACTGGCCCAAATGGGCAGCCATTGCCGCTGTACTTGTTGCATTGGTATCGGGCGGAGTTTGGTATTATGCTCAACCCGGTAAAGTTGATTCCTCATTGCCAATAAGCGCAATCGGCCAAGTATATCAAACAAAAAATGGGGAGAAAAAGACCTTCGAATTAAGTGATGGAAGTACAGTAACGCTAAATTCTGCGAGTAAATTAGAGTTGTCCGCAGATTTCAATCAGGAATTGCGTGTGGTGCGGCTTGCTGGTGAAGGCTATTTTCAGGTAGCAAAGAATAAGGAGAAACCTTTTGTGGTACAGGCAGCTGATTTTGATATCAAGGTACTGGGGACAACATTCAATGTAAAGAGTTATTCTGATGAACCTACAGCAGAAGCATTGCTAGTGGAAGGCTCTATTGAGATGACGAGCAAAGGGCAGCGTGAAAATTCTGTTGTCATCAAACCGAATCAAAAAATCACGATCTTTAAGAATCAAACTGAAGTAGCAATCGCTCGTAAAACCAATAAACCAAACGCGAGCAAATTACCGATTAAGGAAATTGCCATAGAGAATATCCCTACAATAGAATCCAATACAGCTGAAATACCAGACATTGCGTGGCGTGAAAATAGATTAGAAATCGTGGACCAAGATTTTGAATCACTTCGTAGAACACTGGAACGTTGGTATAATGTGGATATACAAATCCAAAATGATCAATTAAAACAATATCGCTTTACGGCAACCTTCAGCAAGGAAGGTATTGTTCAGGTATTAAGTGCTTTACAGGAAGTTGAACCTTTTAAATTTAATGTATATGGGAAAAAAATAACTATATCAGAAAAGTAAAAAGGATGGTGGACCAACACCATCCTTCATTGAAAAAATGATTAACCAAAAGCAGCAACATTGGGGCGTGCTGCTTAATATTAATTTTAACCAACACTAAAATATGATTAAAAATTGCTTATTGCAAATGCGCAATGGATATATTGTGCATTTTAGATTCATTATCCGGATGAAACTAGCCTTAATTATGACTACGTGTGCTGTTATGAATGTTTCGGCAAATGTATTTTCCCAACAAAAAGTCTCCTTGGATGTCCAAAAAACAAAACTGAGCAAGGTACTTAAAATGATCGAAGAGCAAAGTGATTATTACTTTGTCTATAATTCGACGAACGAAAATTTAAATAAAGAAGTGTCAGTCAATGCGAATAATACCAAGGTATTGGATGTATTGGCTAAGCTTTTCAATAAAAGTGGATTGGTTTACTCCGTTTCTAAGGAAGGTCTTGTGGTTGTCAGTCAACAACAGCAGGTAGCTGTCGCAGGTGTCGTCACGGACGATAAGGGCAATCCCTTAGCTGGTGCCACGGTACGTGTTAAGGGAACCGCGGTGGGGCGGGCAACAGATATCAATGGACGTTTTACGATCGATGCCGCAACTGGAAACACCTTGATTATTTCTTTCGCAGGTTATACTTCGCAAGAAGTCGCCGTCACCAAAGAGGGGGATCTGAAAATTGTTTTATTGGAAGACAATCGGATGCTCAATGAGGTTGTTGTGACGGCATTGGGTATGAAGAAAGAGAAACGCTCGTTGGGGTACTCTGTTACGCAGGTTGCCGGTGAATCACTAACCACAGCCCGTGAAAATAATGTGATGAATTCACTTGTCGGAAAGGTGGCCGGATTGGATATCAGTTCTACATCTGGTGGGGCTGGAGCTGCGTCCAATGTGACCATTCGTGGGGTATCAAGTTTGAACCAGACAAATCAGCCATTATACGTAATCAATGGTATCCCCATGGAAAGTAAACCAGTAGGAATTGGAAATGCTAATTCCAAGGGAAACTCAGGAAGCCAATGGGATAATGCACCCGATCTTGGTGATGCGATCGGCAATATCAACCCAGACGATATTGAAAGTATTTCGGTTCTAAAAGGTGCGGCAGCATCAGCATTATATGGCTCAAGAGCGAAAGCTGGTGTTATCCTCATTACGACAAAATCAGGTAAAGGTAATTCGATCGATTTCAATAGTAACCTTGTTGCCGAGCAGATCATTGACAACACCAATTGGCAAACAGTGTATGGTCAGGGGGCGAACGGTGAGAAGCCAACAACCCAAGCAGGAGCGGCCCAAGTGGGCGGATCGAGCTGGGGAGCTAAATTGGACGGTTCTCCCGTAGTCCAATTTGACGGTGTATCAAGACCATATTCATTACAAAAAGGGAATTTAGATAGGTTTTATCGTACGGGTTCAACATGGACAAATACGCTGGCATTAAATAAATCATTTGATGGCGGATCTATCCGTCTGTCGGGAACAGATGTCAATAACAGGTCTGTTGTTCCAAATTCGGGACTGAAAAGACAGTCGTTTAATTTGGTCGGACTTTTTGAACCACTCAAAGGTTTGACGATTGATGCGCGTTACAACATGATTTTGGAGCAGGTCAAAAATCGTCCAATGGTTTCTGACGGTGCAGGAAACGCCAATTACAACGTTATGTTTTTGCCAACGAGCATTAATGTCAATGATTTGAAGCCATGGAAGGATGGCAATGGAAAAGAGATACTCTATAATTCAGGCAATGTGTATGCGACCAACCCTTGGTTTGCTGCAAATGAGTTTATCAATAACACCAATCGTGACCGCTCCATAGCCTCTGTTACGGCTAAATATACGATGGGCAACGGTTTGTTTGTTCAAGGAAGAGCGGGACGGGATGGCTATACTGATCATTATAAAA
This sequence comes from Sphingobacterium sp. UBA7631, assembly GCF_002483935.1. Lineage (NCBI taxonomy): Bacteria > Pseudomonadati > Bacteroidota > Sphingobacteriia > Sphingobacteriales > Sphingobacteriaceae > Sphingobacterium > Sphingobacterium sp. UBA7631. The sequence continues at coordinate 659,671 of NZ_DLIX01000002.1, forward strand.
ATGTATTGCCTTCTGGTACGGGTTATTATGAAAATGGTAAAATCGCTGAACAAGAAACCAAATTTGCGGATATTAATACGGATGTTTTGGTTGGTAAGTCATTCACTTTCGGTGATTACACCCTGACGCCTAATCTCGGAGCGAGTTACAGAAATACTAAAATCAGACAAACGACAAATTTGGGTACCGACTTCGCGATATTCGGTGTTTACAATATTTTGAATGCAAAAAATAAATCGGTAGCGTATCTCGAAAGCGAATCGGAGACACAGTCTACTTACGGTACCTTAGAATTTGCTTATAAAGATGTCGCCTATCTGACAGGTAGTTTGCGCTCTGACTGGTTTTCTACGCTAGCAACTCCGGGAGTGGATAATAAATTGAACTCGGTTTATCCAGCAGTTTCGGGATCATTTATCTTTTCAGAATATCTAAAGCCATCGTGGTTGAGTTTTGGAAAGTTGAGGGCAGGTTTTGCTCAGGTAGGGCAGGCAACAGATCCTTATCAAACCTTGCTAACCTATAATTTTAGAAGCGAGGTACTCAACGGTCAACCGTTAGGGGTTATTAACAATGTGAATATCCCGAACTCTTCCTTGAAAGCTTCTACAGCAACAGAGTTGGAAATTGGAACGGAGTTGCGTCTTTTTAATGATCGTGTAAACTTGGATCTAACCTGGTATAACAAGAAGTCGAAAGATGAGATTTCTTTTATCACAACCCCTTCAGCAAGCGGGTACGCCGGTGCCGTACTCAATGCCGGAAAGATGCAAAATAAGGGATTTGAAGCGTTGATTTCTGCTACTGTTGTTAAAACCGAAGATTTTAAATGGGTGTCTTCATTGAATGGTTCTTACAACGACAATAAAGTGATTTCATTGGCTGAAGGAATGGACGAACAGACGGTAGCAACGTCCCGTTCGGGTGTAGGTTACTTAATGAATAAAGTTGGTATGCCTGCTTTTCAGATCATGGCTTTCGATTATAAGTATGATAGCAATGGCGAGATCGTAAAATTGGCTGACGGTTCTCCTGACCGGGGTGAGTTAAAGTCTTATGGTTCAGCTATGAATAAATGGTTTGCAGGTTGGAACAATGAATTTAACTACAAAAGGTTTAATTTCTCTTTCTTGATTGATGGAAAGTGGGGTGGAAAGCTTTTCTCAGGAACAGACTACTACGGTTACATTTTTGGATTGCATCAGGAAACTGTGGCAGATCGTGAAAGCTTGGGTAGAACGGCCTCTACTTATTATACCAATACAGCGAATAATGTATCCAAGATATTTGTAAACAGCGCTGATTTTGTAAAGTTGAGACAGGTCGTTATGGGGTATACTTTCCCTTCCAACTTATTCAATAACAAAGTTAAGTCAATTACGGTAAGTGCTGTAGCGCGCAATCTCTGGACGATCATGAAGAAAACAAATAACATTGATCCAGAATCGAGCTATAATGCAACTTTCCCGGGTTTAGAACTCGGCGGTGTTCCAGCAGTGCGTACTTACGGTGTTAATTTAAGTGTTAAATTCTAATTGCAAACAATCATGAAAAGATATATTAAACCGGTATTTGTTAGTTTAATGGCGGCTACATTATTTATGGAAAGTAGCTGTACCAAAGATTTTGATAAGATAAATACAGATCCAGTTGCTTACGGAAAAGAAAATTGGGATCCAAATTATACATTGAGCTCAGCACAATTATTTTACACCGGAAGTTTTGATTTTGCATACGATACATGGCGTGGAAATCTGATTTATTCTTCCACAATGATGCAAGGTTTATCGACCGTAGTGAGTTATTGGGCTGGGGACAAATATATGCTGAATGAAAGTTATACCGCGGCTTATTGGGGGACGGGTACAGTAGGGGCCTATATTGAGCAGGTTCGTAATATTGTGGATGTGGTTGAGTTTACAAAAGACAAACCAAAATATGCAAATCTCCACAATGTCGCCCGTATTTGGAAAGCTTTAATTTTCGCACGCTTAACTGATTTGTATGGCGATGTTCCCTATTCGGAGGCGGGACTGGGTTTTTATACCAAAGTTTATAAACCGAAGTATGACAAGCAGCAGGATATCTACGCTGATTTGCTGAAGGAACTGGAAGCGGCTACTGCAGCGTTAAAGGATGATGGTGATAAAGTCACTGGGGATGTTATTTATAAAGGTGATATTGCCAAATGGCGTAAATTTGGTAATTCTCTACTGCTTCGCACAGCGATGCGTTTGGTTAAAGTAGACGAAGCTAAAGCGAAAGAGTATGTGCAGAAGGCTGCGGGCAAGACAATGGACAGTAATGCTGACAATGCATTTATTTTACATGATGAGTCTGGATCTCGGGTAACGCAAAATAGAAATAGCCAAGTTTTATTGGGTGATGGTGGTCAAGAGAATTATTATGTCAAATGGTCTAAAACATTTATTGACTATCTAAAAAGCAATAATGATCCGAGGTTACAAAAGGTAGCTGTCACAAAACTGTATTTATCGGAAAAGGATAAAGGACAGAACGGGAGTTTTATCACAGACCCAACCAAGCAAAAGGGGATGCCTAACGGAAAGGATTTGGGCTCAAATGCGCAGTATAACATCAGTAGCGATCCAAGTTACACGACCTTTGCGGAATATTCTTCGCCCAATCCTAATATGATCAAGCGGACTGGCGCGACATTTATTTTGACCTACGGTGAATCCGAATTGCTTTTAGCAGAGGCTGCCCAACGTTGGGGCATCGGTGGTAGTGCGAGCGACCATTATAAAAAAGGGGTGAAGGCAAGCATTACGTATCTGAATCAATATGATGGTTCCTTGGCAATAAGTGATGCAGATGCCGAGACTTACTTGGCAGCAAATCCATTTAATGCTGCTGATGCCTTAAAGCAGATTAATACTCAATACTGGGCACATACCATAACGATGATGGACTTTTATGAAACTTGGAGCAACTGGCGTAGAAGTGGCTATCCAGCGTTAACTCCTGTGAATTATCCAGGCAATGCAACGTCGGGGACTATTCCAAGAAGATTCCCTTATCCTTCTACTGAAGCGGCTATCAATGGCGAAAACTACAGAGCAGCTTCGGCCGCAGTACCTGGCGGAGACAAGTTGTCTGGTCGAGTTTGGTGGGATAAATAATTACAATGGTTTGTTTTTGATTGAGGCTGAACTTTCGTAGTTTGGCCTCTTTAAACCTTTTATAAAATATGATAAACCTAAAAAATCAATTGCTGTTTGCGATCGCGACTTCCTGTCTTGTTTTTTCATGTAAAAATAATACTGAAAAAAAAGAAGTTGATGCGGTAAAATCAACTTCTTTGTCCGGTACCTATAAGCTTATTGAAAGCAAGACAATTAAAGGGAAGGATACGGTGACCGCTTTTACGGATGCCAGTAAAACAGAGATGTTTAAAATGTTCAATGATGACCATTTTTCTTTCTTTAACCACGATAAGGAAAAAGGTAAAGGGAAAGAACCGCTATTTGTAGCCGGTGGCGGTACCTATTCTTTTGATGGTGTAAACTATCAAGAAAGACTACAATATTGTTCAATGCGGGATTGGGAAAGCAATAAGTTTGATTTTAAACTTACTTTAAAAGGAGATACCTTGATTCAAACCGGTGAGGAAAATTTACCTGAATTGGGGGTTAAACATACCATTGTGGAAACCTATTTAAAAGTCAAATAATCAATATTCTTATACCTGGAATTTTAACATCCCTCTTAAGTTTATTTTATTAATGCAGGCACTCAAGATTTCTTGAGTGTTTTTTTTGTTTGCTGGGAGGCCCTTTAAAAGGCTTTTATGCGATAATAGCATTATTTTAGAAAAAAAATAAAATTATATTGCAACATTTTCAACAGGGGCCCGACTACATAGTAGAAACATAAGAATTAACAGTATTAATTTTAGAACGTGCAAAATCAGCTTAGCGATAAGGAATTATTAGCGATGTGCCAAACGGGCAACGAGTCTGGCTTTGCGCAGCTCTATCATCGGTATGCAAAAAAGATTTTTAATTCTATTTATCGGGTTTTGTCGAATCAGGAAGAAAGTGAAGATATTTTACAGGAAACCTTTGTTGATTTTTTTGCAAGATCAGATAAATGGCATTTAGTGCTCAGTGTGGAGGCCTGGTTGAGAAGAATGGGGGTGAATAAGGCAATCTCATTATTACGGAAGAATAAGCAATATTTTACGCCGGTGGATGATCTGGAAATTCAGGATGATGGCGAAGACGAATTGCTGGAAAAAGAGTGGCGTGAATGTCGTTTGACAGATTTGGAAAATGTGATCGATCAACTGACCGGTGTACCTAAGATGGTGGTCAATCTTTATCTGTTTGAAAATATGAGCCATGATGAAGTTGCGGAAACATTGGGGATGACAGCAGTTGCTGTACGTAGCCAATACCACCGTGCTAAAAAGAAAATTTACGAACAATTGAAGGAAAGGTATAATTATGCGGGATAATTTAAAAGATTTTGTGAACGCTAATCGGGAGGCATTTGATCAGAGAGAACCTTCGGCTGACTTATGGAATAAAATTAGGCCACAAGTAGTCCCCACTGTTCAGGAAAGAAAGATTAAGCCTTTATGGAAATGGGCAAGTATTGCGGCAGCAGCATTGTTAGTTGGGACAGCAACCTTTATTGCTTTTGACCAACATCATGAATTAGCGGTAGAAAAACCTGTGGCTGCAGTACATCCGGTTACTGTTCAGAAAAGTACTGGAGATACAAATGTGGATCATGCTGGCCTGATGGATATTGTTTCTGATAGCCAAAAGAATTCAGCTCGGGTTAACGCAATAGCGGGTATCGAAGGCAAAAGAAAACAATTGGCAAAAGTAAGCGTATCCGAAGCTGCTCATCGCGAAAAGGAAGAGAAGATGGATTATGTTCAGATGCTTCAAGATTCCAGTTCTGCGAGTACACGGTTAAGTGCTGTCTTGGCGATGAAAGATGGGGGAAGCTTAGATGGGAATAGTAGGGGAGCTTTAGAAAAGACTGCTGTATCAGATCAAAGCAGTAATGTACGCATGGCTGCAATTGAAACGATATTAAATGGACTTAGTCCGGAAGAACGTCAACAAAAGGTTCAGGACTTTTTTGTGGAGCAAAATGATCCCACTTTACAAATGGAACTGATGCAAATGATGGCCCAACAGGCGGATCCGACGATGAAGGCGACGACAAAGGAAAAGTTAAATGAAATTGTCGAAGATCCCTTTACCCTGAAATTTGTGAAGGAGCAGGCCTATGCAGTATTATTAAATCAATAACGGAATATATTAAGTTGGAAGTCGGATTGTGTATGTTAATCAATGAAAAAGCTTAAAATGCATTATTTGACACATAATAAAGTAAAACTAAAACGAAATGAAAAAGATAAGGATAATGATGATTGGGGTCGCACTGATCTTTGCAAGCGCATTGCAGGCCCAGGTAAATGAAAATGTTGAAGGAGTTGCTGCGCCAAAACCTCCTAATCCTCCTAAAAAGGCTAGAGCGGTGTCAGGAGTTGTTGTCAGTAATAATCATAATTTTACCTACAGTTCTGCTGGATTCGGCCGTTCCAATGGGCCGAAAAGCTGGAAAGAAATTAAAGTGCCCAACTTGGGGAATAAGCTCCTATTAAAATTGGATAATGTTTATATCGAAGGGTATAAGGGAAAAGACGTGCTGATTACGGCCAAAGTGGAGGAAAGTGAAGAAAATGACCGCGCCAAAGGCCTACGTGTGATCAATGGCTCGGGCTTATCGGATAATTCAGGGCTTGGTATGAATATCAAAACAGAAGGTGGGGTGACTGAAATAAGTATGGTAGGGATGCCCTTAGAAGATTCTATTCGTATCAGGATACCGATGGATCTGCCTGTGACGATCAAAGGCGGTCGTGGAGCGATGTTTAATGCTGGGGAAATCGAATTAAAAGATATCCTGGCTGAGGTCGAAGTTGCTAGTACAATGGGGAATGTGAATTTATTGAACGTGACGGGGCCGATCAATGTCAAGGTTGCACAGGGAGATGTAACGGCCAAATTTGTTCAACCTGTTAAAGGACCGATTTCTTTGGTCGCAGCAATGGGGGCCGTAGATGTGGCCTTTCCAAAGAATTTTGGTGCTAATGTGGATGTGAAATCAGCCATGGGGAACATCTATGCAGCAGACGAGTTTCAGTTTGAGAAACAGTCTGAAGAGCCGAAGTCAACGCCAATGGGAAATGCGGTGAAAGGCAAAATGAATGGTGGTGGACAGGATGTTATCTTAAAAACATCCATGGGAGATATTTACATAAGAACACAGAAATAAAAAAAATAGCCTGTTAGAATAACAGGCTATTTTTTTAGTTCCATGCGGACGAGGTATTGATCATTCTCATCTTCATACAAAATTTGGACAACCCAGCCCATTTCGTGCGAAATTTTAATCAACAAATCCTGATCTAAGTAGAGCCATTTGAACAGGTTTCCTTTTTTGCCTTTGTATTCGTATTGATATTGAATTTCCCCAAAATAATGCGCTGGTTTTTTGATGTTATAATCTTTGTACAGATAACTGATATCTGAAGAGTCAAAAATCAGTTGGCCATTTTCAGTCAATAATTCTTTGCTATGCTGTAATAGTTTTCGAAAGCCATCTACGTCGCCAGCAAGGCCTATTCCGTTCATCAAAAGCAAAAGTGTATCGTATTTTTGGCCTTCGAATTTATAGAAATCTTCGCAGATAATATGTTGTACCCCGCGTTGTTGCATAATATGGCAGGCGGTCTGCGAGAGTTCCAGTGCATCTACTTCAAAACCTTTTTCTTGTAGATAAAGGCTATGGCTGCCAACTCCAGCTCCAACATCCAGTACACGTCCATCACATAAGGATAGACCAATAAATTCCAGTTCAGGGAAATCATCAGGTTCACGAAAGAAAATCTCGACCGGCATTTCGTCTCGGTCGCCATAACTCGTGTGGAGTACTAAAGGAAATTTTTCTTCTTGATGTACGAAATAATCATCTAAAGCTTCACCGTATACGTCTCTATGCATTGTCATCATCAATCATTAGTACTTTTTTTGCTATATATATGGAGTCTTCATCTCCCGTATGTTTCATGGGTTCGTCAGATAGTTTGATGACCGGGGTCCATTGATCATCTTCTGGCAAAGCGTCGGTCATCTTAATGACGATATTCATGGGTTTAAGACCGACATCATTGGTGAAATTGGTGCCAACGCCAAAGGAATGCAAGATTTTTCCCTCACAGTAGCTCGCGATTCTTTCGACTTTCTCATAGTCCAGTCCATCCGAGAATATAATTGTTTTGGAGAGGGGATCGATTCCATTCTTCTTATAATGTGCGATGACCTTATCTGTAAATTCAAGTGGATCTCCACTGTCGTGTCGGACTCCATCAAATAATTTGGTTAATTTTTTGTCAAACTGCTGAAAGAAGACTTCCGTCGTATAGGTGTCCGATAGTGCTATTCCGAGGTCACCCCGGTAGACATCAGACCAATGTTCAAGGCCAAGGAGATTCGCCATTTTATATCCGTATTTGGCAGCGTGGAACATAAACCATTCATGGGCATGTGTGCCGATTGGTTTCGTCTCATATTTCATTGCTAAATGTACATTGCTGGTGCCTATAAATGTTTTTTCGCCGTATTGCTTCAGTGTGCGAACGACCAAATCGTGGACTTCATAAGAATGACGTCTGCGCGTGCCAAAATCAGCAATTGTGATATTGAGTTTTTTATATTTTTCGATTTTATCTTTGGCGGTGGCGATCACAGCTGCATCCGAGGCACGTTGTAGACCTTGGGATTCATAAAAAAGTTCACAGATAAGCGACATTAATGGGACTTCCCAAAGAATAGTACGGTACCAATACCCTTCGATAATGACTTCAAGGTCGGGGCCATCCTGAAATATTTTGATTTCCTCGGGATCGTAGCGATAACCTTGAAGAAAATCGAAATAGGTTGGGTCTATATAAGGACATGTCTTGGCAAAGAAAGCCTTTTCTGCTTTTGTTAACTTCAAATTAGCCATCTCATGGACGGCCTCCCTCAGGAGTACATCAAAACCATCGGGAAATTTATGATGTCCCCGATTAATAAAATGATAACGTGCCTTGGCCTTTGGAAACAACTTGACCACGGCATGCTGCATGGTGAATTTGTAAAAGTCATTATCTAATATAGAGGTAAATGAAGCCATCTTTATCGATCTGTTTTTTGTTTGAAGCGGTAAATTTACTAATTAACGTGAAAATGTATGGATTGTTCATGATAAATATAAAAAGACATGCATATAAAAGGCGGGTAAAATTTTTCATTTTACCCGCCAAATGTGAATTATTATTTTATTCGGCTGTCATTATCTTGTTCTAGATCTTTCTGATCCTTGCGAAGAACGTCCAGAGTTACGTTCGCCTGAGCTTTCTGAAGACCTTGATCGAGATACTGAGGATGAATTGTCTGTATTTGATCTACTTCTTGTGTTTTCGTAGCTCCGATTTTGAGTTGGTTGTGCTACAGGTTGCGACACAGGTTGGCTCGAACGTGTTCTGCTGCCATCATAATTTCCATTTCGTTGCGGCGTTGTCGTAGGTTGCGCAACTCTTGGCGGCACAGCCTGATCGGAACCGTTCGCACTAGACCGCGAGCGTGAATTATAATCTGTGTTTCTATTGTAGTCTGTACTTCTGCCGTTGGCTACACCATTATTGTCAACGGAGCGATTTTGCCTGTCCCTAGTGGTAGATGTAGGGTTGTTATTGTTTGAAGCATCCGACTGGCGACTTGATCGCGTTCTAAAATCATAGTTATTCGAATTAGGTTGTGTACCATTCGTATTTCTATTTATAGTACCATTGTCTCCGGTTCGAGTATTATTAATTGAACTACGGCTTGAACCACCGCTGTTGGCATCATTACGAGACCTTACAGAAGCATTTCCACTGTTGTCAATATATAACTCACGATTTCCTGATCTCGAGTCGATGTTATCTCTGTTGGTTATGACACGATTGGTTCGATCTGAAATCTCACTATTGTTATTTCGTGTTCGGGTAGAAGCATCTACGACATTCGTGGGGCGTGCAGAGGATCTTGTATTACGGTCTACATTCGGACGGTACATACTGATTTCATTACTGCGGTTGCTGCTACTGCGTACAGACCCAGGTCTATCGACACTTGCGATTCTATTCACTGTTACGCTTCTTCCTGTCGAACGTTCAATATCGGATCTTCGCGGACCGCCAACATAATAGTTGTTGTTAATTATCGTGGTATTATTGATAATGGTGGTTCTGTTGTAGATATTATTGTAATTTCTTCTATTAACATAATATCTATCCATGTCTCGCCGCATAAAGTGATTGACGCCTACAAATGTCCAAAAATTCATTGGGATATTAACGGATACATTAATATTCATGCCTGGGCCCAGAGGAGCCCAACCGTAGTAGTCATTACTTTGACGCCAATTTACCCATGCTGGTCCCCATTCATAGTCAGGAACCCATCCCCAGCCATAACGGTCATTGTAGTTCCAGCGACCATAGTGGAAAGGGGCCCAACCCCAGTCATAATTGGATACCCAGGTATTTCCATAGTCAGTCATTGTCCAATAACCATTGGTTGCATAAGGCTGGAAGTTCGGACCAACGTCCGGGATCCAAACATAACCATAATTGGGATCATTAACCCATTGTCCATAAGGTGAAAGCTGATCATAGAATAGCTGGAACGAAACTCCATCATTGTTATAATTGTTATAACCATTATTGTTATAACCATTATTATATCCACCCCGTTGGGCCATTGAAGTAGCGCAACTTGAAAAAGAAGCGATACCGATAAAACCAAGTACCCAATATTTTATGTTGCCTAAATTTTTCATTTCTGTAATATTTAAAAGTGTGACAAACTCTATGCTATTGTCTTTGTTATTATGACAGCATAACGTATAAAATGGTTTAATCGGTACATTAGAAATCTGATTTTTTATATATAAAAGTCAAATTGATGATCTTTTTACATAAACGACAATTTTAGATACATATTTTTATTTACCTTTACCGCTCGAATTGCTACGTGTTTGTTCAGCATAAGACGTGTTTTAAAACACATTAATTTGAAATAGACATCATTTAAATGGCTAAAAAACTTCAGACTTTTTTTCTAGAATTTGCAAACATTCACCGTTTTTTGCTACGGTTTTGGCGTGAATTGGTAACTCCACCCTATGAATTTAAAGAGATTGTCCGTCAGTGCTATGAAATAGGCTATAAATCGTTGCCTTTGATCAGTTTAACGGGATTTATTGTTGGATTTGTTTTTACAAAACAGTCACGTCCTTCTTTGGAGGAATTTGGAGCGACTTCGATGTTGCCTTCGCTTATTTCGATCGCTATTGTTCGTGCATTAGCACCATTGGTGACGGCTTTAATAGCTTCGGGTAAAGTGGGCTCGCAAATTGGGGCAGAACTAAGTTCGATGAATGTCACGGAGCAAATCGATGCGATGGAAGTTTCGGGGACTAATCCATATAAGTTTCTTATTGTAAGTAGAATATTAGCTACAACTATTGGAATTCCAGTACTGTGTTTTTATGTGGCAGGTATAGGCCTTTTAGGTGGTTACCTAAGTATGATGAGTAAAGATGACTTAAGTTTTTTGAGTTTTTTTACGCAAGTATTTGAAACGATAGCATTTAAGGATTTAGGCGCTATGGTGTTGCGGGCAGTTATATTTGGTTTTACCATTGGAGCTGTAAGTTGTTATTGCGGTTATTTTTCTTCAAAGGGAACTGAAGGTGTTGGAAAGGCAGCGAATGCGGCCGTTGTAGCTTCGATGTTCCTTGTCTTTATTGAGGAAATAATTATTGTTCAAGTTTTATCGTTCTTTGGATAGTGAGCTATGGAAAAGATTAAGTCAACCATCGACCATTCGAAGCCGGTCATTGAAATTAGGGATGTTAGTAAATCTTTCGGTGATAATCACGTCCTACGTGGTGTCAATCTGGATTTATATAAAGAAGAAAATCTCGTTGTGCTTGGGCGTTCTGGAACAGGGAAATCCGTGTTGATCAAATTGATTTCGGGCTTATTAAGACCGGATGAGGGGACGATCAATGTTTTGGGAGAGTCAGTTCTTGAATTAAATGATCGTGAATTGCGTGAATTACGTTTGAAAATAGGGTTTTCTTTTCAGAATAGCGCACTTTATGACAGTATGACTGTGCGCGAAAATTTGGAATTTCCATTGGTTCGAAATAAACGCAACTTAACACGTTCGGAGATCAATCAAGCTGTAGAAGAGGTGTTGGATGGTGTAGGGCTTTCGCAAGCGATCAATCAGATGCCTTCAGAGTTGTCTGGTGGACAGCGGAAGCGAATTGGTATTGCGCGTACCCTGATTCTTAGACCTGAAATCATGATGTACGATGAGCCAACAGCAGGGCTCGATCCGATTACTTGTTTGGAGATTAATGGATTGATTAACGAGGTTCAGGAGAGGTATAAAACAGCATCAATTATTATCACGCACGATTTGGCTTGTGCGAAAGAAGTGGGAGACCGGATTGTGATGTTGTTGGATGGTAAGTTTGAAAGACAGGGGTCTTTTGAAGAAATTTTTGATACAGATGACGCACGAGTAAGAGCGTTTTATAATTATAATTTTATTCTATAATATACATGAGTAAGGCAGAAAATAAAAGAGCAATCATTGTCGGTATTTTTGTTTTTTTAGGCGTATTGATTCTTTTAGCGGGTATTTTTATTTTGGGTAGCCAGCAAAAGAAATTTACTAGAAATATTGAAATTACGACTTCATTTCCCGATGTCGCTGGATTGAAGGTGGGGAGTAATGTCTGGTTTTCTGGGGTTAAGGTCGGGATCATTAAGAATATACATTTTAAAAGCGTGCAGGATGTTGAGGTGGTATTGACCATTGAGGAGAAATCTGCTGAGTATATTCGTAAAGATGCCGTAACAAAATTGGGCTCGGATGGTTTGATCGGTAACAAGATCGTAGTGATTTCTGGAGGGTCGCAAAACGCGCCCACTGTGGAGACAGGTGATTTCTTGCGTTCGGCGAAGACTGCGGACATGGAAGCGATGATGGAAACATTGCAGGTAAATAATGAAAACTTAGCAAAGATTACCACTGACTTTGTAGAAATATCACGTGGATTGGCGGATGGAAAAGGAATGGTTGGCGCGATGTTGACCGATACGTCCATGGTAAATACATTGCGTGCGACGTTATTATCGATCAGTGCTGCAATGAATAATGCAAACAAAGCTTCTGCTAATTTGGTCACCTTGACAAACTCTTTAAATAGCAATAAGGGCTTGATTCATGATTTAACGACCGATACCGCTATATTCTCTAATCTGCGTCAGTCTGCAGCGCAGTTGCAAGGAGTTTCCCAGACAGCAAATGCATTGATAAACAATTTGAATAATGCATCTGGCCGGTTGAATGATAAAGATAATGCGGTGGGCGTTTTGTTGAATGATCCAGCATCAGCAAATCAGATTAAATCGGCAATCAATAACCTGAATTCGAGTACCGCGAAATTGGATGAAAATATGGAAGCGTTGCAACATAATTTCTTATTACGTGGTTTCTTTAAAAAGAAGATGAAAGAGGATGCTAAAAAAGCTGAGTTGCTTAAAGCGGACACGACGAAATAAGTGGATTAAAAAGAACATAATGAAAGGCTGTACGCTTGCGTAGAGCCTTTTTTAATAAATAATAGCGTCAATATGGGCTCCAATTCAACAGACATTTAGCTCTGTATAGCATTTGGATACCCCCTTTTAATTTGAAAAAATGAATCATACTGAAATTACAGATAAAGACGTCATCTACGAAGACAATCATCTCATCGCTATAAATAAGAAAGCCGGGGATATTGTGCAGGTGGATGAAACAGGAGACCTATCTTTAGAGGATATGGTGAAAGTATATTTGAAAAAGAAATATGATAAGCCAAATGATGCCTTTGTTGGTGTTATTCATCGATTAGATAGACCTGTTAGTGGTATGATTTTGTTCGCCAAAACAAGCAAGGCGCTAGAGCGAATGAATAAATTTTTTCAGGATAGACATGTGAAAAAGACCTATTTGGCAATCGTCAGACAACGTCCGCGAAAAACGGAGGGGAAACTGATCAATTGGTTGGTTAGAAATAGACAAACGCGCGTAACAAAGGCTTTTCCACGGGAGGTGAAAGGTGGAAGTTATGCTGAGTTGGATTATACCTTGGTGGGTGAGTTGAATGGATTCTATTTGCTGCGAATAGAACCTTTAACAGGTCGTACACATCAAATTCGTGCGCAACTTGCAGCGATGGGCTGTCCTATTGTTGGCGATAATAAGTATGGATACCCAAGAGGTAGTTCTTTGGGCAGTATCTGTTTACATTCGCGTTCATTGGCCTTTACACATCCAATTAAAAAGGATAAGATGGAATTGATAGCTTCACTGCCTAAAGATGGCTTTTGGGATAAATTTGAATCTTTGGCACGCTAATCGTTAAAATTTCAGTACCTTTGTGTTATGAAATGGTTTAAATATTTACTCCTAATATTTACCTTAAGCTGCTCGGCTGTATCTGTTTCTTACGGACAGTGTGCGATGTGTACATTGAACGCTGAGAATTCTACGAAGGAAGGGAATATGCAAGGAAGAGGTCTGAATGACGGTATCTTGTTTCTGTTGGTAATACCTTATCTTGCCGCGGCAGGCCTTGGTTATTTATGGTATAAGAAGTACCGTAAGAAGAGCCCTGTAACAAAGAAATTTATAAACGAAATAAAATAGATTCTTAATGCCCACATCCAAATTCCATGCAATGATACACTCCAAATGCCCAAAGTGTCATATTGGTAATGTATTTGTAGGAAAGGTCTACAGTTTACACAAGCAGCATATGAATGATACTTGCCCATATTGTGGCGTCAAGTACGAGGTTGAGCCAGGTTACTTCTACGCTGCGATGTATGTGAGTTATGCTTTGTCTGTCGCTGAGATTGTTACTGTATCTGTTGCTATCGCAATTTTGACTGGAAGCGAGTCTCCGTGGCTTTATCTGATTGGTCTAGCTGTAACCATTTTGGTCTTTGCACCTTTTAATTTCAGATATGCCCGTTTGATTTTACTTCATTTTTTAACGCCAAAAATCAGTTATGATCCACGTTATGAATTGGCAGCAGAGATAGGTGAAACGTTTAATAAGAACCTTACCAAAGATAGTAACGGTATTAATGATCTAAAAAAATAAAAGAGCGCTAAAGGGCTCTTTTATTTTTTTAGATACTTCATGGTACTGTCAAAAAGGAAAACCTTGTCTTTATATACTTCTGAAATGAGTTGTTGTAATGGAATGAGATGCACTTGCTGAAAATCTGCTACAAGCTCTTCTGTAGGAAGGATGACTTGGATGCAATAGGTCATACCTTCATGCGGCGACTGGAGCATTTCCAGAAAATGCACTTGAAATTTTTGGGATTGCACGATATTATCCTGAATCCATGAAACGACCTCTTGATGGATTGTTTCTTCTGCGATAACGGAGACGTTGTATAAAAACATACACAAAAATACGCTATTTTTCTGCTATAAAAAAGAATCTAAAGAGCAGAAGGGAGATAAGTTTGAATATTACATTTAATTACTATATCTTGTAAAAATAAGGTTGCATTTAATGCAATTTCGTATTTAATTGCAATATTTGGAATAAATGATAAGGATGTAACTGGGATTATGAGGATGAAATTTTGGATAGGTTTGTTTTTTTCTGCCATGATCATGTTGGGGTGTCAACGACATAGCGTTGATCGTATTCCAATAAATCAATTTTTTTCTACACCCGAAAAATCAAATTTTAAGATTTCCCCAAATGGTCGATTTATAGCTTACATTGGCCTAGACAATCATTGCAAAAATATCTATTTAATAGATTTGGTTCATCAGGATAGTTCCAAGCAGCTTACGTATCAAAATGATATTAATGTAAAATCTTTTGCTTGGAATAATGATTCAAAAATTTCGTTTTTGACAGAGCAATCCACACAGGATAGTTTACGTTTATATGCTGTGGATATCAATACAGAGAAAATTTGGCCATTAATTAAACCGGTTCGGGGACGATTTCGGTGGGTTCATGCCCTTGTGACCGGAAGCGATAGTTTTATTGCGGGAATCAACGATCGTGATTCTTCATTTTTTGACCTTTACCGCATCTATTTAGATGGGAGACCACGGGAATTGGTTTTACAGAATCCGGGAAATATGAGTTCTTGGGTTGTGTCCAATGATGGGCAGGTAAGATTGGCGGTAGCCAATGATTCCGTACAGCAGTCTGTGCTCTATCGGAGTTCCGAGAAAGAACCTTTTAAAGAGATTATACGCTGTGATGTGGAGAGCAGTTTTACACCTTTGGGTTATCAAGATAGTTCTGATGCGATCATTTATGCCTTATCCAATATAGACCGGGATAAACTGGCATTGGTTAGCTATGATTTGGCAAACCAGAAGGAGTTAGGGGAACTTTACAGCCATAAAGATGTTGATGTGAGTCCTGGAGGGTATTTTACGGAACAAAATAAGCTATTGTTCGTAAATTACAGTACCTCTAGACAAAATAGGCATTTTTTTGATGAAGCTACCAAAAAGAAATATGATCAGTTGTCCAAACAGATCGATGGATTTGAATTTCAGGTGCTAAATACCGACATTTCGGGTGACAAAGTAATTATCAAAACCTATACGGACGTAAATCCAGGGGGTATTTATTTTTATGACTTTTCGACGCAAAAATTAACAAAGCTAACAGATAATAATTCCGATCTAAAAGACAAAGAGCTATCGCCCAATGAGTATATCACCTATACAGCACGCGATGGTATTCAGATTTCAGGCTATCTGACTTACCCTATACATTCCAATCGCAAAGATCTTCCAATGGTTGTATTGCCTCATGATGGGCCAAATGGGCGGGAAGTATGGGGATTTGACAATGAGGCCCAATTCTTGGCAAATCGGGGATATTTAGTTTTTCAGATGAACTATAGAGGTTCAACAGGTTTTGGCAAGAAGTTTTGGACGGCGGGATTTAAAGAATGGGGCGGGAAGATTCAGGATGATATTACCGATGGGGTGAAATGGCTGATTAAAGAAGGAATTGCTGATCGGGAACGTGTCGCTATTGTAGGGAAAGGTTTTGGGGGCTATTCTGCGCTACATGCAGCCTGTTTTAATTCTGATCTATATAAGTGCGCTGTGTCTTATTCCGGTTATACCAATCTATTCACTTACTTTAGGGATATTCCGCCATACTTTAAATCTTATGTGCAGAAAATGTATCAAATCGTTGGAAATCCGATTCGGGAGGCAGAACTATTCAAAAATATTTCACCTGTATTTCATTCGGATAAAGTAAAGATACCGGTGTTATTGGTCCAAGGGGGGAAAGATCGATTTAGTTCGGTTCCGGACGCAAATCAATTTGTGCAGAAATTAAAGAATAATAATGTTCCTGTACAATACATCCTGAAAGAGGATGAAGATAGAACTTTTAAACGGGATGAGAATGTCTTTGGTTACTATAATGAGCTGGAGCGATTTTTGGCGAAATATCTTGTAGACTAAAGGCGGGGAGACTATGAAAGCAGAGAAATATAGCTATCGAAAAAACTACGGCCTATTGTTGATGTTTTTCATCGTGATTAGTGGTCTGTACATTTTTGCCCTTTTTCTTTCCCGTAATTATACAGAATCGCATATAAAAAATGAATTCACTAACCGGAAATCAGAAATATTTGATCAAACCTTAATCCCTTTCAACGATTTTTTTCAAAATAGAATTCCTGAAGTTTCTTTTTATCAGGGTTTTTTGGATTCAGTGCAGGCGGGGAAATATGCGTATAGTATATTAAGTTCATATCCTTTTGTTCGGGAAATCGGTTTTTTTGATTTGCAATTTAATAATGATCATAACTTGAACTATGGTTTTATTGTTAATAATCTTAGAATTCAACCGAAGACCATAACCATTTTTACCGTTTCCCGATCCGGGCTGAATAAGAATACGATTCGAGACCGTGGGCAGATGGGCCTGCATTCTGAGGAAATTAATAATATTGGCGTCAAGCTGGCAACTTATATCGATAAATTGCAATCGAATGCCAAGCTTTCTGATAAGGATATTCTGAAGGTTTTTTATACGATAAGACCCGGACAGATTACCTACTTGAATATTCCGAGGGTCAATGACTTAATTGTCTATAAGTCCATCATGGAAGGTAATTTGGATCATACTGTGGGATATGAACAGGACATGTTCAATTTTCAGATCGATCCAATGTATCTGGAAGTAAAAAATAGCTATTCAAATCTTTATGAGAAAGTAGAAATAGTTCCGTTGGTGGGTGCCCCGATCACGCCAGAAAATGACGAGATTTCTACTGAGATGCCTTTACCAGGAGCCTTAGCTGACTATAAACTTCTTTTTAGATCGAGTAAGAGTTTTCTATCAAAAGAGATAAACCGCAGTTTTTGGCCGGTATTGGGCGGTGTATCCCTGATTTATATTATTTTAATTGCAATACTATATTTAATTTATAGAAATTTAGAAATTAACGGAAGACTTTTTAAATTGCAGTACGATTTCATCAATAATCTTACGCATGAGTTTAAGACGCCTGTGAGCGTTATAAAAATTGCTGGAAATAATATTAAGAGTGCGCAGGTACTCTCTGATGAAGAACGGAAAATGTATGGAAATATATTGGATCAGGAGGCAGACCGATTAAATAACCTGATGAATAAGCTATTGTCGTTTAGTCAGATAGAAAATAAAACCATAAAATTAAATAAAGAAGAAGTTGATTTGGAGGAATTTACCGAAAATCTAGTAGCTTCGTCAAGAATAAAATACTCGGATTTCAAGATTAGCACAAAAATTGATGTAAGGACATCAATGCTTGCAGATCCGGTACTATTGAGTAGCGTGTTTCAAAATATGATTGATAATGCCTATAAATATTCGAAAGCGGGGCATAAAATCTTGGATATTGCGATACAACAAAACAAGAAGAATTTTGTTATCACTTTTAAAGATGAAGGAATAGGGATTGAGAAGGCTGAGTTTAACAACATCTTCAAAAAGTTTTATAGAATAAAAAGTCAATATAATCAGCAAGGAAGTATCGGTTTGGGATTGGCTTTCTGTAAGGAGATTACTGAATTTATAGGCGGTGATATTACAGTAAAAAGTCAGTTGGGACAAGGGACCACCTTTACCTTGGTATTTCCGGTTTAAAAATAAATTTAAATATGAATAAAGACATCACAGTTGCTGTTATTGAAGATGATGAGAACCTACGTTTCTTGGTAAAACATCGATTGGAATCCGAAGGCTATCAGGTCATTCAAAGCGGAAATGGGAATGAAGCGGAGGGTTTGATTTTGGAAAAGAGGCCCGATGTGGTTTTGCTGGATTGGATGCTTCCAGGAAAAGAGGGCAACGAGATCTGTGAAGATGTCCGTAAAGCCGGCTTTGAGAATATCATTATCATGATGACAGCTAAATCTCAAGATGTAGACAAAATTGAAGCCTATAGCTTTGGTGTGACTGATTACATCAGCAAGCCGTTCAATATGGATGTGCTTATTGCTATGATCGATAATAAGGTGAAATTTTTCTTGCCTAAAAACAGTCCCGAAGTTTATAAATTTGGTCAGACGGAACATCATCCCAACATCCATTCCTTAATACGTGACGGAAGAAAAGTTGAGTTGACTATCTTGGAGAACCGAATTTTACTTCATTTTCTACAAAACTTAGGTCGAGAGATTACGCGCGAAGAGTTAATGGAAGTTGTCTGGGGATATAGCTCAAACGTCAACACACGGACCTTGGATATGCACGTGGTTCGTTTAAGAAAAAAGATAGAAACAAACCCTGATAAGCCACATTATCTACAGACCGTAAGGGGGCTGGGATATAAATTTGTTGATGAGGAAGAGATTTAATTATATTTAACAGGTAAGAATTTGTTTTGTTGAAAACAATTATTATCTTCGTATAGATTCGAAGCAAGACCATGTTTCCCGACGAGGGTAATATGGTCTTGTTTCTTTTTTAAAATGTAGAAAATAAGAAAAAAGATAAAATTATGGCAGAAGTAACTTATTTTACGGAAGAAGGATTGCGTAAGCTTAAAGAAGAATTGGCTTATCTGAAGACGGAAGGAAGATCTAAAATTGCCAATGCTATTGCAGAGGCAAGAGACAAAGGGGATTTGTCAGAAAATGCAGAATATGATGCTGCTAAAGAAGCTCAGGGGCTTCATGAGGCTAAAATTGCCAATTTGGAGAACACACTTGCGACAGCCCGTTTAATTGATGAGTCCAAATTGGATACATCTAAAGTTTTGGCGTTATCGATTGTTAAGATCAAGAACAAGAAGAATGGTGCTGAAATGACTTATCAATTGGTTGCGGAGTCAGAAGCGGATTTGAAGTCTGGTAAAATCTCTGTTAAGTCTCCTATTGCCCAAGGTTTATTGGGTAAATCAAAAGGTGATACAGCTGTTATTGAAGTGCCAGCAGGGAAAATTGAATTCGAAATCGTAGAGATTTCAAGATAATATATGTCGGTTATGTGCGGTATGCCATAACCGCACATCCACAAATTAACTTTATATTAAGAAGGTCGTGATATAGTAATCGCGACCTTTTTTGTTTATATTTGTTGACAGTAGAAAAACAGGGTGTGATAAAATCTACAGTTAAATTTTTAATTGTTAACATACCGAAGGCTTTGCATTTTAAAGTCTGCTTTCTGCTAATCACTGTTTAAAAGATTTATTCCAAGATTAGAATAATATGTCGACAATTTTTTCAAAAATCGTTGCTGGGGAGATTCCAGCTTACAAAGTTGCAGAAAGTAATGATTTTCTGGCTTTTTTGGATATCAGCCCATTGGCTAAGGGACACGTTCTGGTGATCCCTAAGAAAGAAACAGATTATATTTTTGATATAGCGGATGATGAATATATGGCACTTTGGGTATTTGCTAAAATTGTTGCTCAAGGTATTAAAAAAGTGATTCCTTGTGTAAAAGTCGGAGTAGCAGTAGTTGGCTTGGAGGTAGCTCATGCACATATACATCTGGTACCTATTAATAAAATTAGTGATTTAAATTTTGCTGGACCTAAATTGAGCTTGTCTAATGATGAACTTCATGAAATTGCGACTACTATTCGCGAGTCTATTGTCGGTATAACTGCTCAAAATCAATAACTAGAAAAGATTATATTACACTTGATTTACGTTCGTTTTTTAGAAGAATGCTATATTTGTACTTTGCTGTTTAAAATTTGTACAAGAATAAGCGTAGGATTTGTTCTAAAAAAGAAACGCAATATTGATTTTTACTAAAGATTATGCATGAACTTTTGTTGTCATTTCAACAATTATTAAATCCGGAAGAGTTATTGAGCTCTGGTGGATTTTATCTGGTTATCTTAATTGTATTTGCTGAGACAGGTCTATTTTTTGGATTTTTTCTACCTGGTGATTATTTATTATTTCTTGCAGGATTATTTTGTGCACTAAATAAAATTGACGTTAATATATACACGCTTTGTCTAGGCTTATTTGTCGCGGGAGTATTAGGGAATTTTACAGGGTATTGGTTTGGTTATCGAGCCGGACCAATGTTATTTAAGCGAAAAGATAGCTTCATCTTTAAGCGAAAATATGTGGTCATGGCGGAAGAGTTTTACCATAAATATGGTGGAACAGCTTTAATTATAGGAAGATTTGTTCCAATAGTTCGTACTTTTGCACCTATCTTTGCCGGTGTTGTAAAATTAGATTTTAAGAAATTCGTTCTGTACAATGTTGCCGGGGCTGCTATTTGGGTACTTGTGTTGACCCTGTCTGGATATTTCCTCGGTATAGAGTTCCCTTGGATTTTACATTATGTAGAATATGTTGTCGTTGGTATGATTGTGATCGCATTTTTGCCAATTGCAATAACGTTACTAAAAAAGCGTATAAAAGATAAAAGAAACAAACAAAATATACAGTAAATTAAAAAATGAGTAAACAAAACCCTTGGCACATGGTTTCTCCAGGTGAGAATGTTCCAAATGCCGTAAATGCTATCATTGAGATTACAAACGGATCCAAAGGAAAGTATGAATTAGACAAAGAAACTGGTTTGTTGCTTTTGGACAGAGTAATGAGTTCATCTGTCGTTTATCCTGCTAATTATGGTTTTATACCACAAACTTATTGCGATGACAAAGATCCTTTGGATATTTTGGTTATTTGCTCAGTGGATATTTTACCTTTGACATTGGTTGAAGCACAGGTTATTGGTGTGATGAATATGGTTGATGGTGGAGAACAAGATGATAAGATTATTGCGGTCGCCAAAAATGATCCTGTTTTTAATTACATTAAAGATATTGATCAATTGCCTCCGCATACGATGAAGGAGATTGTACAATTCTTTGAGAGTTATAAAGCACTCGAAAAGAAACATGTCATTGTTGAGGGTGTAAAGGGACGTGAAGAAGCGCAAAGAATCTTGATCGAGGCTATCGAGTTGTACAAAAAAGAATTTGTTAACAAATAACCCCAAGCATGGCGCTCGATATATTTTGGACATTGTTTTTAGTATTGGCTAACGGCTTTTTTGTCGCGGCAGAGTTTGCTATTGTCAAGGTCCGAGTCTCCCAAATTGAAGTTCAGGCAAAAACAGGTAGCAAAGTTGCTACAATAGCCAAAAGTATAACGGAGCATTTGGATGGTTATTTGGCCGCTACACAATTGGGTATTACACTTTCTTCACTCGCCTTAGGCTGGGTAGGAGAGGCTGTAATGACCCAAATTGTGCAGGGGTTTCTCGGTTTTTTCGGTGTTGAATTGACAGGTACAATCGCGACGAATGCAGGACATATATTGGCTTTTACAATTATTACTGTGTTACACATTGTATTTGGAGAGCTCGCTCCTAAATCAATTGCGATTCAAAAACCTGTTGCAACAACCATGAAAATTGCGGTTCCACTGCAATTTTTCTACTTTATCTTTAGACCATTTATTTGGATTTTAAATGGTTTCGCTAATTTTCTACTGAAAATTTTGGGATTTGAAGTCACTAAAGGTGAATCTGCGCACTCTTCTGAGGAGTTACAGTACCTGTTGGATAAAGGTAAAGAGTCTGGTGCTTTGGATATTTCCGAGCACGAATTGATTAAAAATGTATTTGATTTTAACGAACGTATCGTTAAGAATATTATGGTACCCCGTACCAAAATTGTCGCTGTTGAAGTTAGCGCTGATGCCTCTGAGCTGATTGAAACAATGACTGAAGAGGGGTATTCCCGTCTCCCAATTTATGAAGATAACATTGATCAAATCGTTGGTATTGTACATACAAAGGATATTCTTCCCCTCTTAGCTAAAGGAAAGGAAGTTGTCATGAAAAATATCATGCGCAAGCCCTATTTCATTCCTGAAACGAAGAAGATTAATGATCTCATGGCTGAATTTCAGCAAAAGCGTCTACAGTTGGCGATTGTACTGGATGAATTTGGTGGGACAGCAGGTATGGTTACCCTGGAGGATATTGTTGAGGAGCTGGTCGGTGAGATTCAGGACGAATATGATGAGGAAACTCCAGTTGTTGAACGAATTTCTGAAACGGAATATATGGTCGATGCTGGAGCTAGTATTCATGATGTGAATGAGTTTCTCCCTATAGAATTGCCAGAGAGTCAAGATTACGATACCATGTCGGGTTTGGTGAGTGAGATTTTTGATAAAATTCCCGAAGTAGGTGAGCGGAAAGAAGAATATGGCTACGTATTCACTATTATCCGGAAAGCCCAACAGAATATTGAGTTTGTCAAATTGGAATTGGTCGAATCGGCCGATGATGATACAGAAGAATAACCTAATAACGCTAATAAATGCAGTTATTTTTTACACCGGATTTAAATCCTTCGTTAGAAAATTTTATCCTTAGTGAGGAAGAAAGTAAACATGCAATTCGCGTGCTTCGTATGAATACCGGCGATCATTTACATCTCATCGATGGTCGTGGTGGTTTATACGAAGCTCAAATTATTGACCCTCATCCCAAACGTACCGTTCTTACTATTTTAAATGTCAAGGAATACTTTCAGCAGCCGAGGTATCATCTACATATCGCTGTTGCTCCAACGAAGAATATTGATCGTATAGAATGGTTTTTAGAGAAGGCAACTGAGGTTGGCATTCAGGAAATAACTCCAGTTATCTGTGAGCATTCTGAGCGAAAAGAGGTAAAATTAGATCGTCTGAACAAGGTGGTTGTTGCAGCCATGAAACAATCATTGAAAGCCTATCTTCCCAAACTTAATCCAGCTGTATCGTTTAAACAATTTTTGAGAGATATTCCAACAGAAGGCGTTCAAAAAGCAATTGCACACTGTGTTGATGCTGAAAAAAAGTATTTAAACCAGGTTTTGGAGCCTTCGCAACATTATATTATCCTCATTGGTCCAGAAGGAGATTTCTCTGAGGAGGAAATTGATTTGGCACTACAAATGGGATTTCATCCAATTTCTTTGGGAGAAGCGCGCTTAAGGACCGAAACGGCCGCTTTAGCCGCATGTATGGAAGTTTCGCTGCTGAATAGATAAAATAAGCCGCTGCGTTGGTTTGGCAAATTGGCTCTGAAGAATAATTTGCAAAGCCAATTTGATCGTTCAAATGGACGCTAGTTTATTTTATAGGTTCCGCATCTACAATCTGGATCTCAGCATTTCCCTTAAGTGGATCTTTGGTAAATATCATTTTCCCTTTTAATTTAATTGGATCTTCGGAAAATTTTATCGCGCTACCTTTTAACGTTACTTCAACCATGGGTGGAATTCCATTCGATCCACAGAATTGGCACTGCATCACGGGTAATACAGACATCATAAAGTTTTTATGGTTACGACCACTATGAAGAGGAACCATGTAGCCCGGTAATTCAACTATTTTATTTTCTAGGGCTTTAAGTTCTTTTGGATAGAATGGAGTATATACTTTCTTTGCCCCATTATAGGTTACTTTATAAGCCATCTTATCAATCGCTTCCCATGTTTTGTTCATCATAGGCGTATGGTCCGGAACATCCGGATTACTGCCTATTTGAGCCTGTGATTGTATTGTACAAAATATTATAAATAGTAATACTGTCAGCGTTTTTTTCATGTGTTATGCTATTGTTTTGTATCAAGAAGCTGTTCTTCTATATTTTACGTTATCCTACCTATAGGTCAAACTGCTCTTCTTATTGCGATCTTTTTTGTAGTGTATTGATCTTAGTTAAACTTATTTACTTGATAGCGTTCCAGAAATACTTGTCCTGTAAGCTTTGATTGCTGGAATGATTGCTGCGAAGATACCGATTATACAAGCAGCAAACAAAAATACCAATTCTTTGGGATGGAGTTTAAAGGCCTCAATAAAATCAGCGCTTTGACTCGCTTGATTACTGATATAGTAGAGTGCCAAATGTGCCATTATAAGTCCAATTAATCCACCAATAATAGTAATTGTAAGTCCTTCAAGGAGCACAATAGCAAAGAGTTTTCCTTTGGAGGCTCCGAGCGTACGCATGATGGCAAGATCGTATTTACGTTGCTTTAATGCATTATATAGGTTAATAAAGACACTTAAACCTGCAATAAACATAATTACATAAGCTAGTATAGATAAAGAATCTATCCCTACACCTAATAAAGAGAATAGACGTGTACTTTCCATCGCAGGGGATGCGGCCTGCATATCGGTTTGTTGATCGATCAATTTTGGTAAAATTCCGATCGCCGCAGGAGATTGATATTTGAGTAGGATGGCGGTTATTTCCAGTCCATTTTGCTTGACCATATCGGCCCCTATGGACTTCACAAACATACCTTCCTCTGTGTGTTCAGGATGGTCTTCCTGTTCGTGATGTCCTTTTTCATTCATTTCGACGGGAGAAGATGAATTTTCTGCTATATCTTCGCCGTGGTGGTGTAAGTGCGCGTTGACGGTTTCTTCCCGGTCTTCCTGACGTTCGCGCTGCTCTTTCTCTGCTGCTGTTTCATGATGCTCATGCTGATGTGCAATGCCATGTACATCCCAAA
Organism: Sphingobacterium sp. UBA7631; assembly: GCF_002483935.1. Taxonomy (NCBI): domain Bacteria; kingdom Pseudomonadati; phylum Bacteroidota; class Sphingobacteriia; order Sphingobacteriales; family Sphingobacteriaceae; genus Sphingobacterium; species Sphingobacterium sp. UBA7631. The sequence continues at coordinate 684,881 of NZ_DLIX01000002.1, forward strand.
CACTTTCCAAGTTTGTCAGTATTAAGTTGTCGGTAACGTTATTATTGTGTTTTAAAATACCGACAACGGTAAAAGGATGATCATCATGATGGTGCCCATCTTTGCTCAGGCCATGTGAACTATGGATCTTATCGCCAATTTTTAGCTGTTGTTTTTTGGCAACTTGATCACCAATGACTATTTCAAAATTATTTTGCCAAATACGCCCCTCGGCTACAGCGGTTTCATAAATAGCTAAGAAAGATGAATCAGTTCCAACAATGCGGTGACCTTTAAAATTGTCGCCTAAAGATAAGGGGACAGCAAGCCGAACAAGTGGATTTTGGCGTAGTGGCTCCAGTTCGCCTAGTGGGATATTACCGGTTGGATTGTCGATATGATAAACACTGGACAAGATTAACTGAAGTGGGCTTCCCTTGGCTCCGACGACCAAATCAATATTTTTACTGTTATTGTCAAGCTGCTTTTCAAAAGTTTCTCCGGTAATTGAAAGCACGGCAAGGATGGAAATTCCAAACGCCGTTAACAGCATGCTGAGAAAGACCGAGCCAAACTGCCTACTTAAATTTTTCCAAACCAATTGTATCGTGTTCATAACAAATTTTAAAAACTAAAGGTGACGCGTAAATAAAGTAAAACAATTATTTTAAAAGGTACATTTTGGAGAACTGATCTTTTATTCTCTTGTCGTGTGTTGTTATCAGTAAAGTTGATCCTGCAGTGTCAGCTATAGATAGGAGAAGTTCTAATACCCTGTAGGTATTATTATCGTCCAAAGCGGCAGTAGGTTCGTCAGCAATTAATAAGGCTGGTTTATTGATGACGCTACGTGCAATAGCGGCGCGTTGTAACTGGCCGCGACTCAATTCGTTCGGATAGGCAGCACTTTTTTCATCTAATTGTAGTTGTTTAAGTATAAGATGAATTGCACTGATGTCTATTTTTTTCCCTGCTAAAGACTGCGCCAACTTGATGTTTTCCAAAAGTGTTAGATTTCTCAGCAGGTGTGCCTCTTGGAATATAAACCCGATATATTGGGCACGAAACTCATCCAATTTGCTGTTTGATAACAATGCTAGATCTTGGCTATTGATCTTGACCTGACCTGTTTCTGGCCGAGCCAAGCCCCCCAAAATATTCAGCAGTGTTGTTTTTCCAGAACCTGAATCCCCCAATAACAGCGTATGCTGGCCTTTCTCGATATAGATATCTGGAAATTCAATTAGCCTTGAATTGGGATACTGAAATGATAACTTTGTTGTCGATACGATTGGAGTGCTCATGCGGATCAGAAATTGAAAATATATTCAAACTTAGATAAATTGCTTTTTATATGCAANNTTGCATATAAAAAGCAATTTACTGCGGTGAGTTAACAGCTGCAATGGAAGATGATTGTTCGCTTTCAACTAGCAGTACCAGGTCGCTATGTAAACCCGTTACATGGCATTCATTAAGGTATAAATTAGAAAAATAACCTATTGTGTTAATAAATTAAGTGCTTAATAATTTTATTACACTTCTTTAATATAATCTCTTTGGAGACTGCCCAAATACTACGCAAATCGGCCATAAACAGCCTTTTTTACTGAAAATCGAGGAAAACTGGCTATAGGTAACATTAAATTAACAGCTGATTGATGTAATGGTAATTTGTTGTTAATGTTAATCTAATATTCTGCTAATAGCTTTGCAGAAACAAAAAACAAATAAATTGGAACCACAATTACAACTTAGAAGAATCGCTGCAGTCGTAACGCTAGCAGTAGCTGCGTCAACAACAGTTTATGCACAAGGCAGTGGAAAGGTGGCGGGTAAAGTAACAAATGTCAAAACAGGTGAAACAATCACGGGTGTGACAATTAAGGTGATCGGTACGGCGAGAGTGGGGAGTTCGGATGTGACTGGTAATTATAATATTCCTGCGGTACCTGCGGGGAAGTATACATTGGAGTTTAGTTATGTAGGCTTCGCTACTAAGCAAATTACTGATGTAGAGATAAAGGACAAGGATGTTACAACGCTCGATGTAGTACTTGATAATACTGGGGGAACTGTATTGGATCAGGTTGTTGTTACGGGAACTTTCAAAAAGGAGTCGATCAGCGCTTTATACTCCCAGCAAAAAAATAGTGCTAGAATTTCTAGTGGTATTTCGACCGAACAGATTAAGAGAAGTCCAGATAGAAATACGTCTGAGGCAATTAAGCGAGTAAGTGGTGCTAGTATTCAAGATAATAAATATGTTATTGTAAGGGGACTAAGTGATCGTTACAATTCAGCGATGTTGAATAACGCGATTTTACCCAATACAGAAGTAGATAAACGTGCATTTTCTTTTGATATCATTCCTTCAAATTTAATTGAATCAATCGTAATTAATAAAACTGCGACGTCAGATATCCCAGCTGATTTTTCTGGAGGTGTAGTTCAAGTAAATACAAAGGATTTTCCAGAGAAAAATTTCTTTGATGCATCCATAGGTACATCCTATAATACACAGTCTACATTTAAAGATTTTACCTCAGCAAAAAGGGCTGGTGGTGAAGTGTTTGGTTTTGCAGGAAGTGACCGTGAAATTCCTAAAGGTTTTCCTTCCACAAAGGATTTTCAATCTTTACAAAATAATTCAAATGAAATTTTTGAATATTCTAAATTATTTAAAAACAATTGGGGTTATGATACGAAGAAGTCGACATTAACCCCGAATTTTCAGCTGAATTACGGTTCCACTAAGAATTTTAAAGATGATTCTAAATTTGGAGCCATTTTCTCTTTGACTTATCGTTACGACCAAAGGAAGCGAGAGGCAGACCAAAAGGCATACGTAGGCCAGTCATTGCCAGAGGTATTCCATGACGATCAATATAGTTTCAATACAAATTTAGGAGCCCTTGCAAACTTCGCGTATTCTTGGAAGTCAAATAAAATCTCTTTTAAAAACTTATACAATCGAATTTTAGAGAATCAATTTACGCTCCGTGAAGGAAAAGATGATTCGGGTAGTGAATTTTATCGCACTGGAGACTATCTATTACAGCGGTCTATTTTAACAAATCAATTGTCTGGTGAACATATCCTTTCAGATAAAAGTAAATTAAAATTGGATTGGTCCTTGAATTATGGTCGTACAGATAGAGATGAGCCCGGTTATAAGCGGATGGAATATTCAAAAGATGGTACTGCATCGATTTCTGCGACCAGTTCATCCACCGCAGACAGAGCAGGTAATTTCAACTCAACAATGACTGAGAATTCGTATGGCGGAGCTTTAAATTTGACATTACCGATCCGTTTATTCTCGGAAAATGACAAATTAAAAGCAGGTTATTTCAATCAGTTACGTGATAGAAATTTTAATGCAAGGGTGATAGGATTCATTCGAAATGGAAACTTTGATGCGAGTTTGTTGAAACTACCGCAAGACAAAATTTTTGATCAAGCCAATATTCGTCCAAACGGCTTTATACTCAATGAAATAACCAACGGTGGTGATCATTATGATGCGAAAGCATTTTTAAACGCAGGCTATTTGATGTATGATGGATTTGTGATGGAGAAATTAAGGGTAATTGCTGGAGCGCGTCTTGAGTCATATAATTTAAAATTGAATAGTGAAGATAATGGTAATCCAGTAGGTGTTGACACAACGACAATATCTCTACTACCTTCGTTGAATTTAATCTATAATTTGGATAGCAAGCAGAGTTTTCGCTTTGCAGCTTCACAAACGGTAGGAAGACAGGAGTTCAGGGAAATGGCACCTTTTCCATTTTATGACTTCAATAAAAACATGAACGTTCGCGGAAATCCTAATTTAAAACAATCAAAAACATCAAATTTTGATTTGGGATATGCGTATTATCCAACAGCGGGTGAAGTTTTATCAGTGGGAGCATTTTATAAATATTTTGAAAATCCGATCGAACAAGCTTTACAGTTGGGAAACTCAGGCCGTTCATTTAATTACACCAATTCAAAGTCTGCAGATGTGTTTGGAGTTGAAGCAGAAGTAAGAAAAAATCTAAAATTCATTGATGAGCGATTGGATAATTTCGTCATCAACGCGAATGGATCATACATTTATTCGAAAGTTATTGTTCCAACTACTGTAAACTCGACAGGTAAACGAAAATTGCAAGGACAATCGCCTTATTTAATAAATGCGGGATTATCGTATACGACCAAAAATCCAAATACGACAGCGATTACACTCTTATATAATAGAGTTGGACCGAGAATATGGGCAATTGGTAACGCTGAAGATCCAGATATTTACGAATATTCTAGAAACATTCTTGATCTACAATTAGCGCAAAAATTTGCAAACTCCAGAGCCGAAGTAAAATTGAATTATAGTGATATTTTAAATAATAAAGCTTATTTCTATCAAAAACCAAAAGGTTCAGATCCGAATGCAGCATTTAATAAAAATACAGATAATATCAATAGAGCTGAAAAATATGGGTCTACTGTGTCTCTTACGCTCTCCTATAAATTTTGGTAGTCTAGTGTTAATTCATAAATACTTAACATAGCGTTAATTGTATCGTTAAATTAAATTATTCTTTTTGTATAAATAAAACATGAAAATGAAAACGAATTTAAACTTAAATCTTTTAGCTGTTTTAGCGGCAGGTTTAACTGCATTTGCAAGCTGTAGTAAGAGTGATCCTTCGGTGATAGAACCTCCTGTTAAACCAGGTGATTCCAATGAATCGCTTGCTGATTCTTTTTTTGAGAAAGTAGCTTACAAAGGTGCATTTGGTTCAACTGATTGGACATCGGGATGGGTTAATTACGAGCCAAATAAGACTGCATATTCTACTGCTACCGAGGAGCTTTCAGGTGAAATAACTGCAGATAGAACATTAGATGCATCCAAAACATACTTGTTGAAAGGTTTTGTGTATATTAAAAGTGGTGTTACATTAACGATTCCAGCTGGAACAGTAATTAGAGGAGATAAAAATACCAAAGCAACATTGGTTGTTACAATGGGTGGTAAAATCAACGCAGAAGGTACTGCTGCTAAACCGATTGTATTTACTTCAAACCAACCTGCAGGTACAAGAGCTCCAGGTGATTGGGGTGGAATTATTATCTTAGGTAAGGCACCTAATAATATCCCTGGTGGAACGGGTCTTATCGAAGGCGGTTTAACAGCTCCATACGGAAATCATGGTGGAACGATCGCTGATGATAACTCAGGAGTTCTTAAATATGTACGTGTTGAGTTTCCAGGTATTGCCTATACAACAAATAACGAAATTAACGGTGTCACATTTGGATCAGTTGGTTCTAAGACAACTGTTGAATACGTTCAAGTTGCTTATTCTGGTGATGATTCTTTTGAGTGGTTTGGTGGTACAGTAAATGCTAAGCACCTTGTCTCTACTGCAAACATCGATGATATTTTCGATTTCGATAATGGTTACTCCGGAAAACTTCAATTCTTAGTAGGTCTTAGAGATCCGAAATTAGCGGATCAAGCTGGTCAATCAAATGGTATTGAATCTGATAATTCGGAAAAAGTATTTGATTCTTCTCCAAGAACACGTCCTGTGATATCAAATATGACTTTGGTTGGTCCTGGTAATACAGATGTGGATCCAAAACATGAGTATGCAAATTTGTGGAGAAGAGGGAGCAAGATGATCCTTGCTAATTCTATCTTTATCAACATGCGTTATGGTATCGATATACGTGATAAAGAAACTGGTGATGCTTTGACAGATAAGACTTCTTTGATTAAGAACAACATTTATCAATCTTTTACTGCTGATAAAGCAATAGTAGCGGATGGTAATGTGCCATCATTTGCCACTGTTGATTTATTGAAAACGTATTTGACAACAAATAATAATACGTTCTTGGATGATGCAGCGGCTAAAAATCTTTTGGTTAATCCATATAGTTTAACGTCGCCAAACTTTATCCTGAAATCAGGATCAGTAGCTGCTACTGGTGCATCTTTCTAAGAAATAGATAATTATAGTTTAGTAAAATAGATGGAAAATCCTGCCTTGGCAGGATTTTTTTTTGACTTATTTTTCGCGGTGTACAATGAACAATAGCAGCTTATTTTCAAGGATGGTAAATTTGTCGAATACGGAACCTTCTCCACTCAATTTATTTGATCGTCATGCTTGAGTACTGTGGTCCGGATGCAGGGGTGAAAGATGCAATCCCATTCTATCACATGATTATATTTTTATAAAATAGTTTTATATCGTGTCATAGTAGTTTGAATGCTTTCTTCTATTGAGTTAAATTTTATTCGTTCATTTTATTTTATTTGTAGTTGTTTAAAATAATGTAATATTTAATTTATTATTGTTTAATGCTGTAGTGCTATCTTCAGATAATGAAAAGAAGAAATAAAAATTTTCTCAAGATAGCAATAGTTGCGTTCTTGTGTGTAACAGCTTTTACTGGCTGCAAAAAAGAAGAGGTCGCCCCTTCTGAAGTCTCTCAGGCAGAAGTTGCTGCTGTAAGTACATCTGACTTAATTGATTACTTTGCTAAGTCTATAAATGTTAAAAAAGGCGATGTAACCTATGATTCAAAAACGCAACAGTTTAAATTATGGGGAGTTGATCAGGTAAGTAAAGAAAAATTAATTGAAATGTTTAACAACTCTAAAAAATTAGACAATGAGTAAGCTAAAATATTATATAACAACATTGTTTTTCTTTTTTGCCGCTCAAATTTTATTCGGACAAGGAATACCTACTTATGTAAGTGATTTTAAAATTAATAATAATAACTTGCTGAGCTCTACAAAAATTGCCTTATCTACAACAGGTTCTAGTACATCGGTAAAATATAATGTGACATTAACTAGAGCTATTAATCCTTCAGGTGGGCCGTGGAGTTGGTATCCAACAAATATGCTAATTGGACTTGGAACACAAGTTAATGGACAATTTGTTTGGTTGGACGGTTCTAAAGAAATTACCAATTCGAGTTTTGGACAATATAATTCTATTTTGGATAAGGAGTATACAGCTAACATAGATCATTCAAAACTTCCCGCAGGAGGCAAGATCTATTTGGTAATCGAAAACCATCCTTCGAATGTTCCATCATCATTGTGGTTTAAAGAAGCTTATCATGTTAAATCTTTTGATTATGAAATTCCTCCTCCGGTTGTACAACCTCCAAGCTATGATAATTGGATTAATGATATTGGTCATTTCGCTATTTACAATAATGACATTCCGCCAGCTATCACCTGGAATAAAAATTTAGTTAACACAAATACAGTTTCGCTTGAACTTTATCAATATGGAGTGAGTAAAGGCTTTATCGGTAAAAATGTTCCTAATACAGGTAGTTATACTGTTGATTACTCAGCATCGCAATATGGTCTTGTCGGGGGTTTTAATAAGTATGAAATTCAAATTAAAATTATATCGGATGCAAATCCAAGCATCAGTGATATGACAAAAAAGTTTGACTATTACCAAGACTAGCTATCTGGAAATTAACATTCGCTTATACACCTATTTNNAAATAGGTGTATAAGCGAATGAGATACATTTAGGTGCAAGTAGATCTTTACTTGCATCTAATTTAATGTAGCCATTTTTTGCTGATAGTTTGTTTACGCCAAAAGAAGGTTTATCGGGGCTCGTAATGATAAACAATCTGGTAGGACTGATTTTTAAGTTGTTCGGAGAGCTGTCCAATATCCAAACTCTGTGCTTGAGGAGTAGGCTCACAGACAGAATAATATTTTCCATTGTACAAAATAGCATCACCGATAGGATGTTCAAATTGGACGGCCATCGTTACATGGGTGGGATAAAGCAGGGTGATCATCGGTAGATTGTAGATTTCCTTTACCAGGTAAAAAAACAAGGCAACACGGTCATCACAGTCACTGTATTTATTCAATAGCGTTTGTTCTGCAGAAAGACGTTTCTCGGTCCCGAAATTCTCTTCGTCATTTTCATACAAGAATGCATAGCGGGTGAACCGCATTAAATAATCGACACCTTCTTGTTGATTTTTTCCTTTTAAATTTTCCTTGAGTGCAGGAATCAGCGATTGATAAGTCTCTTTGCTGAGTGGAATATTGAAATAAGTTTCGAAATCTACACCAGGATAGTTTTTAAAAAGATCACTGATATCTTCATTCAACTTGACGTTAAAATGGTAGGCTTTATGGCCATAATTGAACTCAATTTGCTTCTCTTTATAATTAGCTGGAACAAAATCAGGTAATTTTGTGATTTTATAACTAAAATCTTCAGTAGCTTCCGGTACTTTAATCTTAACGGGGATATAAGTGTCTGTGCGTTGAAAGAGTTTCCCATAATCATGAAAATTTAAACAGGTATACTTCTTTCCGTCAATTTCAAAAAAAGGAATATCAGAAATGTCTTCTTTGTTTTGAATGAAAAATATAATCTGATTATTCCCCACAGCCAAGCGGGCATCATAACCCGATTTACACATTAAAAACCATTTATATAAAGTATAGCGTGTATAATTTTCAGCTTTCGGGGCAATTTGTTGTGCGGTGCGACGAATCAGCTGATAATAGACCCAATCATTCAAATGATGCTCATCTTTGTATTCGAGTAAACTGTTTACAAGTTGTATGTAATCGGTTTGATCAGCGATTTGATAGAATTTTTGTACATGAGCTATCGTTAAGCTGTCTTTGAATGGAATATTAAAGGCGGGCGGAACATCAATGGATACCTTCCCATCATAAAAATCGAAATCATGATGCTGCGCCCAAAGCTGTTGTGAAGCACAGGTTAACCAAATTAGCATGGTCAAAAACATCCGATGTATTTCCCTTAATTTCAATTCTTAACAATTTGATAACATTGTAGTAATATAAAATTAACGATAAAATTTGCTTTTTTTGTGCATTGAAGGAATTATTATTAAAAAATTACAATCTATTTTTAGGTTTTAGATGCTCCTTTTTCATTTTTAAAATCCGTATCTTCGTGCAATGGATAATTTTATTGTTTCTGCACGTAAATACCGCCCGATTACCTTTGATTCGGTTGTAGGTCAGCAACACATTACGGGTACCTTAAAGAATGCGATACACAACAACCAGTTGGCGCAGGCATTTTTGTTTTGTGGTCCCCGAGGTGTTGGTAAAACAACCTGTGCACGTATTTTAGCGAAAACAATTAATTGTGAAAATATTTTAGCAGGCACCGAACCTTGTGGCGCATGTGATAGCTGTAAGTCTTTCCAAAATGGAAATTCTTTCAGTATTCATGAACTGGATGCGGCATCCAATAATTCCGTAGACGATATCCGTAACTTGATTGATCAAGTGCGTATACCGCCGCAGGCTGGAAAATATAAAATCTATATCATAGATGAGGTGCATATGCTTTCTCAAGCGGCCTTTAATGCTTTTTTGAAGACTTTAGAGGAGCCACCTTCCTATGCCATCTTTATTCTGGCGACTACAGAAAAACATAAGATTTTACCTACTATTCTTTCGCGCTGTCAGATTTTCGATTTTAATCGGATCAAAGTGGAAGATATGGCCAGTCATTTAGCTCGTATCGCTGATGGAGAAGGCATTGCTTATGATCAGGACGGTTTGCATATCATTGCCCAAAAGGCAGATGGTGGTCTTCGGGATGCCTTGTCGATGTTCGATCAGATCGTCAGTTTTTCCAATAAAAATGTCACGTATCAAGCGGTAATCGATAATTTGAATATCTTGGATTACGATTATTATTTTAAGCTAACAGATGCTATTTTAAGGGAAGATGCGGCACAAACTTTATTGATTTTCAATGAGATTTTAAATCATGGATTTGATGGCAGTCATTTTATAGCTGGTCTGTCAGCGCATTTCAGAAATTTACTGGTGGCTAAAGAGCCAACTACGCTTAAATTATTGGAAGTAAGTGATAGTATTCGTCAAAAGTATTTACAGCAATCCCAAAAAGCCTCTCCAGGATTTTTGTTGTCTGTATTGAATATTTCCAATCAATGTGAAATAAACTATAAGACAAGTAAAAATCAACGCTTACAAGTTGAACTTTCACTCCTCAAGACATGTCATATTGCAAGTGCAATTAAATTGAGCCAGCTAGGGTCCATACAGATTCCTTCGGCAGCCGAGGGTGTAAAAAAAAAACTTCCTGAGCCAGTAGCGGGACAACCACAACAAAGCTCCGTAGCTCTTAGTCCGCAAGCGACTTCTCCAGCGAATGCTCCTGTCGTTGAAAACCAGGTAACACCGCGTCCGCAAGCTAACCCCGTAAATTATCAGGCTTCCGAGACAAAGGAAGAGGTGAAAAAAGATATTATTTCCAATGTGCCGCCTAAAGTAAAAAAAGGGGGCTGGGGAGCATCTACTGCTGCAATTATTCCGTCTTTGCCGGATTTGAATACCATATACGATAACAATACCGTTGCCAAAGAAGGTGATGAACCTGAATTAATACGTGGAAGCGAACAGCGTGATGTTTCATTCGGCCAATTTATTGCTGTTTGGAATAGTTATGCTGAACAGCTGAAAGCAGAAAACAAGATTAACTTGTATACCATGATGACTGCTATGCAACCCCGCTTAAATGGGGTATTGATTGAAATTGATGTCGAAAATGGTGTTCAGATGGATGTATTGCAAAGCGCAAAGGTTGATGTGCTGAATTACCTGCGTGTGAAACTTCAGAATTTTTCGCTTGATCTTCAGGGGGTAATGATGGAACATACTATCTCACGCAAACCCTATACTTCTCAGGAGAAGTATCAAGCTATGGTCAACAAAAATCCGCTCTTAGATACTTTGAGGAAAGAGTTTAACTTAGGACTAAGCTAATTCAAACACAATAGTTATTTTTTATTTTTGTACATTTGCAAACTCTTCTATGAAGAGGCAGATATTTAGTATTTATTATGCAAGGAAATTTTCAGAGACGTGATCGCGACCACGGGGAAAGACGTGAAGTGAATCAGATGGTATTTGGTATTCGTGCTGTCATCGAAGCAATCGATAGTGGTAAAGAGATCGAGTCATTATTTATACAACGTGGTTTGAGCGGTAGTTTGATTCTAGAATTGAAAGCCTTGTTAAAAGAACATAATATCGCTTCTCAACAGGTGCCAATTGAAAAATTAAACCGGATAACACGTAAAAATCATCAAGGTGTAATTGCGGTTATTTCCCCAATTACCTATCATGACATAGAGGAACTTCTGCCGCAGATTTATGAAAAAGGTGAAACTCCTTTACTGCTGATGTTGGATGGAGTAACTGATGTTCGCAATTTGGGAGCCATTGCGCGGACTGCTGAATGTTCTGGAGTACATGCCATCATTGTCCCTAAAAAAGGCTCGGCTGAGGTCAATCCTGATGCGATCAAGACATCTGCTGGCGCACTCTATAAAATCCCGGTCTGTCGCCATGATAGCCTCTCAAAAGTTGGTAAATTTTTGATTGATTCAGGTGTGCAGTTAGTTGCCAGTACAGAAAAAACAACCTCGAGTATCTACGACGTAGATTATACGGCTCCAACTTGTGTTATTATGGGTGCGGAGGACGTTGGTGTTTCCAATGACCTAATCCGCATTGCCGACCACCTGGCCAAGATACCAATGTACGGTGAAATAGGTTCGTTAAATGTGTCTGTTTCGGCCGCAGTAGTGATCTATGAAGCGATTCGTCAACGGATTGTTAAAAAATAAAGAATATAATATAGTTGATTATAGAAAAGCCTTTGTTTTTGACAAAGGCTTTTTTTGTAGGCTAGATTTTATAAATTTCTTCAATCTCCCGATCGTATTTTTGTAAGATAACTTTTCTTTTCATTTTTAAGGTCGGTGTCAATTCACCCGTTTCAACAGTCATTTCGTTGGAGAGAATAGCGAACTTCTTGATCTGTTCCCAGCCGCCAAAATTTTGATTAATACGGTTGAGTTCCGATTCGATTTTCTGCTTCAGTTCTGGACTATTTAGAAAATCTTGTTTAGAAAGATCGACAAGGGAGGGAAAAGTTCCTTTCGACCATTCTAGCAGTTTATTATAGTTGGGAACGATCAAAGCAGCAGGAAATTTGCGGGCTTCTCCAATTACCATGGCCTGTTCGATAAACGAGGATTCCACCAGCTTAGATTCGATCTGCTGAGGAACAATGTATTTCCCTCCAGAAGTCTTGAACATCTCTTTCTTCCGGTCTATAATTTTGAGAAATTTACCGTCTACCCATTGACCAATGTCCCCTGTGTAAAGCCAACCATCTTTGATCACTTCAGCTGTTGCCTCTGGATTTTTATAATACCCTATCATGTTATTTTCACCTTTGGTTATTATCTCTCCATCGGCCGCGAGCTTAATTTCAATATTAATTAGCGGTAAGCCTACAGTACCAATTTTCATACCTCGTTTATAGCAGTTTACAGCGATACATGGTCCCGCCTCAGTGAGGCCATAACCTTCATATATTGGAATTCCTGCTGCCATATACATACGGATTAATCTTTCCTGTAAAGCAGCACTCCCGGAGGCAATCCCTTTGATGTCGCCACCTAATGCTTCGCGCCATTTTGAAAAAACTACTTTACGGGCAATGTTCAGTTGAAAGTCATACCACCGTGTACGTCCCTCCAGTTTGTATTGTTCGCCGACGCTAAAGGACCAAAAGAATAGTTTGCGTTTAAGCCCAGTCAACTGCTCTCCTGTTGCCATAATCTTTTCATAAACTTTTTCCAATACACGAGGTACAGCGGAAAAAATATGGGGTTTAACGGATTTAAAATCTTCACCTATGGTATCCATAGACTGTGCAAAGAAGATGGTTAAACCTTTGTACATATAAACATATTGGAATACGCGTTCGTATGCATGACATACAGGAAGAAAGGAGAGGGCACGATCACCCCGTTCGACGGGAAAGGAATATTCACTACTCAATGTATCTGCCAATAAGTTTCGATGGGACAACATTACCCCCTTGGGGTTACCTGTGGTGCCAGAGGTATAAATGATCGATGCCAACGTATCTGTTTGGATAGTATCACGCAATTGGTTTAGTGTTTCATCCGGAATGATAACGCCTTTCGCAACAAAGTCCTCCCAGTGATTGAGGTCATTCTCCTTGTCGAGACTGTAAATAGCTTTCAGTTGTGGACAGTCTTCTTGTATCGCTAATATTTTTGTATATAGTTTCTTTGAACTAACGATACAATTTCTGATTTCCGCATGATTGAAAATATAAGCGTAATCTGAAGTCGAAATATTGGGGTAAAGGGCGACGACTACAGCACCGATTTGTTGGATTGCGAAATCCAAAATATTCCATTCGATACGGTTCTCACTAATCAATGCCACATTCTCTCCAGGTTGAACACCAAGGGCGATCAAACCTTTTGATGTCTTATTGACCCGATCAATAAATTCGGTATTACTGACCTTTACCCACTCGTTGTCTTTTTTGAAAGAAAACATAGGGAAATCTGGCGCAATAGCATATTGCAAGCTTGCTAAATCAAATAATCTCGTTGCTGTTCGCATGTTGGAAATCCAGTTCGTGTAATACAGCTAATTTACGGTTTTTTAAAGATACTATTGTATTGGCAGACGAGATTATAGTAGTTGTACCGGAAGAGGATGTAAAAGAAAAGACTCTGGCATCTCAAGCTGATCGCTTTTGTGCCAGAGTCTTTAACTCTTATGCTAAATACGAATGATTAGTATTTGCTTTTTGATTCTTTACGTTTTCCAGAGAAATCACGGAAGCCGCCACCATTGCTGCTGCGCTCACCACGATCACGACGTTCGCCATTGAATCCACCTTCGCGTCTTCCGCCACGTTCACCGCCTCCAAATCCACCTTCACGTCTTCCGCCGCGATCACCGCCACGGTATCCACCTTCACGTCTTCCGCCACGATCACCACCACGGCTTCTTCCGCCACGGTCGCCACGACCTTCACCTCTTGCTTCACCAGATACTTCGATACGTACTTGACGACCGTTGTAATCTACACCTTGGAATCCTTGGAATACTTTTTCTACTTCTGCATCTTGAACTTCGAAGAATGTGAACACGCCTTTCAAATCAATTTTACCGATTGATTTTCCTGAAATATTCGCATTGTTACAGATGAAGCCCAACATGTCTCCACGAGAGAATTCATCTACTGAACCTAAGTTCATAAATAAACGCGTGTAGCCTTTTGAACCTTCACGTGAACGACCATCACGTCTATCACCGCGGTCTTCACGGCCACCGTCACGCGCTTCGATATTTAAATCAGGTGCATTTTTGTAATAATCCAAGAAACGGTTGAACTCAAGAGAAGCGAATCTTTTGATGATATCTTCTTTTGAAAGTGACTCCAAATTTTCCATAATTGCAGGCAAGAATGGGCTAATTTGTTCGTCGTTTACTTCAACATTTTCAATCTTTTTAACGATAGAAAATAATTGTTTTTCGCAAACTTCAGCACCTTGAGGTACTTGTTTTTTCTCAAAAGGCTTACCGATGATCTTTTCAAGATGACGGATTTTGCTTAGCTCTTTTACGTTTACCAAAGAAAGTGAAATACCAGTTTTACCTGCACGGGCTGTACGGCCTGAACGGTGTGTATAGTTTTCTGTTTCATCAGGTAAAGAGAAGTTGATAACGTGAGTTACATCACTTACATCAATACCACGAGCGGCTACGTCTGTTGCGATCAATAATTGTAAACTACGGTCACGGTAACGTTTCATCACTTTATCACGTTGTTGTTGTGATAAGTCACCATGCAGTGAATCTGCATTGTAACCATCTTTGATCAACGCTTCAGCGATATCCTGTGTTTCGATTTTTGTACGACAAAATACGATACCAAAGATATCAGGGTTTGAATCCACAATACGTTTGAATGCAGCATATTTATCTTTTGCTTTGATCAAATAATAGTGGTGTTCAATGTTGGCATTACCGGTGTTTTTTGTACCTACAGTAAGCTCAACTGGATCGGTCATATAATTCTTTGCGATACGACGTACCTCAGCAGGCATTGTCGCCGAAAATAACCAAGTTTTTTTCTCGTCAGGAGTTTCTGACAAAATGTTGTTGATGTCTTCTTTGAAGCCCATATTGAGCATCTCATCCGCTTCATCCAATACAACATATTTTACATTTGAAAAATCAATCGCATTTCTGCCGATGATATCCAACATACGACCTGGGGTCGCTACTACAATTTGCACTCCACGTCTAATTTGACGTAGCTGGTCTGAGATATTTGCACCTCCATATACAGCAACAACATGTACGTTGTCAACGTATTTAGCAAATTTTTCTAAATCTTTTGAGATTTGTAAACATAATTCCCGAGTAGGGCAAAGAATTAATGCCTGTGGGTGTTTTTGAGAAAAGTCTAATTGCTCTAATAATGGAAGACCAAATGCCGCGGTCTTTCCTGTGCCAGTTTGGGCTAATCCGACAAAATCGTCGTTACCAGTCAATAAAACAGGAATGGCTTTTTCCTGAATTTCAGAAGGTTTTTCGAAACCTAATTCTGAGATGGCATTAACAACTTCCTCACGGATTCCCAGTTCTAAAAATGGGTTCATGAAATATTTTATACAATAGGCACTATTGCCTAAGGCGTTGCAAAGGTAAGAATAATATTGGAATAAACAAATAATTTAAATAATTGATTTTTAGGGTGATCGGATTCTTTTCTGCTAAGTGATAATAAATTGAGCCGTGTTATATAGATTTAGCTCGCTTTGAAAAGTTTTATTTTGAATGTGAAACTATTTTATAGTCTACAGTTTGTTTATTCATTTATTAATAGAAACTTAATATTTCAACCTTAAATTTGGTGTAGCATGAATCAAGGACCAGTTGTACATCAGCGTTGGCTGCAGGCTATAAAAGAGAATAACGATACGGCTGCATACGAGGAATTATACCGATATTGCTGGAAAGA
Organism: Sphingobacterium sp. UBA7631; assembly: GCF_002483935.1. NCBI lineage: Bacteria > Pseudomonadati > Bacteroidota > Sphingobacteriia > Sphingobacteriales > Sphingobacteriaceae > Sphingobacterium > Sphingobacterium sp. UBA7631. The sequence continues at coordinate 700,810 of NZ_DLIX01000002.1, forward strand.
TCTTTATCAGCATGCTGCTCGTCGAATCCTAGACCGACAGGATGTGGAGGACATTCTTCAGGAGCTGTTTGTTCAATTTTGGGAACGACGTCATACCATCGATATCCAGATGAACCTCCAGGCCTATTTGAAAGGAATGCTCAAATATAAAATTATAGACTTTTTTAATTCCAATAAAGCCAAAGATAAATTGTTGGATCATTGGAGCAAACATATTTTTGATTATGTACAGGAGCATCCGGAGGATCTCAACACTTATCTAGCTTTAGAGAAGTTGTTGGAGGAAGAACTGGAGATTATGCCCCATAATATGAGACAGGCCCTTTTATTGAAATGGGAACATTTATCCATTCGAGAGATTGCCACGCGTATGGGCCTATCTGAGCAAACGGTCAAAAACAATCTTACGGAAGCATCCAAACGACTACGTAAAGCTATTTTGGGCTACCAACATGTTCAAAACGGTAGTTTCACCCTGCTCTTGGTCTTTATTATTGACGAGTTCATTAAGTAGCTTGCTTACACATTCCCAAAATTTCTATTTCCAGAACTTGGATCATTTAACAATTCTTTCATACAACATTAACTATTTCTTGAAGTACTTTGGGGCTTTTTTGCGGACTTGTATATAAACAGTGGGCATAAAAAGTGAAAAGAAGAATTTTTGAATTGTTAATGGATAGGTACCGCCAGAATAAGGCTAGTACAAGTGAACGCAGACTGATTGATCATTGGTATGCTGGACTGGACAAAGAAGAAGTGCCTGATGATAACGTTGACGAAAATCAGTTATGGGGAAGAATTCAACAACAGATTGGAAATACGTCCACGAAGAGCGTGCCCGTCCGAAAGATGCTGTATTGGTCTGGAGCGGTGGCGGCATGTTTATTACTCTGTTTGAGTGCGTTGTTTTGGAAAACAGCTGATCAAGCAGTTTCTCGCAAAGAAGCTTTACTTCAGCCAGGATATCGGATTTTTGAAACGGGCGTTGCGCAACGTAAAAAAGTTCAGCTTGCCGACGGGTCAACGGTGATTTTAAACGCACGTTCGAAGTTAAAATTGGATACAGTTTCTTTCGGTAGAAAGGATCGTGTGGTGGAACTCCTTGTTGGGGAAGCTTTTTTTGATGTTAGGAAAGATTCTACTAAAGCTTTTATTGTCAAAGCTCAACAAATACAAACTACTGTTTTAGGAACTTCCTTTACGGTGAAGAATTACCTCGAACTTGATGATATTTCGGTGTCCGTATTTACTGGAAAAGTGCAGGTCACTGCCAATAACAATCCGCTGGGTGTGCTGACCCGCGGCGAACAGATCCGTCATACCAAAAATAACCACAATAGCAATCAGGAGACTTTTGATCTGACGACACGTAATAGCTGGATTGAGGGAAGAGTTTATCTTAAGCAAAGCAGTTTTGCAGAATTGGCACTAGCGGTCAAAAATATCTATGATGTGGATATAAAAACTGACGATCAGCGGATTGTCAAACAACGGTATAGTATGCCAATATCAAAGCAGCTGTCCTGGACGGCAACCTTGGAAAGTATCAAAGCAATTCATCACAACAAATCAAGGAAGGAGGGCAGGATAGTGCATATTTACTAATTCGAGGATAAAAAAGAGAGCTGACGACGGCCATCGTCAACTCTGCATCTCGTACCATTTGGAGATGGTATAAATAACATATACAACAACTTAAGAGATATTATATACGCATACAAATTTATGAAATTTAACCAATACGTTACGCAAAACGATATTAAGTTTATGATAAGGACATCGTTGGTAGGTTTACTTCTTTCGATCGTGTCGGCCGAAATGCTCTTAGCTTCGGGCGCATACGGGCAGTTACTCAATAAAAAGATTACAGTTTCTTTTAGTGAATCCAATATTCCGGCGGCTTTCGAACGTTTGGAATCCCAAAATATACATATCGCTTTCGATGCAGCGAAATATAATCTGGCAAAGAAAAAGGTAAATGCCAAAATTTTTAAAAGTAATAGTGTTCGCGATGTCATGCGTTATCTGCTTAGGGAGACTGACCTGATGGCTCATGACAACGGTGTCTATATTACATTAGTCAAAAAACCGGTACAGCAGCATGGGTACATTTCAGGTAAAGTTATTGATGATCGCGGTCAGCCTTTGGCTAATGCCAGCATCAAACTGATCGGAACCAATAAATCAACACAGAGCGGTATCGATGGGAGCTATCTTTTGAATGCTGAACCGGGAACCTACGTACTGGAAGTCAGTTACCTCTCTTACCAGACCCAACGTATTGAAGGGGTTAGGATACAGGCCGGACAACGGACAGGGTTAAACATTGCCATGAAGATGCAGGTAAGCGCGTTGGAAACGGCAGTTGTCAGTGTATCCTTTAAAAAAGCTTCTGTAGCGGGATTGTATGCGGTACAAAAGAATGCTGCTTCGGTGACCGACGGTATTTCGGCTGAACAGATCGCCCGTACACCGGACAATGATATGGGGCAGGTTTTAAAACGCGTAACAGGATTGACAACGGTTAATAATAGAAATGTAATTGTTAGAGGAATGTCGGATCGCTATAATCAAGCGATGCTCGACGGTGTGGTGATTCCCAGCACGTCGCAGAATAGACGGGATTTTTCGTTTGATATTATTCCGACTGAGATGGTAAGTTCTGTGGTCGTTAATAAAACAGCAACACCGGACGTGTCGGCAGAATTCTCCGGTGGACAGGTTTCGGTGAATACATTAGACATTCCAGATCAGAATTTTACCACAATTCAATACGGATTAGGTGGGAATTCCCGTACAACAGGCAAAGACTTTTATCGGCTGGGGGAGCGGCATACGAGTGAATATTTGGGTTTCTTTAACAAATCGTCCAAGATGCCCGATGGAATAAAAACTTGGCAGTGGAATAGTCGGGCGATACAATTGGATGCGCCTCCCGGTTATATTTTGACTGATCCTGAATTGAACAACACTCCTTTAAATCTAACGGAGTTTGGCGATGCCGTGAAGTATAACGATTTGGATGCTATCGCACAGTCCAAGCGTTTTAATAATGATGCATTGCGACAATATAAGTATAAAGCATACCCCAATCAGAATATGCGTTTTTCGCTTGGACGGGTTTATGAATTAAATAATGGACAGCGATTGGGGTTTGTGGCATCCACAAATTTTAGAAACGAACAAAATATCATTGCATTTAATAATGTACGTAATTCGGTAAGTATCAATAATTATATTGATAGTGTAGGTCTCGGTGACAATGGAGCCGGAACATCCTATCGCTTCAATAGCAGCGCCGGATTAATGGCCAATATGGGCTGGCAGGGACAAGCTTTTAAAGTTTCCTTAAAGAACATGTATGCGCGTACGTACAGTGATATTTATAATGAATCTATTCAAAAGCCCTATAGTGATTCTAATCCTGAAGTAAGCAAACTGAATTATCAATTGCCTGAAGCGATGTCTTTGCAGCAACACCAATTGGTTGGAGAGTATCAACTGCCGTGGGAGATAAAAGCTGAAGGAATGTTTACGGTCAACAAAATTAAACAGCAAATTTTAGATGAACGAAAGCTTTCCTATAGGGTCACTGCCATGATAGATAGTATTCCTTATTTTCAAACCCCGGGGTTATTAACTCATCGTAGTTCATCTGTGGCGGGGGTTTTCAGGGACTCGCGAAGATGGACAAATATTGATGAAACAGATTATAATTGGAGCGCTGCATTTTCGCGAAAATTCGGCAAAAATGCAGCTGTTCCAACGTTGGTGAAATTAGGCTATCAGGCCTGGTTGAAGAAGAGAGCGTTGGATTTATTCAATTTCGTCCCTTGGACGAGAGCATGGGCAGAAGGTACTACGAATCAGTTGCCTCCAGAGATAGAAATTCCTTATGACCAGTTATTCAGCGCCGATAATATCGGCAACGGAAATGGGCAGGCCTATTACTACGCAGATGCATTGGGCGGTCGATATTATGATGGTAAAATGTCTTCACAGGCAGTGTATCTGATGGCAGATCAAATGTTATGGCATAAATTGCGTTTGGTGTATGGCGTGCGTTCAGAATATTTTAATTTAAACTCTAAGCAGGAAGAATTATATAGGAGGACTTATCAGGATGAACCAGATCCCAATGATGTTCAAAGACATCGTTTTGGTGTAAAAGAAAATAACTGGCGGTTTTTGCCCTCTATTAACGCCACCTATAAGGTGACATCCGATTTCAATATTCGAAGTAGCTACTCAAGGACGGTAGTTAGACCAGATTTTAGAGAAGTTGGCATGTTTGCCATGTATGATTATGAGTTAGACGGTTACGTTTATGGAGAGCAAGTTAAATCCACGTTAATCGATAATGTAGACCTTCGATTTGAATGGTACCCCTTACCAGGTGAAATCATTTCTATAACGGGATACTATAAATACTTGGATAAGCCCATAGAACTTGTTCATAGTGGGGGGAACACGTATACTTTTGCTAACATGGAAAATGCGAAAAATCTTGGACTTGAAATGGAAATCAGGAAGAATTTAACATTTCTGTCGGAAAAGGAGTGGTTTAAAAACTTATTTGTCTACGCTAATGGAACACTACTCAAATCGAAAGTCAATGTCTTAAGTCATTGGGAATGGGTTAATAACCCTGAAACCCAAGTTGCCGAGCGCGTTCAACAGCGCTATCCCAATCAAGATAGACCACTGATTGGGCAGTCACCTTGGTTATTGAATCTAGGCGTAGGATATTGGGGTGAATTTTTCGGGGTAACAGCAAGCTATAATCATCGAGGTTATCGAACAAACATAGCGAATGTTAATATGAATAATGTTGAATATGAGTTGGCGCCAAAACAATTGGATGCACAACTTTATACACGTTTTCTAAAGGGCAAGATGGAAGTGAAATTTAATATGGCCAACCTATTGGATGAATGGACGCGGTATTATATGAATATTCAAGATTATGAACAAGATGATACAAAGTTCTATGTATTGAAAAAAGGTAAATCTATACGATATGATAAAAACGAAGGAGATATTATTACTTATCGTAGAAGAGAGGGACAAAGGTTTAATCTTTCATTTAGCTACAATTTTTAAATAGAAAAATTTCTGCGCGAGGCAGTTTCATATCACTCCTCAATACTGTACATAAGTTCCGGGTTTGTCCAAGTCGCACAACAGGAGATAAAATAGAAAAATACAGAAAAAGGGTGATTGAAAGCAACTATGCAACCTTATGAAATGCTATCCCACAGGGATGCATAGTCTAAAAAATGATCTTGTGATGGCAAAACTAGTAATTATTTAACACAAAATGAAAAAAATCTTAACAGTAGCGAGCGTATGCGCAATCGCATTGGCTTCTTGTAACAAAGACAACGTAGGACCTAATTCAGATTTGAATGCTGGTTTGCCAAACAAACCTCAGGCAACGATCCCAACTGATGCTGCCGGTATTATTACTAAAACTACGCTTTCTGCAGATACCGTATGGAAAATTGACGGAGTTGCTTTTGTAAAACCCGGTGCGACATTGACGATTCAAGCTGGTACTTATATTACTTCTGGTTTAACTAAAGCATATAATGACCAAATCACCGGAATAACACAAAATATCAAAGGCGTTTTGGTTGTTCCTAAAACAGCGAAATTGATCGCTAACGGTACTGCGTCCGCACCAATCGTATTCACTTCTCCAAATGCGGCAGGATCTCGTAACCCTGGTGATTTCGGAGGGGTCGTATTGCTGGGTAGCGCAACTACCAATCAAGCTGCCACACGGAGAATCGAAGGAATTCCTCAACCTGTGGGTGTAGATGTTACTTATGGTGGTACAAATGCTGCGGATAATTCAGGTTCATTGAAATATGTGCGTATTGAATTTGCTGGTTATAACTTAACTGCTGATAATGAGATTAACGGACTAACCTTGGGCGGTGTGGGTACTGGTACTACCTTGGAAAATATTCAGGTATCTTGGGGTAAAGATGATGCGTTTGAGTTTTTTGGGGGTACTGTAAATGCGAAGTACCTGGTAGCCTTGTCGAATGACGATGATGACTTTGATTTCGATCATGGATACACCGGAACAATTCAGTATGCCTTATCATTAAAGGATCCTAATTCAACCAATAGCACATCAAGTGGTAGCTCGGATTCAAACGGTTTGGAGTCGGATAACGAAGGTACAGCGCCATATTCAGCGACACCTAAGACTCGCCCAGTATTGAAAAATTTTACATTCTTGGGAATTAAGGATGCTACTGTAGCTGCTACAAAACTGAAATTTGGTAACCGTTGGAGAAGAGCTTCACAGTACGATATTCAAAATTCGATTATCGCTGGTTATGGAACAGGTGCTGCATTTCAGGATGGTGCAACAGGTACTTTTACAGGGAATGTTGTACATGCTTATACTGCGGCATTCAGTGGTGCTACACCAACAGGAAACCAAACAAATGTGTCAACAGATGCAACGACATATTTGAATTTAGCAGGAGCTGGAAATATTTTTTATCCAACAACATCTACATTTAATCCTGCTTTTTTAAGACCATTGTCAACTTCTCCTGCATATGGTGATGGAAGTACTACTTATAAAGGTGCATTCCATCCGACAACTGCTCCTTGGACTGCGAACTGGACTCAATTTGCTCCAAAAACTTATTAATATTGATTATTTAATTGAGTGAGCCATACAATGGCTCACTTCTTTATCCTTTATATATGATTAAAAATTTATTTTGCTGTTTGATAGCTCTTTGGATTGGATCGCTATTGCCTTCCTGTCAAAAAGGTGAACTTATTGTAGAAACTGAAGAACTGGCCCGGATTGCTTTTAGATCCTATAGCACGACGTCAGTGGATGTAAAAAGAGTAACGATAGATGGAAAAGTTGCTAATCCAAGCGATGCTAATTTTATTTTTATCCGAAATAAAGATGCCGATTCTTCATCGGTCGTTGCATATAATAACAATGATCAGGTCATCCTAGAGCAACGGCTTCCTCTCAAATCGGGATTGAATACCTTTGGTGTACATAGTAAAAGTCCCATTGATCCGTCACTCGTTGTCGGGCCAAATCCATTAGGAGATGATGTCGAATCGATTCCGGGTGTGAGACAAGTAAAGATCTTAAATTATAATAAAACAATTTCACCTAATGGTGAGCCAATTCGATTGGCAGTTTATCAAGGTAAGCCTGTCTATGATGAAAGTTGGGGAATGGATATGGTTAAGTATGACGAAAATCCAATCCTGATTACCGACTTGATATCAGATAAAATTCCCGAAGAATTTATCAAAATACCGATTGACGCTACTTTTGTGCCAAAGGCGCAAGTATTGGATAAGGATTTAAAACCGATCCTTATAGATGGACAAAAAGTCTTTTTGTTTTTTAATTTTTCGGTAGACATTGGTATTGTGTATCTCGTTCAAAAAGAACCCGATGCATTTTTTGATGTTGATGCATTCTCAGAAATTGGAGGTATAGGCTATGGTTTGGATAATATCTGGTTACAGAAATAAAACTCATTACAAAACAAACACAGACACCCATCAATACTTCCATAAATGGTAAGCCATTAATTCAAAAGAAGAGTCACTATGAAAGGCATCAATGCTATAAAACATCGTAATTTATTTGCTGTCTCCCTGAAAATTCAGGGAGGTGTAGATCAGTCCATTGACGCCGCTGCGCCGCTCGCCTTACGGAATGAAATGGCGGAGCTGAATGAACTTTATCGGCAATATTTGGAACTGTTGCAGCAGCTGAAAGGCATCGTGCAGGAATATGAATCGAAGGAACGGACCATTCGTTCGAAAATCTTGTCTCCTTCTCTTCGCAAATTAGCCAAAAATGGGCAAACAGGGGCTGATCTTCGGATGGTGATTAATTCGTTAAACTCCTGTGCGCATTGATGAAACTATTTTTTTGACTTATCCTGTATACTTACTTCAATAGGTATTGTCTGATAGCTGCTGCCTATATATTTTGGACTTAAGGCATTCATTTTTTCATATGTAAGAGCAGTGCTTTTGGTGCGCGCGCTTTTAGTATTGATTATTTTCAAGGCTTCCTGTATTAACGGATCTCTACGGTCACCTATTGGAGTTAAAGGTAAATAGGCAAACTCATCCGTCACCTTCTGCGGAGTAATTCCATTGCCATAATCTCCTTGCCCTATAGTATTGTAGATTTTATAGATCATAGGGATCAAATGCCATGAACGCTCATTACCGTGGATCTCTTCGGGAGTGGAAATGGTTGTTGAAGCCATATCTTTACCATAGGTTCTGGCACCAACCTGAACAATTTTTAGGTATGGATTTAATCCATTAATCATCATTTCGGATGCGGAAGCCGTGTTCGGTCCGGTCAGGATAAAGATTCTTTTTAGTTGTAAACCTTGTTTTAGTACTTCGCTAGCGATAAAGGAATAGCCATCTGGCTGTCTCTGTAGCGTTGCTTCAAACGTTTCTTCAATAGGTTTAAGATTTTTGTTTCCTCGATATTTGGCAAAAATATCGTTTTCTTTAATATCCGCCATTAATAATGCGCAGAATGCGGCAAAGGCGACTTGACCACCTGGATTATATCGAAGATCGACAATCAATTCCGTTACATGTTTTGATTTGAAATCTTTTATTACTTCTAATAAGGAATAGGCTCCGCTGAAATCAAATTGGCTTATAAAAATGTAACCGACGTTGGGAGAAGATGAAATGACTTTTGATGTATAGACAACCGGCTGTGAGATGTACGACGATGGAAGGTTGAATACTTTACCGTCGAGTCGTTTTACTTGGATCGTTGGTAAACGTAATGATTTGTTTAATAGTGATTGGAAGTTCATCTGATCCATTAATGTCGAATTCATATGGGTTAGACTGTCTCCTCTTTGAAGTCCTGCTAAGTCTGCCTCACTAAAAGGAACTACTTGGGTTACTAATTGAATAGATCCCGACTGATTGTGTAATTGAACCATATCGAAGCCAAAAGTATTTGTTAGCGTATTTCCATAGGTATCACTATTTAGGGTTTGTAAGATGGTTGAAAAATGATCTTCAGGGTATAAGATGCTTTTGAAAAACAAATCCGGCTTTTGTTGGTAGCCCTCAGTTGATCCAATTTTATCGTTCCAGTAGTAATAGTGCTTCATCTGGTCCAATGTCCATCGGTTAATGGTTGCATTTGAGCCTAGTTCGTTAAGTGGAGGATCTTTCTCGCATGAGAACAGAAACGATGAAAAAAAAGCTAAAACAATAATTTTTGATTTACGCATTTTTAAAATTTTACTAAAATAAAAATAGGTATTATGTTGGTGATACTTGTGTTATCTTTTTGTTGTTCAAATGTTTAATTGCTTTAAATAGGGGGGCTTTTATAGCTTATACCGTGTCAAAGAATGAGAATTTTATACAGGGTAGAATTAAAAAAGGCATCACGGTGAAGTGATGCCTTTGGTTTATTATAGATCGAAGAATATCGATTAATAAAGCGTGAACTCTACGCGACGGTTTTGTTGACGACCATCAGCGGTTTTGTTTGATGCGATAGGTTGGTCAGGACCATATCCCGTAGCTTCAATACGTGATGCATTAGCACCTTGTGATACAAGATACGCTTTCACCGATTCAGCGCGTTCTTTTGATAAACGCATGTTCAATTCACGAGAACCTGTATTATCGGTGTGTCCAGCTAGTTTTAAGCTGAAGTTTTTCTCGATTAACAGTTCGGCTACTTTATTCAACGTCGCGTAAGATGTAGAACGTATTGTTGCTTTTCCTAAATCGAATTCCAAGTTTTTAATGGCATCTGCAACGACTTTTCGGTCAGCTTCTGTCACAACAACCTTTTCAACCACTCTAGTTTCGTTTTTCACAACGATTGGACAACCTGCACCGTCTACTTGTACACCTGAAGGTGTGCCTGGGCATTTGTCATACTTGTTCGCTACACCATCGCCATCATCATCTTTCAAGTCACTGTTTAGACCATCCAATTGATTTTGTAGCGCTTGGTTTTTAGCATTTAAAGCATCATTTTGCGCCTTAAGATCATCATATTTTACCGTATAGTCATTCACTAAAGTAGCGACAGGGTTTGAATTGTTCAATGCAGGTTTGCTGCTGCTGCCCAATGCAAACTCTAAGCCACCATGAATGTAAGTAAATAGATCGTTTTTATATTGGCCGCCTCGAATACCATCGAAGTTTTGGTTAACCCAGTTTAATTGGTATCCAAGCTCAAAGTTGATTCCTTTGGCAACAGCAAATTTAAGTCCCATATCCAATGGTACATATATCTTAGAAATACCGTCAGCTTCTTGAGAAGTAGAACCTGTCGTCAACGTTGTTTTGCTATTCATGACACCAACACCAATTGACGCATAAGGTTTGATAAAACTGTTAAAGAATCTCCAATTGGTATTCGCCGCTTGGAACTCCCCAGACAATGCAGCTGACCAAGGTGTTTTCGCTTCAAAAGATTGTGTACCATCTTTAAATGCGCCACCTGTTTTACCGCCAAAGTAGCTCGCTTTAATGCCAAAAGAAGGAGAGATTTGTTTCTTGATATAGGCACTGTAACCCAGGTTCCAAGCCAAATCCTCATAATCTGCACGGTTAAAACCAGCAATATTAGTTTGGTTAGTCACCCCCGCACCGATTCCGATGGACCATGTTCTGTATTGTGTAACAGGGCCAAATGGTGTAGTTCCTTCAATGGATGATACCTTCGCATTTTGAGCAATTGCAGAATTTGCAAATAAACCCGCAGATGCTAAAGCAAGTGCTAATTGTAATTTTAGTTTCATATAATTTGTGTTTGTATAAACCGATGCAAAAGTAATAAGTTAAAAATTAAATTCACTATAGGTTTGTAGTTGAAATATGACAATTGATAAATAAAAAGGTGTTTTTGTTTAAAAACACCTTTTCGATAGTGTAATTTATTAGTTATTAATAAAGTGTAAATTCAACGCGACGATTTTGTTGACGACCAGCTGCATTTTTATTGGATGCAATTGGTTGGTCTGGACCATATCCAGTTGCCTCAATACGCGACGCGTTAGCACCCTGAGATACCAAATATGCTTTTACTGACTCTGCACGCTCTTTTGATAGACGCATATTTAATTCACGTGAGCCTGTATTGTCGGTGTGACCTGCAAGTTTCAAACTGAAATTCTTCTCAATCAATAATGCAGCAACTTTATTCAATGTTGCAAACGAAGTAGAGCGAATAGTTGCTTTACCTAAATCGAATTCCAGGTTCTTAATTGCTTCAGCAACAACTTTTCTGTCTGCTTCAGTAACCACGACTTTTTCTACGACTTTGGTCTCGTTTTTCACAACAATTGGACATCCTGATCCATCAACCTGAACACCTGAAGGGGTGCCCGGGCATTTATCATATTTGTTGGCAACACCGTCGCCGTCATCATCTTTTAGATCATTGTTTAAGCCATCCAATTGACCTTGCAACGCTTGATTTTTAGCATTCAATGCATCGTTTTGAGCTTTCAAATCATCGTATTTAACCGTGTAATCATTCACAAGGGTTGCGACAGGATTTGAATTATTCAAAGCAGGTTTGCTACTGTTGCCCAATGCAAACTCTAGCCCGGCATGCGCGTAGGTGAATAAGTCATTTTTATATTGTTGTGGTGGTGTTGTATTGTAGCGATTGTCAAATCGTTGGTTAGCCCAATTCAATTGGTATCCCAATTCAAAATTGATACCTTTGGCAACAGCGAATTTTAAACCAAAATCTGCTGGCACAAAGATTTTAGAATAAGAATCTCCGTATTCGCCTCTGTTTCCTCCAGCGATTGCTGCAGTTTCAGCATTCATTACCCCGACACCAATCGATGCATAAGGCTTAATAAAACTATTGAAGAATCTCCAGTTGGTATTAGCTGCCAGGAACTCACCCGATAGCGCAACAGACCATGGTGTTTTGGTTTCAAAGCCAGTTTGCTTGTCACCGTTATCATATCCAGCTGTCTTTCCACCAAAATATGTAGCCTTCAATCCGAAAGATGGCGAGATTTGTTTCTTGATATAAGCACTATATCCTAAATTCCAATCCAGTTTATCATAACCACCATTGTTAAACTTAGCGATATTCTGCAAGCTTGTTACACCGGCTCCTACACCGATAGACCAAGTTCTATATTGTGTTGCCGAGCCTAACGGAGTTGTGCCTTCGATTGATGCTTCTTTTGTGCTTTGTGCAAAGGATGCGGTTGATAGAATTCCTGCCGCAACAAGTAATCCTGATTTTTTAAGGCTAATTTTCATAATGCGTGTTTGTAAAATTATCTACTATAATACTGTTGTTAAATTAACTCACTGAACACTCTTGCAATAAATTTGCCAAAAATTATTTGGTTACTCTACACGTCCAAAAAAGTTTGGCACCTCAATTTCAAAAGCCAGATGCTTAACAATATTTTCAGTAAAAATGTTTTGGAAAAAAGTTTTCCTGCTTTTTGTGATCAAAATAACATCGACATCTTCATCCCGGATAATGGTATGAATACCGTTTGCAATATTCTCTCGGGAACCCGCAAAATAACTTGGCGACTTGATAATATAGGAAATATCCTCGATACCGGTTTCAGCAATGATCTGTTCAATCCAATTTTCAAGTTTTTTACCTAATATGTTGATTTCTAGTTCGTTTTTATTGATATGGATAAGCTGTAAGTGGAAGTTTTTTCCGTACAATGGTATGGCTTGTTTGAGGACCTCAAGTTCACCGGGTTTGAAATTTGTCAATAACGCAATGTTATCATTTTTCAATTTTATCGCGTTTTTCGGGATGGCTAAAACAGGGATCTTCGACTCTTTAATGACATCATATGTATTGCTTCCAATCAATACAGATTCAAGTCCAGTCACGCCTTTTGTACCCATAATCACCGTTTGATAGACATCTTTTATCTCTTGTTTATCCAGTGTTTCCGCTAAAATACCGTTAGCAAATAAGGTAGAAATTTTAAGCGAAGGATATTCCTGTAGAAGTTCAGCTACAAGTTTTTCCATCTGATGGCGGGCTTCTCCCTCGGTAGGGTCTACTAAATGCTTCGCATTTGCAAATTTGTTGATATGTGAAGTGAACGAATGAAAGAGTGTAATCTCATCGTTTGTTGTCACTGCGATTTGAGCGGCATAAAATGCGGCAACTCGTGCGTTTTCGGAATAATCTACAGGTATTAATAGTTTAGACATGGCTATAAGGTTATGCTTTAGTGAAAAATATTGGAACTAACGGATGACTAAATAGTGCTTTTGCAACTGAACGCGTGAAGACACGTTCAAAGAACGATTTTCTCGATCGTGTCACCAATAATATTTTGATCTTTTCCTCATGGATCATCTCATTAATGACTTCCGGAACGGTATCGAGGTCCTCAATATCACCCTGTATTGAATCGACTTCGATAGCAATATTGGTCACACCGATATATTTTTTGATCTTATATTTCCATACTTCAAGCTTGTCTTCGATTCTGTTTTCTGAGGAATGATCGTAGTGAACATGCATCAATTTTAATTCAAAATCCTTGCCGATAATGTTGACAAAATCCTGTACGGTTTGTACCTCTTCTTCTTTAAAATTAGACAGTAAGCCAACTTTGTCAATAGGAGTAAAGGATGCTTCAGTTGGAATGGCCAAGACAGGTATTTTGGCTTTTTTGCTAATAACATAGGTTGTGCTGCCAATTAGCTGGCTGTCGTCATTGGTGATGCCTTTAGTTCCCATGATGACAAAATCAAATCGATTAGGAGTGGCGAGCTCGGGTAGTGTTTCTGTAATCATACCGCGCTCACATTGTGTTGTTATTTCAAGCGTAGGATGTTTTAATTTTATTGATTCTGCCAGATTTTTAATAAGGATATCAGCTTTGAATGTTGGAGAATCAGCCTCATTACGGCTGTTTTCCTCCTCAAATACTGCAGAAGCTGAAGTATAATTGTGGTAAAGATGAAGTGAATACCCCTTTTCGAGGGCAAGGTCCACTGCGTAATCTACAGCATTATTAGAATGAGCCGAAAAATCTACCGGTAGTAGAATGTTTTTTTTCATTAGAAGGAATTTAATCTACAAAATCTAATCTTATTTATTTTGCCTTTAGGGAATGTGCGCGAAAGTGTACTAGATTCCCTATTTTACTATCAAATGTAATAAAACAAATGTAATTGTGGATGACCTTAAGTCAAATAGTTTTTGTTGTTTTACATGTTGAATTTGACGAGCTTTAGACAAATATGAATAACGAATAACGCTTTTAAAATGTTGTATTTAATGTCAGTTTGTGATTTTTGTCACCTATAAAATACCTGTGCTCTAACTGTCTGTATGTTATCTCCTGATTTTTTTGTTTGAAAAGTCAATATTGGAGTTTTTCTCGTTTAGAGAAAACGGTCGTTTCAAGGTCAATATATGGAATTCTACATTGCATAACCTACCAATTTTGAGTAAGTTTGCACATATTTTTAGATAATTAAATGACAAGTAGAGAAATTCGTCAAGCCTTTTTGGACTTTTTTAAAAGCAAAGGGCATCAGATAGTACCTTCAGCACCAGTAGTTGTAAAAAATGACCCTACATTAATGTTTACCAATGCGGGGATGAATCAATTCAAAGATTTGTTTCTTGGTGAAGCACCCATCAAATTTCCGCGTGTTGCCGATACACAACGCTGTTTGCGCGTTTCCGGCAAACACAATGATTTGGAAGAAGTAGGGATTGATACCTACCACCATACATTGTTTGAGATGTTAGGAAATTGGAGCTTTGGTGATTACTTTAAGAAAGAAGCTATTGCTTGGGCCTGGGAGCTGTTGACAGAAGTATATAAGTTAGACAAAGATCGTTTATATGTAACCATTTTCGAAGGGGATGCAAAAGAAGGTTTAGAACGTGATATGGAAGCTTTCGATTTCTGGAAGGAATGGATTGACGAAGATAGAATTCTCCTTGGTAACAAAAAAGATAATTTCTGGGAAATGGGAGAGACTGGGCCTTGTGGGCCTTGTTCCGAAATTCATTTCGATATGCGCAGTGCAGAAGAGCGTACACAAACTTCAGGACAGAGTTTGGTCAATGCCGACCACCCTCAGGTAATTGAGATCTGGAATCTTGTTTTTATGCAGTTTAATCGCTTGAAAGATGGTTCACTTCAGTCGCTCCCAGCTAAACATGTTGATACGGGAATGGGCTTTGAGCGTCTGGTGCGATGCATCCAGGGAAAGACATCTAATTATGATACGGATGTATTTACACCTACCATTGATTTTATTTCTGGGAAATCAGGCATAAAATACGGTATAGATGAAAAGTCTGATATTGCTATGCGTGTAGTGTCTGATCACATTCGTGCGGTTAGTTTTGCAATTGCCGATGGTCAATTGCCATCTAACAATAAAGCTGGTTATGTGATCCGTCGTATTTTACGTCGCGCGGTGCGTTATGCTTATACATTTTTAGGTTTTAAGACTCCTTTTATTAATGAACTCGTCCCTGTCTTGGCATCACAGTTTGCCGGTGTATTCGACGAACTGATTCAACAGCAGGATTTTGTACAGAAGGTAATCTTAGAGGAAGAAGTTTCTTTCCTAAGAACATTGTCTACGGGGGTCCAACGATTTGAAAATTATGTAGAGGACCACAGCGTAATTAATGGAGATTTTGCTTTCGAGCTTTATGATACTTACGGATTTCCGATCGACTTAACTGAATTATTGGCCCGGGAGAAAGGGTTAACGGTTGATATGGAAGATTTCAACCAAGCACTTCAAATTCAAAAGGATCGTTCTCGTGCTGCCACTGCTATAGATACAGGTGATTGGGTTGTGGTAAATGATGATGAGGGATTTGAATTCGTAGGCTACGACACATTAACTGCCGTTACAGAGGTTATTAAATACCGTAAGGTTGTAGCAAAAAATAAAGAGCAATTCCAATTGGTGCTTTCTGTCAGTCCTTTTTATGCTGAGGGTGGTGGCCAGGTTGGTGACTCTGGAGAATTGGTTTCCGAGGAAACGGGCGAGAAGATTTATATCACAGATACAAAAAAGGAAAATGGTCTATTTGTACATTTTACAAACAAATTGCCATTAGAATTGAAAGGAACATTTGTTGCTCAGGTCGATAAATCCAAAAGAATCGATACTGAAAACAATCACTCGGCGACCCATTTATTACATGCTGCGCTAAAACAGGTGCTAGGAAGCCATGTGAATCAAAAGGGATCATTGGTCAACGCCGATATTTTACGCTTTGACATCTCTCATTTTGCGAAAATGACTGACGAAGAGATTAAACAAGTTGAAGATATTGTCAATGCTAAAATTCGTGAAAATATTCCGTTGAAAGAGGAACGTAATGTCCCTTATCAACAGGCATTAGATTCTGGTGTAACAGCACTATTTGGTGAAAAGTATGGCGATTTTGTTCGTGTGATCACCTTTGAAGATCAATATTCTAAAGAATTGTGTGGTGGTACGCATGTCAAAGCAACTGGTCAAATCGGGTTTTTCAAAATTGTTTCTGAATCTGCTGTTGCAGCCGGTGTACGTCGTATTGAAGCAATTACCGGAACTCGTTCAGCTTCGGTTATCCGTGAGCATTTCGAATTGGTTCATCACCTGAAAGAGCTTATGAATAATCCAAAGGATTTCGTTTCTGCATTAGGTAAAATCATCGACGAGAATGGCGCTTTGAAGAAAGAAGTCGAGAAAAGTATTACAGAAAAATCCTTGGCATTGAAGTCAGATCTGGAAGCGAAGATTCAACAAGTTGGATCTATAAACTTCTTGTCCACAATTGTTGATCTGCCCAATGCCGAAGCTGTGAAAACCTTGGCTTATGCGGTAAAGGGAGCTGTTAACAACTTGTTTTTGGTCATTGGTGCTGAGTTTGAAGGTAAACCGAGTTTGACCGTTGTCATATCAGATGAATTGGCCAAAGAAAAAGGGTTGAACGCAAGTCATATTGTTCGTGATTTGGCTAAGGATATCCAAGGCGGCGGAGGTGGTCAACCATTTTTCGCAACAGCTGGAGGTAAGAACCCTGCCGGATTAAAGGTTGCAATTGAGCGAGCAATAGATTTCTTGAAATAAATTTTATACAATACCAAGCCATCGGATTTATTCGGCGCCTTCCTTGGGAGATCCGAATAAATCGGATAGTTTTCACGATTCTTAAAGCTGTGACATGTAGCGTGAATCAAACAGAGCAAAGCCATTTGCGTAATTGGGAATAGGTACTTAACAAATAAAAATAAACGGATGAAAAAGGCAGTTTTTTTAGCAGTAGGGATCGTTGGTTTGATGATGGGTTGCCAAAATAAAGAGCAATTTACCATCGCTGGAAATGTCGAAAATCCTGGCAATATCAAAGTTATTTCATTGTATGAAGGTGATACCAAGCTAGATTCAATGTTTTTTGGCGATAATAACAAATTTCAGTTTGTACGACCTGCTAGCCAATCCAGACTGTTGTCCTTGCGTGTAGGTAAAAATCGGTACGATTTGATTGCTTCTCCGGGGGAGACGATCACATTTAAGACAGATCTTCATAAAGATGTAAATGATTATCAAGTGGATGGGTCTGAATTGTCAAAGACGATACAGCCTTTTGCCAAAGAGCGAAATTATCGCGATTATCTACAGGACTCCTTACAGACGGTGTTTTCTAAGCTGACAGCCAATTCAACAGCAGCTGAGATCGAAAAGATTCGTGCTGAATATAAATCAAAGTTTGCGGAGGAATTGCGTACATATACAAAAAAAGCCGTCGATTTCGCTAATAAACACAATGATCTTGCTGGTTTTTATGCGATCTCTACCTTAGATCCCGAAGTCGCCGAAAATGAAATCATTACCTATGCAGAGAAAATAAAAAATGAATTTACGGAGAACAGATATGTGACACAGTTTAAGGAGGAGACCCAAAAGCTAAAAAAAATGGCTATTGGACAACCTGCTTCCGAACTGACTTCATTTACGCCTTCCAACAAAGAGGTAAAATTGTCGAGTTTTAAAGGAAAATATACCTTGGTTGATTTCTGGGCTTCATGGTGTATGCCTTGTCGCCAGGAGAACCCCAATCTCGTTAGGTTGTACAATACTTACCACGCTAAAGGCTTTGATATACTCTCCGTTTCATTTGATGATAATCCTGGCTCATGGATGCGTGCTATCGAAGATGACAAGTTAACCTGGACACATGTATCAGATTTGAAAGCTTGGAGCTCACCAGTTGTGATTGATTACCGTGTGAAAGCCTTGCCTACCTCTTATATTCTCGATCCGAACGGCATTATTATAGCAAAGAACCTGCGCGGCGAGGAGCTGGAGGCATTTTTGAAGAAAACAATTAAATAATCAATCTGTTATTGTTAAATATTATATTACTTAATAATTTGGTAACATTAGATTAACTGATTGTTATCATTTTGTTTATAATTTAGCAAAAAAAATAAGACAAATGAGTTCTTCGAAACAAAAGATTTTAATTGTTGATGACGAAAAAGATATCTTGGATTTAATTGCATTCAACTTAAATCGTGAAGGTTATCAGGTCTCTACAGCGCAAAATGGGGAAGAGGCAATCAACGTTGCCAAACAAGTAAATCCGGACCTCATCATTTTGGATGTGATGATGCCAAAGATGGACGGAATTGAAGCTTGTCGCATCATGCGCGCAATGCCTGAATTCAAAAGTACATTTATGGTGTTTTTGACTGCTAGAAGCGAAGAGTATTCGGAGATCGCAGGATTTCATGTCGGTGCAGACGACTATATTGCAAAGCCGATCAAACCGCGTGCGCTAATGAGTCGCATCAATGCTATCTTAAGAAGAAATGCTTCCGAAGAGTCAGATGCTGCCGTTCAGGATAAAATTGAAATTGCCGATTTGGTTATTGATCGAGATTCTTTCTTAGTCTACAAAGGGGAACAAAAGATCGTTCTTGCAAAGAAAGAGTTTGAGCTATTATATTTGTTGGCTTCAAAACCGAATAAGGTGTTTACGCGTGAACAGATCTTAAAGAGCATCTGGGAAGATTCTGTTGTTGTGACTAACCGTACAATTGACGTTCACATCCGCAAGCTGCGTGAAAAGATAGGAGACGATTATGTAACCACTGTAAAAGGAGTGGGATACAAATTTGATAAAGAATAAAAAAAGAGGCTTTGGCCTCTTTTTTTATTGATTAACTTTCCGCAGTATAGATTCTATACGATTCGCCTTGCGCCAAATCTGGACAAATCTGGGGCAGATGTTTCCAATTTAACATAAGAGAAAGGAGCGGATTTAGTGAAGGAATTGCCATCGTTATAGGGAACTCTTTCTCGAGATGACTTGATATCACCGCAACAAATCTTTACTTTTGACCTAAAGCAAAGTAAAAATTTCAACATGTCATCTATTCTTATAAAATCTGCACAACTAGTCAATGAAGGTAAAGTTGAGGTTGCTGACGTATATATCAGCAATGGTCGAATCGAAATGATTGCTCAGGAAATTAATCATCCTGCTGATCAGGAGATAAATGCTGAGGGGCTACACTTGCTACCGGGACTTATCGATGACCAGGTTCATTTTAGAGAACCCGGGTTAACTTATAAAGCGGATATATGGCATGAGAGCCGCGCCGCAGTTGCTGGTGGGACAACCTCCTTCATGGAAATGCCTAATACTGTCCCGAATACGTTGACTCAGCAGTTGCTTCAAGATAAATATGATATTGCAGCAAAAAATGCATTGGCCAATTACTCATTCTTTATGGGGGCGGCTAATGATAATCTTGAGGAGATGCTTAAAACTAATCCAAGAGATGTCTGTGGTATCAAAGTTTTTATGGGGTCATCTACAGGGAATATGTTGGTGGATAATGAAAAAGCGTTGGAAGGGATCTTTGCGAATGCTCCGACCTTGGTGGCTACGCATTGTGAAGACGAGGCGACGATAAAGGCAAATCTGGCCCTATTTAAGGAAAAATATGGTGAGGATGGATTGAAAATTGAGATGCATCCATTGATTCGTTCTGAGGAAGCCTGCTATTTATCCTCGTCGAAAGCTGTCGAATTGGCAAAAAAGCATAATACACGCTTGCATATCCTTCATATATCAACAGCCAAAGAAATTGCATTATTTAGTCATGATATTCCATTAAAGGATAAAAAAATAACGGCTGAAGCTTGTATCCATCACCTTTGGTTTTCTGATCAGGATTATGCTTCAAAAGGTAATTTTATCAAATGGAATCCAGCTGTAAAAACAGCCAATGATCGCGACCAAATTCTAAAAGCTTTATTAGATGGGCATATCGATGTGATAGCGACAGATCATGCTCCGCATACAATGGAGGAAAAATCGCAGCCCTATGCTTCAGCGCCAAGCGGAGGACCTCTTGTACAGCATGCATTGCAAGCCTTGTTGGATATGGTCAAAGCGGGAAAAATGACCCTGGAACAATTGGTGCAAAAATCTGCACACAATACGGCTACATTGTTCCAAATCGAAGATAGAGGTTACATTCGTGAGGGATATTGGGCCGACCTTGTGTTGGTCGATCTGAATAAACCTTATACGGTTTCGAAAGCAAATATCCTGTCAAAATGTGGCTGGTCACCATTTGAGGGACACACATTTAGCTCAACGATTGAACATACTTTCGTATCAGGTAAACTTGCTTTCTCCAATGGGCAACTTATTGAGAAAGGTGCTGGTGAACGTCTGTTGTTCAACCGATAGTATTTAACAATGGAAAAAAGAGCCTTTCTAAAATCGGTTGCTTTAAGCATGTTGTCTATTCCTGTATCGGGAATGGGATTGCCAACCGGAGACAAAAATGAGTTGTACGGCCAAGCGGCTTTGCTTGCAACGAGGTTAAAATTGGGGGATACCATAGGTTTAATTACACCTGCAGGTGTATTGGATGAGGAAGAGTCCATTAGCATTGCGCGTGAAATATTCGAGACACTGGGTTTTAGAGTAAAAGAAGGTAAACATATTCGCAGTCGCTACGGTAATTTGGCCGGTACAGATCAGGAGCGTATTGCCGACATACACGATATGTTTGCAGATAAGACTGTCAAAGCGATTGTCTGTATCAGGGGCGGATCCGGTACTTCGCGCCTTTTGGATCGGCTAGATTATAAACTGATTTCCGATAACCCCAAAATTCTATTGGGTTATTCAGATATAACGGCGCTTATTTTGGCCTTGTATGCCAAGACAGGACTAGTTACATTTCATGGAGCAGTTGGTATCAGCACGTGGACTAAAAAACTTGCAGAGGCTTTCAAAGCCCAGTTTGTTGCCAATCAGCCAGCGATATTTGAGAATCCCAAGTCGAAGGGGGATACCATTGTACAGACCAAAGACCGAATAGCAACAATTCATCCTGGCATAGCAGAAGGAATATTGTTGGGTGGGAATATGACCGTATTGACCGGATTATGTGGTTCACCTTATCTGCCGGACTTTAAAGATAAAATTCTTTTTATTGAAGAGGTAGACGAAGATATGGAACGGGTAGATCGGATGTTCTGTCAATTGAAAAATGCGGGTATATTAGGCGTAATTAAGGGCTTTATTTTTGGCAAGTGCACCAATTGCAAACCATCTGCTGGCTATGGATCCGTAACACTTGATCAACTGTTCAATGATTATATCAAACCTTTGAAAATTCCGGCTTATACAGGGGCAGTCATTGGGCATATTGCCGAACAGTTTATCTTACCCGTAGGTGCAAAAGTTCATGTGGATGCTTCTCTAGGAACAATTGCCTTAATGGAGCCTGCATTAAGAGATTAATATGAAATTAGTAAAGAACGATTTAATCAAAGCCTTTTCTTTGTATGAAGAAAGGGCTTTGATGCATAGAAGATTTAAACATGCCGATATATTACCGTTATTGGAAAATATCAGCAGCGCTGGACACCTTGCTGTAACGGAAATTGGTCAATCAAGTGAAGGCCGTTCGATCTATCGGTTACAATATGGTCAAGGGCCAATCAAAATACTTTTATGGTCACAAATGCACGGTGATGAGCCTACAGCGACAATGGCATTATTTGATCTGTTTAATTTCTTTGGAGGTAAAGATGATGGTTTTGATGCATATCGAAATGAGATAGCATCAAAATTGACCCTATATTTTATTCCGATGCTAAACCCAGATGGTACTGAGCGGTTTCAACGTAGGACGGCAATGGATGTGGATATGAACAGGGACGCTCGGGCTACTGCAACTGTAGAGGGAGCCCTATTGAAGAAGCAAGCCATGTTGTTAAACCCTGATTTTGCCTTTAACCTGCACAACCAAAACAATTACTACAATATTCCTGGGACAAATACGCCAGTGGCAATTTCCTTGTTGGCCCCAGCTTATGATTATGCGCGGAATATCAATGCAACTCGGGCGGATGCCATGCGTGTAATTGTGGGAATAAATAAGATCCTTCAAGAGGTTGTACCCGATGCGGTCGCAAAGTATGACGATGAACATACACCACGTGGCTTTGGCGATAACTTTCAAAAATGGGGAGTTCGTACTGTTTTAATTGAATCAGGAGCTTATGTAGGTGATAGCGAAAAAATGATGGTCAGAAAATGTAATTTCGTCGCATTGTTAAAAGCATTTGAGGAGATTGCTGACCAATCCTTTGAACAGTATTCGATTACCGATTACGATACGATTCCCATCAATGATGAAAAGCTCCATGATGTGTTACTGAGAAATTTGACCATTGAGCAGGATGGAGCCCAAATTGTTGTTGATATTGCCATTCGGCAAAATGAAAAGACGATAGGATCTGACTATTGTGTAGTGGGGGTATTCGAGGATATTGGCGATCTGCAGGATTTTTATGGATATCTAGATCTAGATGTTTCGAGACTTAAGTTTATCCCCGCTAAGAAATATGATAATGCACTTCTAATTAACCAATTGGATCACAACCTTATTCAGGGTCTATTGCGTAAAGGAATAGCCACGGTTCATATTAAGGATGGCGAAACTGCTGGTAAATTGCACCATTTTCCGATTAATATCGTGTCCAGTGAAAATTTCTTGTCTGAGAGACTGCCTAAACTAGGTTCTATGGCAAATTTTTTTATTGGTACGGACGAAGATATCAGGTACGCCATAATCAATGGTTATGTCCTCGACCTTGCCGTTGCTAGTCAGGATTTGAATTATAAAAATTGTGTCTATTAGCTTTTCAATAAACAAAAAAGGTCATTCTAGAATGACCTTTTTTGTTTATTGAAATTAATAACCCGAATTTTGTTGATCTTTTAGTATTGGGTTGGCATTTATCTCAGATTGCGGAATCGGTAATATATATTTTTCAAACGTACGATCAATTTCTTTTGGCCGAGTTTTGATTGTTAAACCCTGAAAATCGTCGTTGAAAGTAATCTTTTTGTTCAGACGGATCATGTCCCAATAACGATGTCCTTCCCCAAACAATTCTTTACTTTTTTCTTTTAGAATAGCATCTTCACTAATGGAGCCAGCAGTAAATGCCACACGATTTGGAGAACGTTTGCTGATAGCGTTTAAGAATCCAGCAGCTTTTGTAGGGTCAGATGTCGGTTTTTTTAATGCAGCTTCGGCAGCAATAAGATAAATTTCCGACAGTCTAACGACCTTGATATTAACTGCCGTGTTATTGGTATTTCCTTTATCTCCCAATGAATTTAAAGGGAGCGATGTGTTGGTGTTGACGCTGCCTAAGTTTTTATATACTGCTCCCATACGGGTAGCTGAGCTTTCATCACGACCTAAAATTGCCCAGCGGACGTCGCCGGTATCTTCCTTTAATCGATTCAAATAATAATCACTGGCGTAAAACATACCGCCCTGACCACCCGTTCTCCGCATGAGGTAATAGCCTAAGCTAGCCGTTCCAAGATCTGCCTCGCCTTCGTTGATGCCGAGTTCATAGATAGATTCACTGCCATACATACTTGCCCATGAACTTGCCCACTTTTCATTTTCATACAATTTATATACATTGTCGGTAATGATCTCGTTGGATTTCTGATAAGCATTTTCGTAATCTGCCATAGTCAGATAGACACGGCTTTGAATAGCCAAATTTGCATAATAGTTGATATAACCATTGTCTGGCTTCTTATTTGCGCTTAGCAGCTCTTGGCCAGCCTTGAGGTCTTTTAAGATTTGTGTATAGACTTCTTCTACAGTGGCGCGGGTAGGTTTGTTGCTGTATAATGCGGAACTGATCACAATTGGCACCCCTTTGGAAGTTTTGTCGTGTGTATACGATTTGCCATATAATCTGACGAGGTCAAAATAAAACAATGCACGTAACGTCAATAATTGCCCTTGTGCATTCGCATATTGTGCTTTGGAAGCAGCATCAACTTTGTCTATTTTTTCCAAAACATCATTTGTCTGTGCGATACAATTATAGATTTGGGACCAGAAGCCACCGAAGTTGTTGGTTTCGGCATCTTGATTGAAAGAATACAATTGATCCAAACCTCTTCCTTGTGAATAGACGGTGAGATCGCCGCCTTTAACTTCACCATAGAGTTCGAAATTTCGACCGTAATAGCTGGACGAAGCGATAAGCCGGCTAAGTCCATTGATTCTGTTTCGGGCATCGCTTGCGCTATTGAATCCCGTATTTGCGTCAATTGAATTTCCAGGTTCGACATCCAGGAAATCTTTACAGCTGCTGAACGACGTCAATAGAGCAGCTGCTATAATGGATATTTTGAATATTTTCATTGTATAAAATTTAAGCATTAAAAACCTAGTTCAATTCCAAATGTGTAGGTTTTCCCAATTGGTGTTTCCCATCCGCGAGTTGAATATTGACCGACTTCAGGATCCGCAATTTTATATTTAGATGCAGTCAATAGATTCGTGCCATTAAAGTAGACACGCGCGTTGCTGAATCCGACTTTATTTAGGAAGTTCTTAGGTAGCCTATAACCAAAGTTGATGTTCTTTAATCTTAGAAAGGAAGCATCATGCAATTGTCTTGAGCTGTATTTTTGAGGGTCTGTTAAGTCATTGCCATCTAATTTTGGTAGCGTACCTCCAGTATTGTTATCTGTCCACATATGCTCAAATGCATACTCGGAGCGAATTCTTTCCCAATAATAACCGTCATCGGCAACATCCTTGAATGCACCGTCGTAGAGCTTTCCACCAATTTTGTAAATGAAATTGAAGCCCAAATTGAAATTTTTATATTCGAAATCTGTATTTAAACCACCGCTGACTTTTGGAACACCATTTCCAATGATTGTATAGTCCGCTTTATTGAAATCGTAAGTCGCATTGCGTCCGTTATAATCGAAAATATCAGTACCAGTTTGGTTATTGTTAGTATAATAAACGTTTTTTCCATTTTTTTGATCTACACCAGCCCATTCATAACCATAAAAAGCTAGTGTGGACTGTCCTTCTCTATAGATAAATTGGGCCCTCGCGTCCCCGCTCCCTTTTGTGTCATTTCCGACTGACCCTGTAGGATCATACCAGATGATATCTTGTTTGTCGTTAAGTTTTTGGACTTTAGAGGTGATAAATGCGGCGTTTACGTTGGCACTCCATCTGAAATCTTCTTTTTTAATGATATCGCCAGCCAATTCAATTTCTAATCCCTTGTTGTTGATCTGACCTACATTTCTTAATACAGTACTAAATCCCGTCGTTTGTGATGTAGGGACGTCCTGTAACAGATTTTTGGATGTTCTGTTAAAATATTCTACCGATCCCGTAATCCTATTTTTTAGGAAGCCAAATTCCAGCCCCGCATTGGTGGTATAGGACGTTTCCCAGGTGATGTCCGGGTCGGGATTTGATACCAGATTTCCGCCAGGCTGGCCTTTGTAGTTAAAGTTGTTGAAAGATACAAGCCTTCTCCATCCAAAATTATCACTGGGCAATGTACCATTAATACCGTATGAGGCTTTAAGACGTAAGGTATTGATCGCATCATTTTCTTTAAAAGCAGGTAGATTTTTTAAGCTATATGCACCTGATACAGACCAGAAGTCTCCCCATCGGTTTTTAGGTCCCAATTTAGACGAACCATCACGGCGGTAAGACGCTGCTAAGAAATAGGTGTTGTCATAGTTGTATTCGGCTCTTCCGAGATATGACATTAGATTATAACCCCAACTATATGCATTGGCCTCAAATTTACCCGCAGACGAAATATAAGGCAGCTCAGCAGATCCCAGGCCTCTTCCTGTTGTGCGCATGAAATCCGTCTTATTCTTCTCAACCTCAAAACCAGCTAATAAATTCAGGTTATGCTTGTCGAAGGATTTGTTGTAATTGACGGTATTGGAGCTGACCAGTTTTAACATATTGGTGTTAAACTGGTGAACGACCCCACCATCACTGACGCCATTGAAATGCTTGGCGCTATAATATAGGTAGTCCTTCATGTCTGTGTAATCATATGAGAATACAGTCTTGGCTGTTAAACTGGGTAGTATATTCCAGGTTAAGTTGCTGATAACCCCTAATTTGTTTGTTTTGGAGCTGTTGTCCCACTGTTTGTCATAATAGTCCGCATTGTAAGCATAGCTACCGTAACGATCTGTCCACTCCTCTCCAGTTTTATAGTTTGTCGGCCAATATAGAGGCCATAACAGATTTCGGGATTGAAGGAAATAATTTGATCCGGTATTTCTAGTGTCATTAAATCCCTTTTTTTTGTTGTGGCCAATGTTAATATTTGTTCCAAACTCGAGATTATCAACTATTTTTTGTGTTAAATTCAAACGTCCTGAAATACGTTCGAAATCATTGACTCGGATCCGGCTTTTATCTGTTGTATAACCTAAAGAAGAAAAATACTTTGTGGCATCAGTTCCTCCTGAAAGTGAAAGATTATTGTCTTGATAAATACCGGTACGGAACAATGCCTTATCCCAATCGTAATATTTGCCCTCTCTGTTTTCAATACCGTCAGTCATGCCCAGTATACTCACATTGTCATATCGTCCGGTGCCATTGGTTTCAAAACGATAACCGTGTTTATTGAATTTATTATTCAGCTGCGTTAAAGCATAAGTATTGGCCTCCGCTTCAGTTTTTCCATTTGAGGTGCGATAGTCATAAAAGATCTGATAGAGCATATTGACCTGATCTTGAGGTGACGCGGTCTCATAATTGTCTGTTGCCCATGTAGGCGTAAAACCAAGTGAGCTCTTAAAATTTACTGTAGGCTTTCCTGTTTTTCCTTTTTTTGTCGTAATTAGGATGACACCATTAGCTGCCCTAGAGCCATATAAAGATGATGCTGCAGCATCCTTCAGTACTGTAATTGTTTCGATATCATCGGGATTTAAATTGCCCATGACATTATTGGAGGTGTAGATGTAATCGCCCATCTGCCCGCCTGAACCCGAGTTTGCAGGAACTCCGTCGATGACATATAATGGTTCATTGGAGGCATTCATAGAACCGATACCCCGAATACGTATACTTGGAGTAGATCCAGCTTGGCCTGAGGGAGTTGATACAGTAAGTCCAGCAACACGTCCGCTGAGAGCGCCTTCAAATGAAGTGACAGGAACATTATCAATGTCTTTGGCTTTTACAGTTGCCGCCGAACCCGTATAGGTACTTTTTTTAGCGGTACCATAAGCGACGACCATAACTTCATCCAATGCTTGTTCATTACCAGAGAGGGAGATGCTGATCGTTTTTCGGCCATTCACTTGGATTTTTTGTGGTTTATATCCCACAGCAGAAATCGTTAGCGTAGCATTAGCATTTGCAGTTAAGGTGAATGAGCCATTCTCGTTGGTTGAAGTTCCCTGATTTGCGTCTTTTACTTGTATTGTAACTCCGCTAATTGGTTTTCCGTTGCTGTCTGTTATTTTACCAGCAATTTGGATCTGTTGTGCATATAAAGACTGCATCGAACTACAGGCTATGAGACACAACGTTGTGAGCACATGTTGTTTCATAAAAGTGTGAATTGATTAATTTAGTTGTTAATATTTTGGTGCTGTCGAGTGTTGGTCAAACTTGCGATAGCAATTCAGTGCAATCTTTTCTTTAAGAAAAAAACATTGCACTGAATATAGGGTTATTTTCTTACAATTCCAATTCCCGGACGGTCGGGGAGAAGGCAATTGCCATTTACCACGGTCATGCCGTCGTATATATCATTTGCAATTAATAAAGCACCGTCTAGATCTGCCCAATCTGTTAAAGGTGCAAGTTGTGCCGCTGCACTGATAGCGCAAGAAGTTTCTGTCATACAGCCGATCATGACTTTCATTTCCAAAGAACGAGCAAGTTCTGCCATTCGCTTCGCTTCGCGCATGCCCGTGCATTTCATCAGTTTAATGTTAATACCCGAATAAACCCCCTTTAAACCCGGCACATCGACCAGTCGTTGGCATCCTTCGTCGGCGATTGTGGGAATTGGGCTATGTTCTGTCAACCAAGCATTATCATCGATCTGCTCTTTAGGCATAGGCTGTTCTAAGAAAGAAACATTTCTTTCTGCAAGCCAATACGCCATCTCCAAGGCTTCTTCACGTGTTTTCCAACCCTGGTTCACATCGGCGCATAATGGTCGATCGGTAACCTGACGGATGGTATCAATAATCATTTTGTCGGTGTCGAGCCCCAGCTTCACCTTTAAAATTTTAAACTGATCAGCCTCGGCAACTTTTTGGCGGATCATTTCTTCTGTATCGATTCCGATGGTGTAGGACGTCGGTGGGATAAGGTCAGGATTTAACCCCCAGATTTTATAATAGGGCTGGTTCATAATTTTACCAAGGATATCATGTAGGGCAATATCAATGGACGCTTTTGCAGCCGTGTTTTTCGAAGCAAGCTGATCAATATAATGCAGAATCTCTTCGGTTTGAAAAGGTGAGTTAAAACCTGTGAGATCAATTTGATTCAAAAACGAAATCACGCTATCTTGTGACTCGCCAAGATAGGGTGGCATACTCGCTTCGCCATAACCGATAACGCCATCATACTCTAATTCGGTCAATACAACCGGTGTTGTGCTTCGGCTAAAGGAAGCTACTGTAAAGACATGGCGCAAAGTTAGCGTGTAAGGCCGAAACCTTAATTTAAAGGCCCCAAAATCTTTACTAATCCATTCAGATTGATTGCTCATCGCTATGTTTATTTATTGTTGTAATAATTGTTTTCAACGACTTTCTGTATTGCGCTATCGTGAACTCCGAGGTAACGGCGTGCAGCAACCACAGTTCGGGTTTGAAAATCATCATAGTTTGCCGCGTCCTTTAGCATGCTGTTGATCCGTACCAAGCCTGCAGCATGAATAAAGGTTCCATTGCCGATATAGAGTGCAACGTGTGTTACACGGGCATTAGGATTGCTATTTTTGCCTGCCGCAAAGAATAATAAGTCTGCCGGTTTCAGATTTTTAAGTGCTTTCTCAGGGTCGAAATGCCCATCTTGATCTAAAATGTCGATTTTTTCACCTGCAAGTACTTGTTGCGATGCATCTCGCGGAATTACGAAGCCGTTCATAAAGAAACTTGTTTTAGTAAAACCGCTGCAATCTACGCCTTTTACTGATGTCCCACCCCATAAATAGGGTAGACCCAACATTGTTTTTGCACTGGCAATAATATTTTCCGCCGTAGGTTGGCGTGTTTCAAACCAATTTTTTAAGGTTAGACTTTCTGATTTTTTAATATAACCTAAACGTCCATCCGGATAGGCAATTTCATAAAAATTGCCTTTCTGTCCTTTCAATTGAAGGATGTCACCATAAACGAGATCAGATACCCGCTGGCTTTTTTCATTGGGTTCAGAATATGATTTTCCAAATTCAGCTGTATAAATCACTTTTTCCGCTTGTCGCCAATTGGCCAGCATGGTTTTGTCCATGGCTTCAATAGACGAACTAGGAACCCATGCGATATAGCCGTCGGGTGTACGGACACGGTAGTCACCGCTCTTTTTTTGCAGAAGGTCAACTTGCGTTCCTAATAAAACCTGGCTAGTCAGCTCGGCAGCATTATCTGGAAATGTGCGCATATTTGCGACGGAGAGTCTGATTACTCCAGTCGTTTTTTCGCCTACACTTGCATCGGGCAAGAGCTGTACTTGAATATTGGCTGATATATCTTTTGCCTTTTGCTCTAAAACGAATTTAGCATCTTTTTCAGTTGTTTCGAGCACATATTGGTTCTGTGCTATATCCGCTTTCTGGATGGCCACGATCTTGGTTCTTTTATCGGGAGCAAATTCACGTTTTACGTTTTCTTGCAACTCTTTGATCGTGAAATAAGTCGTGGAATCTAGCTGCTGCGCCTGACTGCTTTCAACCCCTATAAGGCTTGCATAAGCTAAAATAGCGAATTTAAGAGTGTTTTTCATGCGAATTAGTTTGTTTCTAAAGATAGGATTAATTCATAATATAAGTCAATTTTTATTGTCGATTTTTAAGTGATTTTGATGTTATGTTGCTAAAAAACGAATGTTTAGGTTTAATTTTAATTAAATCATCTATTTGCTAAAACCATTTTGTAATATTGCTTATTGATTGTGACGGCAACATTCTTCTTCCGTTTACGGCGAAGCTGTAAAAATGTAGCATAACATTTTACAGCGGATATTGACGAAGTAGGTTTGGGGGAGATCTGATGCAAGATAGTGTAATATGCTAGAAAAGAAAGTGATGCTCTTGTACAGTCAATGATGAAAATTTCTTGTATTCGGTAGACTGAAGGCAGTTTTAATGATTGTTTTTTGCCGGATTAATAAATAGCGATAGTTTTATAAAATAGTAATAAGGAAATGAGTTCAAGACGTGATTTTATTCGGCAAGGTTTGATTGCTGCGACGACAATGGGGACATTAACCGCATTTGATGCGAAAGGATTGACGATTGCAGCAAAAGGCAGTGTTAAAAAATACCCTATTGTAATTTCAACTTGGGACTTTGGGATCGCAGCAAATAAAGCCGCTTGGGAAATATTGTCCAAAGGAGGCAAGGCATTGGATGCGGTAGAACAAGGTGTGCGTGTACCCGAGGCTGATCTCAAGAATATGACAGTGGGTAAAGGTGGTTATCCCGATCGCGACGGTCACGTCACACTTGATGCTTGTATCATGGATGCGGATGGTAACTGCGGTGCTGTTGCCGGAATGGAAAAAATTGGACATCCAATATCTGTAGCACGGCTGGTTATGGAAAAAACACCCCATGTCATGCTAGTAGGCGAAGGCGCATTGCAATTTGCGTTAGAAAATGGTTTTAAGGAAGAAAATCTACTGACCCCGGAAGGTGAAAAGGCCTGGAAGGAATGGTTGAAAGAGAAAAAATACAAACCTGTAGCCAATATTGAAAACCAATCTTTTGCCGCAGAACGTTTGCCGGGAAATCAATACAACCACGATACGATCGGTATGTTGGCGTTGGATGCCAATGGAAATATTTCTGGAGCCTGCACCACGAGTGGTATGGCTTTCAAGATGCATGGTCGGGTAGGAGATAGCCCTATTATTGGAGCCGGACTTTATGTCGATAATGAAGTTGGGGGTGCTACTTCGACCGGAGTTGGTGAAGAAGTTATCCGAAATGTAGGTAGTTTTTTGGTAGTCGAATTGATGCGTCAGGGTTATTCTCCCGAAGATGCCTGTAAGGAAGCTGTTATGCGTATCGTTAAGAAGAAGCCTGCAATTGCAAAGGAAATCCAAGTTGGATTCTTAGCAATTAATAAAAAAGGGGAATATGGTGCCTATGCGCTACAACAAGGTTTTTCCTATGCGGTTTGTGACAGTAAACAACAAGATTTATTGATTAAAGGAAAGCACTACTATAAATAGTAAAAATAGGGGCTTACGGGTTCGAGGAGCGATGATAGCAAGGTATATCATTGTCGATTAATCATTATATTTGTCTAAACTTATAGCCGCAGCTGATGCATCGGCTATAGGTTTATAAAAGTAAGAGTAAAATACGCAAGGTTATAAAAGTATGAAAGCAACATTTGGAGGAGGATGTTTTTGGTGTACAGAAGTTATTTTCCAAAACACTGAAGGGGTAACATCGGTATTACCTGGTTATATGGGGGGACATGTAGATAAGCCGACTTATGAGCAGGTCTGTACGGGGACAACTGATCATGTTGAGGTTGTCGAGTTAGAATATGACGAAGAGCTGGTGAATTACGAAGATCTCTTGAAAATCTTCTTTAAGACCCATAACCCGACAACATTAAACCGTCAAGGTAACGATGTGGGTACGCAGTATCGATCAGTTGTTTTTTATCATAATGAAGAACAAGAGATCTTAGCACAGAATTTTATCGATGAATTGGAAAATGAGGATGTTTACGAGGACCCTATTGTCACAGCGGTAGAACCTGCGTCTACATTTTGGTTGGCAGAAGATTATCATCATAATTATTTCAATGATCATCCTGAAAATCCATTTTGTTCAGTAGTCATTGCTCCAAAACTTCAAAAATTCCTAAAAGAATTTAAAGCTTAAAAAGACAATATTTTTAAAAAGACAATATTTAAGGTGTTGTATCCCAAAAAAAAGCTCGAATATTTATTCGAGCTTTTTTTGTGTATTTAATATGAGTTAGAACATTTCCATCTGTCCTTTATCATCGATTTGAATATCATTTGGATTGGTGATCTCCAATTTGATGTCGTCATTTTTTTCGGTTGACTCGACCTCTTTTTCGTTCACGGAACTGTCAACTTCTGTCGTCGTACTATCAACTGTTGGTTCTGTGGTATCAGTACTTGATTCGGCTGCCTTTTCTTTATCTTTTTGACTTAAATCTTCATCCGTTGTCAATAGTATAACCGATTTTACGGTATGGAAAGATAGGCGGTTTCCTTGCGCTTTTATTCCTTTTACGTCAATAATTTCAGTCAAAGGTTGATCAAGGGTTTCTTCCGTTTGGGATTTGCCTTTTAAAATCTCCAATTTGACCATCGGTTCAGCTGCATTACTCATCAGGATCAGTTTGGATCCTGCATCTTCATTGATAAAGGAAATACGTTTTCCAATAGGCTGATCGTCAAATTTAAAACGTTTGACAAAGTACGTTCCGCTCTTGCCGTCCTTATGCACGACTGTATAGATATGGTCTGGATAATATTTTTCGATCCGGATCATTTTCTCGTCGAAGTGGTTGCTTAGATCAAAGTTTGCTAATTCGTAGCTACCATCCGAAAGGACTACTAATATCTTGTCGTCGCCGTCAAACTCGCCAAGGTATTGTCCACGCTCATCTGCGTTTAGACGTTTCATGATGGTATCGTACCATATTTTTCGTCCTGCTAGTGTGGAGACTCCAGAGCTTTTAAAGCTGATTTTTTTGACAGGATATTTTGATACAATGTTTCCTTGTGAAGCACGGCCCTTGATTGCAATCTCGGCAAAGTCCATGTCAAAATTCAACTTACGCAATTTTGTGTGCGGTTTAAGCTGTATATTAACGACTTCCGCTTCACCATTGGGATTGGCTGTGAAATACAGGATTTTTGAGCCCTTGGATCCCTTGGACACATCATATTCCTTATCTCGCGTAACTCCTACTACCGAGAAACGTTTGATAAAACTGGTTCCAGTTTCACCTTCTTTATAGATGGCGTTATAGATTGTCCGTTCATCACCTTTTTTGAAAACAGCAACGTGGATAATTCCTTTTCCAACAAATACTTTATCCTGAATTTTACTGACAACATATTTGCCATCTTCGCGGAATACAATAATATCGTCGATATCCGAACAGTCGCATACAAACTCATCTTTCTTCATTCCCGAACCAATAAATCCTTCTTCGCGATTGACATATAGTTTGGTATTTGCTAGCGCAACTTGGGTCGCTTCTACTTTGTCGAATACCCGCAGTTCAGTTTTACGCTCGCGGTCTTTACTATATTTATCACGCAATTTCTCAAACCATGCAATGGCATATTCCGTCAATTGACGTAGATGACGCTTGACTTCTTTGATCTCATTTTCGAGTGTTTTCATCATTTCGTCCGCTTTTTTAACGTCGAAACGTGTAATGCTACTCATTGGTTTATCGATCAATTTTTTGTAATCTTCTGGACGTATCTCGCGGTAAAATTGATCGAAGAAAGGTTCAAACAAGCGATTCAGAACTTGCACAACAACCTCAAAGTCACCTGCATTTTCATAATCCGGATGCTTGTACATCCCCTCTTGAATAAATATTTTTAATAAACTACTGAAGAAGATTTTTTCTTGAAGATCGTTTAAACGAATCTCCAATTC
Organism: Sphingobacterium sp. UBA7631; assembly: GCF_002483935.1. Taxonomy (NCBI): domain Bacteria; kingdom Pseudomonadati; phylum Bacteroidota; class Sphingobacteriia; order Sphingobacteriales; family Sphingobacteriaceae; genus Sphingobacterium; species Sphingobacterium sp. UBA7631. Next base: position 735,121 of record NZ_DLIX01000002.1, read on the forward strand.
TCGTTTCAATAAATTTTTGGTGTTTATTGTGTTTTCAGTCAGAATGTCGTTGACACTCATAAAGTGAGGTTTCTCATCCTTGATAACACAGGTGTTAGGAGAGATAGAGACTTCACAGGCGGTAAAGGCATATAATGCATCGATCGTTACATCGGGAGAAATTCCAGGAGCCAAATGTACAATGATCTCTACATTTCCCGCTGTATTGTCCTCGATTTTTTTGATCTTAATTTTTCCCTTATCGTTTGCGGTAACCACGCTTTCAATCAGACCGCCGGTTGTCGTTCCAAATGGAATTTCTGTAATTGCGAGCGTCTTTTTGTCGCGTTCTTCAATTTTTGCACGTACACGGATTTTACCACCACGTTGCCCCTCATTATAATTTGAAACGTCGGCCATACCACCCGTAGGGAAGTCTGGGAAGATATTCGGACGTTCACCGTGTAATACCTGAATTGATCCGTCAATTAGCTCAATGAAATTGTGGGGCATAATCTTGGTCGCTAAACCAACAGCAATCCCTTCGGCACCTTGAGCCAATAATAACGGGAATTTTACAGGAAGGGTGACAGGTTCGCGATTCCGTCCATCGTAACTTAATTGCCACTCAGTCGTTTCGGGATTGAAGACAACGTCATTTGCAAATTTGGATAATCTTCCCTCGATGTACCGTGGAGCAGCAGCAGAGTCACCCGTAATTGGGAAACCCCAGTTACCTTGACAGTCAATCAAGAGATCTTTTTGTCCCAATTGTACCATGGCATCACCGATAGAAGCATCACCATGTGGGTGATATTTCATCGTGTTACCAATGACGTTGGCAGCTTTATTATATCTTCCATCATCCATTTCCTTTAAGGAATGGAGGATACGACGTTGTACGGGTTTCAAACCGTCATTGATATGTGGTACGGCTCTGTCCAAGATAACATAGGATGCATAGTCCAAAAACCAGTTTTCGTATAGTCCTGATAAAGGTATCGTCTGACTTCCGCTCTCTGTTTTTCCTGATCCCAGTTCTTCTTGATTATCTTCCGTTGGGAAGTTCGTTTCGTCACTCATTTACTCAGCAATAGATTAAATTGTACAATACAGAAATGTTCGAAATAATATTTTATTCGAACGTGTAAAAATACAAAACCATTTTGTTTTATCCCAGCGAAACTATGAAAAGTTAAAAAAATTAGTTTTTAAAACTAATATAATTAGCTTGTTTCGTTGTCAGTGGCCAAATCATACCAATAACAGGGAATATCCCATAGATCGAAATGAAATTCTTCAGTCACCTGAAATCCTACTTTTTCCAAGACATGTCTTGAACCCAGATTTCCCGTATGTGTGATGGCATGTACTTCAAAATGGATCAGCTGTTCTCTATAATATTGCATGCAGGCTTGTGCAGCTTCTGTCGCATAGCCTTTTCCCCAAGATTCCGTTCTGAAACGGTAACCAAGGTCTAAAAAACCGATACGTCCGTTCTCCAATTCGTCAATATATTTAAATCCCGTCCAGCCTATCCATTGATTGCTTGATTTCTCAACGACCCCTAGACGGCCTATACCGTATTTTTCATATTGTTGTTGAATATGCGCGATGGCTTTTTTCATTTCTTCAATGGATTGAACAGGCTCCTTATTCAGAAAGGTATGAACCTCCGGCTGTGAATCCATCGCGAAAAAATAAGCGGCATCATCCATCTCTATTGGACGGATAATTAAACGTTCAGTTTCCAGTATAGGTAAGTGTTTTTCCATATTGTTTATCTCAAGTGTTAGGCATGCTAAAGCCACAATTTGTCGATATCTTTTTGTAGTATTTTTTCTTTCATTTCCTCCTCAAAGTCTCCGAACAGTTCTTTGTTAACAGATTTACTGATTCTGCCATTTTCGAGTACCAAGATTTCATCGCAGGTATCTTTTAGTGTGGAAAAGATATGCGACGAAATTAGGATCGTTTTACCCATCGCTTTTAAGCGTAATATAATCTCCGTAAGAATAATGCTGCTTTGTAGATCAATGCCATTAAAAGGTTCGTCAAGGATATAATAATTATTGTCCTGAAGTAAAGTAGCTGTCAGGGCTAGTTTTTTTTTCATACCCGTGGAATAGTCGCTCGCATACTCTTTTAAGGGCAACTCGAAAATATTTCTTTCACTGAGGTTTTTGATCTGTTTACCACGCGCATCTGTCAGCAGATAAATATACTCTTCACCTGTGAGCTTAGAGAGGAAATATGGATCGGAGGTCAGGTAACCTAAATTGTTTTTGAATGGCTCTAAATCAGATCTTATACTTCCCGAGGCGGTTTCCAGTCCAGCAATACAACGAAACAGCGTTGTCTTTCCGGCGCCATTTTCACCGACGATACCGTATACTTTTCCGCTATCAAAGGTGTGAGTAACCTCGTGGAGTACTTGATGCTGTCCAAAGGACTTGCTGATATTCGTAAGCTCGATCATAAGTGGTTTTTTAAATTGTTGATTGCTTTGATATAATAGAAGGGCAAGAGCGCGAGGATCAAGGGGTAAAAGCTAAAACAAAGTGCCAATGCAAAACCTTCGGGGAAATTGATCTCCCGTGGATAAGCGACGTATTTTAAGGTGATTGCAAAAGGAAGCAAAAGTAATATTCCGCCCAATACAATACAGACATTAAATAAATCCGATGGAAAGATTATAACATACAGAAAAAGAAGGGGCAGTACCAAGAGTAGACATTGTAAAATTCCTCTTTTAAACTTTCGCATCAGAAAGACTGTTGGTGTATATTGGTTATTCCAAAGGTAAAAAATAGGTTCCGGTAATTGATAATAGAAAACACAGGCGAGCGCAATGCAAACCACACAAAATAAAACAAGATTGGAATTGGCCACATAAAAGCCGATTCCGGCCAAGAGATACAATACAAGCAAGAGCAGGTAGCTCCGTCGGAATCCGATGATAAATTCAAAAGGTTTTTTTGCGAAAGGTGTCGGAATAGATTTTCCGAAAGCCTTAAATGTCAAAAATGCAAAGATAATAGCCAAAATAGCTAATAACACTGCATAGCCCCATTGGTTGTGGAGGAAAAGAATGATGAAGGACGGCAGCGTTAACAAGCCATTTTCCAATATTCTGATTTTGTGGAAATCGTATTTACTGTATGTATTTTTGAGAAAGTCATTTCTGTTTTTTTCTGTGAGCAGAAACAGTGCTTGGAAATTGCCAAGCAGTAGGGCATAACAACCAAAAAGCGGATATTGAACCAATGCATAATAAGCAAAATAACATAATCCAAACAACAGGAGAAAGGCGAGCCAAACCGGCAGTCCTGTAGCGCGAATATGCCGATACAGTAAAGTATATTGAAGCTTTAAATAATTGCTAACCATGATACGATCAAAAGTAAAAAATCGAAGTTAAAAACAAGGGACTGTTCCCTTATTTTTATTTCGGCCTTGCAACGATCGATTGTTGGTCGTTTTGACGCTTGAATTTCTTTATTTTACGGCCCTGTGTCTTTTCTGCCAGCTCAGCATATAGGTCAGAGCAAGTAGCAAAACTACTGCATTGGCATACATAATGACTGGAATTCGTAGGATAACATCACTATAGTACAATCCAGCAAGCAGTGCGCCAAGTCCTATTCCGGCTTCAAGGGAGATATACATGGTTGCAACCGCCTTGCCGCGATGTTCGGGTAAACTAAGGTCAATCGTCCAGGCATTCACAGCAGGGGAGAGTATACCCGTGCCTACACCATAGATGCTTGCGCCGATCATCATGCCAATGAAACTATTTCCAATGCCAATAGCAACGAGTGCAATCGCGATAATAACTATTCCGACAACAATAACCTTAGGTCTTCCATAACGGTCCGAAACTTTGCCGGAAACAAAACGTATCAATACTGACGCAATGGTGAAGGCTAGGAAAAATAGCCCTTTATTTTTGAGTCCAAGGTATTCACTCCAGTCGGGAATTAGGGTTAAAATGACTCCATAAGCGGTGTAAGATACAAACGTGACGATTCCCGCAGGTAGTGCACGCCATTCAATGATATCTTTTCGGTTTATTTTGAGCATGGAGAGATTGAATTTCTCTTTTTTCGCCAGTGTTTCCTTCATGTTAATGACGATAAGGATGGAGAGAAGTGCCATGAAAGAAGAGCAATAAAACATCACATTGATACCAAAGGCCTCGAAAATAGCGCTGCCAATTGCTGGGCCGACAGCTGTACCGACGCTAAAGGCCAATCCATGCATCCCAAGCGCCTCACCCCATCTTTTTTGTGGAACCAGATCGGCGACATAAGCAGAAGTTGAGGTAGGTTTAAAACCAGTGGAAAAACCATGTATCAATCGTAAGAATAGAAAGCCCGCGACTGATGTTAAAATGGGATAAAGAAAACCACAGATGAAACAGACAATGGATCCAATGGCCATGACTGGTACACGTCCCCAGCGATCGGTCAATTTACCACTAAAAGGCCGCGAAATTCCGGCAGTCAATGTAAACAGCGCTATGATCAACCCTTTGTATTCTGCTCCGCCCAAACTGCTCAGATAATTGGGTAGTTCGGGGATGATCATATTGAAGCTAGAAGAAAATAGGAGTGAGCTTAAGCAAAGTAAAATAAATTGAAGCGTATAGATGGATTTCTGTTCAGCTGGCATGGCGCTATTTTTATCGTGTGTGAGTATTCAAAAAAGAATAATGGATTGTGGCGATTATCCATCCTTCTAGGGAATGGAGCAAATGTACAGTTTTTGGAACGATTAAGCGGTTTCTTTTGGTGGAAAAATAATAGAATTCTTTATATAAGATAGAAAATACGAAGGCGAGGACGTTAGTGCCTAAAAAAAGATTATTTTTGGGAAGACCCTTTATTTAGAACATGCAAGAACTTAGAAATCCTGGTGTTTATTTTGAAATTCCGGTATCGGATTTGAATCGCGCAATCGCGTTTTATAGCCAGTTATTCAATTTTACCTTTGAACAGGAAGATTTTGACGATAACCACATGGCTTACTTTCCATTTCAAGAAACCTTATCTGGGATTACTGGCGCCCTGGCGAAAGGCGAAATTTATAAACCTACACGCGAGGGAGTACTCCTTTATTTACATGTAGAAAACATATCTACTACGTTGGAAAGGGCCATGAGCTTGGGTGGAAAAGAGCTATATCCCGCCACTTTTCATGCCGATCTGGGATTTGCTGTTGCGGAGATTGAAGATTCTGAAGGAAATAGGATCGGGCTACATCAAAAGTTATAAGCGGCAATTCAGATCATATAGCTTACTAGATCAACTGTTGCCGGACTATTTCGCTGCAGAAGATGGTCGTTGCAACGGCTACGTTGAGTGATTCGGCTTGGCCTATGCGCGGAATAGTGATAGCTTGATCGATCAACGCTATTATTTCATCACTGATGCCATTTCCCTCGTTCCCCATAACAATTAGCCCCTCATTAGCCCACACAGTCTGATAAATGGATTGACCATTAAGTAGGGCGCCATACACTTTTAATCCAGTAGCCGGAATAAAATCCGTTAAATCAGTATAGTGGATTTGCAGTCTAGCCAGTGAGCCCATGGTTGCTTGCACTACTTTAGGGTTGTAGGCGTCTACAGTTCCAATGGAACAGATAATATGTTCGATTCCAAACCACTCCGCCGTGCGGATAATTGTACCCAGATTGCCTGGATCCTGCACATCATCGAGTACAAGGCTAAACTTGTTTTTTAAATTACTTGGTACAATTTTCTGCTGTAAAGGAAGTTTGACCAAAGCGAGGATACCTTGTGGCGATTTCAGTGTACTAATCTTTTGGAATTCAGTATCCGTTAGTTCATAGGATTTTATATTATGCGAGATTTTACCCACTTTTGTGTTTGCGTCGCCCGTGTAGAAAATAGACTCAACCTCATAGCTTGATGAAATAAATTCCATCACGGATTTTATACCCTCAACGATAAACAGGCCGTGTTGTTTTCTATACTTTTTATTTTGTAGAGACGTTATTAGACTGATTTGCGCTTTTGACAACATTTTTATTGATGATTAAGTATCCTCGTTTTATCGGATTTGCAAGTATAACGCTTTTAGTGTTATTTTTTGCATCATGCCGTTCTTCAAAATATCTTGACGATGACCAAGCTCTGGTTACAAAAGTACAGATTTCTGGTGTCACCCCTGCATTGAAAGAATCATCCGAAACGTATATTTCCAATCAAATAAGACCTAATTCAAGGGTAAATCTATTTATTTACAATACGTTCAATACTAAAAACGGGCGTTATAAAACCAAGAAAATTCGGAATGTTGGCGAACCACCTCATTTGTTGGATTCGGCAATGGTCGATTTATCCGCCAATCAAATCCGACGCTTTCTATTTTCAAAAGGTTATTTTAAAGCTAAGGTCGAACCAACAATTTCAGTTTCCAAAAAGCGAGCACATATCGATTTTAAAGTGGATGAAGGTGTCCCATATCAAGTTAGAAATATAGATCGAAAATTTGAGGATGAAGATATTAAGGCAATATTTGAACGGGAGGTACTCCCCAAAACTGCTGTAAAATCCAATACCCAGTACGATGCCGCAAAGTTGCTCGATGAGCGGGAGAAACTTTATATTTCGATGCGTAACAATGGGTATTACGATTATGTAAGGCAATATATGCGTGCTGGGGTAGATTCAACGATCGATGGACCTTTGATCGACTTGAAAATTAATGTCGAAAATCCGTCTGACTCAACGATACATAAAAAGTATCAAATAGATAGTGTTTATATGACGATAAGGAATTATGGAACAATGTCGAAGAAGGAGCCTCGTCTTATAGTAGATTCTGCAAAACGTCTTTTATTTGTTGATGAAACAAATAGTTTCAGGTGGAAACCTTTGGAACGCTATATGTATCTACGCTCAGGTCAGTACTATTCCTTGCGGGAGGAAAATAAGTCATATGACCGATTGTATGAGATGAATGGTTTTCGTTCTGTCAAGATGCAGTTTGTCAAAAAAGATTCCAATAAACTCGATGTGCACTATGATTTCGTTCCAAGACCGCGGATGGGAAACCAGATAGAGGGCGAGTATACCTTTAGTTCGGGTATGAGCGGATTTAATATTGGAAATACATTCTCTCAACGTAATATCTTTGGTGGTTCGGAGCAATTGGAAGTGAAATTACGTTATGGTGTATTGTTTGATCCGCGCCTCGCAGGTGGGCTTTCCAGCAAAATATTCAATAACGATTTTCAAGCGGGCGTAAATTTGGTTATTCCTCGTCTGATGGTTCCCTTTCATATTAATCCAGGTGGAAAGTTTGGTTTGCCCAAAACGACCTACTCGATGACATTGCAGTTGTTCGATCAAGATAAAACCTATTCAAACCGCTATTTCATCACGTCGCTGAATTACTCATGGTATGAAACAGAAAATAAGTACCATAGTTTTACGCCTATTGTGTTGGAGTATCGGGATGGACGCTTGGATTCCAATTTTCGGAACAAGCTTGTACAGGAAGGTTATCAGCTGTATGTACGTAGCAACGACCGTCAGTATTTTGGTTTAGGGACACAATATACCTTTATCCTGAATGGTAAAAAATTGAATAGCAAGGAGGACTTTCAATATTTCAGAGGAACATTGGACGTGAGTGGAAACGTATTGGATCTTATTAGCTCCTTGGCAAAATTGCCTAAGAATGCCGATGGTGAGAAAAAAATATTCGGTGTGCCCTTTCTTCAATACGCCAAGACAGAATTCGATTATCGTTTATACCGAAATCTCGGTGGAAATAGGCAGTTTGTCTTCCGTTTTAATCCGGGGATAGCGATTCCTTATGGTAATAACTCTAAACTGTTGATTTTTGAAAAGAGCTTTTATAGCGGCGGGATGAATGGCATACGCGCATGGCAGGCACGTACCTTGGGGCCAGGTGCCTATAACCGGCAGAGTCTTAGTGAGGATTTGCGTTTAAACCTGCGTAATTTGGATCAACTGGGGGAGATTAAACTGGAAGCAAATGCCGAATATCGATTCAGGTTACTCAATAACTTCCTGGGCGCAAAGATGAATGGAGCAACATTTTTGGATATGGGAAATGTTTGGCGACTGAAGAAGGATGAAGAACTAAATCCGGGGGGGGAGTTTAAATTCAATAAATTTCTTGGGCAGGTCGCCATTGGTACCGGCTTCGGACTTCGTTTCGATTCGGACTATTTTGTCATTCGCTTAGATGCCGGGCTTAAACTAAAAGATCCACAATTCTCAGGTTCTGATCAATGGGTTATCAAGCATTTCTTTGATTCCAAAGAATTTAAGGCCCAATATTATGAAACCCATAGGCCCGACAGGTACAATTTTATTCAATACAATTTTGGAATCGGTATGCCGTTCTAATGTCTAACTGTTTCGTTATGATTTACGTTGATCCCACCAGTTGATGGGACATTCAGACAAACCGCTTTGTTAACCGATGAGATTTTTGAGACTTGAAAATATTGATTCAAAAATTTTACTCAAATCCAAACCTTGGGAATGGTTGAATAAAAAGAAAACTATAGCCAGCGCGATGGCCGTCATAATCACTTTTTTAAACATGTAAGCTATTCCTAACACAATGGCCGGGATAATCAAAAACATCAATCCGCTAATGGCAAAAGGAGAGAGTCCGCTATCGCTCTTATAGATATAGAATAAACGTCCCTTGGAAGTTTGTTGATTCTTATGGCTAAAGAAAACAAAGGTTGATGACTCAATTTTCTGATTAGGGACAGCAACACCCTCATGAAATTGTAGTGGTTGCGAGAAACCATTGATGGTAAATAGGTAATTGCCATTAATGGTCTCATTGGTGTTTCCCAATGAATCCAATGCAACTACAGCCAGTTTTCCATTTTTGGAAAGGTTTTCTTTTACGATAAAGTTTTGGATATTTTGTTCTTGAGCAGCTGCCCAAAAAGGTATCAGTAACAGAAAAAATATAATCTTTTTCATCGTTTTATTTTTATTCAATTCGCGTTTTCCCTTTTTAGGGTCTATTTGCATAGCGCTAATATCATTTGGAGGATTGATAGCATCAATACATCAAATCCGATTTCCTTGAAATGAGACTGCAATTTTAGGGATTTTAATTTTCTTTTGAAAATCTTTAACTATGCGAATGTTGAAACCTTTGTAAATACGTTCTTGAGCCTTTCATCATTCCTCAAAAAAAGGTGCTGTCAAAATCCTGAGTAGGAGTGCAAAACATATTTAGCTCATTTGTGTTTGACCTGCGGTATGATATTTCAGGATGTTTTGTTAGTTCATTTATAATTAAATCGATAATATTTGATCCATCGTAATTTTGGATTATTCACTTGTAAAATAGGTAAATTTTCGAAAAAAATTAGTTCTTTGAAAGTTCTTGGATCAATTGCAATTTCACTGCGTCATTTAAAATACCTTTTGGATCATCAATAACTATTTTGCCAAAAATGTCTTTTTTCATGGATGCACTATTTCCATTGTTGTCGCTAGCTTCATAATTTCCAAATATATCTTTTCGAACGGAAACACGATTTCCCCTGTTATCTTCAATTGTTTTACCACCTAGAATATCAGTTCTCACTGTGGTACGTTGACCATTGCTATTTTCGATAGTGAGATTATCAAGAATATCTTTTGTTATCCGGCTTGAATTACCTTTGTTATCTCGAATCTCCATATTGCCGAAAATATCTTTAGATATCGTTGAGCTATTGCCTTGATTATCTCGGATGTCGAGACCTCCAAAAATATTTTTTGATACAGTTTTTACATTTCCTTTTTCATCACGTATTTCTAAATTGCCGTGTATATTTTTAAAAACTGTGGACGGACTTCTGTCTAGATTAGGAAGATCGAAATCGCCACTACTGTTTTTTCTGACTGTAGTTTCACCTCCATCCTCATCTTTTACGACAATATTTCCTGAAAAGTCTTCTTTTATAGTCAGTTTAATACCACTCTTATTTACGGTTGTATATTCACCCAGGCTACCTCGTCTAAATTTAATGGTATTTCTCCACATATCTGAAAGAATAACTTCTCCCCAGCTATCGGTTTCTATTTTTATGGATTTTTTATCTAAGCCTTCTGAAATAGCCATTTTAATCATGTACTTTTTCATATTGTCAGAAGGGGGATCGGACCATATTCGGGTATACTCTTCCACTGTTGAAATTTTGGCTTCTGAAGTTAATGTAACTAATAGCAGTGAAAAACTGAATAAGAAATATATACGCATGATCTGTCTGTGATTTAATGTCAATATACGTTTTTTTGCGCTACTTTCATTATATTTAAACAGTAAGCGAATTAATTGATGTCAACTACGGACGAAACGGAACGGCTGGGCAAAGTAAAACCTTTGATTCTGAGGAAGCCCGTCTAAAGGATGCTGAAAAACTAATTGCGGAGAAGACTAAAAAAGGCTATTCTGAGAATGGTGCTGTAGATGCAGATAGCAAGGAAAGAGGATCCGCTGTTCGACAGTCAACGGCTGCCAGCCAGTTATTGAATTAGTCTAAGATCTCTTCGTATGTCAATGTGTTTTTACTCTTTGATACGCGAATAGTTATAAATGTCGGAACGATACCTTTGCCATTCGGACGGTACATGGAATAAATATAGGAATCTTTGTCGTGATAATTAGCGCGTAGTGTGTCACCTTCATATCTGTCTACCGCAGTGGTATGAACTTCTATTCTTTCATCCATTTTGTCACTCCAGCTTCGTTGATCAATAAAAGATTGTTTGTCTTTTTCGGAGATAGATAGTTCAAATTGATGTGTGTAATCTCTTAAGCCGCCACTTTGATTGGAAATAATTTTAAAATCATCTTTTAGCGTGATATGGTGTTCGCTGAGTAGTTTTCTTGCATCAGATTTAGAGAATAATAGATCATCAAATAGCAAGTATAGCGTGAATATAAGAAAAGGCAAGATTAAAATAATCGAGACGATAGTTCCCAACTTTTTACGGCCAGACTTTTTTAGGATCCAGTACGTGAAATAGATGAATAGGCCTGGGATGCCAAACCATATCAAAAAAATCAGCGTGTATAGTGTATACATTTGTTAATAGTTATAATCCTAAAGCTCCTAATCTACGAATAATGTCTAAATAGATTTGCGGTATATCCACATCCCCAATATTTTTACGGATGACATCGGTAATACCAGCATGTGAGATACCCTGAGAAGCATGAATATGTTTAAAGTTTGCTCCCCAAACTGCACTTTCTAATGGGACCATCCCATCATTTTCACCTACCAGTCGCCTCAGGTATTTAAAACTCAAAGCATAGAACAAATCATCTTGTGGCTTAGTCATTGTCGAAGCAAAGCTCTGATAAAATACATTGTCCATATTGGGGTTGAGCTGGTTGAAAACACGCATTTCTTTTACACTGAGATCTCGAATTAGTTCGATTGGTGCGGGAGATTGCCCTCCAAATAAGAAAGAAAGACGTTGGATCAGTTTTTTTGTAACAGAATCTCTGGATAGATGTTTTTCCATTAGATAGTCTGCTATTGGTGTTCCTAAGTGTGGTGTGGATATTGTGCTTAAGGAGGCTACCATTTGATGTCCCTTTAGCGTTGAAATAAAATAGCGGGCGTCGATCCCTCCTTTAGAATGCGCGATGAGATTAAATTTAGTGGCACCTGTTTTTTCTGCAAGATCTGACAGATTTCTTTTCAGCATCTGTGCATTGTTAGCCACGCTGCCCCAACCATCGGTCTTGCCATAAAAAAATGAGATATTGTTTTTTTTGAAAGTCTTGGGGATCCTGCCCCAAAATAAACTGTTATCCCCAGCAGCCGTGCCGTGGATCAATATGATGGGATATCTTAATGTAAAGGCAGTCATTGAGTTTTTTTATACATCTTCATCCATCCAATAGGTTTTGCAAATCAGCTTTATCTTGCTCTTTTGATAATGATTTTAAGGCTTTTTCTGCTATTTTTTGATCTGGATTGATTATATGAACAGGTTCTATAATTAAGCTATTCGACTCATTCTCATTAAAGGGCTAGTCTATTGTCAGGTCCGCCAATAAGTCCCGTCGACATATTCGAGCAAATCTACCAGTCCCTGAGGGATTGCCGGAAATGCTTCCTGGAGTTTCGCTAGATCTATTTTGCTTGCACCATGTTTAATCCGTTCAAAATGATCCCAGGTTTCTTCACCACCATTACTATAGTATGCTTTCTTTAAACCAGATAAATAATTGTCTACTATTTTCATTTGCTTTTCTTCTTGTTTGTGAATTTAGTCAAACTTGATGATAGAATAAAAGTAAATTGTAGTGTATTTCCTTTTCTGTCTGCTTTTTATAACGAACCTAAAATTTTAAAATCTCGGAGGAAAGCGAGAAAAAGATTGTTGTGGAAAGTTAAAAATGTTTTGTTAATAATTCATTAAATGGTTAATTTAATGAAAATTTTCAATTATGAAATCTAATCGCCTATTTATTTTCCTTGTTGTTTTTCTAACAACGGTAGCTACTCCTGTATTTAGTCAACAAAATTTTAACTTTTCATTTGATCAACCGATTATAAATCCCTGGTTCAAGGTTGGGGATACGACGGCTTTTAAGAGTGGTATAGATCACGATACGTATTATAGTGCAAAAGGAGCACTTCGGATTGAAAGTATAAAGAAGAACAGCGCTTTCGGAGGGATTATGATGTGGTTACCATCAAATTTAAAGGGGGATTCCATTGAAGTGTCTGCGATGATCAAGCGTGAGAATATCATCGCAGGGTCTTATGCGTCGATGATGCTACGGATCGATCCCAAAGTCTTTTTCGACAATATGGCTAACCGCCAAATGAATGGGACAAAAAACTGGGAAAATATTAAGCTGAAAACTAAATTGGTGCCAAACCAGACCGAAGGGATATCCATTGCATTTTTTCTTTCTGGGGAAGGTAAGATGTGGGTTGATGATGTGCTCATTACTGTAGATGGTAAGGATATTACCAAAGAAGTAGGAATGTTTGTGCCATTTGCGAAAGGGATCAGTGAACCTGCAAGTTCGGGGATTTCTGATTTTAATACTACGCCCGAGATTGATCAACGCTTAGTGGATTTAGGGAGAATATGGGGTTTCCTGAAATATAGACATCCCGCTGTGGCGCAAGGAAAATATGATTGGGATCAGCAGTTGTTTAAGTCCATTGACGCTATTATTAGAGCAAAGGATAATAAATCTGTTGAGGCTCATTATGCGATGCTCTTAGACAGTCTCGGTGCCACGGCCAACTATGCCAAGCCACAGCTTGAAAATGTGGTTCATGAAGTAGATTATACCTGGATTGATTGTCTCTCTTTTAACAATGATATCAAGAATAAATTAAGACGTATTCGCTACAGTAATTTTGATCAACATCATTATTTTGGTTTTGCTGGAGGTGCTGGCAATGTTCTTTTCAAGAATGAAAAAAAATATGAAAATGTATTTTCTGCAGATGCGGGGTTTCGTTTATTGGCGCTCTTTCGCTTTTGGAATATGATCGAATATTTTTCCCCCTATAAACATCTGACGGATCCGAAATGGGATGCTGTTTTAAAGACCGCTGTGCCCGAAATGATCCTGAGTCGGGATGATCGTTCTTATGGCCTTTCACTTCTCAAGATGGTATCCCAGGTAAAAGATGCACATACCGGACTCTGGAGCATGCCCAAAGGACTGATAAATTATTATGGCAAGTACCGTATGCCGGTGGAGATCCGAATGATAGAAGGAAAAGCTGTGGTAACTAAAGTTTTTGATAGTGAGAAATCCGGAGATAAACTTAGCATAGGAGATGTGCTCATCAGTAAGGAACATAAAAAGATTGAAGAAATCAGAGATTCGCTTTGGGCTTATATGAGTACACCGAATGAAGCTGTAGCCAACCGTGATCTGGCGCGAAAGCTTGTGACAAGCAATAGCGAGATTGTGCCCTGTGAGTTAGTGCGTGATGGCCGGCCGATTAAAGTAGATATTGCTGCGATACCCTCTAGCCAAATTAAACCTGCTTCAAGAGATACCGTGCCTTTTAAGATGCTGGACAATAATATTTTGTATATCAATCACAGTTTACTGCGTGCTAAGATGATCACAGAAAATATGGCAAACTGGAGCAAGGTAAAAGGTATTGTGATTGATGATCGCAATTATCCCGGTGATTTTTTAGTATTCAAGCTTACACCCTTGTTGTTGACCAAGCCTACTGATTTCGTTCGTTTTAGCAGTACGAGCCTTCAATATCCCGGCACTTTTGTAATGAGCAGCCCATTACAAGTTGGGGAGAATACCAATGATTGCTATCAGGGGAAAGTGGCTATTCTGGTCAATGAAGATACCCAGAGTTCTGCGGAATATCATGTGATGGCTTATCAGGCAGCTTCCAATGTCAAGGTTTTCGGATCACCGACAGCGGGTGCTGATGGCAATGTCAGTTCCATAGAGTTACCGGGCAATCAGCGGACAATGCTTTCCGGACTGGGGATATATTATCCCGATCAACGTGAAACCCAGCGTGTAGGTATTAAAATTGATGAGATTGTCAAACCGAGTATCAAGGGGATTCGCGAAGGTAGGGATGAGGTAATGGAAAAAGCATTGGAGTATCTAAGTCAATAGATTAGCCCTTCCATAGGATGGTTGTTATTGAGGTATTATACATTTAAAGTCAGACATGCTAAAGGAAATTATTTTTTAATTTATTTACTAAAATATTTAGTATATTGTTTGTTTTTTTGCTATCTTTGTATTGCTCACTTACAGAAGTAATACCAATAAAATAAACAATTATGTTGTCCGATCAAACTTTAGTATCCGATATAAAGGCAATTATTGCGCAGTCCAAAGATAATGCGATTCGTGCTGTCGATCATCAGCGCACATTGATGTACTGGCATATTGGCCAACGTATTTTTGAACAGGAGCAGGAAGGTAAGGATAGAGCGGATTATGGGAAATACATCATAAAATATCTTTCAGCAGAATTACAGCCTGAGTTTGGTAGTGGTTTTTCGTATAGACAGCTAAATTGGTACCGCCAATTTTATCGCACATTTCCAATTGTGTCTACACTGTGGACGCAATTGAGTTGGAGCCAGTATAAGCTGCTTTTAAGTCTTAATAGCGAGGAACAGCGGGAGTTTTATATTGCCGAAACCATAAAGAATAATTGGACAGTCAGACAGCTTGAGCGGCAGATTAATACTAATCTATATGAACGCCTGCTGCTTAGCAACGATAAGGAAAGTGTACTGGCTGTAGCAAAAAAGGAAAAGATGCCTTCTGATGCGAAGGAGATTATCAAAGATCCAATGGTACTGGAATTTTTGGGTTTGAAACGCGAAAGCGCTTACTATGAGAAAGATCTTGAGGGAGCCATTATTGCCCATCTTCAAGAGTTCTTACTCGAATTAGGAAATGGCTTCTCATTCGTCGCTAGACAAAAACGTATCCATATCGAGGGCGATGAGTTTTTCGTTGACCTGGTCTTTTACAACCGTCTGCTGCAAAGTTTTGTGATCATTGAAATTAAAACCCATAAATTAACGCATCAGGACATCGGTCAATTGCAGATGTATGTCAATTACTATGATCGTATAGAAAAACTTCCCCACGAGCATCCGACAGTTGGCATCTTACTTTGTGCCAGTAAAAACGATGCGGTCGTCAAATTTACCCTTCCGGAAGACCAAAAGCAGATTGTCTCCAGTCAATATGAGCTTTATTTACCAACAGAGCAACAGTTGCTGGATGAGGTAAATAAAGAGTTGGATAGTTTTGTAGGTAAAGGTGACGCTGAGTAGATTTTTCAAGCGTCTATACGGCGCCATTTAAAGATATTTTAAATGCGTCAAACGGGGTTAATTTATCAGTATTGGGGGATGAAATGACAGTGGTTCCGCTTTTTTCATTTTTATTTTTCTAACATAGATTATTTTGTACATTTGTATCGAATAAAATCGAAATTGAAATGGCAGAAACTGTACAACCAAGAGGTCCAAAGACAACTGATAATAATGCGAACCAAACTCATTACTACAAAACATTGGTAGTAGCGATCGCTTTAGGTTTAATAGGTACATTTATCCGTTTTGTACCGGATGTATGTACGGCATTGGGCCAACAAACTTTTTTGTTTTCCGCAATAGCTAATATTGCTATGATCGTAGGTGCACTTATCGCATTCAAAACCGTTTTCGGAATTTTGGGATTTGGAAAAAACCGTGACTAATTAAAAGTAAACTAAGATATTTGAAAGCCCCAGTTTACTGGGGCTTTTTTATTTTAATCCTTTTTTTAAACTCAAGTTCATTGTTGACGATCCCGTCCCGTTATGCTTTCATGATCTACAAGGCACAAAAAAGGCCTCACAACGGTGAAGCCTTCTTTTGTATGATTATCGCAGACTACGCGAAAAGAGACCAAGTAGACCAAGGAATACGTGAAAGAATCAAAATCAAACCGATGATATAGAAAATAACAACCGTTTGGTTTGCTTTTTTTGCATTTTCAATCTTTTTAGCTTTAGAGTAACCAATTGTAATCAATACAATAGCAATGATCATGGTTAAAGGGTGTTCGATGATTTTAAAACGTAATGTCGGATCTTTCATTACGGCGCCAGAGATCATCGATGGATACTTTAAATAAAAGAATAAGATCAATCCCACCAATAATTGAATATGCGATGCAATGAAACCCAATAAAGCAATTTTACGGTTGTACGGTTTGTTGCCTAAATAGTTTGATAGGGTGATCACGATCGATATCACCAGGGCTAGCAATAATACAATTGCTATAGTCGAGTGTAAGTGTAACATAAAAGCTCTCTTTATTTATTTCCTAAGTTAGCAAAGATAAAAATATAATGAATGTATTTATCAAAAATCATTGTTCGAGCAGAAATACCTCCGCTATTGGATTAAATAAGTACATGCGTTTGCTACTCAATTCCATGCACTTATAGCGTTTTCTTATTTTTTCAATACGTTGAAATGAGCGACCATTTTGCAACCTAAAGAAATGACCATCCTCTAGGGATTCCACCGTAAGGGCACTGGTTTTGACGGTATCGTATGATTTTAAGGTTCGAAACAGGTGAAGGTCCGTGCAGCTCGAAGCCGCAGGATTTTCCATATAACGATGAATAGCACTGCTGATATCGGTAGGAAAAATATTCAATTTAAGGAAGGGTTCCATCAGTTCCTTGAAATTATTTTTCCACTCTGTACCATGTGGCTTGACACGATGCTGATGTTTATTCCATGTTTGTAAATGCGCAAATTCATGGATCGTCGTAATCAAAAATGAATAGGAATTTAAGTCATGGTTGACTGAGATGCGGTGCGGGCTTCCTCTAAACGGCGCACGGTAATCTCCTAGCTTGGTACTCCTTGACCGAGAGATCTTAAATAAACAGCGGGTATGATTAATCCAGTTGGATATAATCGGCGCTGCTTGTTCGGGCATGTATTTTTTGAGCGTAGCACTATAATCTTGCATGCCATAAAAATAGGATTTATTCATGTCAATAGTGCTGAATGAGAACATTCTTTTGTCAAAAAAAGAATGTTGTTACTAAAAATAATAGTTTTATTTTCCGTTTTTGCTTGGATAATTGATATTATTTTTAGTATTTAGTGCTTGTAAATGTCAAAATTGAGAAAGTCGGTAAAGAGAATTTATGTTTTTTTAAAATAAAACATATTGAAATTGCCTGAGTTTTAGGTAAATTACCTACAGAAAGGTTCATAAATATAGGATCCGATTGAGGACGGTTTTTCCTCCAAACTGTAAAATAGACCTGCAAGAATATGCTAGATACCTTACATATTAGAAATTATGCGCTCATCAACGAATTGGAAATCCAATTTGATAAAGGTTTAAATATGATTACCGGCGAAACCGGTGCCGGTAAATCTATTATCATGGGCGCATTATCGCTGATCTTAGGAAATAGGACCGAAGGGAAGCATTTTTTCGACCCAACCAAGAAATGTGTGATAGAAGGGGAATTTAAAGTTGGGTCTTATCAGCTACTTGGTTTTTTTGAGGAAAATGATCTCGATTACGCGGACCACACCATTATTCGAAGAGAAATCTCGCCCGATGGTAAATCTCGGGCATTTATTAATGATTCACCGGTCACACTGGCGATCCTCAAAGCTTTAGGTGAGCAGTTGATTGATGTGCATTCGCAACATGCAACATTGCAGATTAATACAGAAGATTTTCAGTTCCTTGTAGTCGATAGTGTTGCAGGTTCATTTGGCCTCAAGCAAAATTATCGAGCGAGCTTTTTCGCTTACAAGAGGGCGAAAAAAGAACTCGAAGAGTTTAAGGAAATGGTCAAGAAAGCCGCTATTGAGCAGGATTATTTTCAGTTTCAATTTGATGAGCTTGATGCCGCCCGATTGGTGGCAGATGAGCAGGGACAACTCGAAGTACAACAGCGGCAGCTGGAAAACGCAGAAGATATCAAGCGTGCATTAACTGGTGCGTCACATCTATTGGTAAATGAAGATACGGCAGTTTTAAGCCGTTTAAAAGAGGCGATGAGCCAAGTGGAAGGTATTGTTTCATTTCTGCCTGAGGCGGCAGATTTGGCTGCACGATTAAAGAGTACATGGATTGAGCTGAAGGACGTCGCAGCAGAGCTGAGTTCGCTTGAAGAGGATACCCAAATCGACGAAGGTACTTTGTTGGAGATCAATGAACGCTTGAGTTTATTATATTCTTTACAGAAAAAACATCATGTGGACTCCGTTGAGGAGCTGATCAAATTACGCGATGATTTAGAATCCAAACTGTTTGCTATAAATTCCTCGGATGAGCAATTGGAGCGACTGGAGAAAGAAGTAGTTGCTAAATTAGCTATTGCTCAAAATAAAGGAAAAGAACTCTCAGCAGCCAGAAAGAAAGTCTTGGATTTAATCGCAAAAGATGTACAGGCTACTTTGTCAAATGTAGGGATGCCCAATGCATTGTTGCAAATTAATCTCGAGCCATTGAAGGAAGGGGATATGCGGGAATCGGGAATAGATTCAATACAGTTTTTATTTTCGGCCAATAAAGGACAGGCATTGCAATCCATTCATCGGGTTGCCTCTGGCGGAGAGCTCTCCAGGGTGATGTTGGCCATTAAATCCCTGGTTGCAAAAACCTCTGCATTACCGACCATTATTTTTGATGAAATCGATACCGGAATCTCTGGAGAGGTAGCGTTGCGTGTGGGGGAGGTGATGGAAAGCCTTGCAGAGAACATGCAGGTCATTGCTATTTCCCATTTACCCCAAATCGCAGCTAAAGGTGCTGCACATTATAAAGTGTATAAGGAAGATAAAGCCAATCGGACAATCTCTAACATTGTTCGATTAGATCAAGAAGGGAGGGTCAAGGAAATTGCTCAGATGCTCAGTGGTACCAATCCAACAGACGCGGCACTTGAACATGCAGAGTTATTACTGAAAGGATAGCTACTAAATAAAAAAGGTCTTAGNNCTAAGACCTTTTTTATTTAGTTTCCACCGTTATCGGCATCCGTTAATGTTACTTTTACTAACATATTGTCCGGACGGACTGGTTTATTGTCGCTACCCACATAATCAGCATAGAGATATACTTTACCAATTTTATACTCCACGCGATAATTATAAGGGCCGATAGCTGAAGGAATGTTAATGAAATAATTTGGATCATTATCAAATGATACAGCTACTCCCACGTGTCCGTAGTCGAAATATTTTGCATCTAATTCGGGAAAGTCCAATTCATTTGAGAAAGAATATCCGGTTTTGTCAACTCCCCAAGAAGAGGAGACTACCTTCGTATTAAAAGTTACTCCCGGTAAATAGTTTGTAACGTATTCTTTCTTACAAGAAGAAAATGAAACCAAGGCTGCGGTTCCAATTAATGCTGCTAATAAAAGTCTTTTCATATTGTTCGTGTTATTTGTGACAATTTTATTATAGGACGATAAAATAGTGCGAAAGTTTAACGCCAACTTTCTTTACAACAAAAAATGCACCATAAAGGTGCATTTTATTGAAATTATTTTTGATACAGCTAAAGCTTACTTCTCAGCGGTGTCTTTCGAAGACTTCGAATCTGAGCTAGAAACCTCAATATCTTTGGTTTCCGGATTAATGCTCACGGTCAAAACTGAACCAGTTTGCACATTTCCTTTGAGGATTTCTTCTGCAATCGGATCTTCGAGATATTTCTGGATTGCTCGTTTTAATGGACGTGCACCAAAATTACTGTCATAACCTTTGTCCGCAATGAAATCTTTTGCCTCATCTGTCAAATTGATCGTATAACCCAAATCAGCGATACGTTTGAACAATGACCTCAACTCAATATCAATGATTTTGAAGATATTCTCTTTTGTCAATGAATTGAACACAATCACATCATCAATACGGTTCAAAAATTCTGGAGCAAAGGCTCTTTTCAAAGCGGTTTCGATAACTCCACGTGAATGCGCATCAGATTGTTGTGATTTTGCCGCAGTGGTGAAACCAACACCCTGACCAAATTCCTTCAATTGGCGTGCACCAATATTTGAAGTCATAATGATTATGGTATTTCTGAAATCCACTTTACGGCCTAAACTATCTGTCAGTTGACCCTCGTCCAATACCTGTAGCATGAGGTTAAACACATCTGGGTGAGCTTTCTCAATCTCATCCAATAAGACAACCGCATATGGTTTACGACGTACTTTTTCAGTCAATTGACCACCTTCTTCGTAGCCGACATATCCTGGAGGCGCTCCAACAAGTCGAGATACCGCGAATTTTTCCATGTACTCACTCATGTCAATTTGGATCAGCGCATCTTCTGTATCAAACATAAATCGCGCTAATTCCTTAGCCAACTCTGTTTTACCGACACCAGTAGGACCTAAGAAGATAAACGAACCGATTGGCTTTTTAGGATCCTTCAAACCCGCACGTGTACGTTGTATAGCTTTCACCAATTTACCTACAGCGTCATCTTGACCAATGATTCTTCCCTTCATCAACTCAGCCATATTCAACAGTTTTTGACTGTCTGTTTGACTAACACGTTGTACTGGAATACCTGTCATCATGGCCACTACTTCAGCAACATTTTCTTCCGAAACAGTATAGCGTTTAGACTTCGTCTCTTCTTCCCAAGCGATTTTTTCTTTCTCGAGCTCCTCGATCAATTTTTTCTCCGTATCACGCAATTTGGCAGCCTCTTCGTATTTTTGACTACGAACGACTTTGTTCTTTTCCAATTTGACCTCTTCAATTTTATTCTCAATGTCAATAATGGACTGCGGTACATGAATATTGTTTAAGTGCACGCGAGAGCCTGCCTCATCCAAAGCATCAATAGCCTTATCTGGTAAGAACCTGTCTGTAATGTAACGTGTTGTTAACGACACACAGGCTTCAATCGCTTCTGGAGTGTAGGTCACGTTGTGGTGATCCTCATATTTCTCTTTGATACGATTCAATATTTCAACTGTTTCGTCATGTGTAGCCGGTTCAATCGTTACACGTTGGAAACGACGGTCCAAAGCACCATCTTTTTCAATGTATTGACGATATTCGTCCAATGTTGTTGCACCAATACATTGGATTTCTCCTCTTGCCAAGGCTGGTTTGAACATATTGGAAGCATCTAACGATCCTGAAGCGCCACCTGCACCAACGATGGTGTGAATCTCATCGATAAATAAGATGACATCCGGTGATTTCTCCAGTTCATTCATAACCGCTTTCATACGTTCTTCAAATTGACCGCGATATTTCGTCCCGGCAACCAATGAAGCTAGATCCAATGTAACTACACGCTTATTGAAGAGTACACGCGATACCTTGCGTTGGACAATGCGAAGCGCAAGTCCCTCCGCAATAGCTGATTTACCAACTCCCGGTTCACCGATTAACAACGGATTGTTCTTCTTGCGTCGGGATAAAATTTGAGACACACGCTCAATCTCTTTTTCGCGACCTACAATAGGATCCAATTTACCCTCTTCGGCAGCTTTGGTCAAATCACGGCCAAAGTTGTCCAATACTGGAGTTTTGGATTTAATATCCGAAACTTTTTTAGGTTGGATATATTGATCATCCTCTGCAAAATCATCATCGCCGGTAGGAGAGCCCGGAGCTTCGTCCTTGATCGTCGTTCTATTTTGCTCAACTTCAGATTTGAAGATGTCGTAAGTCACATTGTATTGTTGTAAAATCTGAGAAGCAATATTATCTTCATCCCGTAAGATAGCCAATAATAGATGCTCCGTTCCGATGATATCCGATTTGAATATTTTAGCTTCCAAATAAGTGATCTTCAAAACTTTTTCAGCCTGTTTTGTTAATGGCATATTGCCAATAGGTGCTCGTGAAACCGATGCCCCCTTCACTGCGTCCTCCACAGATTGACGTAGTGCTGCCGTGTCAATGCCTATGTTTTTAAGGATCTTTATCGCCATTCCATCGCCTTCACGAATCAATCCAAGCAATAAATGCTCTGTTCCTATATAATCGTGACGCAATCTTAAAGCTTCCTCTCTACTGTACGATATGACATCCTTTACGCGCGGTGAAAATTTTGCTTCCATTGAATACCTTTCTGTTTTATATTAAGGATATATAAATGTAGTAAATTCTGCATTTCAAACCTTAAAATTATTTTAAATAATGTCATCAACAATTAAGCCATGACCGTTATACGTCCAAAATGTCAGTATAAAAGATTACATTTGTATGTTAATATAACAAGAGTTTTCGAATTTTTTTAAATTTTATGTCAGACGAGAAGATCATTTTTTCGATGGCGGGTGTCAACAAGATCTATCCGCCTCAAAAACAAGTTTTAAAAAATATCTATTTATCTTTTTTCTATGGTGCGAAGATCGGCGTGATCGGTTTGAATGGATCAGGTAAATCTTCCCTATTAAAAATTATCGCTGGATTGGATAAGTCATATCAAGGCGAGGTGGTGTTCTCCCCTGGTTATTCTGTGGGTTATTTAGCGCAAGAACCTCAATTGGATCTTGAAAAGACTGTTCTTGAAGTGGTACAGGAAGGTGTTGCCGAAATTACAGCCATCTTACAGGAATACGAAGAAATCAACGAAAAATTTGGCCTGCCTGAGGTTTATGAAAATGCCGATGAGATGGACAAATTGTTGGCAAGACAAGGTGAACTTCAGGATATCATTGATGCCACTAACGCTTGGGAAATCGATTCGAAATTGGAAAGAGCAATGGATGCTTTACGTTGCCCCGAACCAGATGCGAAGATTGTCAATTTGTCAGGTGGTGAGCGTAGACGTGTAGCATTATGTCGCTTATTATTGCAGGAACCAGACGTATTGCTCTTAGATGAGCCGACCAACCACTTGGATGCCGAGTCGATCGATTGGTTAGAACAACATTTAAAACAATATAAAGGAACTGTCATCGCCGTTACCCACGACCGTTATTTCTTGGATAATGTTGCTGGATGGATTCTTGAATTGGATCGCGGTGAAGGTATTCCCTGGAAAGGAAATTATTCTTCTTGGTTAGATCAAAAAGCAAAACGTCTCGCGCAGGAAGAAAAGCAGGAAACCAAACGTCAAAAAACCCTGGAGCGTGAGCTGGAATGGGTACGTATGGCACCGAAAGCACGTCACGCTAAATCGAAAGCACGTTTGCATAACTATGAAAAATTAGCTTCTGAGGAAACGAAAGAACGCGAAGAAAAATTGGAATTGTTTATTCCGCCGGGGCCACGTCTGGGGAACTCTGTCATTGAGGCAACGAATATCTCCAAAGCCTATGGCGATCGCATTTTATTTGAGAACTTAAGCTTCATGTTGCCGCCGGCAGGTATCGTAGGGATCATTGGACCAAATGGTGCGGGTAAAACAACTTTATTCCGCTTGATCACAGGACAGGAAACGCCGGATACAGGTTCTTTCAAAGTCGGGGAAACAGTGAAATTGGGCTATGTGGACCAAATGCACCACGACCTCGATCCGGAAAAATCGGTTTGGGAAAATATTACGGGTGGCAGCGACAATATGATGTTGGGTAACCGCTCGGTGAACTCAAGAGCTTATGTTTCCAAATTCAATTTTAACGGTGCTGATCAACAAAAGAAAGTAGGTGTGCTTTCGGGTGGAGAACGCAATCGTGTTCACCTGGCTATCACGCTTAAAGAGGGATCAAATGTACTCTTGCTCGATGAGCCGACCAATGATATTGATGTAAATACCTTGCGGGCACTGGAAGAAGGCTTGGAGAACTTCGGCGGTTGCGCTGTTGTGATTTCCCACGATAGATGGTTCCTGGATCGTATTTGTACCCATATCCTTGCTTTTGAGGGCGATTCACAGGTTTATTTCTTCGAAGGTAACTATACTGAATATGAAGAAAACCGTAAAAAACGCGTGGGTGATGTAACGCCACATCGTATTAAATACAAAAAATTAGTTAAATAATAGAAGTGGATCATGGAGAGCGGAAGGCTTTTGGCTGCTATAATAGACCACGCTATTGATGGAATAATAACCATAGACAACAGGGGGAATGTGGAAAGCATTAACCCTGCTGCCTTGGAATTGTTCGGTTATCAGGCTGAAGAGGTAATCGGACACAATATATCCATGTTAATGCCTGAACCTGATCGTGGCAATCACGATGGTTATCTACATAATTACCAAACCACAGGCCACAAGAAGATTATCGGAATCGGCCGCGAAGTGATGGGCTTAAAGAAAAATGGAGAAACATTTCCATTTCGCTTAGCAGTCAGTGAGGTTTGGTTAAAAGATAAGAATATCTTTACAGGCTTTATTCACGATTTATCGCGTGAGAAAGCTGCCGAGGATATGCTCAAGCAACATGCTGCCGAACTTGAGCATAAAGTCAGTGAACGTACGCGCGATCTGATCTCCTTGGTGTCCGAACTTGAAAAGGCGAAGGCAGAGGTTTCTAAATCCTTGGAAAAAGAAATTGAGCTTAGCCAACTAAAATCACGTTTTGTGTCTATGGCTTCGCATGAGTTTCGTACGCCTCTAAGCTCCGTCCAGCTTTCAGCTTCGCTGATTGAAAAGTATGCCGAGCGACCGGATGATAAAACTAATATCATTAAACATACCAATAAAATCAAAGGTGCAGTTCAATTGCTGACCAGCATTCTGAATGATTTCCTATCCTTAGAGAAACTGGAAGCTGGTATCGTTGTCATGAATAAGCAATACATCAATCTGGTCGAATTGGCGGAAGAGATTACCGAAGAAATGCAATTGATCTGTAAGAAAAATCAGCATATTGTATACCAACATACGGGAGAAATTGGACATTTTACCTTAGATCCAAATCTGTTGAAAAACGCTTTGGTCAACTTAATTTCCAATGCAATCAAATATTCCGGAGAAGACACATTGATCGAATTTACAACCTGTATTGACGACGAAGGCTGCTTAATATCCGTGAAAGACAATGGTATTGGTATACCCGAGGAAGATCAAGTACATTTGTTTGAGCCTTTTTTTAGAGCACATAATACAGGTAATATCCCTGGTACAGGATTAGGCCTGAATATCGTAAAACGGTATATCGAATTGATGGAAGGTCAGATGGAATTTGAATCGGAAGTACATAAAGGAACTTCATTCCGCGTGCGCTTCAAGGAGAGCGTTGTTGATAAATAGAGGCAAAGCATAAAAGGGTCTAAAACATAAAAAGGACAGAATAAATAATTGCAGATGAGAAATAAAAAGACAATTCTAATTATTGAAGATAATATTGATATCCGAGAGGGGACTACCGAAATATTGGAGTTGACAGGAAGGTATGATGTCATTACTGCCGAAAATGGACGTGTTGGAGTCGACCTGGCGACAAGACATATACCTGATCTGATTCTCTGTGATATCATGATGCCTGAATTAGATGGTTATGGCGTCTTATTTATGTTAAGCAAAATTGAAAGTACAGCCAAAATTCCGTTCATTTTTCTGACCGCCAAAGCGGAACGCGCAGATATGCGCAAAGCGATGGAGATGGGAGCAGATGATTATCTGACCAAACCTTTTGATGATGTTGAATTGATGAATGCAATAGATGTGCGCCTCAAAAGACATGAGCAGCTGGCAGCAGATGTTTCGCAGGAAGATGATTTGAGTTTGAGTGCTGAAGAGCAGGTATTATTGCTACATGAACTTCTCGCTAATTCACGCGTGAAAACCGTGAAGAAAAAACAGTCTATTTATGAAAAAGACGATTCGCCAACATATGTCTATTTTGTGAAATCTGGACAGGTGCGCAGTTTTAAGTCTTATAAAGATGGACGCGAGCTGTCTACGGGTATTTTTATTTCAGGAAATTATTTTGGCTATGCCTCGATTTTGTTGAATGATAATTATGAAGACTACGCCGAAGCAGTTGAGCCAAGTGAAATTGTCTTGATACCAAAAGACAGTTTTCTGGAGCTGTTATGGAAAAAGCCTGCAATAGCCAGTAAATTTATTAAGCTTCTTTCTGTCGATTTACGGGAAAAGGAAGAACAATTGCTTGGCTTTGCCTATCATTCTGTCCGTAAGCGGGTCGCAAACGCGTTGATCAGTGTTGCTGAAAAAAGTGGAATCAATATAAACGAGGTCAATGCATGTACAATTGACGTGACACGGGATGGTCTGGCTTCAATTGCAGGGACAGCCAATGAAACTGTTTCCCGTATGCTCTCTGATTTTAAAGAAGAAAAATTGATTTCAAAAGAAAAAGGCAAAATATACATCAATTCCATCAAGAACCTGCGGGATGTGAAGCAGTAGGTGACAGAAACGAAGATTTAAAAATCAACAAAAAAAAGGCGTGTTCAGTTTTTCTGAACACGCCTTTTTTAGTACATAACTGTTGGTATTTGCGAAATCATGCAAGTTTTTGTGAATTGTGATAAATATCATTTTAAGGTGTGGTGCTACATCATCTTTTTGCCCATATGCATAATTTACTTTTGTTCTTAGGATAAACCTTAATTGGTGATTGTAGAATCAGAATGAAAGTAGTAGTATATAATGTAAGGTCATTTGAAAAAGAGTTTTGGGCATTGGCAAATGCCAAACAACATGACTTAACTTTGATTTCAAATGGATTAAATGCGGAGACACAGAATTATGCGCGTGGAAAAGATGCGGTAGTTATTTCCGTGAGCGATATTTTGGACGAGAGCATGCTACTTAATTTAAAAGGGTTAGGGATCAATAAAATTATGACCCGGAGTAAAGATACTGCTCATATCGATTTAGTGAAAGCTGGAGATCTGCATATTCAGATTGCCAATGCGCCGTTCGAAGATCAGAGTCCCAAAGGACTGGCTGAGCAGACCGTCCGGAATCTCAACTTATGGGGAATAGAAAAATGTGTGGGTAAAGCCTGTTGTTGTCTAAACGACTGTGCAAAAAAAATAAAATAAAATGATTACATCGCAGGTTATAATGGAAGAATTGGTGCAGAAATATAATGTTGCCGCACCGCGCTATACAAGTTATCCAACCGTTCCCTTTTGGGATAATGAAGCATTTTCCCGGACGGCATGGACTAATCAAGTCTATCATACCTTTGGGCAATCGAAGGAGAAAGGAATCAGTCTGTATATCCATCTTCCTTTTTGTGAAAGCCTCTGTACGTATTGTGGCTGCAATACGCGCATTACAAAAAACCATCGCGTTGAAGAACCTTATATTGCGTCTCTTTTGAAGGAATGGGAAATGTACGTCGCTCTATTTAAAGGAGAAAGACCGTTATTGGCAGAAATACATTTGGGTGGTGGAACTCCGACCTTTTTCCACCCAGATAATTTGAGGGTACTGATTGAGGGAATCCTTAAACTTTCAGACCTGGCTCCTGATCATTCATTCTCTTTTGAAGCTCACCCCGCCAATACAACGATCGCGCATCTACAAACTTTATTCGATTTGGGATTTCGGCGCCTGAGCCTGGGAATACAGGATTTTGATCCACTTGTACAGTTTGTGATCAACCGGCATCAAACATCAGCGGAAGTGGAAGAGGTTATGCTGAATGCGCGGAAAATCGGATTTGAGTCCATTAATTTTGACCTGATTTACGGATTGCCTAAGCAGACGCTTTCGACCGTCGCCGATACCATTCAAAAGTCGATGCTGCTCGCTCCAGACCGGATCTCTTTTTATAGCTATGCCCACGTGCCTTGGATAAAACCCGGTCAACGACATTATACCGAAGCAGATCTACCGAATGGTGCGGCCAAACTTGCCCTGTATAATCTTGGGAAAAAAATGATTTTAGCCCATGGCTATGAAGATGTCGGTATGGATCATTTTGCGAAAAGAGAGGACGAGTTATTTGTGGCTTTTCAACAAGAGCGATTACATCGCAATTTTATGGGGTATGCTGATCGGTTTAGCCCCCTGTTAATCGGTATTGGCGTCTCTTCGATCAGTGATGCTTGGGGGGCTTTTGCCCAAAATGTGAAGACCGTAGAAGAATACCATAAACTTATCGACGCAGGGGTATTGCCCGTTGTAAAAGGACATATACTCAACGAGGAGGATCTTCTTGTAAGGCGTTATATCCTCGATATGATGTGTAAAGGTAAAGTGCAGTTGCCGACAGGTGCGCCGTTGAATGGGCAGATTATCGACGAATTGTCTGAACTTGTTGCAGATGGTTTAGTTTCCATAACCGGCGACTTAATTCAATGTACTGCTATTGGACGCTCTTTTTTAAGAAATATCTGTATGGCCTTTGATCAGCGATTATTGCGTTCAAAAGCACAAAATCAATTATTTAGTCAGGCAATTTAGAACGAAGGTATGGCAGAGCTAAGGGATGAAATACAACTTGCAGAAAAATGTTTCCATTGCGGCGATAAAATTGAGGAAACGGGTTATCAGCTCGATCATCATGATTTTTGCTGTCTGGGATGTCAGACCGTTTACCAAGTACTGAACGATAGTGGTATGCAGCAATATTATCGCTATAATCAGCACCCGGGTAAATCAAATAAATCCAAGCAAGAAGATTTTTCCTATCTGGATGAACCACAGATTGCCGGTAAATTAGTGGATTATAAAGATGATAAGATGACTATCATCACCTTTTATATTCCGGCTATTCACTGTAGCTCTTGTATCTGGTTGCTGGAAAATTTATATAAACTAAATCCCAACGTACTGCAGTCGCGCGTGGACTTTATGAAGAAACAGGCGAGCATTACATTCAATCACAATGAGCTGCCATTGAAAGACCTGGTTTATCTTTTGGTCAATATCGGTTATGACCCTAAAATCACTTTGCAGGATGTTGTAAAGGAAGGGAATAGAAATAATTTGAATCCTTTGGTCGCAAAAATTGCTGTTGCCGGTTTCTGTTTTGGAAATTCTATGTTATTCAGTTTCCCTGATTATTTTGGAATGGGGAGTTTTGAAAAGGAATATGCCAATTTCTTTGGTTATATAAACCTGGCCTTTGGTCTCCCTGTTTTATTGTATTGTGCATCGGATTATTTCAAATCGGCCTATTGGAGTCTGAAACAAAAGAGATTGAATCTGGATGTGCCATTAGCTCTAGGAATCCTCGTGTTATTTTTGCGATCCGCGTTTGAGGTGATCACACAGACAGGAGCTGGTTTTACGGATACACTCTGTAGTCTTGTATTCTTTATATTGATCGGAAAATGGGTACAACAACGTACCTATTATCATATCTCATTTGAACGGGATTACCGGAGTTATTTCCCCGTGGCTGTAACAGTATTGACGGAATCAGGGGACAAACCTGTACAATTAGCTGACGTTCATATCGGTGACCGTATCTTGGTTCGGAACAATGAAATTATACCCGCTGATGCCATGCTTTTAAAAGGCGATGCTGCGATAGATTTTAGCTTTGTAACGGGAGAATCAAGTCCGGTCAGTAAGACCTTAGGCGAAATTATCTATGCCGGCGGACGCCAGACGGGGGAAGCGATAGAACTTGAAGTGGTCAAACCGATTTCACAGTCCTATTTGACCAAATTATGGAATAATGAGAATTATAAAGATTATGACAAACATTTTCAAACATTTGTCAACTTTATAAGTAAATATTTTACTGTTGTTTTATTGGCTATTGCACTATTGGCTGCCTTATTTTGGGCCGTTGATGGTAGTACAAGTAGGGCTTGGGGAGCTTTTACGGCGGTATTGATTATTGCATGCCCATGTGCGCTGGCGTTGAGCTCTCCATTTACCCTTTCTGCAGCGCTAAGTATTTTTGATCGAAATAAGTTCTATGTGAAAAATACGGCCGCAATTGAGCAGATGGCAACGATTGATACTTTGGTGTTCGATAAAACTGGCACAATATCATCGCCTAAAGCAACTTCAATTTATTTTGAAGGTAGTCTTTCAGCAATTGACAAAAAGTTACTGAATGCGGTATGTAGAAACTCTAGCCATCCATTGAGCCGTGAGATTGTCAAGTGGCTGAATGTCTCTGCTGATATTTCGGTACAGGATTTTAAGAAATTTCCGGGAAAGGGGATGCAGGCTAATGTAAGTGGTAAGGAAATTAAAATCGGTAGTGCTAACTTTCTGAATATCGGTAATATTAAAACAGATGGGTCTGTGGTTTTTATTCGCATAGGTGAGGAGTTAAAAGGGTATTTTACCATGGAGCAATCCTGGCGTGATGGCCTTTCGGCGTTGATTGAAGATTTTAAAGTTGAATATGACCTTCATTTGATCTCGGGCGATAACGATAGACGCCTGGATGCGCTGCAGTTAATTTTTCCGTCAAACGCAAGTTTGCTTTTTAATCAATCACCCATGGAAAAACTGAAAACAATTCAAAATTTTCAGGTAGACGGAAAGCATGTCTGTATGATTGGTGATGGCCTTAATGATGCAGGGGCATTGCGTAAAGCAGATTTGGGCATCGCCGTGAGTGATGATATCAATAACTTCTCCCCTGGTTGCGATGCAATACTGGATGGGGAGTCGTTTTCAAAAATGCCAGATTTCTTTGCTTTTAGTAAAGATGCGGTGAAAGTAATACATATGAGCTTTGGAATATCTCTTTTATATAATGTAATTGGATTGAGCTTTGCCGTGCAGGGTATTATGTCGCCATTATTTGCAGCGATTCTAATGCCAATCAGTACGGTAACGATCATCTCCTTTACAAGTCTCATGACGAGATGGTATGCCAAACGCCGTAAACTATAGTTGTTATGGAAATAATGTATATTTTGATCGGTTGTAGTGTTTTGTTGGCTTTGATTTTTCTATGTGCTTTTTTCTGGGCAAATAAAACCGGTCAGCATAATGATACCTATACACCTTCTATACGGATTCTGTTTGATGATGAAACGACAGAAGAAGAAGATAAGGAGGGCGGCGTAACTAAAACGTTATCGTAATTAAATCAATTACTTTTTTTTGTAATTAAGGTTATTATCAATAAAATTGGGGATAAATACCAATTTGAAATAAAAATACATGCATAATAATCCATTTTCATTAAAAGATAAGGTAGTTGTAATTACGGGAGGTACAGGGATTTTAGGCGAGGCATTTGTTGAGGCTTTGGCCGAGGCAGAAGCCAAAGTCGCGATCCTTGGACGTAATGGACAAATCGGAGCAGAGCGTGTCCAACAGGTCGAGTCCGTTGGTGGCGAAGCTATATTTGTTGAAGTTGACATCATGAACGAACAGGATGTCACTCGGGCGAAAGATGAAGTTTTGCAAAAGTGGGGTAGGATAGACGCTTTAGTAAACGCCGTTGGAGGCAACATTCCCGGTGCAACAATTGGTGCCGATCAAGATTTATTCGCGAGCAATATTCAGGATACCATTAAAGCAATTGAGCTTAATCTGTATGGTACAATGATTCCTACGCATATTATTGGTCGTGTGATTGCCGAAAGCGGAAAGGGTGTCATCATCAATATATCATCCCTCACAGCCAGTCGTCCTTTTACACGTGTTTTGGGCTATACTGTGGCAAAACACGGTATCGATGGTTATACAAAATGGATGGCCACCGAACTCGCTCAGCGTTATGGCGATCAAGTCCGGGTTAATGCAATCGCTCCCGGCGTATTCTTAACCAAGCAGAACAAAAACTTATTGATCAATCCAGACGGTACTTATAGCGACCGTACCAAACGCATTCTTCATGGAACGCCCTATAACCGCTTGGGCGACCCCCGTGAGTTAAAAGGAACTTTAATCTATCTATTGAGCGATGCATCTGCCTTTGTGACGGGAGAGACTGTCTTTGTCGATGGTGGTTTTAATGCATGGTGTGGCGTTTAATTAAATTTTAAGATGAAAAAATTAGAACAAACCTGGCGTTGGTATGGGCCCAATGACCCCGTATCTTTACAGGATATCAAACAGGCTGGAGCTACTGGCATTGTTACGGCATTACATCATATTCCTCACGGTGAGGTATGGCCACTTGCCGATATTCAAGAAAGAAAACGCATTATAGAAGATGCGGGTCTTACCTGGTCAGTGGTGGAAAGTGTGACAGTACACGAGGAGATTAAGACAAAAGGACCGAAAGTGGATGAATACCTTCGGAAATATAATGAGACATTAACCAATCTCGCCCAATGTGGTATCAAAACAATCTGTTATAATTTTATGCCCGTGCTGGATTGGACACGTACACAATTGGACTTAACCATGGCGGATGGTTCAAAAGCATTGTATTTTGATTGGATTGATTTGGCACTCTTTGATATATTTATATTAAAACGTGATGAAGCTCGAGCAGCGTATCCCGAAGATGTTGTAAAACGTGCATCTTTGCGATTTGATGAAATTTCGGAACAGCAAAAAGATGAAGTGGCAAATGTTGTCTTAATGGGAATTCCGGGGGAGAAGAATGTGGAATTGGAGGCATTGAAAGCAAGCATTGATACCTATAAGCATATTGGAAAAGACGGTTTGCGCAATAATCTGGTTTATTTTCTTCAGGGAGTTGCGACAACTTGCGAAGAGAATGGTATATGCATGACGATTCATCCGGATGATCCACCATATCCGATATTAGGTTTGCCTCGCATAGCCAGTAATGGTGAGGATTTTGAGTATTTTCTGAATGCAGTTCCGCAGCAATTTAATGGCGTTTGTTTTTGCACGGGATCTTTGGGGGCTAGTCAGACCAACGATTTGCCAGCGATCTTGGAAAATATCAAAGGGCGGGTAAATTTTGTTCACTTGCGGAATGTGAAGAAAGATGCTATCGGGAGTTTTTACGAGGCAGACCATTTGGATGGTGATGTAAATATGTATAAAGTTATGAAAATTTTGGTCGCTGAAAATCAATTGAGATCTACCGCTATTCCATTCAGACCAGATCATGGTCATCAGATGTTGGATGATCTGAATAAAGTCACAAATCCTGGGTATTCTGCTATTGGAAGATTGAGAGGGCTTGCAGAATTACGGGGCTTGGAATATGGTATTATCGGTGAATAATACCAAGGGGCAAATTTAATTTGTGATCAATAACTTTTGGTCTGGACCGTTAATAAAAAAAATAGCCGGGAAATTAGAAGCGATGTTCTTCCTGTTTCTCGGCTGTTTTACTTTTAAATGCCTCTTCGAAGCTTATAGCGACTGAAATTATAAAGAAGATTTACGAATGATGAGCTGTGTCGGAAGTTCAATCGTTTCAAATTCATGCACTGGTCTTGTTTGGTTAATGGTCGCCATTAATTTATTTGTTGCTAATTCTCCAATTTCTGTTGCAGGCTGTACAACGGTGGATAGCGCTGGATTTAACGAAGCAGCAATTTGTGTGTTTGAAAAACCGATAACGGCAACTTCGGAAGGAACTTGAATCTGAAGTTCAGCCAAGATACCCAATGTTCGGGTTGTAATAATATCTGTTGCTCCAAAAATTGCATCAATATTTTTATGTTCAAGATATTCTTTGAGCAAAATCTCTCTTATTGTTTGGTCGATATCCGTGGTATTATTAAAGCTACATTCGATGTAATGCCTATTATCAAAAGGAATACCCGCATCTGATAAAGCAGATTTAAAGCCATTTAATCGTTCGGCTGCCACCCCTAAGTTCTTTCCCGTGATATGCAAAATATTTTTTTTGCCCTGTTCGATGAGGTGTTTTGTGGCGTTATATGCACCTTGGAAATTATTGACCCCGACCTTGAATGTATCAAGCTGGTGATTGATGCGATCAAAAATAACCACAGGTATCTGCGATTTTATCAGTGCTTTTAGTTCTTCAATATTTGAATCAGAAGAGACTGGAGATATCATTAAGCCATCAATACCGCGCATGCGTAAGACGTCAATACAATTTTTTTCGATCCGTTCGTCTTCCCGGCTTTGCATGAAAATAACGTCATAGACCGTCTGTTGAGAGGCTATTTGAATTCCATCGAGGATTTGTGAAACGAATGTATTGCTAATGTTGGATACAATAACCCCTATTGTATTGGATTTTCCTATTTTTAAGCTCCGTGCCAACTTATTTGGGTGGAAATTATGCTTTTTGGCATATTCCTGAACCATCTTTTTAGTCGCTTCACTTATTTCGTAGCTGTCTGATAATGCTTTGGAAACCGTCGAAACAGAAATATTGAGTGCCAACGCTATATCTTTCAGGGTAGTTCTGCTCATCGCTCTGGTGGTTATTTTAAGAAGATAAATCTACATAAAAAAATGTATAAATGCGTTTTTATCTTCATAATTAGCCATTATCTATGGTCGGCTGGGACTTCGCCAATGGATTTGATTGGCAGGATTTCCTTTTTCCAATCCCTCTTCAAAATTAAAAAGAAGTTCAACATACACGAAGCTAACCAAGGGCTTTTCGGCCCATGTAACCTATGCGAGTCCGAGTGTTTGGTGTTTTTTTGGCTATTTTTCGGTATTTCTAGGTAAGATGTCGCGCTGCGGTTCGTTTCGTTTTCGATCTTGAACCAGTCCAGAATCCATCCTGAATGGGCCTAGCGAGGGTTTAGCTAGGGCTTAGTTTCGCCCTGCGGGCAGGGTGCGGCTACCTTGAAAGTAACCTGAATCCATGCCAGACTCGGACTCAACACGGACTCAACACGGACAGAACACGGTTGCAGGGCAAATCTGCCCCGAGCATGGTACGAAGCAGGTGGGGAGGGGAGTCGAAGGTTCCCGCAAGCCCTGCGTAGCAGCCGGAGCCCTGTCCACGAGGCAGAACCCTAGTTTGCCCTAAATGAGCCATGCTTCCCCAGTAAATAAAGGAGAGTTAAGGATGCTTTATT
The DNA here is from genome assembly GCF_002483935.1 of Sphingobacterium sp. UBA7631. Taxonomy (NCBI): domain Bacteria; kingdom Pseudomonadati; phylum Bacteroidota; class Sphingobacteriia; order Sphingobacteriales; family Sphingobacteriaceae; genus Sphingobacterium; species Sphingobacterium sp. UBA7631. The sequence goes on from NZ_DLIX01000002.1 coordinate 770,424, forward strand.
CCTTAGTTTAGCTTTTGTTTATATTTAGCTTAGTATTAAGTTAGGTTTAGTTTAGCTCTGACCTATACTATACCTAAACAAACCCTAAGTTAACTCTAAACTAAACCTAAGTAAACAGGTAGAAAAGTATAGCTACAGAAGAAGGTATTCCGGCAGCCTGTGTTCTGCCATTGTTCTGGCTTTATCAATAGCCGGCACACCGTTTTCAATTGGGCAAAAGCAGAGCGAAGAATGCCCTTTGCATCTTTCAGGCCTAACAATACCACCTTTACTGTTCACGATACCGTTTCTCTTTCCCCGGGAAGTGGGAACACAGCAGGGTTAGCCCGGTTTCCGCGGTACGATCCAATTTCCAGCACCATTCCTTTTTCCCCAGGGAAGCCTGTGCCAAAGCCCGGTTCCCGGTATGTACGCAGCGCGCCGCGGTTCCCCTGCAATGTCCAGGTTAGATCCCGGTTCCCGTCCCCATTCTGTGCCGGATCCGGCGTTCCCAGCCTTCCGATCACCTGCTTTACAAAAAGAATATCGCACCGTTACAGGCAGTTAAGGGCAAAATGAAATAAATAAGAACAAAAGTCTTGGAAGTTTGTTAGTAAACTCCCTATCTTTGCACCACTCCGCAAGGGAGGGACGGTTACCGCGAGAGCAGGGAACCATGAAAAAAAAGAAGGATTTAAGGGAGTTTGGCAGGATTTAAAATCCCGCTGGGTTTATTTTAAACGCGGAAATCGGAAAAAGAGAAAAGAAAAAAAACTTCAGAAAGTTTTTGGAAGTTCAGAAAAGATTTCTACCTTTGCAG